>CAJJCP010000001.1 GCA_905182715.1 uncultured Candidatus Poseidoniales archaeon
GAGAAGAACTGCAGGTTTGATTTCAATACATTCATCAGCAATTCGTGTGAGTTCCGATATGAGGTTGATGTGAACACCACATCGCAGCATCCAGTGCAAATCAAAGGTGCTTCCAAAGGAGTGAGCCCAAGGAAGGAATGCAGCGTTTTTATCGCCAACATAGACCTTGAATGCGGATTGAACACACAGAACGTTGGAAAGAGTATTCCAGTTGGTCAACATAACACCCTTTGGGTTTCCAGTTGTTCCTGAGGTGTAGATGAGTGTGTTGAGAGCAAAGGGGTCATCAGCCAACAACGAATGAATTTTCACTCGCACGGCCCGCTGCAACAAAGTCTTTCCAGGCATGGACTTCGATGCCTTCAGGAGGAATTTCGTTTGCTGGGTCATCTCCGAGAAGAAGAATTCCACATCGTGGCCAAGCAGCTGCATCAGCAGGAAGGTGCTTGACAAGTTTGTCGAGTACAGTTGTGTTCGCAACTGCCAACAGTGATGGAGTCGAGTCGTTGAGAATGTAAGCCCATTCATCGCCATGTTGATGCGTATACATTGCAGTGTATGCAGCACCGATACCATTTGCACCGTAGGAGAGAGCAGCCCATTCGACACTGTTGTCAAGAATCAAAGCAATTCGATCGCCAGCAGCGACACCGACATCGGCTAATTGTTGACCGACTGCATTGGCCAATTCTCCAAATTCATTGTACGTCAAATGGACACGTGCGGCACCTTTTGCCGGAATATATCCAAAGCAATCCATGTCGCCAAAACGACCAACGCTGGTCATCAGCATTTGGTACAGTGTACGAGGGTCGTCCCCTTCTGGTTGTATCCATTGTCGGTCATCCGGTTGTCTTTCCCAAGCCATCTGCAGTTCTGCCATGTACACTAAGTGTTGCACAAAGCACTTGAAGAGTTCGCCGGTTTTCCAATGGGATAAAATCAATTTTGAAGACAAGTTATGACGTTCATTCGCCAATCTGCTCCATCATTTCGATTGGCTAAGGGGCTGGCTGGGCTTGGATGCCAGCAGGTATCGATGCGAATGCTCCGACCATCTCGACTTGTCCCCGGCCCTGATTTTTCAGCACCCAAGGCCATACGTGCCCGTTGTTCAGCGTATTTTCCAATTCCAACCACTCGAGTTACGCCCATAATGTCGATGACATCGAGAAGATGCTCATCACATGCTTTCAAAATCGGCGCCATGATTGCAGCAGGAAGGTTGTTGGGCGTGAGGTTCTTTCCAGTCTCACCAAGCAACAAGAGCGGGCAATGGTTGACGACAAAGATGTTGTCAAATGTCTCTTCGACTGAACCGAAATGTGACTGCATAAGGTTCCATAGGCGAGTTCCTGAGACTTCTTGACGCTCGAGAGCCATGCCTTCTATCGGGCGTTTAGGATGAGCGTTTGATGGTGTCTCAAGTTTTCGTGCTTCGATCTGCAAGAACGATTGAGCCACTCCGGTTGCGCCGAAAGGAACACCGGTTTGCGCCATACCCCATGGCCCAGGATTCATCCCAAGCAGCAAGGTATGGCCTCCTCGATTTCCCCATTTGAGCAAATATTGCTCATGATGTGGCCAAGCATAGTTGAGTGGATTGGTCGCATGAGCGACAATGGTCTTTTTCTCAAGCACTGGAATCGCTGCATCGCACATCACTGACAGGCGTTGTGCCGCCTCTGCCAGTTGTGCTCCAATGTCCATGCTGTGCTGGAAGAGCAGACCCTACATGAGTCTATTCTTCGTCTTCATCTTCTTCTTCATCTTCACGTCGAATGGCAATGAAGAATCCAGCACTGATGGCCACGGCTGTTCCGACCATTCCAATCGAAGGAATCGGTACTTGCTCTTCCTCAATCGTTCCATTGTCGGTGGACTGAGTGCTTACAATATTCTCTGCACCAATGATGGTCACATCATGGGTAGGTGAACTTCCCTGTGCCCCTTCAACTTCAACTTGACTGATGGCGTCGACAACTTCGATTCCTGTAACTTCGACTCCATCAATGGTTCCGGCAATGGCTTGGCCAAATATTGTGTGAACTCCGTCGAGGTGTGACGGTGTTGAACCAGCATCGACAATGAAGAACTGACTTCCCCCTGTATTTGCTTGTGAGGTTTTCGCCATAGAAAGTGCGCCTGGTGCATGTACATAATTTGAATTTGATTCGTCAGGTATTGAATACTGATTTTCATCGCAATCGACTTGATTCATCTGCTGTCCACTACAATAGCCGTGCCATGAATATGCATATCCACCCATTCCATTTCCATATTCGAAGTCGCCTGACTGAATCATAAAACCATCGATGATTCGGTGATATACAGTTCCATTATAATTTCCGGCTTCAACGTGGTCCTGGAAATTTTGAACATGGATTGGAGCTTCTGCAGAATATAATTCGAATTGCAGCGTACCACAATGCTCAACGCCGTCAGAATCTGTCCAAGAAAGGTAGAATATTACTTCAGTAGTTGGTTCGTAATTGACATCACTGAATACACAGTCACTGTCTTCATCGATTGATACTTCGCTTTCATCACATTGGGAGCCAATGCCATCGCCATCCAAATCAGCCTGGTCAGCATTTGCTACCAGAGGGCAATTGTCATTCGTATCGGAAATCCCATCAGCATCATCGTCCAAATCTTCCATTGAGTCTTTACATCCATCACCATCATAATCAGTCGAGGTGGAAGAAGTCCACCCGAGGTCTCCTTTCATACAGGAATCAGATACGTCGTTGACTCCATCGTTATCATCGTCCGTGTCTTCGCTTGAATCTTGGCACCCGTCAGAATCATAATCAGTAACGGTTGTGGAAGTCCAGTTTGAAGTGCCGTTTGGGCAATTGTCGGTAGCATCTGAAACCCCATCTGCGTCATTATCTCCATAGACTGTGAAATTCCATGTTATGTTTGAAGAAAGATTGTCCTCAAGAGCAAGAGAAGCTTCAACAATATACTCTCCTTGAATGCCCTCCTGTCCAGAAATTAATGTCAATGTGATGTTATACATAGAATCATTCGAGTCCCAGTTCAGATAGTGAGTGTAAGTTTGCGATTGACCACTTTGCACAAAGTTCCAGCAGTAATCGCATATCCCAGGTATTCCCCAGTCAACCATGAAACTACCTTGTAAGGCGGAGTCAATCGTTCCAAAAATGGCAAACGGAACATCTCCTTCATCGCAATCAATCGTCAGAATAAATGTAACACTCTGATTCACAGCATATGCACTTGAAGTGTTGCTGAAGGTTAATGGTGAAGGATTCCCGCAGGGGTTCGAAGCATTGCCTGTGTTGTTACCGTCTGTGTTGTTACCGTCTGTATTGTTACCGTCTGTATTGTTGCCTCCCGTGTTGTTACCACCGGTATTGTTGCCTCCCGTGTTATTACCGTCCGTGTTATTACCACCGGTATTGTTGCCTCCGGTATTGTTACCAGAGTTTTCGTTGTTGGAAATGAAAAGGAACTGGTGAGTTAAGGTTGAATCATTTGAATTTGGGCAATCATGGTATGAATCGCTTCCTCCACAGTTGAGGATTGTAGCTTCAAAATACAGTGTAATGTACGATCCGTTAACTACGGACTGGTCGAATGACAGTTGCCAACTCATGTTGTAGGTTCCATACGAACCAATCAGGTAATACCATTCGGTTCCATTGTAAAAGCCTGAGACGCCGGGGTGGTTGGCACTCGCATTTACCCCTGGATAGTTCAATACGTGATTACAGATGTTGACCAAATCTAAGGTCGCCACATATGTTGTATCAACAGAAACATTGTCGACTGTAAGACAATGCGAATCGTTATTCGAACCAGAATTGTTTCCGCCAGAATTGTTTCCACCAGAGTTGTTTCCTCCAGTGTTGTTTCCTCCAGTGTTGTTTCCACCAGTGTTGTTTCCACCAGAGTTGTTTCCACTGCCAGCACCGCCATCAGAATCTTCTGTAGAATCTCTGCATCCATCGCTATCTGCATCGGTTGAATTTGTTGAAATCCATCCGAGTTCTCCCTTCGGACAGGAATCATCCGCGTCGAAAACCCAGTCGTTATCATCGTCGTAATCTTCATTTGAATCTTTACATCCATCTGAATCATAGTCATTTCCACTGTAAGCTGTCCATCCAAGGAGTCCTTTCGGGCAAGAATCATAATTATCCGAAACTCCGTCGTTATCATCGTCAGTATCTTCCATTGAATCTTGACATCCATCGGCATCCCAATCGGTTGTAGCCGTGGATGTCCAATTTGTATCGCCGTTTGGGCAATCGTCGTAAGCGTCGTCAATTCCGTCGCCATCTGTATCATTGGTCGAGTTCGATGCCATTACAACAGAGATTGATTCTAAGGTTGAATCCTGTTCAATGCCTGGTATTTGGTTGAGATGGCCGGTCATGGCTTGTCCTAGGAGAAGAACCGTTAGGAAAAGGGCAACAGACAGTGTTCGCTTGACTTGCATAATGTGAATTGATGTCCTCTTGCTTATAATTTAGTCTCCTTGCGAACTTTTCATACTTGCTGTGGATGCTCAAAAACAGTTGAAGCATTTTGAATATTTATCTATTCATCTCTGCATATACTTTCAATTATTTTGGAAATAACAAGAGTATTTCTCATCCCAATCGATAGATGTCGCCTTGAACCAGGCTTTAGCATTTTCAAAGGCTGGTTCGTCTCGAACCTTTCGCTTTTGCTTTGCACGTTGTGTGATGAGCTTCCAAGCAGTCTTCTCGCCGATTCCAGGAATCGCTTCCAGTTGCTTCTGTGTCATCTTTTCTGGGTGCAAGTTAATTTCCACACCTGTGATCGAACGCGCCCCATGTCCTGTAATGACGACATCAGACTGAGATTCGAGTGGAATGTGGTATTCGACACCGATGAGGATTGGATAGGCACCGATTTGGCGACCAAACGTAATGCCTGCTTTTCCCCTGCATGACTCCGCAGTATGTGCTTCAGTTTGGTGTGTTGCCAATCGAGTGCGGCCATCATGCGTCTCCCAATGCACATCGGATAATACTTCACCCATAGGGAATAATTCTTCCAATAGCGGTCCATCAATGGTGTCTCGGACATTCGTTTTGAACATGTTGAATTCCTTTTGAGGAATTTCTTGGAAGCCTTCTCCTTCGACTTGTCGAATATTGATTCTACGCAAAAGAAGCCCTTCACGGCGTATTTCATGCAGCAGGTCGAGGTTCATTTGGTACGTAGCGGCAGATTCACCGTTGAGTCCTGCAATGAAATTGAGACCTGGCAAGAGCTTAGGCAACCCCCGTTCACCTCTTTCACGTCCATATTTATTGATGAGACGGATTGCAGATTTCAATTGAGCAGGGTCGCAATTGAGCCAATTGGCTTCGTGTACGCTTGGGTCGGCTGATTCAAGACCAAAGGAAAGAACTGCACCATCTGACAAAGTCTCCACCAGTGTTTTGGTAATCTCTTCAGATTCCTCGAGATTCTGAGCGATGATCGATGGATTGCCATTATCGGTATGAAGAATGCCAAGTCGCTCATCTTCTCTCAAACCGTGCAACAGTTGAGCGATTGGTTCAGGATTTGGCACGGGGTATTCGAGTTCTTGAACACCTTCTGCCATGTAGGTATAGGTGTCAGTCATGCCTCCAAGTCGAACGTGTTGCACACCGGCATCGTGTGCCAGTCGAACTTCTTCGATAATGTCCTCAGGAGTTCGCCAAATTGGAATTCCCTTTTTCGGTTCAATGCAAAACTTACAACCACGTTTGTAACGAACACATCCTTGGTAGACTTCGACTTCATAGGTAAGTGGTCCTTTCTTCTCTTCCGTTCCTAGGTCAGGATGGCCAGTGACCGATTTACTGCGTGCACCGGCCTGGGCCCATTGTGTCCATTGTTCAGCAGTGCGCCGAGTGTGCTTCCATTCTCCAGATTGCAGGTAGGTGTGAAGAGTTGCATCGGTATCTTGAACTGCTAAAAACAAATTCTTGCGTAACGGTGTCCAACCTTGTTGCCTCCAACCACGTATTGCCCATCCACCAAAGAGTGCGGGGACATTCATTGGAAGGTTGCTGATGAGAGTTCGAGTCTCTTTGAGTGAAAGGGGTGTGCCTCGTAAGTATCGTCCTGGGACAACTGCACCTGCGATGCATGCAATGCCTTCAATGTTGGAAAGTCGGTTTCGAGCCCACGATTCACCATTTGTTCTTACGAAATCTCGCCACTGGTCAATCGTGATATAGTCATAATCGATGTTTGCCTGTTCTAAAACACCGCAGAGATATCGAATATGGAATCCAACATACGGCGGAACTCCGAAAGCAGCAGGTTCATCTTCATAGCCGTCAAGAATCAACCATTTGGGTGATGTCTGTTCGACCATGATGGCTAACCTCGAGTTGGTTGCCTTCAATCCTTCTTCTCTGGACGGCGTCGAGAGCGCTTCTTTGAATCTTCTTCCTCTTCACGGAGTGCTTGAAGTTCACGATTGGATTTACCATCAGAGTTGTTGTTACCTTGAGGCTTCTTATTGGTGTCACCACCTTTCTTACCACCTTGTGATACATCGACTTTTATTCGACGTCCAAGTAATTCTGAGCCATTGAGTTTTGAGACGATTTCGTCGCCTTTGTCGGTTTCCTTCACGAATGCAAATGCAAAGCCCTTTGGTTTTCCATCGCCACTTGTTGCGATCACGAGGTCGTTCACAGTTGCGATTCCATTAAACATGGCCTTGATGTTTTCTTCAGTTGCCTTGAAAGGTAGATTTCCAATGTAGAGTTTGAGTCCTTCAGGATCCTTTCTCTTCTCTCTCTTTCCTTTCTTATCGTCACTGTCAGCATCCCGGACGCCAATTTTACGACCGTTGATTTTGTGACCATTGAGTTTTGCAGCAGCTGCATCAGCGTGTGATTTATCGGAATAGGTGACGAATCCAAAGCCACGGTTGACTCCGTTATCATCCGTGAGGACAATACAGTCGGTCATGTCACCGTGTTCGGCAAACAAGGCACGAAGTTCTTCAGTTCCTACTTCCCGTGGTAGTCCACCAATGAACAAACGGCAACCAGGTGCATTTCGTGGACGACGGCCTTGGCCACCGGCTTCTCCCTCGAATCGGAAATAAGTTCGTTCACGACCGTCTTCTCGAACATCAGCAGCGATGAATGTCGCTCGGCCTGATGGGCCTTTGGCAAACATTGCTTCAGCAGCAGCACCCCAACGCTTACCAGAGTTGTTGAGGGCACTGGCGCCTTGGTCAAGTTCAGCCCAGCCAGCGCCGTAATTGTCGGCAAGGGCTCGGAAGGATTGATAATTACAGGTAGGGCAACGGACGTTCCAGTCACCGTCAAGGTGAGGAACAAGAACATCGCCACATGGTGGGCAAATGGCATGAAGAACGCCACAGTCGTCACGGTCTCGGAAACTGATACGGAGAACAGGGCTGTTCTCTTTGACTTCAGCACGGCATACGTCTCGACGTCGAACTGCATCTGCAGTTTGATGCATGAATCGGTCGACAATACCGGTAACGTGGAATTGTCCGTAGAGGTGTTCGGGAAGAACACTACCAGGTTTTCCTTCGACACAAATGACCTGCGCTTCACCGTTCTTTTCATTGAGTTTGACTATTTCACACAGAACCGTATCGCCAATTTCTGGTGTGACGATCTTTTTTCCTGCAGCAACAATAGCCATTCCTTCCTCGATTGAAAACATTCCAGTTGTCGTTGCTAAAATATTCCCATCGATTTCGATAGTTCCTACTCCAGCCTCGCATTCTGATGAGGTCGATACATGTGTTCCGGGGGTGACGAGGCTCGGCGTCATAATTTTCATTCCTGTAGCAAACGTGGCCTGAGGTAGGTCGCACGCTGTGTCGCTTGTTTGAACCGGTGTGCTTACCCCTTTTCAACCCCTCATATAGAGAAATTTGAGTCTTCAATCCTCATCTTCGAGTAACTTTGCATCGCCGGGCCGGTGGAAGCGCCAACATCGCACGGTTGTTGTCGCTTTTTTCTTGCTGTGATGGAGGTAGGTTGGTGGAAGGCGAAATTCAGTTTCGAGCATGGCTTCAGATTCATAGCCATAATCCCTTCCAAGTGCTTGTACATGTTTTGATTTGGCGCTGTGAAGAACATGGACAACAGGTGCTCCAAGTGAAAATGCATATTCTAAAAGTGGACGGTCTGCCTTAGCCGTTTGCACACCCCAGGGTGGATTCATCAACACAATGTCAGGAACAATTTCAGGTTGTTCACTTTGAAGCGAAATATGTTCTTGAATCACTTGGACGGTACCTTCGCAACGGGGCGAAAGGCGTTCAGCATTGCTTTTTGCAATCTCAACGACCAGCGGATCTGCTTCAACCAAAGTGACGTGTTGTGCTCCGACCAGTAAACATCCGAGTCCGAGGATTCCGTTTCCTGCACCCAAATCGAGAACCCGTTTCCCTTCCATTTCATCGACTTGGTCGATGCCAAGTATCCAATAGGCAGCTAAGTCTCCTTCAGTTGCGTATTGTTCGAGTTCAACCGAAGTACACGGGTGAGGTTGTAGTTTCGACAATTCAATTGCCAAGTGCTTGGGTCGCATTGCCATCACCAGCGTGGCTGTTGTTGATTGTATTGATTTTGTGAATATTGTTGTTGTTGCTGTTGCTGTTGAGCAAGGGCTTGTGCTTGAAGGCGCATGTAATGGATTTGTTCGGCTTCTTGACGAAGTCGAGCAAGTAATTGTTCACCAGGCTGTTGATTGCCGCAAAATCTGCAGAATCGAATGCCATCTTGATGTTGTTGACCGCAACTGATACAGAACCCCATGTGCTTGCCTCCATTCTGTCGTTTGGTCGAATCAACTTGAACCTTCTCATTACATTGCGGCTAATTGTAGGAACACTGGCCATGTTTCAAACCCTTCAGCAGACGCTCTTTCGTTAAGATCTTCCCAACGAGGGTCATCCATCACATCTGATGGAGCGACTCCAGCTGCCAAGAGGCCGGTGACCAATTCACGGAATTCGCGCTCAATGTTCGACATTTCTGGTTCTGGTTCTGGAATTGGCTCTGGTATCGGTACATTCACCAAAGAAGGTTCAGCCAACATTTCAGGTTCAGCAGGAGTTTCTGAAGGTCTGTAGGTGGTAATTCCTGTTCGCTTTGAGCAGTTTCAGCACCAGGCGGTAGCGGGATAAACACATGCTCTGTGATTTCTTCTTCAGGTTCTGATTCAGTCGGTGGCAGTGGTAATGACTCTGTTTGTGGTTCTTCTGTTTGAACCTCCTCAGTCATACTGTCAAGTAGATTTGAAGAGAAATCATTCATCATATCATCCATGTTTCGATTTGCTTCCACAGCCACAGATGGTACAGCAACGGGCATTTCATTCGGTGATGCTTCTGTGATTTTCACCTTCTTTTCGAGGCGCCCAACGCCCAATACTTCCGCTTGTTGACGAGCAAACTCTGCTGCTTGACGACGTGGTAGGCTGACAAAACATTTCCCAGGAACCGATGATGGTGGGAACGGAAGGTAATACCGTTCCAGTGGAGGTAAAGAAGGATGGCGGAAACAAAGAATACGTTCTGTTTCAAACGGTCTTTGAGATGGCAGGTCCATGGTAAAAGGTACGGATACAATCTCTATCGAACTTCGCATCCACTTTTCATTTGAAATGAGATGTTGCAACCATGGCCCCATATCTGGACTTGCCAAATTTACAAACTGAAATGAAGCATCACGAGGATTAAATTCTTGTTCTTCAAGCAATGATGCCTCTCGACGCGGTCGGTGGAATACAGTGAGTACTGGTTGACCATGTTCGACCATATCTCCATGTAATTCCAAGAGTTTCCTTTCTTTACGAGGGCAGATTAACAAAACAAGCATACGAGCAGCATTTTCATCCCAGATTTCACCCCATCGAGACTCTGCCTCATTGGCAAGTTGACCGATGGTCATGTCCGGAATCATTGCAGT
Source organism: uncultured Candidatus Poseidoniales archaeon (assembly GCA_905182715.1). Classification (GTDB taxonomy): domain Archaea; phylum Thermoplasmatota; class Poseidoniia; order Poseidoniales; family Poseidoniaceae; genus MGIIa-L1. Next base: position 9,972 of record CAJJCP010000001.1, read on the forward strand.
AATACCCATGTCCGCACCAAACCGAGGGTGCCGTCGCCGCATTTATGCCTACTGTTGTTTCGTGATGCTTAGGGGATGTGTCCTTCAACAACGGCTTGTTCTGCTAACAGCATTGTACCGCCTGCAGCACCTCGAATGGTATTATGCGAATATGCTGAAAATGAAACAGTGTATTCGTCAATGAGTTTTACATCACCAACGATGATTGCCATACCAGTTTGCAAATCTTCGCTCGGTCTTGGCTGGTTGGTGAAGGCAGTACCATTGCTCCAAAGATGTTGCTCAACCTCAATGTGTTCTACAATATGCAAAGGATGTGTTGGGGCGCTGGGGCATTGCATCATCGCCTTTGAGAATTGATGTGAAGTGAAGGCTTGAAGCACGAACTCAAGAGATAATGGTTGAGCAAATGTAGCTTTGACAAAAACCTGATGTCCATCTTTCCGTGCTACACGTTGGCATTCAATGTCGAGTTCCATTTGAGCGGGAACGACCGTTGTTCCATCGAGTGTTCCAAACACATGAAGTAATTCTTCAGCAACTTTTTCGGCTTCACCAGGTATCTCTGAATCAAGTATCCCCTTGTTTGCATCTTCATCGAATAACAGTTGCCAGCCTGCACCTGAAAGCGCTTGTTCACTGCGCATGCGGACGGTTTGTATTTCGAATGCTCGGAGTGCTGCAAGAGGGACTGCCAGAGGAATCAAAGTACAATTGGTGCCACACATGATCGGTCCTTTGGTGGTTGAAAAAGCAGAGGAATGTTCGGCATTGATTTCCGGAATGACCAGTGGAATCCCGTCCTTTCCACGATGAAAACTCGCATTGGAAAATACCGCAATTCCTGCCCGTGCCAATTCAGTTTCAACACGTTCAGCAACATCACTCGGTAGGCAAGAAAAAGCAACTTCAATGCCTAATTGTAGCATGTCTTGGATAAAGGAATCACTTGAGAGGTCAAAGATTGGAACCGAAGTTAAATTCGGACGCAATTGGTCGAGTCTCCATGGAATTTGCTCAAGTAGTCCCCCAGCATTTCCTGGCCGGCCTCCAACTGCCTTCAGTTCAAACCAAGGATGATTGCAGAGTCTCTGTTGCATCCGTTGGCCGACCAAGCCTGATGCGCCGAGTACAACAGTTGGTCTTCGGCGCATAGTTCGGGCTCTCGACAGAATGCTTTGAGCCTTGTCGTTTTATCGAATCGATAAGTTTCCTTCACCCAGCCGACCTTCGTGAGGGGTTGAGAATATTCGTCGAACCAATAATTTTCGGAAAATGTTCCAACCATCTTTGACTGAGCCTAACTTTGCTTCGCCCAACCGTTTACTATAGCTGATTGGTACATGCGCCACGTCAAGTTGTTCAACAACGCAAGAGGTGTACATCTCCGCTTCGATTTCAAAACGCATAGAATTGAGTTTGAATGTTGAAAGAGCTCGCCGTGAAAAAGCCCAGTACCCTGAGCACAAATCATTCATTGGTAGTCCATAAAGAGCAACTGCAATCCATGTCAGTAGATGGTTTCCAAAATAATTCGTTCTCGTCATTGCATCAGGGTCCATGGCACCACGTAATCTGTCCCCAACGACAACATCAGCATGATTCAGTTTTGAAAGGAGTTTGAACATCTCTTCAGGATGATAGGTCCCATCAGGGTCAAACATCACCAAAGCATCACATTTCGAGTTGAGAAAGGTATGAAATCCGAGTCGCATTGCTGCGCCCTTTCCTTTTCCCTGTTGAAGCATGAATGTACAACCATGCGATTGCGCGATCTCTTTCGAGTTATCTTCACTACCACCATCGATTACTATGAGGTCAACCTCCCAACCTTTTTTGGAAAGTTTTTCCACTGGTATCCGTGGTAGAATTTGAGCTAAACCTTGCGCCTCATCCAAGGTGGGAAGCAGAATCATCACTCGCTTCATGACTGTTCCAGCCTCTGTTTGGCTTTGATGACTTCGCTCAAATAACGCCTCAATGTTGTATTTCAAACCAATGAAGGGTTAATCCCGTCGAATCGAGAAGAGAATCTCCCCGGCCTGAAAGTCCGAGAGGGTTAAGCCACAGACTTCCACTTTCGTCATCAGACCAATCGATTTCTAAATGCGAGATGGAGTCGACCTCTTGTTGCTCAAAGCAAAGTGAATGCCACCCTGCAGTATATGCCGAACGAAGCGATGTTTCATTGCTTTGAGTTCGGAACGTCATCTGAACTTCACTGATTTTGCCTTTTGCTTCAAAGACAAGACATGCCCTCCCATCTCCAGTAAATCCATCGATTGATGAAAAGGAAACGACTGAATCGCTGCCTTCAGGGATGAATGCACGTTGATTTCCAAGTTGAAGGGTGTCGCGGAAGCGATGTTCACTCCAAGGGTCGTTCCGCATCGAGCACATGTCATTGCAGGTCGAAGAATCCACTTTCAAAAAGTCCGACGCGCTTGCTGAGCCTGAGGCATCAAATTCCCAGAGCACGCTACCTTGTCTTTCAAGAAGAGGCTCCCAGTAATTCGATTGAGCTAATGCCCAACCAACCGTGCCTAAGGGTGAAGAGATGGCATGAGTGATTTCAAGCGTTTGAATCTTTGAAGGCAAATCAGAGTACACTGCAGTGGTTGCAGCCGATTGAATACTCTTTTCCACGTGCAAGAGTCCGAGTGACGGAATACTTGTAGTAGCAACATTAGAAGGGGTGCTGTACACATATCCCCATTGCGCATTCTCAGTGTATACGATGCTTCCTTCAGGTAAATCGGCTAATGCTTCGTGTATTTCTCTGTCGCCAAGCGTCGTTGCATGCAATTCCTCATGCTGAGATACTTGAACTAAGACCGCATTTCCAAAAAGAGTCCCAATCAAGATGAGTGTCGAAAGTCCTGCTGCGATGTACCTGTGAGGATGTGGATCCCAGCCAATGGTCAGTAAACTTCTTCGCTCATCTAATGAAGTAAGGCAAGTAGAATCACTCCACCAAAGAGCGACAAGTGCTGCTAAGGGTATATGGAAGGCATGCAATCCCATTGAATACAAAACATAGGAAAGTAATGAAAGTACGGGTATTTGTTGTAAACCATCAATCAAATGAATACTGGTCAGGACCCATAAGCCAGTGAACCATACTGCGAGTAATCTCCCTTCGATACTTTGCCGCATTTTCCATGCTCCGATTAATCCCAAGACCAAGAGTACCCCGTTGTACATGAACATCGGTCGTCCACCTTGCCAACCATATTCTGCAAATACGGCACTGTCGAGCATTCGTGGTGCTAATATCAACAGAGCAATGGTGGCAGCAATTGTCAAAAGTATTGAACTTGCCAAAAGCAATTTTTTGATGTTCGCACCGTACTTTTCATCAAGGCTTAGGCCGATGATGAGATGAGCAAACATAAGCATCCCCAAGTATATCGCTCCAGTTGGATGAATCAATACTACGCTGAAAAAGGCGAGAATGAATCCTGTCGTGTGATGCTTTCCTCGTGTGGATGTTGGCCGAAGCAAGACCAGCAGCCCTACGACGAGACCGAGTTGGCTGGCAACCGATGGATACCCCGAATCAAAAGTCTTGGCGAAAAGGCCAGCTCCAAGACCCATCGCCAGAATGCCTTGGGCACCTGCGCCATGCCGGTCCATCGCTCCTCCGACGCCAAGAATAAGGACGAACAAACTGTAGTGGCCAAGTTCAAACACTGCTTTTGCCGGAGATACGTTGAGTGTTTCTTGAATCCATGCAGCAAGGGATGGATAGGCCGGTGGATAGGTCCAAAAACCACTGTTGGTGCCAGTTAGAGAAAGATTACCAACCGTGGCAATTTGATTGGTAAGGGTTGAAAAACCAATCCAATCGATTCCAAAGGGAATGTCTTGTAATACGGGTAATGTAAGGCAACTCACGACCACTCCAGCGGCAAGTACCATCATCCAGGGCTTTCGTTGGTTTTGTAACCAACGTTGTGCAGCGACTTCATCGCTAATGCTTTCTTCTGGAGTTCCGTAGACTTCACCATGCATGGCTCGTTCCAATTTTTGCCATGACGTTAGCACTTTACCCGCTTCAAGTCGACGACGAATCCGTGTAATGGCAATCGCATTGAGGAGTAAGAGTAATGCCGACATGAGATGCCATGTCCATAGTCCAGTCAACACCAGCACCCCAGCAAGGCCGTAGGCAAGCAACAATCCTAATGCAGGTGATAATGCAATTCTTCTCATGCGGTCAGCGCTTGCATCCAATACTTTGCAAAGCGCATATCCCGGTACAAATGTGACCAACAGCAGAAGAGCCGCTGTGAGGAACATAACTCCAACTTCGCCACTTAGGTTTTCATTGTTCGGCTAACAATCAAATGAAAGAGCCCAGTCACGGAGGTATGGGCAACTCTCCGTTGGACTTTCACCCCGTTGTGAAATTACCAAGCGAATATTGGGTGTTTGACTTTTCACGAGGTCCACAAAGCGATTTTGAAAACCCATATGAATATTCTCTTGGGAAGTACGATGAGCGACGACCTGGAATGTATACGGCTCCCCTGTTTGATGGAGAGCGTAACCATCATGTTGGACTCGATATCGGAGCACCTATTGGCACAGAAGTCTATGCATTTGCAGAAGGGAAAATACACTCATTTGGAATCAATACTGAAGACGGTTCTTACGGCCCGACGATTATTACCGAACATACCGTTTCGCTGCCACTTGAAGTTGGTTCAACGCAACGAAGTCCAATTCAGACCATTTGGGTTTTGCACGGTCACCTTCGTCTTGATAGCCTTGACGGTTTGGAAAAAGGTCAAACATTTCCTGCTGGTCACCGTCTTGCCTTCATTGGGGCGGAAGAAGAAAACGGCGGTTGGCCTCCGCATCTTCATCTTCAACTCTCAATCAATTCACCTTATGGATATGATTTACCAGGAGTCGTCACACAAGAAGAACGTCTTCAAGCATTGATTGATTTCCCTGACCCACGATTGATCGTGGGAGAAGTCTACTGATTCATTGAACGGATTCAAGGTGGGCTTTAAGCGCCAAAATTGGTCCAATAGCGGCAGGGTCTTTTCCATGAAGTAAGGCCAAGGCAATTGAAATCCAGTCCATCAAAATGCAGAGGTGGAGCAATGATTCGAGGAGAGAGTTACCTTCGCCTGCAATCTTCCAAGCATAGTCAGTAGCGGCATGAGCAACCATCCAGTCCATTCTCTTGTTGACTTGCCTGTGCATTCCTTGCCAAGTGAGAAGTAACAACACATGTTCAACCGCAGAAGCATCTTGGTCGGACCCAACCCCGCCCCAAGCTACACTTTCATTGTGGTTCATTTCTGGAACGACGCCAATTCGAGCGAATCGAGCGGAGTTCTCATTGATTTGATTCTTGAAACGGTTCAACGCTGGTTGCAATTCTGTTGGACCAAGTAAAGCGATCGGACGCTCAAGCATACAGAGTGCTAACTGAGCGACATCGCCTTCGGGGTCATTGAGAATATCAAATCCATCGCAGGCTTTTTGCAAACGGGCCAACATGGCCTCATCTGCACCTTCACGAGGTGTTGGTAAGGCTCCGATACTTCGCAGCAGTCCAAGTTGACGGCTGAATATATGTCCAAACGCAGTACGTGGTGGTTGGCCTCCGACTGAAGGAATCAAAAAGCAATTTGGATATAATTCTGGCATACCCGAAAGTACGCCTCCTGTGGAGATGATAATGGCAGTTGCTCCAGCTTTCAAAGCCGTTTCTGTTGCTTCAAGAGCCTCTTCTGTATTTCCGCTGTGCGAGGTTGAAAGAACAAGCCATGATGGTTTCCACCAAGATGGAAGAACATAATCCCGTTGAATGATGATGGGGAGCGTGCCATGGAAGTTTGACAATGCAGATACAAAATCTCCACCGGCTGCTGAACCACCCATTCCGAGACACAGGATGCCGTCCCACTGAGACTGGGCGATGTCCTTCATCCAAGGGAAATGTTCAGGGGTTGCATGAGCAAAACCCTTCTGTAAATCATCGACAAAAGCGCGAGTAAATCCAATCATTCCCTCATTATCGAGAGCCTTTGCAAGGTCGGCCATGCCAAGTTTTCCCCCGGCATCTGGTGAATGAGCCATTGGATTTACCTGTGTGTCGTCTCTCAAACTCTCCTCCTTCTTCTTCTCTTTATCGCAACCGAGTTTATGCAATGCTAACCATTCTCCATCGATGCGTGCAAGACGAAGTTGCTGACGTGGAACATGGTCCCAAGGTATTCGAACAGAGGCCATATTCCAATTTGAGGGGTCGAGGAATTCTGCCACAGAAGAATCTTCAGTAATAATGTCGGCAAGGACTTGATCTTTCATTTGAGTCATGACATTCGCTGATTCTAAATCTCTCCAACTCGCGCCCGTTCGTTCTTGACGGTCGACACGAGACATAACCGCACCGTCTTTGGTCCAAGAAGCAGGGCGCCAATACTTGTCTCTCCAGCGAAGTACATCGCCGAGGTCATATCCTGGCTTTCGATACAAGAGTGTCAAACGTGTAACATCGATTCCATCCTTGCGTCCAACGGTCGAATTGGTTTCAGTAAGATAGCCCCCATAGTTCGATACAAGATGCCGACCCCATGTTCGAGCAAGTCCTTTGCTTCCAAGAACAACATCGTAACCGCCAGTGACGGCTCCTTCAGAAGTAATGAAGAACATCGGGTCATCTGAGAGATTTTCAATCACCGTATCGAGCGTTGCTCGGAGTGAAGTAAATTCCTCTTCAGAGAGACGACGGCCTGTTGAACGTAATTGTACAGTTGCTTCGAAGTAATTACCGGCTCTTCGAGTACAAGTGAGGCATACTCCGTTCGCCATACGTGCCCTCATTGTATGTTCTTCTTGAAACGCTAAACCTTCGATTGTACCTTCGGTTTGTAAATACAAGAGTGTATGTCGATCTGACATTGTTCGTGTCTCAAGACCAAGACTAATGTTTTCGGCTTGTACGTGGAATTGTACATGCCGCTGAATCAATTCATTCCAAATTTCTTCTTCTGAGATATGAACCCATTTCCCTTGAATTTCGACGATTCCACAACGGGCACATCGGACCCACGGTATGTTTTCTGGAACTTCAACAAGTTTGATTCTTTTCCGAATACAAGGTTCACACATTCGGTCGCCAAAAAGAGGTGGGTCTGCGCCGCAGACTAAGCAAAACTCACTTCCAAGTCCTTCTGTCATCAAATCCCTCTATCGGTCGGGTGAGCGTACCCGTCTTCAAACTGTGGCATCATCTTGAGCGTCATCAGTTGATTGTGTAGCGATTCCATCGGCTTGCGACACATCGATTCCAATACTTGATTCAACGGCTTTGAGGCGTGTTTCAATTGAATGACTTCGAACGACAACGGTCCATGTCCATATGGCAAGCGCAGCAATCATTCCAAGATAAGCAACTGTGAGATAATTTGTACCTTCCATTTCAATTTCCTCCGTCAAGTTTTTTCTGAGCATGTTCTAAACGCTGTTCAAGATGGGTTATGCGCATTGAAATCATCATGTGTCCGATGATAAAGATCGTGAAAGAGAGTGCTCCTATAAGCAGCACTAGGGCCATGCTGGATTGTAATGAGCCACCGTCATCACCTGCTCCGATCACCGGGCCTGGGTGGCGTATTTGCCAAATTCTTGTTGCGATATAGGTCAAGGGTACAAGGACAAAGCCATACAATCCAAAAGTGGAAAAGGTGTCTCGAGTTTCTACGCCATCGGGTTGACTTTGGCGTCCAAGAACCAAAAACAATGCAAGCAAAGTCAAGAGTCCAAAAGTGTTCAAACGGACATCAGTCCAATCCCAAGGAGTGCCCCATTCTGCAGCACCCCATACACATCCAGACCAAACTGTCATCAAACCGCAAGCCAATCCTGCTTCGGCACCTGCGACATGTAAACGCCAGCCAAAGGGGCTTCGTTTGAAAAACCACAGAGCAGAGCCGGTGAATAAGACTCCAAAAGCAATAAATGCAGCCCATGCCGCAGGAACATGCCAATAAAAAATACGCTGTGCAGCAGGTGATTCAAAAGCATTGATGGATACACTCGGAGCCCAATTCAATCCCAAGAAGAGAGTTGACATGATGCCAACAAAACCGATGCCAAGAAACACCTCCGGAAATCGGCGTCGCATGGTAAGAACTCTCCATCACTCCTTCTTGAACTTGGGTGTTCACAAGGTTGCTGCGTATTCGACTACCAAGGCCCAAGGAAGAATCAAAATTGGAAGTAACAGTCTGATGAAAACTGCGTTCGGGCGTGCTAACCGCAAAGTGCTCAATTCTATGAATCGGACACAAAGTAAAGTCGCCCAAAGCACACCAGCACCAATCACTGAAATTTTCCAATTGAAGGCATCGAGAAACAAAATACTTCCAAGTCCAGTTAACGTAAATCCAAGAACTGGGGCTAAGAAGTCTGCAGCAGGCAATCGATTGACATGTGCTCTCCACCAATCTCCAGCCCGTTGTTCACGCATGAGATAGACGACCGGATCTCCTGCTAAACCTGCTGCAAAAGGTGCAGCAAGAACAAAACCAACAAGAATGGATTTCTCAAGTGATGCCGGGTCGATAAACGCTAACAGTGCCCCAAGCACCAGCAGTGCAGTCAGGCCGTTACGCGCTAAACCAGCGCGCGTAGAACGAAGGTAGCGGTGACCTGTTCGTGTCGAGAGTAAACTGATGTTCTCTTCGATGCCGAGAGCTTGCCACGGCTGACTTTCCGGTTGATTTTGACTTGTTTCAGATTTTAAATCGTGCAGCCGTGTTGCACATTTCATTATTTCTGGATGATGGGATGCAATGACAAACGCATGACCTGCTTCACGTAATTGACCGATATCCGAAATCAATCTTGCGAGGGCACGCTCATCGAGACCAGTGGCAGGTTCATCGAGCAAAACCAAACGAGGCTCTCGAGAAAGCATGGCTGGTAAAAGGCCGGTTAAAACCGCTACTTTTCGAGCCTGACCGCCTGATAATTGTCCAATACGGTCGTATCTCCGATGAGCAAGCCCATATGCATCAAGTAACGGGAGTAAATCCGTTTTCATTCCAGAAAGTGAACAGACAGTCGAAAGATGGTTTTCAACGGTTTCATCACCAAGTAAACCATTGCTTTGAAGGGTGAGTCCGAAGGGTTGTTTGGCAAGAGACCTACGCCCTTCAGAGTCGACAACGAGCGAGCCATGGTGGAGAATCGAGCCACGTTCCAAAGGCAGTAAACGTGCACAACTTTCGATGACTGTAGATTTACCTGCGCCGTTTTCTCCGTGGAGAACAACAACATCTTTTGAGTCGACTTCGAGATTAAAACCACTGAATACCACGCCCATGCCACGGCGGACTTCGATGTCCACGAGGCTGAGCAATGATGCTGGCATGGATGTGCGAGATTGCAGACCGACATCAAACCTCCCATTCTCACTTGGAACGACCATGAACTCAAATGTGCGCTCTCATTAGGCTTGACATGGCCACAGTCATGTCCTTGTTCGGAACCTCCGAATGGCTGTTGTTCGGACTCTGGGTGATTGCCATTGTTTGGCCGATTCTCTACGCCATTCGGCATCGCACCTCCTTGGCATTGTCCATTACGGTTGGATTACTGTTGGGATATTTGGTTCAAGTTCTCGGTCAATTTGCATTCTCGAACGGCTGGATCGGTGGATGGTTATGGTGGGATTATGTCTTGATACCAAACCGTATCAGTGGGGCTGCTTGGTTCCACACTTTCTTCTCAGCAGGATTCCTTACACAGTCCTTCGGATGCATCTCACGTATTGGGTAATATTTTGGTCATTGCTTTAGTTGGCGTTCCTCTCGAACAACGGCTTGGAACTCGTCGATTTGCTTTGGTTTATGGCATTGGTTTATTTGGCGGTTCGTTTGCTTGGTATGTCTTTAATTTAGATTCGGGAAACCCTTCCTTGGGCGCGTCTGGTGCTGCGTTTGGATTGTTTGGAGCCTACTTGGCCGGTTGGCCCAAAGATGAGATTCCTTTCCCCCTCATTTTAATACGAAAATGGCCTGTTCTCTACTTGGCTTTGTTTTACTTTGCTATGGAGGTCTACCGTGCCTATTCGACACTCGGGTTGAATCAGGCGAGCGATGTAGCTCACATGGCGCACTTGGGCGGATTTTTAGCGGCTTATCTTCTGCTTCCTTTGATTGCTAAAAATGGACCATATCTTCTCGGTGTCGAAGACGGTGGACCGACTTCATCCAGTGGTGAACGCTCAAGATTAAATCAAATTCGAAGTACAATGGTTGACATGTCGAATATCGTTGATCCATGGACTGCAAAAGGTCTTGAAATCCCTCGTACGATTCGTGACTCCCTGCGCAGTCTTCTGGCATCAGCAGATGAGCCTGAGACCCGACTGGCTTGGATGGAGCATCTTGCCGAGGCTGCTAAGTGCCCAGATTGTCAAGCAAACCTTGGAGTTGTAGAGCGTATTTCAGGCCCGCAACTCCAATGTTCTGTAGAACCAGAACACCTCAATTGGCCAGAGTGATACATCACGACCTCCCAAGCCCCTTTAGGGGCTGGGAGTGGCCAAAGAAAGGATAGGCTCAAAGGCGGAACGGCACAGCAACATATGGGAGTGGGTGGTTTGCAGTCTTCATCATCATGGAAATCTCGACGTATTTCTCTCTTTTTGGTCGTTGTCTTTTTGTTTGCAGACCTTGGCGTACTTGCGAATGACTCAGAATCAAGTACACCCGATTCCCTTCTTCCATCTGCCTTTTCTGAACCAATACTTGTCGATGGTTTGCCGCCGTTGATGTGCGGTGACGAACTGTGTCTGCGTCCAGTACGTGACATCGATCGAGGTGAACGCGTTTCGGCTGAAGATGTTCAATGGTGGCAATCCTATGGCCCCGACCTTGATTGGAATGGAATGGATGATCGCCTTCAACGAGTTTTAGCAGGTGCAGATTCCGATTCTCCAACTGCAATTATTGGCCCAGATGGCCGAAAAACAGTGGCTATTGTTGTGGACTATGCTTGGCGAGCAAACGATGCTGAAATCGAAACCCTGCGCACCGTCCTCAATGCACATGGTTGGGTTGGAGAAGAAGGTGGAGCGTGGTTCCAACAACTGATCGACATTGATTCTGTAGCAGTTGACAAGGTCCCCGTGTCTGCCCTTATGGACCTTTATTCCATGCATGGTGTTGTTGTTATTGAAATGCAAAACGTCATGATTCCATCCAATGATGTCGCTGCGAAAGCCTCCCGTGCTCGACCATCAGATGTTTACACCGCTACCGCATACGAACGCGATTACATTGGCGAAGGCATTGTTGTTGCAGTGCTCGACACAGGCGTCGACAACGAGCATGAATCTTTGAATGACTTTGATGATGAAAGCGATGAGCCGGACGAAGACCCACTCTCTTACAATGATCACAAATGGGTTGCAGGATACGATGCAACCTCTTCCGCTTCAAACCCAGATGGTTCACAAGACCCCGATGATGGAAATGGTCACGGCACTCACGTTGCTGGTTCAGCCGTTGGAACAGGAGACCGAAGCCGAGTCCACATGGGTACTGCACCTGGTGCTTATCTCGTTGACATCAAAGTTCTAACCGATACAGGTGGTACCAATTCACAAGCTTCACTCAATGGGATTCAATGGTTAATTAACAACCAAGATACCGATTGGGGTCACAATTCTTCCACACGTGGCATTCAGGTCGCTTCTATGTCTTTTGGCTCAGCCTCTACTCCACTCAACCAAGGAGACCAAGGTGACAATGGTAGCGGTTCTGAAGCACGTCTGGTCAATGACGCTGTCAATGCTTCAATCGTTTGTGTTGTTGCAATGGGCAATGATGGTTCGAATCGAGTGCCTTCTCCAGCCAGTGCAGACCGAGCGATTTCAGTTGGTGCCGCAACAGACCGAGGCAGCATCAATCGTACCGACGACAATGTTGCAGATTACTCCAATACAGGCCCTCGTCTCGACGATGCTGATGATGATGAGTGGGATGAATTGAAGCCTGATATTACCTCATACGGCTCTTCCATTATGTCTGCTACTGCGCAAACCGGTACTTCTTTCCCAGGCCAACCGGCGAAACCTCTTGCAGGTTCTGATTATGACGAAAAAGATGGAACCAGCATGGCAACTCCAATCGCCTCAGGAATTGTTGCTTTGATGCTACAAGCTGACCCATCACTCGAACCACAAGAAGTCAAAGACATTCTCCGCAACTCTTCCGAACAACGAGGCAGTGCAAGTGAACCGAGCGTTTCTGATCGTTGGAACGATGAATGGGGCTTCGGCCTCATCGATGCCTCATGTGCGATCGATACGGTTTTGGAAAAGGCATGCACTCCTCTCGAAGGCGGTGGTGGCGTCACGCCTCCACCAACTGGAAACGGTTCAGGCGACCATGTCGATATGTCCAAACCAAGTAACGGTTCTTGGTGGATTGAAGGAAACTTCGTCCGCATTGCAGGTGACACTGTGGAAAATGATGCTGGTGACGATTATACTAAAATCCAGATTCGAATTATGCAACATCTTGAATCGGGAACTGTACGCGAATTACAAAGTTGGACAGATGCAGGCGGCGACGTAACATCTTGGTTCTTAGACGTCTCCGTCAAAGAAAGTTGGGTCCGCCAAGACGAAGATTATGTCTTGGTATTGGCTCGTGCACTCACCGATGATGGTGATGAATCGGCAATTGATGCTCGGTGGGTAAACATAGCGAGAATGGCCGTTACCATCGCCGGACCTCCATTGGGAACCGCACTCCAAGGCTCCGTTGAATTCAGCGGCAATGTAGAAGGGATTGAACATGACAAACTTGAATATCGAGTCGATAATGGTGATTGGCTTGTTGGTGATGAATTAGATTCGATGGAAGTAGGTACACAAGATTGGTCTTTCTCATGGAATTCAAATTCTGTTGATGATGGTTCACACCGAATTTCGTTTAGAATGGTGAACGAAAGTGGCGTCATGACCGATGATGTTCGTCGAACATATGCCGTTGATAATCAACCGGCTGCACCGGACTTCCTCTTCCAAGGGTCAGTGGAAATTATGGACCAAGGCCTGCCAGTTTACTCTGCGGTTGCAGGCACTGTTTTAGAAGTGGATTTCACGATTACCAATGCAGGAGACTTAGATGCAAACGATGTCTTTGTGCAACTTGAGGCCGCTGGTAGCCAATCAGAAACCTATCCGCGTGAAAACCGAGTCTCCCTCAATGAAGGTGAAAGTCAGCAAGTCACTCTCTACTGGTGGGCTACTCTCGCAGGTACGCATGATGTCACGATTTCGATTGACCCGAACAACCAACTTGGAGATCCAAATCCAACGAATAACGTGTACACTTTCTCGTTTGAAGTCGAAGAACGCCCAGTTGATGCCATGCTTCGCTTTTTACCTGGTGCAGTTATGACAAATCCGAAAGTACCGCTACCTGAGACTCCTTTCAATATCGATGTTCGAATTGATAACTTGGGCCAGACTGAAGCCACGCAACTCACAATGCGGCTCGAACGTTGGACTGAAGTAGGCTGGTTGGAAATTGGGACATCAGATATTTTGTTTGTTCCAGGCTCTGATAGCAGTTCAGGTCACAGCTCGGGTGCATTTAGTGAAATTGGTCTTGAAATTGGTCCTGTTAAGTATCGGGCTCTCCTTGAAGGCAATGGCGTTGAATCCGAATTCAGTGACCATCGTTTCACGGTTGTCATCGATGATGTGAGCCTTGGTTCGCAAGTGAGTGTCTCTCTAAGTCAAAGCGAAGTTTCTGTTGATTTCGTTGGCATGGAGGAAGGTGGCCTTCTCTTCACTACTCGTGATGGCGAACTGCATGTTCGAACGGTAACTGAGAAAATGGTCATGCAGGTTGATGTTATGCTTGAGGAAAAATGGGGTGGTGAATTAACCACTTACCTACGCGAAGATGGATTGGTCCAAGCAGCATGGAATCGCAAGACGATCAGCCCCGATGGCTATACGCTCACTGATATCGCCATGACTTCACTCACCCGTTTAGCAGAGAAAACGCCAGTCCATCATCAAATGCCTGCTATCAAATTATCCGAAGGATCCTACTGGGGGCTCGCTTTATCCGAACACGATGAACAAATGGTTCTAGCGGGCTATCATCGGGATATTTCAACAGGGGGCTCATGGCAAGATATCACTTCCATCTTTACTTTAATTGCTTCAAACCCAGACAGTCAATCATCCTGGAGTTCACCGAATATTGTGCTATCCGATGTTCAAATCCGCCCATCCCAGGGCGATTCCCTCGCTATTGGATACGGTGAGGAAAATTTGCACATACTCTACCAAGAGACTCGAAACGATGTCACAGGTATTGACCGAATTGGGCTAATGTATACTCACGGCGATCCGACTTACGCTGCTTGGGGATTCCAATCATCTGTTGGAGACCATGCGAAGACGGCCCAACTCGTGGTACTTACTAACGGGAGCGAAGACGTTCTTGTTGCTTCCTGGATTGAAGGAAGAGGCAAGGAGGCTATGATTGCACATATTGTTACCGATAATTCATGGTCGGATGAAGCGGAAAGAATCACCGCGCCTGGAGCAACACATCTTGAATTAAGTCCTTCATCAGACGGTGTACAAATCTTCTATGATGAAATCAACGTCTATGGCCCAGTTACCCGCTATGGCCTCCTCTCGGATTCTTCGAAAGGTCAAACACTTGCGCTGTCAAACATTCTCACTGAAGGATTTTTGAAGGGGTATGCAAGTATGGACGCTGATGGTATTCTTCTGGTTTCGTCAGCAAGTGGGTCTCTCAAAATGCGAACTCTCGTTTATATCGGCGATTCATCCAACTCAAATGATGATTCCACATCATTCCTAGACACACTTCTCGCTCCTTTGCCAGGTGATTATGAAACAAAAATCATGATTCTCGGTGCAACATCAGCGCTGTTCGTTATCTTCCTTTTGATGATTGTAATCTCTGTTCGCACCTCTCGTCGGCGTGAGGAAGATTTACTCTCTTCTGAATCAGGCCAAAATGAGGACAGTGATGCGCTTGAATTACTCGTTGTTCCTGTACTTGATGATGGTCCATTGCTTGCCATTGACACCGAAACAGAAGATTTGATCGTAGAGATGGATGACCATCCGGCCTCGATTGTTCTTGAAGATGAGGAATTGAGTTTATCGGCCTCACTTGAAGCGAAAAATGAATCAGGTGAAGGTAACTCACGACTTAACCGCCGTATGCAACGAAAGCAACAGCGAGAGATTACCGAGATGGTTGAATCGATGAACACATCACTTCCTCCACTCCCAGCACTTCCTCTCGCATCGCCCGGACCGGCTCCATTGGTAGCTGAAATAGTTCCTAAACCGCTGCCTCCTCTCCCCGAAGGTAGTTTGCCTCCGCTTCTTGGTCTGCCTCCATTGCCAATGATTGCTCCACCGCAACGCGATGTGACCTGCCATGAATGTGCTGCAAAATTCACTGTAAAGGACATGACACTTACGAGGGTCTCGTGCCCGATTTGTTCTGTCAAAGTTGATTGTTGAGGTTATACGATGTGTGGGATATTTGCTTACTTAGGCCCTCGACAGGCATCGGATGTGTTGCTTGATGGCTTGCGACGACTTGAATATCGCGGATATGACTCCACAGGTATTGCAGTGAAAGACGGTACAATACAGGTCCATAAGAAAGTCGGCAAAGTCGGTGATTTGGAAAAAATATTGCCAGCACTTATCCCCGGAAACATAGGTATCGCACACACTCGCTGGGCAACGCTATTTATTGTGAATGATTCAAATGCACTTCCAATCCCAGTGGAAAGGTCGTAATTGTCCATAACGGAATTATCGAAAACACCCGTCAACTCCGTACATCACTGACTGTCCAGGGTGTTGAATTACAGAGTGATACTGACTCTGAAGCACTTGCACATGTCATTGAACGGGAACTCAGTGTCGACAATGATCCTGAAATGGCTGTGCGTAGAACCCTCCACCTCGCTCGAGGGACATGGGGGCTGTGTGTTTTATTCTTGGACCATGATGTCATTGTCTGCGCTCGAAATGGCTCACCACTCATCATTGGACAAGGTGATGACGAAATGTTTGTCTCCAGTGACCCACATGCCCTGGCACCCTATACGCATCGAGTTGTTTTCCTTGAAGATGGTGAAATAGCGACCCTTACGAATACCTCGATGAAACTTTCAACACTGAAAGGTAAAAATTTCAATCCAAACATTACAGTTCTTGAAGAGGACTGGGGTGTCTCCGAATTAGGAGATTACCCTCATTACATGTTGAAAGAAATTTATGAACAACCTGATGCTTTACGCCATTGTATCAGCGGTCGCCTCGACCGGGTTGGAGGAAATGGTCGCCTTGGAGGTTTGAAATTAGAACCTCGCGATTTAGCTAAAGTCCCCCATGTTCGACTTTTGGGGTGCGGTACGGCTTACAATGCTGCTGAAATTGGTCAAATAATGATTGAAAAGTTAGCTCGGATACCAGCGGTTGCTCACATCTCAAGTGAGTTCCGACATAATGACCCTGTCATCAACCCGAATGCATTACATTTTGCAGTGACTCAATCCGGTGAAACTGCAGATACTCTCTCTGCTGTAAAAGAAATACATCTCAAAGGTGGAAGTGTCTACGGTGTCGTCAATGTCGTTGGATCTTCTATTGCCCGTGAGTGTGGTAAAGGCGTGTATATTCATTCAGGTCCTGAACAGGCTGTTGCATCGACCAAGGCATTTTCGAACATGGTTGCAGCGTTATCGATGTTTGCTCTTCAGGTTGGACGTTCTCGTGCAACAAGTAAGGAACAGGGGAAACAACTGATTAATGGTTTACAAGAAATACCTCATCTTATTGAAGAGTATCTTGAAGACCAAGGTCCAATTCTGGAAGCTGTTGAAATGATTAAAGATGCAAAATGCGTTCTTTTCCTTGGACGTGGCATTTCTGCACCCGTCGCAAAAGAAGGGGCTCTTAAGTTGATGGAAATTGCATACATACCTTGTTTGGCCTATCCGGCTGGAGAGATGAAGCATGGACCAATTGCTCTGTTAGAAGAAGGCAGCCCAGTCATCTTTATTGCTCCAAACGACCATGTCAAAGTAAAGACCATTTCCGCTATTCATGAATGCAAAGCACGTGGTGCGCGTGTTATTTTGATTCATGAAAAGGGTGACGATATTGCCAATGAAGCGGATATCAGCATTCCGATTCCACCAGTTCATCCTTTACTTTCACCGCTGTTGACTGTCATTCCAATGCAACTTATTGCCTATCATACAGCATTAGCACTTGGTTGCAATGTTGACCGACCACGCAATCTTGCGAAATCAGTAACAGTCGAGTGAAGTTCACAAGATTGAGAACCGTTGTTCTTCTTCTTTCCAATTGAACGGTTTGTAGCCAAGTCGATGGTTGGTATGTCGCATCTTAACAACACCCATCTTACGGGCAACGTCATCTCCAGACCGTTCCATGACCAAGTGAATTACGCCATCTGCAAGATAGTCTTCAACGCCGTATTCTCCGAATTGTTTGTTATCTTCGCCAGTCATTTCACAGATGAAGAAAGAAGTCAAGCCGAGTCGACGAACCGCTTCAAAGAGTCGGAAAATCTCATCTCGTGGATTCTCCATTTTGGTGAGCGTAAAGAAAGCACCGAGTGAATCGAATACCAGTAATTCAAAACCGATTGAATCTCGGTATGAAGTGAGTTGCTTGATCAATTGTCCCATCCAGTCGACGCGGCTACTCATGCCTTGTTCATCCAGCTGGACACGCAAATCCGAGAGGTCGATAATAGCAATACGATTACTGACTCGCTTATCATCGATGTTCATCCCCATGTTCGACATGTGAGAACGAAGTGAATCTTTTCCTTGTTCGAGGGTGACATAAATTCCGCTTGTTTCACCATAGAGTACTGCGTTGTAAAGCATTGAAAAGGTTAGACTGGACTTCATTGCACCTGAGGCACCTGCAACGATACAAATGTGTCCTTCAGGTATTCCACCTTGCATGTTTTCATCTAATCCTTCAATATGGGTTGGGATTCTTGTTACATCGCTCATGCCGGCACCATGTAGTGGGTGTTCCATTTGATTCTTCAACCTCACCCTTCTTTTCCTTGGCGTTATGAACGCTTCAAAGCAAAAACGCCAAGTGATTTGTTCTGTTGGGCACACATGAGGGCGACAATGAAAGTTTGGCTGGCATCACAATCACCTCGTAGAGCAGCAATGCTCCAACCACTTTTTTCAGACCTCAAGTGTGAAGGTTTTACTGATGTGGATGAGACTCCTTTGCCAGGTAGTGTTGACGCTCAAGTCCTATCAATTTGCCAGAAGAAGTCCAAGGCAGTCTCTGATGGACACGGTTTTGACATGGTCATCGTCTGCGATACTTTACTCGCCGATCCAGATGATATGGATTCCACACTTGGAAAACCGAATGACACGGTTGAAGCAGCTATGATGCTTCATCGTCTCTCAGGTAGGCGGCATCAAGTCTGGTCTGCCACAGGAATCCTTCTCAACGGTGAATGGAAGTTTTTTGTTGAACATGCCATTGTGGAATTCGATTCACTCACCGATGAACAATTGGTTGAACTGGTGTTAAGTGAATCGTGGAAGGGAAAAGCGGGTGGTTATGATTTAGCAGGTCCAATGGGTGAGTTCGCTCGCCTCATTGATGGTCATGAATCGACCGTACTTGGAATCGCTGGAGAGGCTATGGAGATTCTCCGAACGTTCTCACTCTGACATCAAAGAGAGTAATCCCAATTCATGTCGTTCGATATCGACGACCACATCTGTCCCAGGAAGCAAGAGGAGTTTATCTTCTGCATCCAATGCAAATACTCCGGTGCCAGTCTCGTTACTCATACGCTGAAGATCTCTACGGCAGACATTTTGATGTGTGTCCATGTGAACCATCGGACGTAAATCAACGATGACGGAATCGCCTTGAAGTATGCGCTTTGCCATCTCTCGAGTAGGAATACGATTCATTTCATCCGGTGAGATATATCTCAAGGCTCTTCTGGGAAAGGAATTCTTGACCCGAGTATGAGCACCGAGATCATGGAATGCTTCTCCTTCTGCAGTGAGTGGGCCAGACCAGTTAGAAGGTGACGGTTTCACCTCGCTTCGCAACAATCTTTTTTTCTCAAGTTGAATCGGTTGCTCTACTGAAGTCTTCACTATCGGCTGTTCGGACTCAATTGAATTGAGCGTCTGTTGGTGGGCTGGTTTTGAATCAGCAGCACCAAAGGCAGTCTGTTCGACTTTCTTTGGGCGCTTTCTTTCGTCAAGTTGACCATCAGGGTCTGGTAAACCAAAAAATTGCCACAAACTTGCCATCTTTTCACCGTTCACAAATCGAGATCATCAAGAAGTCCTGACATATCTGAACTTGCAGAGACGCTTGGGGTATTGTTAGTTGCCGGCTGTGCGGGAGTGCTCTGGCCCATTTGAGCAGCCAGATACTGTTCTCCGTAGTGTTGCCATTGTTCCATTGTCCATCCGTCGGGCAGACCTGAACTTGGAAGTGCAGGGCCTGTTTGAACAGGTGCTGGCTGAACGGGTTGTTGAACGGTAGGTTCTGCAAATGCACTCATTGCAGCCAAGGCATCAGTTGCTGAAGCAACTGGTGCAGGTTGAGCATACATGTCTGGTTGTGCATAAGGGTCGGCAGCTGGTGCAGGTTGGGCATACATGTCTGGTTGTGCATAAGGGTCAGCAGCAGGGGCAGGTTGAGCATACATGTCTGGTTGTTGTTGAGCATATATGTCGGTTTGAGTTTGAGCAGCAGGGGCAGGTTGAGCATACATGTCTGGTTGTTGTTGAGCATATATGTCGGTTTGAGTTTGTGCAGCAGGGGCGTCCATTGCATATTGTGGGCTAGCCATTGGTGGTTCGATTGATGGAACATTTGCGAACGAGGAGTATTTATCCTCTTCCTCTTTTCTTCCCCGAGTGAGTAGCAAGAATCCTGCAAGGACTACGACAATAAACGCAAGGCTTCCGATGATTGCGGTAGGAACAGATCCAATTGCAGCACTGATGGAATCTACAAATCCTTCAGCAGGTTTTTCCGTAACGGTAAGCGTAATACTCGTACTCGAAGTTTCACTGTCATCATCGGTGACTGTGAGTGTGAATGTCCATTGTCCCGGTGCGAGATTGGTGAGCGTGTATTCGGGCCCACTAAAATCAACTTCACCCGTGAAATCACCATCGAGGTTACTGTCGATGAGGTCACTGTCCCAATCGTATTGTAACGTGAGTTTGTCACCCTCAGTTTCTCGTGAACTCAATCCTGAAAGGGTGATGTTATCGCCTTCTGTCAATTCAAATACGTTACTTGAATTTGTGATTGCTGCTGAAGGTGGTAGGTTTTGTACGCTGATGTTCACTGAGGTCATCGCTTGTGCCCCATCATCATCTGTGACAGTCGCAGTAATTTGGCGAATTCCTCGTGTTGACCATGCAGTGGTCAATTCCATACCTTGAGATTCACAATCATTGACAAAGTTACCATCGCTGTCGCTGTCGACCAATACATCGGTATCCCAGCACACTTCAAGACTTTCAAGGTCGGAAGCAGTATCTGAAACTTGAACATTTAATGTGAGGTTATCATCTTCAAAAATAGGAACAGTTGACCCTAAGCCAGTAATGCTTGGTGCGACGTTGACGATATTGACCA
>CAJJCP010000002.1 GCA_905182715.1 uncultured Candidatus Poseidoniales archaeon
CTAATCGGCCAGGCTCTAGGCAAGCGATTCGCGTCCCAGTCGCTTCAACTCTTGATGTCACGCTTTGCCAATGGGTAACAAGTTGCGCCAATTGTTCAGCGACTTCAACAACATGTTCGCTTTCCGCTTCGAGAGATTCAAGTAAGACTTCCAGTTCTTCGGTAAGGTCGTGAGCCTCGTCGCTCATCGCTTGAAGTTCTGCCAACCATCGGGTTACTTTCGGCAAGTTCTCTCTAGCGTCTTCAAGAGACACAATTCTTGCACCTCTCGGCAGAGTTCGCAATGCGACATCTTCATCCGCCAATGAACCTACATCCATTGGACGTCCTGAAAAGAAGGGGAGATCTGAGTGCTCTTTCACATGCGTTCCTTTACTTGAAGGACCATCAAGTCATCGGAAGAGAACGATGATTTTAGGTGTTTTTGAGCGGTTTGAGAAAAATCGGCGACTTGTCTCACGCAGAAGGCGAAGGGGTTTGAAGCATCGGGGCAATTTTTTTTGCAAAACGTAGAAACAAAGCAGAACCAATTCCCAGCCACATCATTATTTCAACAATTAATACTGCATAATACAGTGGTCCTAATTCCTTGAGAAGAGCGATTGCATCGTACGGCACGCCGTAAAACGCCAGATAGGCTGCCTGTGAAAGAAGACTCGAAGAGAACCAAACAACCACAGCTAGCCAAAAAAAGGCGCCTCGTGTCCATTCTCCTTGCTGTTTCAATGTTTTTCCCATGATAATATATTGTCTTTATAGCACTTAAGTCCTTTGCCCCTATGTATCTAAATAGAAAGGTAATAGGTCGGAATCTTCCGAATTAGGAGTAAATCGTTCTGGAAAAGAGTCATTCTTGCTCCGAAAGAGTTAGAGGTGGAAGACGGAGTGCATCCGAAGAATCGATTTTCTTCAGTGCCTCATGAATCGCTTGAATCCATTCAACTGCAACTGCTTCTTCTCCACCCACTGCAAGAAGTGATTCAAACCACTCTTCTGCCGTTTCTCGGTCTTCAATGAACAAATGAATCCTATGAAGTGCAAGATAAGCCATTGGATTCAAGTGTTCCTCCTCAGCATCCCATCCCTTTTCAAAACAGGCAATTGCTCCTTTATCGCCACTAATTTGTCCACGTTGTAGAGCGACCATTCCGGCTTGACTCCAGGCGAGAGGTAAGCGACCAATCAAAAGGCCACGAAACACCAACCATGTCTGTCCGCCTCCGAGCATGACCAGAGAGAAAAAGCCTGCCCACTGTTCAAATTGATTCAGACTACTCCACGTTTGAATCATCAATCCGCCGACACCCACGCAGAAGAAAAAGCCTGAGAATGGAGCAATGAGCACTTCTCTGCGAGTGCGGATTAGATGGTGGATTCCGGCAAGCAGGCCGAACGAACCAAGGCCGGTGAGTATGACAAGATGCCCCGTCACGGTGACAGGGAGCGGGCGCCATTTGCCCCACGGCGATCAACGAAGTGAGAACCAAGACGAACTGCCCGAATCTTCGGGAGGGGCGGGGGAAGGGTTGGCTTTTCGAACCAATGCACAACAGAAGGCCGATGATTGCTTCGAAACCAATCAAAATCCACTCCAAAGTGCCTCGTTTCAAATGCTAACATGGCCGCCCTCTGTATCGCTCGACAAAACGGCACTTTTTGACCCTTTGCTCAGGCCTTGTGATAAGCAGCTTCCACGCAGAATCTCTGTTGCACGATACAATTGCTCGACCAAAAGGACGCTCGCTAAGCTCGTGCGGGTAGGTCATTTTCGAAAGAGACAGGCGTTGGGCATGTGGTCGGCATGCTTCCGGCAGGCCACCCTTGTGCCGGCCCAATCGCCAAGATGGGTTTCGTCCCCTGCGATAGTTCCATGCTTGCACACGGCTTGAGAACTCGAGACCGAGTCCAGCGTTTCACCGCCTTCATCCAAATAAATGACAGTTCCCTTTTGCGGTACTCTGGAGACAGACATAGTTGGCATACGCTTCTGCGCTCATTTGATCCGAGTGATATTCAATACGAACCCCGCGTGATGCAATCACGCTTCGAATACATCTCGATGAGTTCACGGTTTGCTTTCTCCTTTGGAACCCCATGAAGGTGAACCGTCACTCTGGCCATGGTTTTGCCAAGATCCGCCCTTCTTCATGAAGCCCTCATACACATGCGTACAAAATGTCTTAGGGAAGGGCCAGTGTTTGAAGACCATGGGTTGGTGGCCGTTTGGACGTAAAGCGAAAACCAACCGAAGGCCCATCAACGATCCCTTGTACTGAAGGATAACCGAATTTTAATCTCCGAATTAAGAGATGTATGCGAATTGAATTTCGATAACCCTGCCGAAGCTCGGAGAGAAATTCGAAGGATGCAGGTCGAATGGAGCGATGCAGCCCGAGATGGTATTTTGAGCGATATTAATCGAAGTGGATTGGATGCTCGTGCTTTTCGTTTGCTTACATGTGAGGACACTGAATGGGTGATTTGGCTTGACAATCTTGAATTTTGGAAGCCGGGATGGAAGCCAGAGACTGATGACGAGGATTGAAAAAGGGGCGGCAACCCCCTAACACCATGGGTCAAACGCCTACGCTGCATGTACTCTACACCTGTCCTTTTTGCTGGAAGGTACGGGGATTGATTGAGTATCTCAAACTCGACGTTAACTATGTAAGTGTCAATGGGATGAAAATTAAGAAAGAAGTCAACTTTGTTGAAGATTGGGGTAAAGTACCTGTATTCACGGATGAAAAGGGTGAACATCATGTTGATTCAACTCCGCTTCTAAAACACATTGATTCGGCATACAACAACGGGAAGTTAGCCGCCATTGGCGATGCTGAACGTCAACTGGAATGGCTCGAATGGTCAGATACAAAAATGTCCAAAGCAACGATTCCAATTCTCTATGGCACTATCGGTTCGGCATTGAAAACAACTCTAAAGATTTCCAAGATTGAGAAATTTGGCTTCTTCTCGAGGCGATTGTATGCATGGGCTGGTTTCCCAATCATGTGGGGCATAATAGCTCGTAAAAGAGTCAAAAACGATGGGCGCAAACCAAAGCAGCTCTGGCATGACCTCTTGACTGAATTCACTGAAGCCCACAACGCTCAACCATACTTTGGTGGAGAGACTCCTGATCTCGTAGATTTCTCGGTATTTGGCTACATGCGTTCTATCTCTCCCATTCCCTCAATTCTCATTGCTTGAAGATCACGCCAACGGCATGGCATGGTACCGTCGCATGGAAGCAAGTATACAATGAGGTGAGAAGTTGTCAATTCAATATCGAGGTATTGAATTCACTCCCTGTTCAAGCAGGTAGCGTTTTTCTTGGAACTGAAAAAGGAGGATGGATGTATGGTAGCCAGCGACCTCGCCACGAAGTTCAATGTCCTGAATTTTATGTGATGAAATCTGTTTTATCACAGAGCCAATTACAAACACTGCTCGAACTTAATGACGATGAAATCATATTGAGCGGAGATCGTCTCGAAGAGATTTGTACTGTACTATCAAAGGGTTTCAAACCTGAAGAGCACGGACTTGATTCTGCTACATCATGGGAGATGCGCTGTCCAAGTGAAGGCGAGTGGCGGCATGCTCATGACCAAGTTGAATTAGAATTAGAAGCAAAGAAGATCGAAATATTGGCCGATGGTGTTTCGGATAATTATCGAGGTGCAATGATGGATGGGCGCCCTCGACCCTTTACGGGAATTGGGCCAATGGCAAAACACCGAACTGCTATCGAAACTCACCCCAATCAAAAAGGGTCACTGCGCTTTCAAGTGCTCCAATGGACCGTGAATTAAGGGAGATGGTCGCACGCCTCGTCGTCACACCAGTTCGTGAAGATGAAGAAATTCGAGTCCCTCTTAATGCTGATTTTTCTGCTAACATTCGCGGGGAATTATTCTGGACTTTTCTGCTTGGCGTCATTCCATCTTTTGCGATTCCTATCGCAAGAGGCATGGGCGGATATGCGACCAGTGGCTGGGCGAACTTGTTGTTTGGTGGCTTATGTGCAGGTTTTGTGACCGGGGCTTTTTGGCGACCCCGTAGGCCTACCGTTTCCTTCGATGAAGTGAAGAACTCAACCGTCAACGTTCGGCGTGACTAGTGTTTCCCAATAGGAATCTTGACGGATTGCATCTGCTGCACAAATTGCTGCCATATTGACGATGTGTCGGACTCCATCCTGTCGTGCAACCAATTGAACAGGTTTGATCCATACCTTCCAAAATTGGACCAGTCATCTCTGCATCTCCAAGTTCTTCAAGCAGTTTGTATGCAATATTAGCAGCGGCGAGATTCGGCAACACCAGGACATTCGCTGGCCCTTTGAAATCCATAAATGGGTACTCGCTTTGGACAGCACCATTGAGCGCAGTATCTGCTTGCATAGGTCCATCTATCGCCAATGAAGGGTCCAGTTCGCGTGCAAATTCAATAGCGTCTTCAATTCGCTCGGAGCGTTGAGCTCGGCTTGAACCAAAATTGGAAAAAGACAGCATTGCAACTTTCGGAGCAACACCAAAACGTCGGGCAACTTTCGCAGTTTGAACGGCGATCTCAGCGAGTGTCCGACTGTCAGGATAAACATTCACTGTTGCATCGGCCAAGAAGATGGTACGGCCTTTGACATTCATCATGTAGCAACCGACGACACAATGTGCTTTTTCATCAGCACCAATGAGCTCAAGTGTTGGACGAAGGACATCGTCATAATTTCGGCTGACTCCACCGACAAAACCATCTGCATCTCCATTGATGACCATTTGGCTGGCGAAATATGGACGGGATTTGAGCAAGCGGTGCGCATCGGCATACGTCATACCTTTCCGGCCTCGTGTTTGCATCATACTTTCAGCAAAAATACCCTTGCGCCGCTTATCTTTACGAGGGTCAAAGGCTTCGTACTCAAAGTGTAATCCGAGTTCTTCGATCATGGTTTCAATACGCTTGACAGGTCCCAAGAGAATCGGGTAGCAAATCTTCTGGTCAACCAATTGTGCCGCAGCCCGTAAAACCTTCTCATTATCGCCCTCGGGGAATACAATTCGCTTTCCTTTTCCTCGAACTTGATTGATGACATGCCGCATGATGGAGTAGGAAAGTCCGAGGCGGGCTTCCAACTCTTCACGGTAGTCTACAATTGAAAAGTCCTCGGGCTTAACGGCGGCTACACCTTCTTCGACTGCGGCTTGGGCGACTGCTGATGCTTCCCAAATCAGAACTCTTCGATCGAAGGGTTTTGGGATAATGTAGTCGGGGCCATATTGCATTGTAGCGCCGTCATAAGCTGCTGAGATATAATCTGGAACCGGTTCTTTCGCAAGTTCTGCAAGTGCATAAGTCGCTGCCATTTTCATACCTTGGGTAATATCGCGAGCACGAACATCCAGCGCACCGCGGAAAATGTAAGGGAATCCAAGTACATTGTTGACTTGGTTCGAGTAATCTGAACGGCCTGTTGCGATAATAGCGTCACTGCGAACTTCCAAAATCTTCTCAGGAGTGATTTCCGGCGTTGGATTCGCAAGCGCGAAGATGATTGGTTTGTCGGCCATGGTAGCGATCATTTCTTTGGTCACAAGTCCGCCTCGTGAGAGGCCAAGCATGACATCAGCACCCTGTAGAGCATCGGCTAAGTCTCCTGCTTCTCGGTCGTGTGCAAACGGTGCTTTGTATTCATTCAATTCACCAGCTTCAAGACGGGCTTTGGTGACAATACCTTTACTATCGACCATTGAGATGTTTTGACGGGTCACGCCAATAGCGACGTAGTGGTTTGCACATGCTATGGCACTCGCACCTGCTCCAATCACCACGACTTTGATAGAATCAAGACTTTTTTCTTGTAATTCAACAGCATTCAGTAAAGCTGCGGCTGAGATAATCGCCGTGCCATGTTGATCATCGTGCATGACGGGTATGTCTGTTGCTTCCGCAATACGACGTTCAATTTCAAAACATTCTGGTGCTTTGATATCTTCAAGGTTAATTCCTCCAAAGGTTTTGGAAATATTAACGACTGTCTCAATAAAGGATTCAGGGTCTTCGGTATCGACTTCAATATCAAAAACATCGATATCTGCAAACGTCTTCAACAAGAGGCCTTTCCCTTCCATCACCGGTTTGCTCGCAAGTGCTCCGATAGTTACCCAGTCCAAGTACAGCAGTCCCGTTTGAGATGACTGCAACTAAGTTTCCTTTCGAAGTATAGCGGTAGGCGTCTTCAGGGCGTTCTGCAATATCGAGACAAGGATAGGCAACACCTGGTGAATATGCAAGGCTGAGTTCGTGGGCTGTTGAGTGTGGTTTGGTTGGTACAACCTTGATTTTACCACGCGGTTCTGCTTCGTGGTATTCCAGCGCCTCTTTCCGAAGTAGGCGCTCCTTTTTATCGAGATTCATAGTTGGACCTTATCAAACGAAGCAGGTCTTAGGTTTGAGTGTTGCGTGAAAACGGTGGCTGGGAAGTCTACCTGCCAACTTGTATTCGATTTTCGGAGAACACATTCCATAATGAGTTGAGAGGGTAAAATGGGTTCAGAAGAATGAGGATAAAGGACAAGAAAAGGCAGATTTAATGATATTTTTCCACACGACCGAGGGGCGCGTTCAAATACCCTAAAACTCCGATTGGGATTGATGAACATGAAGGCGAACACTGCGGCCCTACCCCGCGACGCTCAAAGAGCACTTCTCTTGGTCGTGTTAATGCTGCTCTCATCGGCTGCACCTTTGCTCACGATCTCTGGCGTTTCTGCTCATGAAACCTCCATTTCTACTGTTTGGCCTCAAGAAGGCAGCAACGATACTGGGTGGGTTCAACTCGACGCAGTTGGAGCGAATCCGGATACGGGTGGGCAAGCAAGTGCGTCATGGACCTTAGAGTTCGCCCCAGGTGCAGACCTGTCCAACGTTTCCTTCCAAGTCCGAGTCGACGGGAGTGATGGTTTGATGATTGAAGAACCCATGCTTGTCGCAAGTGACATTGGTGTCAATCTGCTTGACTGGCGAGGTCTCGGGATGCTTGGCTCTCAAGACAGTTTCACCGGCCCCAATCCTTACTCTGGGCGTCTAAGTCCGAACAGCGATTCGGGTGCGACCTGGACGCTTCCTTCCGATGCCGAAATTACAGAACTGGTCATTGAGGCACTCTCACCAGTCGACCCTATGGTGGCACTCGCTCCATTGGAACTCGTGATTGCCGCATCAGCGATTCATCCTGATGATGGACGCATGTATCTTGCAATCGAAGACGCTCTTTTAGCATTGGATTATTCAAACGACCCTCTTGTTATCGATGTGATTGAATTTGAGTCTCCTCTTCACGATTTAGAAATAGACATGACCAATGATCTACTTCATGTTCTTACTGAAAATGGATTTTATGCCTTTTCTCTTGATGACACGAGTGAACAAACGCCTCTCTCTTGGCCGTCGCAGGCACCCTATGACACATTCATGATTGCATCCAATGGATATGTCTACGCAGCCAACCAAGACGGTATAGCTCAATGGGACGGCGTGAGTTGGTCGTTCCCAATGACCAAAACAACACAAGGCGTAGCATTGGACATGCTTGAAATCAACAATATTCTCTACATTTCTTTTGATGACGAGGGCGTTGTACGGTGGGACCTCAATTCTGGCAGCGCCTTATCGACTTGGTCGACTGCCAACAGCCTCCACTCCGATGAGATTACTGAAATGATCGTATCTGGAAATCAGTTGCTTCTTGCTTCACCAACCAATGGATTGGCACGGTACGATTGGAGTTCAGGATTTTGGCTCTCGACTTGGAACGATGGCAATTGGTTAACGAGTAATACCATCAATGGAATGGCTCGCTCTGGCTCTGATTTGTTCATCCTAAGTGGTGATACTCTACATGAATACGACACGACCGTCGGTGTCTTTTCAAGCACACAAGCGATTTCTACGTTTGGATTAACTGGAGATGGTCAAGACCTCGTTGTATGGCCTACGATTGGCTCACGTGCCCCATCAAGCGAGATTCTGTTGCTTGGTAACGGATTTGGTTCGTTTGCTGAATTGACGCCAGGCTCAACACCACTTCAAACTGGAACTGTGCTGATTGGAAGTGGTCCAACTTCATCCAGTATGCAAGACGCTACTGAATTGAATGGTGTTGTCTTTATTGCCGCAGATGATTGGATGAATCGTTTCGATACCCAAGCATCTCGCTGGCTCCAACCTGTCTATCTTGGTACGACGGTCAATCATTTGATGAACGATGGCTCACATGTATTCATCGCTTCAGAAAGTGGAATGCATCAAATGCACAACAACGGCACGTCTTCTGCAAACATGGGACACTTCGAACACGGAATTGACTGATGATGAGATTATTCGAGTTGATTCCGACGGGTCAACTGCTGTTGGGATTACTGGCCAGGGCCAAATGGTCTTAGTTGACTTGACGGGAGTGAATTCGACGGTTGCGCCTCAATACGATGCTGCTGCTGTGGACCTTGCATTGTTTAGCAATACGATACTTCTGGCAACTGATGGCGATGGTGTTCTTCGCTATGACTTGTCAAACAGTTCATGGCTAACCCCATGGATTTCTACCGGTGTAAACGGTGCAAATAATGTCCCGGTAGCCGTTACTGGAGACATACTTTACTTTGGAATCCCCGGATACGGTGTCGCTCGCAAAGACCTCTCCACAGGTGAATTATTGATCCCATTAACCGAGGCAGGAAATAACGGTCAAGGCTCATCAACTGAAGTGCTTCCAAACGATAATATCTATGCGTTAGAAGCAGATGGAAGCAATCTCTACATTGGAACAAGTGGAGGAGCAATCGAGTGGGACGGGTCAAGTTCTACATCATTCCAAACCGGCAGTTCGTGGGACACTCGCCCTCAACAATACTTTGATTTCACTGTGTCAGGAGGCACTGTTTACGCTGCAACAAATATTGGAGTCTGTGCATGGTCAACGGGTCAAATTTCTTCTACAAACCCCGATTGCCTAAATGTCTTTGATGGTATGCCAAATTGGGCTACCTACTCTGTTGAAGCAGATGGGTATGGCTACATCTTTGGAGGCACTACCTCTGGAGTTGGCATCATCACTGCATCTCCTTACGAAGTCATAGGTGAATGGGAAGCGGGCGAGCAAACCCAAAATGCACCGGTTGAAGTCATTGATGATATTGCCTATATCGGCCTCGATGGCATTGGTGTAGCTCGCTATGACATACCAAATAATGCGTGGCTTACTTTGTGGACAGAAGACAATGTATTGGATGGCGGAAACGAAGAAGTGACTGGATTGGTTGCTGACGTTACTCCCGGCCAAATTTGGATTTCAGGCGATGATGGTTTCCAACTCCTCAACACTACAACAGGGGCTGAAGTCTACGATATTGAATCGGGTTCAAGCCTCTTTGGCGACGGTGCAGGTACAACCGGTCCTGCATACGACCTCATTGTTGATAACGGAATTATGTATTACCATACAGGAGAGGCTGATGTGTACCGTCTGGACATTGTGAACTATAGCAGGCTCAGTTACCTCGAAGCAGGTGCACAAGTGGATGAAAACAACGGTGACACCTTTGGCATGAATCTTGTCGATGGTAAAATCATGGTGAGTATTGCATCGAGTCAGTGGTGGAACACAGATGGATCAGGAGGGATTGCTCAATGGGATATTGCAAGCGGTTCATGGGACCAAAGTATTCTACCAATTGGACAGGTTGACCGCGTCACTGCATACGAATCTTCAACCGGTAATATGTGGGTCTCTTGGGGCGAAAGTAACCTCGAACTCATCGCATCAAATGGAACAACCATGGGTACTTGGGACGCTGATGACTTCAACTTCCCAATCCGAGAAATTCTCGAATTCAATGGTGAAGTTTTGTTCGCCACCGAAGACGGCGTTGCTCGTTACAACGAAACGAGCGATCAATGGCTCACAATGTGGGAAGAAGGGAATGGACTCCCGAACAATGCTGGTTCTCAAATCTATGAGTTGTGGACCGACGGTACAAATTTGGTCGTAGGTGGCGGAGACGTTAGCAACTTTGGCCAATTCCAAGGTGGCCATGTATCCCACTGGGACGGAACGGCTTGGAATGAGT
The DNA here is from genome assembly GCA_905182715.1 of uncultured Candidatus Poseidoniales archaeon. GTDB lineage: Archaea > Thermoplasmatota > Poseidoniia > Poseidoniales > Poseidoniaceae > MGIIa-L1. The sequence continues at coordinate 10,130 of CAJJCP010000002.1, forward strand.
ACACGATGGGCCAAAGTGGAACGCCAGGTGGTTATCCACTTTCGATGGCTGAATGCGGCGGCTTACTTCACGTTGGAATCTATGCCAACAACGGCGGTGTAGCCCGCTTCGACATGGCCAACGACACCTTCGTCGGCTCATTCACACGGGCCGACTTCGGCAACAGCCAAGTTTCAGGCGTAGCCTGCGATACAACCGATACGCTGTACGTCGCATTTTACGAAGACGAAGCTGACATCAAGAAATACGGATATTCAACGGGTGCATGGCTCACGCCGATTACTACTACCACCAATAATCTTCCAAGCGACCGCGTTTGGTGGGATGCGATCGACTATGCAAACGGCCAACTTGTTCTCGGGCACGGAATTGGCCTGAGTGGCGATAACATCATCGGTGGCGGTTACACCATTATCGCCACATCTGGGAACTCAAACGCTCAAGCTAACATCAACGGTGCTGGCTCTTCAGTCACTTCATTCCAATGGGTCAACAATCAATGGTTGATGGGACAAGCTGGTGGCTCCTCTGGATTCAGTAAGGTCGAAACATTGAGTGCGCTCGGCCAGAACACCGTTGCAACCCTCCCTGGCCTTGTGAGTGGGCAAGTGACCACAATGACTGGCAACTCGACTCACCTCTGGGTTACAACCGCCGGTACCAGTCAAGGATTTGGCCAATCCAGTGGAGCTGGAATGCTTCAAGGAGAACGCCAAACAGACGGGTCCATTCTTTGGCAAGATGGATGGATAATGGCTGCAAACAGTAAAGCGCAAGATGCTGAACTTATCGGCACCGACCTGTACATCTCTTCAACCCCTACTGGCTTGTATAAACTCGATACATTGACTGGAATCGTCTCCCGCCTCAACGGTGGATTACACAATAATCTTGATGGAATGGTACTCGATGGAACAACGTTGATTCTCGGATTGATGGGTAGCGGCGGCTCAGCACCTGGAGTTCAATTATACGACCTCCAAACCGGCTTCGGAAATGGTAAATTGCTTGGAGGATTGCCATCAAATGCAATCAATGGTTTCGCTGCAACAACGGATGTTCTCTACATTGCAACCAATGGCGGCATAGGACGCTGGAATTATGCAGCCTCCGATTGGATGAATCCACTCACAACCTCAGACGGACTTCCTACCAATGTTGTTGAAGATGTTCTTGTTGAAGGAAACTATCTCTGGATGACCACAACTGCTGGTTTAGTTCGAATGAACCTTACAACCAATGCAACGTCACTCTACACCTCTGCCTCTGGACTCATGGGGACTTCAACCATGTCACTTACATCTTATACACCTACGGGTGGCGAAACAACACTGTTCGTTGGGCATGATGGCGCTGGTAGCGAACGCCCTGCTGTAACGACCATCGGATTGAGTTCTGGCACAATCACTGGCCATGAGTTCGACCAATTGCCTTCGAATAATATCGATGCATTAGCAAGCGATTACTGGGGCGTTCACATTGCCACAGATATTGGCCCAATGACGCATTGGAACAGCACCTCTTCGTTCTTTGAAAACGGAATCCCGTCCTTCCAAGTCTTTGGTTGGCCTGTACAAAAAATGGTCAGTGATGGAGACCATCTTCTGGTGTTTGGTGGAAACGGTGTTTCGATTGTTGAAGCTCGGACAAATTCGCATCAAAACCTCAAGATGATTTCAATGCCACTTCTTACTGGTGGAACCATTTCTCCAGATTATATATGGCTCACAACAGATGGCGAAGGATTGTATGGATACGAAAATAATCCTCAATATACCGAAATTGACCGCGTATCCATTCGATATGCAGACCCGTTGAATGTGGGCTTCAATTTAGCATCGAAAGACATCACTGACATGACCCACCCTGGAATGAGTATTACGCTTGCAGACCTCAATTCCACTGTGGTTCTCGACTCGACACAAGGGGTTGCGGGAACCAATGGCATCATGTTCCAAACTGTGCCTTTGGCATTTACCTCTCCAGTGAACAATGCGGCAACGTGGGCTCAATCAAAGAGCCTCAAATACAATGCAACCATTGAACTCAACAATAATCCAGATTTTGAAACGACAATGCAACTCGCTGTGGATAACGGTATTATTGTCAATGGAACACAATACATGCGAATGACATTGCGCTCTCCTTCAAACGGATCGATTCATGTCCGGCTCATCTATGACTATGTCCGTACTGAAACACCGATTTCCATGACCGATATCATCGATCGTCCTGATGATGGCGGTGGTGCATTGTTGGCCAATTGGAGTCTTGTGCATGATGATAACTTTGCACGATATCTCGTCTACGTCAATGACGGGCCTGTTTGGACAGTTGATGGTGGTATACTCACTGCAGATGACCTCGCAGGACGCACGATTGACAAAGCAGTCTCCTTGCACAGCCGTCTTTCCAGTGAAGTAACTACTGCCAACGGAGTCCCCTTGACTGATGGTGAGCAATACTACGCAGTCGTTGTGGTTGAATACGATGATGGGCATTTAGGAACGCCTTCTCCAATTATGGGACCTGCTTCTCCATCCAATGAGGTTCCACTCTCGCCATTATGGGCAAATGCTGGACCTCATGACGGCGGAGCTGACGGCGATCTAGAAGTGGAATGGGCTCGATGTACCTCGAGTGATTTAGTAGGTACGATGATTTATGCTTCAACCAGTTCAATGACTGATGTACTCGGACTGACTCCTGAATCTGAAGTCATGAAGACGGAAGGAAACACAACTGTGCTCTCACTCGATGCTGGTCAACCCTACTGGCTTGCCCTTACATGCGTTGATGAATCTGGTCAAGAGGATGTGATGAATCCAACAATCATTGGACCTGTTGTACCAACAGGTGGATTAAACGACAATACTGCACCTCCAAAGATGGTGAATGTAGCTGCTATAGACACACCGGAGGATGATGGTGGGAGAATTACCGTTTCATGGGATGTGAACCCCGCGGAAGACTGCACGTTCTATGCTGTATTTATTCGAGTGTCATCGGGTGATTTTGATGGCGAGACTATTCCATCTGCTTCTGTTGAAAGCAGTGAATATACTCAAGCAAAAATTATTGATGACTGCTCTGAAACTTCAACGACTGTTACGAGTATCGACGGTGTTGCACTGCAAGATGGACAAGCGTACTATGTTGGCGTTGTTGCTTACGATGATTGGTTGAATGCAAATCTTGCTGACGTTGATTTGGTACAAGTTACTCCTCTACGCAACATTCCTGGAGGCAGTACAACTCCTGACCGAGTTGGTACAGTCAATGCCTTTGACCACCCTGATGATGACGGAACTGCAATTGATGTCATCTGGTCGATCTCTGATGCTGATGACTTCTCACACTACATCGTATGGGCTGCTGACCAGCCAATCTCTGACCTTTCAATTGCATGGGCTGCGTTTGGTGATGATGAAGGAAAGTGTGCTTGTTTGAAGATTAACAAACAGTGGATTGATGAAGATTACAACCCGATTGAATTATCGATTTCGACCGCTCTCTATGGCGGCGACTCAATCATTGATGCTACCCCACAAATCATCAAGCCGGATGTTGAACTTATTCGTCGTCGTAACTGTGCACGACCTTGCTGGAAATGTCTATCTCACTGACTTACCGCAAGCCACTGTAATTCCAATTAACAACTTGCAAGATGTTACCGCACCAGCACCACTGGAAACACTCGAACTGTATGACCGTCCGAACGATGACGGAAGTGCACTGCTTCTCGACTTTGAATTAAGTAACGAAAGTGATGTGGCGAGTTATGAAGTCTATGCCGCAACCTGGTCTTTTGATGCCGTGGGAATGGGAAGTACAGGACCTGCAACGCCGGTTGCTGTTCTTTCACGGCTTCCTGAACTACCGCTCACTATCGAAATTGTTGCCGGAGATACTCCCGTAATTGCTGGTCAAGAAATCTGGGCTGTTGTGGTCGTACGAGATACCGCCGGTAATGCTCAAGAAATTAATTTGGCAAGTGTTTCAGCACAATCGGTTGATGATGGAGTCGATGACTTGGGTGGATACCTCAGCGAAATTGAAGATGTTGTGCTGTCCTGGAATTCGGAAAAGAATATTTTGGTAGAATGGACGCATTCCACCGACTCGAGTGTCCGTGGCTATCGCGTTTACATTTCAAACTCTGACTTTTCCACAAACTCAGAAGCTGACTTTGTTGCTGAAGTGAAGGCGTCGAATTCATTCCTTATCACTCCCAATAATTACGATCCGTTGGTGAATACATCCGCTTGGTATATCGCAGTAACACCATTCGATGACCTCTTTGAAAGAGAAGAAGTGGACGCAATGATGCTCGATGTCTTTGGAAAGGATACTTCGAATTCGGATGGCGGAGAAGAATCGACGAATGAAAATGAGTTTTCATCTCTCCTTACCACACCAAACCTATTGGCAGCTGGACTGTTGATTATTGCGCTTCTTTTGCTGGTTGCTATTGTTCGCTCACGTGGAGGACAGCGTAGCCGAGACCAAACACTCGAATTGCAAGAAGCAACATGGGGAATTCAAGACGATGGCTGGGGTGATGTCGGCGTCCCTGCTCCACCTCCAATGGCAAGCAAGGCAGTACCGGCTGTTGATTCAAATCAAGGCAGTAATGTCAATGCAGCAGCACAACCGATTGGCAATCAGGACCTTTACGGCCGGCCTGCATACCAACCTGCACAGCCAGTCATGCAACCTGCTCAAAATAATGCATTATTGAACGACCTTGCTGGACCAACGTCGCCACAACTTCCTCAAGCGAGCATTGATACATCATTCTTGGATGACTTGCTTTGAGGCGTATCGATGAGTGTGGGCAATTCCGGCAATCCTCGTGACGCGGTCTTTACCACTGCGTTGTGGGACGGTGCCTTTGCTCTTAGCCGATTGGGGACTCCATGTGCAACGGCTGGCATGAGCACGCCGGGCAGTTTGCGCCTTCATTTGCCTCTCGATTATGACTCAACAACTGGTCTCGATCTTTTTGTGAGAAAGAACAAGTTACAGCAAGGGCCCTCTCTTGAACCTTCAATGCTTGGTTCGAATCGAATGCTTACGTACGGGAAAGATGGTCATCGAAGCTCGTACGATTTCTTTTCGCAACGAAGAGATAGATGCAATCACTCTACCCGCTCCTCGTTGGTCTTCAAAGGTAAATGGAACAAAGCACGGAGATTGGAAACCCTATCGAGAGGCACATGAAAGCGCTGAAAAGCGTGGGGCAGACCTCGCATTCCTCATACATGATTACGCCATCGTCGATGGCGATAGAGCGATGCCTGTTGTTCTCGATGATGATGGAACTGCATGGGTTGCAGCGGAGGAGGAAGGAGGGGTTACCAGCATCACCCTCAATATTCTGAGAGAAGGGTTGGAAGCTGCTGGGATTCCTGTACATTTTGGCCGATTAAACGAACGTTTGGTGGCTCGTGCTGCGGAAGTCATTGCAATTGGAAGTGGGATTGGAGCATGCCGAGTGCTTTCACTCGATGACGAAATGCTTGGCGAAGGCGTTACGCTTACAAAACGGTGTCAAGCGCTTTTAGATATGCATTACCAAGACGAAGCAACATGGTTTGATGTGAGGTCGGCCCTATGAGTCAACGTTTTCTTTCCTTCCACGCCCATTTGCGTGAGATTGGATTGCTCGGAGAAAAAGCCGTTCACTTTGGTGGACCTGATGATGTACTGCTCTATTCTGGTGGACCTCAATCTCACTTGTCCCAATATTCAATGCTCTGCGGTCCATCTCGAAAACGCGTTTTGGTACGACAACCAAGTCATACAAATATCCCACCTGCCCAACAACACAGTCCGTTGAAAGGAGAAGTACAATTGGTAAAAGAAAAGACTCCATTCGTTGCTCAAGTAGAAGAATGGAAGCATGGATGTTGGTATCACTTAACCTCAATTTTTGCTAAGAGTCTACCAGAACTATTGGAGAAATTACACACACATACTCCAAAACAAGTCTTCGAAACCCCGCCCGATTTATCTTTACCTCAACGACCGTTTTGGTCTGGCGCCTTAGCCTATGACATGGTTCAATGGACACGCCCCCTTCAACTTCAGCATGTGCCGGATGAAGGCGAATTACTGGTGATCTTGTGGCTTGTTGAACGAATGGTGGTTCATGAAAAGTCAACTGATTCAATTCAATGCCATGCCATCAAAGGCGATCAATGGTGTCAAGAAGTATCTCAATATGTAGAACACGATTCGGTCTTAGAAGCATTGACTGAGCCCTCAGCCTCGATCGAAACAAGTTCGATGACCGACGACCAGCATGAACAAGCGATTGAAGCGATACGTGGTAGCATTCGAAAAGGACAAATGTATCAAGTCAATGTAGGTCGATGGTGGAGTGGAAGAATCCGTGAGCACCCCCGACGAATATTCCAACGATTGAATGAGGCAAATCCTGCTCCATTCTCTGGCTACCTCGAAGCACCTGACTTGGGTTTTTCCTTAGTGTGCTCATCGCCAGAATCCTTACTCAAATGCGATGGCAAATCAATATTCACCTCTCCAATAAAAGGCACACGGCCTCGAGGCTCTCACCCTGAACAAGAGATTGAACTGCGTAATGAAATGGTTCTTGATGAAAAAGAACGTTCAGAACATCGAATGTTAGTCGACCTCATGCGTAATGATCTTTCAGCAGTATCAAAAGTTGGAAGTGTTCAAGTTGAGCGATTCGATGTTGAAGCGTATGCACAGGTACAACACCTTGTATCTCAGGTTTCAGGCGTATTGGATGAAGATTCAAATGGGCTTGATGCCTTGCAGGCCGTCTTCCCAGGCGGTAGCATCACCGGCTGTCCACGGACCGTAGTTTGTGCAGCAATCGATGAATTAGAACAACGCCCACGCTCTTTTTGGACCGGGTCCATTGGCTGGGTCGATATCACTTCAGGTGCCTGTTCCTGGAACATACTGATTCGAACGTTAATTGCTCGAAAGCAACGTGGACAATGGCATGGAAGTGTTGCTGCAGGCGGCGGGATTACAATCGGCTCAGATCCCAAAAACTGAAGTTGAAGAAGCAAAATGGAAAGCGGCTGCTCTTCGGAAGGCATGCGGATGGATTGATGGAGAACTCGCGCAGTTACCTATTGGTGAACTCGCAATACATCAACTGGAAGTTGAGGCGGCTCCAATCGCCTCGAGCGTAGGAAAGGTTCGATTCATTGACGAGAAGACACAAGCCGAAGGTTGCGTTTTGTTGATTGACAACCTCGATTCATTTACTCTCAATATTGCACATGCAATCGCTGGTTTGGGGCGAGAGGTGCTGATTTACAAAGCAAGAGATGGGGATACAGAAATGGATTGGAATGATGAGACGTGTGTTGAATTCGTACGTCGCTTCCAACCAACTCACATTGTACTTGGGCCAGGGCCTGGAGAGCCCACAGACTCTCCACTCACAATGAGTTTAGCTCATTCGGCCCTCTCTGGAAAAGTTACGGCTCCACTTCTAGGGATTTGTCTCGGCCACCAAGCGCTTGGAATGGCTGCTGGGATGGAGTTGGTACAATCCCCGAATGGGCCAGTTCATGGTGCGCCACGAGCATGTTTGCACAACCAAACGGGAGTTTTCTCGACCTTGAAATCTCCCGCGACGTTCACCCGCTACAATTCCCTGTCTCTTGCTTCAATGGAAAATGGAACATTCCTCGAAACTGCACATGAAGCAGACACACAAATGGTCATGGGAATTCGACATCCAAATGTGCCCATACATGGTATTCAGTTCCACCCAGAGTCTGTTGGTTCGAAAGAAGGGCTCGAATTGCTCAAGAATTTCCTCGCTCTCGAAGCGGATGATTGAAGAATCGTGCGCGAGTGGCGAGAGTTGAGGGAGTAGTATGCCGACTTGCCGACATTGTTCAAGCACCTATTCCCGAGAGCAGTTCATTCATGGAAATGGACCAAAGGCACAAGTCTGTGTTCGATGCGGTATAGAGAAAGGTTTGGTCACCAAAGAAGAAGCGGCCAACATGTACGATGATTCTCTCAGCAGTGCTCGATTACAAATTATGGCCCGCCGGTACAGCGTATTCATGTATATCCCTCTCTTGTGGACACTCTGGATTTTGGTCTTGAGTGATGTCAGTCCTTGGGGATGGTATTTCCTCGGTCTACTGATCATTTTGACATTGCTTGCACCGGTTTGGTTCATTTATCGCGGTGGTCAATATTCAGGCGACATGGCTCGGCTGACACCTGCCTACGATCGCCCCGAAGGCCACTGATTACGATTTAGCGTGGATTTTGAGGACGTCGCCGTCACTCATCTCGTGTTCTGCTCCTACAACACGACGGGTTCTACCATCAACGCCTCGAATAAAGCCATCACCAAGGTCACTGTGAACTTTGTAAGCCAATAATTTCGCTTGAATCCCAGAAGGAACTACAAAAGCATCAGGAAGAACCTTCCCATCGCCATCTGTCCAATGTGATTCATCCTGAACAGGATAGACAACGATGTGGTCGAGTTCGTCAAACAAGACGGTGTCGAGAAGCGTCGATACACCTGTGCCATTGTGTGTTGAAAGACGCTCAAGCATGTGATTCAAGGCTTTGATTTGTGGCTCGGTAAGAGCATCTTTATTGGTGAACTGAAAACTCTTTTCGCCGGGAACATACGAAATCAAATTCGCAGATTCTGCGCGGCGAAGAGCCAATTCCATATCGGCCATACAGGGCATGAGGGTACCATTTGCCGTCATGCCTTGAAGAACTTCAACTGGGGCAATGTCGAACTTATTTGCCGCTATATGAATTGGAAACAGTGCAGTTCGAACATGGACTGCAAGTGATGTAATGGTCTGTTGGTCCCAATCCCAAGGGACTTCCAAGAACATCGTGCTCATTTTTGAATGCATCAAAGGAGATTGCAATTGATTGTGAAGTTGCTCCGAGCCCTGTTAATTGTTCGTGAATATAACCAACTAAGCCTTTCTCTCCTTCTGCTTGAACCCGACGAACGCCACGTGTCCAACCGTCATTCAACAGTCCTGCAATCCAAGCATCTAATTCTCGTCCTAGAAATTCTATCTCTTCCTCTATACGTTGTTGTGCAATTTCTTTACTTTGGTTTGCACCTTGTGGATTTCCTTCTAGGTCTGTTGTTCCTGCTGCATCAATAACTTGGATCAATGCATCACAATTGGCTAAATCGGCGAGGAAAGCATTCCCTCTACCTTTCCCTTCACTCGCCCCTGGAACAAGTCCAGCGATATCAACTAAAAAGCAAGGTACAAGACGGCGGTGGGCGACACAGGAGCCTGTTCTTGGCTCGCATAAGCTTCCCTGACGAGGGTCGTCCTCAGAGACGGGTTCAATTCGCCCTTCTGCCTCTAACCGTCTGGCGAATATCCTTGCAAGGGCAATCGATACGTGCCGCTACAAAAGCGACGCCCACGTTCGGTTCAATGGTACAAAAGGGGTAATTGGCAATATCCACTTTTGCTAAAGTAGCTGCACTAAAAAAGGTCGATTTGCCAACATTCGGTTTGCCGACCAATCCAATTTTCACAGTGATCCCGCCATATGAGCGCGTTCACTCTTCTTCTGATTCGAGAATCTCAGTTCGAATCTTAGCCAGCATAATGTCGAGCTCTGGGAGATTGAGAAGGCCGTCACCATCAAGGTCAACTGCAGCAACTAATCGGGGCATTTCCCAAGGAGGGAGGTTCGCAATGTTTGCCTTTACCAATGCTTTTTGGAATTCAAAGCCATTAATATCACCAGAGCCATCCAAATCGATGGCGCTAAAGAATTCGAAAATAGATTGTTTGGTTTGCTTGAGGTATTGAGCTAGCATAACAAGTTCCTCAGGGATTGGGAATTCTGTAACTTCATCATTGTGGAGTTGAGCAGACACTTGAACAATTGAAGAGCCGCCTTCGTCTTCTTGGACAGCACCGATGTGGAGCGTTGTATCAACGCCAACGCCTCGGGCAAGCAAGGTACGAATGGTTGTTGAACCATCGACCAAGGTGTAGGAATCAATGTCGCTCTGTACAGACATGTCGGAGTACGAAGCATTGTTTGGACGCCCGGTGTGAATCATCGACAAAGCAGCAATGATACTGCCCAATGTCACCAGGTAGAACATAGCTGCTGAAACTAAGAAGAATCCTTCTGTTGAAGCAACTGCATCCTCAATACCCGAGTTTGTGACTGCATAAGCAGTGAAGTCGCCCATGAGTGCTGCAATGGTTGAAGCAACACCGCCAACCAAAGTGAACCAAACTGCCAGTTGAGCGTTCTTAGCCTTAGCCAATTTCTTTCCAGCAATCAACGGGTAGGATGTAAAAATGGCTGCAAGCATCATCAAACTACCAACAGTGGAAATGAATCCTGTGTCAACAGTTTGTGCCATTGAACCAAGTTTATCCATTCCAACAAAGGTATCCATACCAGTGAAGAAACCTCCGATTGCATAGATTGGAAGAATGAGCATGGCCGCTGTAGCCGCAAAAGCACCAGGGTTCTTGACAATTTTCTCGGGGCTCGAAGCAGCGGTTGCAACCATATTGAACGAACCAGCAAGCAAAGGAAGAAGTCCGATTGTCATGAGGATTGCACCGATGTTTTGTAAAAATTCTCCACCGTCTGCTGCTGAAACGAAGAACGGAGGAATGGTCACAAAGAGGAACAGCATGCTCACTTTTAGCATCGACTCTGACCACACTGGTTTTCCAGCAGTAAATGGAATGACGTGGTGAGCAACTGCAAAAATCAAGGCCAGAGGGACCCAGCCGGTAAAGACTCGTTCTGCCATCCAGACGGTTTGTGTCGATTCGATAAGACCTCCAAAGAAAATCAAGAGCATTGCCATAATTTTCGCAACCAAAGCAAGCACCAAGAACCATGTTGTTGGTGAGAGATCGTCATGCTCTCGGTCACCTATCGTAATGAACACGTTGATGAGAAGAGCAATGTGAAGAAGTGAGCCTGCAAGATACATCGAAAGGCGTTGTATGTTTTCAAGAACACTTGCTTCATTGGCGATATCGATGAGGGAAAAGATTGCCGGGAGAAGGAGCGTTACGATGGTTGAGACCGTGAGCAAAACTGCGACCATTGATGCACTGGCTTCACTTGCCAATCGGCCTCTCGAAGCTCGAGAGATTGCAACCAATGCTGCACCAACCAAAAGATAATTCAATGCAGTTGAGAAGAAGATTGCAGTGTAATCTGTGAGCATAGAACCGTCGTCATAACTCCAACCAATACTGGAAAGTGAGTTCAGTGCGGTTGGGTCGTAGCGGTGCCAGATGCCGAGAAACATGCCAAGACATGCCATGAAGAACCAAGCCATACCAAATCGGAGCCATGTTTTGGTACCGCTCCCGGGCTTGTCGTTGAAGAGATCAATCAATCCGGCTGGGGCTTTGTTTAACAAAAACATTCCAACTTGGCGAAGCGAACTGGACATTCCGCCAATTCCTTTCACCATCGAGTTCGATACAAGAGCAAGAGTGGCGACCATAAGGCCTGCTGCGATAAATACTGTTTCCATACATCACACCTCCTTAGTCTACGATGACCTCGCTGAGAAGCGAAGCGACAATCGCTCCAATTCCAACCAAGATTCCAATGAGATAATACCAAATTCCGCTGCCACCAAGATTTCCAATCAAAGGAACAAGTTCACCGAGCAGAGGAAGGTTATCCCAACCAAATACATTTGAGAAGAGCGCAAGTATGCCGAGAAGTCCAACCGAGAAAAGAGTCAGAAATACCCGACTGCTCGACGGTTCGCCTGTTCCAACAGTCACATCTGGTAGAGTTGTTGTATTTGTCATCGGTCTTCACCCTTACATGACCCCATAGGGGTCATTCCGCCCACTCGTAATGCGGTGATAAAGATTCACTCCGCTCAAACAAGATTTTATCGATTGAAAACCTTGGTTCAAGGTGAGCGAAGACGGTCGAGAAGATTTCCTCTGCGGTGTTTTGAGATTCCTAACGGAACTGGGAGTGCTTGTTCCAAAAGTATCTCCTCATTCCATGATTGTTCACACGAACAAGACAGTCCTTTGAACTCTTCAAGTTCACCAGAGACCGCATATCTCTCAATGGCAGCGACAACAACAGAATCACAAGCGCCACAATTGTGCGCGCCTCGAACTCTTCCGCCTGCTGTCGGGTGAATTATGAGGCGGCAAACTTGGTCCTTGTCGCCATTCTTTCCACCATTCGGATGAATAGTTGGATGGACTCGACGAATCAGTTCAACCAAAGACCAAAGCCAAGGAGGGCGATATTCATTATTCCTGTGAAGGCGGTCGATGATGGTCCCTCGCTGAATATTCATTGGATTGACGGAGATTTCGTCGCTACGTTGTGCAACATCTTCGATCCATTTAACGCCATGATTCAAAGCATCAGCTTCACTCATGAATGGCGGTTTAAACATCAAATAGGTCTTCACTCGAATATCAAACTTTTTCAAATTTTCAACAGCACGGTCCCAGGATTTGGTGGTAAAGCCCTTGTTCACGTGAAACCGGAGGACTTCGTCATCATAGGCTTCAAGCCCGACTGCTACTGCAAAACTTTGATTCAATTGTGAAGCCCAAGCCAGTTTTTCTTCTGTCAATTGCTCACAGCGACTTTCTACAATCAATTCTTTGCCAAGGTCATGGCAATCTCTCAAAACAGTTTCTTGGAACTCGACTGGAATCTCTCGGTCTTCAAGTAGGGAACCACTCGTGTATACTTTGACCATGCCATGGTCTTTGAAATCTTTGAATTTCTCCTTTGCATAAGCCCATTGTGCATGAAGGTCATCGTTGGTGACGTCATCGCGTGTATCGTTGAAATAACCGCAGAAGGTACAACCACTCGACCACCACCAATGGCACCCCTTCGTACGTAGAATTACGGTTACGGCGCTACATGGCGTGCCGTCAGCGAGTGTTTCAGGCGTGTAGTAAACAGTCGCAGGTTCACTCGCATCCCATGATTGTTTACGGGCAAGAGCCCAGGGGGTATTTGCTGGCGCCTTGACCAAGTCGTGGATACGGGCGCCTTTGTTGCCCTCTCCAACTAACGTCAATGATTTTGGCCCCGACATCGTGTTCCCCTATGGGAAGTGGCTCGGCTTTGGTGTTTCAATCCACCGCCCAACAAAATCGGCTTAATTGCTCACTGGAATGAACAGTATCGAGGAACCTGCTTGGACAAACTCCCCTTTAGGATATGAGGGGTTTTGTTCTTCTGCAGAACACACATTCGGTGAAAAAAGCGATGCTGGAGCACGAAGGTCAACTCGAGAACCGAGACGAATCATGCCGTAACGTTGCCCTCGACGGACTTCAGTATCAATTTCAAGCCACGGCACAATGGTCCGTGCAAGTGCGCCAGAAATTTGCGTCACTTCCACAAAGACATCCTTATCGTTTTTGAACACACATCGGACTCTTTCATTATATTGACTTTCTTTTTTGTATGCTGCAACAAAAGGTCCGCGACGAAGACCTTTACCAGTTCTGTGCTCCATACGAAGCAAGGTTCCAGCAAACGGAGCTCGGTTCACGTGGACGTCCAGTGGCGACATGAAGACGGCGATTCGGAAGACATCGCTCTCGGACTCTTGGCCTTTAGCAACCGCTTCAAAACGCTGTTCGGTTTCGAATAGCAATGGATTTGAGGTAGGTTCGGGGAACCAATCACCAGTCAAAGGATCTGATTCACATGCCCCGGACTCAAGTTCCTCCTTCGATGGCCTTCGTCCAATTGCTCGTTCACGGCGAACAAACATCACGTGTCCATCAGCAGGACTGACTAAGACGCCTTCATCACGAGGAATTGGGCGGTCAGGATCTCGCCAAAAATTTGCGAAAAAGGCAGAAAGCATGAAACAAAAAATTCCGAAAAACGGAATCAATCCATACAATGGATCAACTGTTGTTCCGATTATTAAGGCGCTACCGCCCATCAAAATTGGAATGATCACTGGAGCGTGACCACCATGGGCCAAACCTGCCATTGAAAATCACCTCACTCTGCCCAAGGGTCTTGACCGTCTGCCCAAGTTGATGCGGCGGTTGTTTCAGGAGCTGCTTGCTCTTCAACAACTTCTTCTGTTACTTCTTCAACAACTTCTTCATCTTAACTTCTTCGACAACTTCTGTTGCTTCTTCAGTCACTGGAGTTGAGTCTGTACCTTCAGAGGTAGAAATTTCTTCAGCCTCTTCAATGGTCATTTCAGCAGCACGTGAATCGACAAGTTCGTCAATACGTTCAGTGAAAGCACGAGCCATATGCTGAGACTTGCGTTCAGCTTCAATAGCGCTCTCGATCATTTCATAACGAACCTTGATGGCTTTGTTGAGATCTTCAAAAATACGCATGTGGTCGACATACCAATCGTCGCGAGTTTTCATTTCTTTAACGGCAAGACGGAGGTCGTTATCAAGTTCCTCTGCAATCCCGTAAACTCTACCGAGACGGTCCTTTTCACGGGTGTACTTTTCTTCCATCTTTTCGAGTTCTGGTTCGAGACGTTCGACGGTTTTACTCGACTTTGCAGCACGAAGTTCGAGTTCTCGGACACGGTAATCTTTCTCGTCGAGAAGACTTCGTAGTGAATCTTTTTCAACTGCACCTTCAATGATTTCTTTTTCAAGAACTTCAATCGTTGCAAGCGATGCGTCTAAGTCTCGTTGTGCGCCTTGGAATGCTTCGTAGAGAACTTCGATTTTGACTTCTAAATCTTCAACAGTTTGTGTTGGTTCAGTGGCGGCTGGGGGGATGGTTCCTTCTTCAGACATTGTCTCACCCGGAGGCAAGCCTCCATGAACAGCCATTCGCCTCCACCCTATCAAGCCGACGCTTGAAAGCGTTGATAATGAGGCTCCATCATGGCCGTTTTCTATCAACGGTATGAATTGGTAAGTGCAACGAGTTCTCTGGCAATGCTCACTTCGCCCATAGAATGCCCAGCATCAGGCACGAGGATAAGGATGCTGTTCGGCATTGATTTGTGTAATTCCCAAGCACTACGTGCTGGGCAGACAACATCGTAACGGCCTTGAACAATTGTCGTTGGTATGTGCTGAATTGTGTCAACATGGTTGAGGATATGAGCCTCTTCAAGGAAAATAGCATTGATGAAATAGTGACATTCGATACGCGCAAACGCAACTGCAAAATCAAGATCTTCTGCTTTTTCAAGATACGAATCGTCTGGGAAAAGCCGGCTTGTGGCCATTTCCCATCGCGTCCATTCCTTTGCAGCAGCACGACGGATGTATTCACATCGTCACTGGTTAAGCGAAGGTGATAGGCTTTGATGAGGTCTCCCTGTTCTTGTTTTGGAATATGCTCTCTGTAGGACTCGAACGCATCTGGGAAAATATGACTTGCACCATCTTGATAGAACCATTGTAATTCACTTTTACGACACATGAAAATACCTCGAAGCATCAAACTGAGAGCGCGTTGAGGATGCTCTTGTGCATAGACCAAAGCAAGTGTTGAACCCCATGAGCCACCAAAAACATGCCATTTTTCAATTTCAAATAACTGGCGGAGTTGTTCGATATCACTGACCGAGGCCTGCGTATTATTTTCAATTAATTCGGCATATGGAGTTGATTTTCCGCATCCACGTTGGTCAAATTGAATGATATTGTAGGTTTTAGGATCAAAGTATTGCCGATACGCAGGCTGTCCACCGCCACCTGGCCCACCATGAATCACAATAACTGGGATGCCGTCTGGATTTCCACTTTTCTCCCATGCAATGGTATGTATTTCCGAAACGCTCAACATACCTGAATCATACGGTTCAATTGGTGAATAAAGGACGTCCTCAAGGGTCGTAGTAACATCGAGCATAAACCTTCCAAAGGTCGGTTATGCATGTTCCTTTCGCAATGAACATCTTCATGGAATGCTTCGGCCCGGTTAGAAATATGAGCCGACGAGATGCAACTGAAGTGTTCAGTGAATGGGCCGAAAAAGGCAAGGATGGAGGAATGGAAAAAGGGCACGCTCGTTCTGTTCATGCTATGCTTGAATTGGCTGGACTGCCTCGAGATGCACAGTATTCAGCAATCGATGTTGGTTGTGGAAATGGATGGGTCTGTCGAAGAATCGCACAAGATTCAATGTGTACACATGTCGTTGGAGTCGATGGTTCGGAACGTATGATTGAAAAGGCTCACACCATTGACGGCCAAGGTGAATATCATCTCGCCATGCTTCCAAATTGGACGCCTCAACAATCGTTCGATTTGATTCATACTATGGAATTCCTTTACTACTTACACGACCCTCAAACGATGTTGAAAATGTTCCATGATGAATGGCTAAACAGTGGCGGAATGCTTGTCGCTGGCGTTGACCATTATCTCGAAAATGAAGACAGTTTAACTTGGCCAGATGCTTTGAATGTGCACATGACGACGCTCAGTATTGAACAATGGAAAACGGCAATGTTGGACGCAGGGTTTGTCGGTGTTGAAATCCATCAAGTTGGTCAAAAAGAAGGGTTCATCGGAACTCTCGTGTTACTGGGCACGAAAAAGTAGGCTACTCTTCGATGGAAAGAGGGCCAAGTTCGGCCCCTTCAGGGCCACAAAGGCGTATATCCCCTCTTGAGAACGGACATTGTGAGCAGATGTGGGCCGATTCAGCAGGCAAACGTGCAGGTTCGTTCATTACATCTGGAGTTGCAGCAAGTTGAGCCATCCAATTGAGGTGTTCAGAAAGAGTCTGCTTTGCATCCTCAAATTCTTCTACAGTTAATTGCACCATGCGCCCAGAAGCACCGATAAGCAAGGACGGGGGGAGCACACGACGGCGTTCATGTTCTGGCTTTTGTAGCTCGATGGCTTCCAATGCCAATGAATACAATGTCAGTTGCAAGCGGTGTTCGTCTAACAGTGCTCTTTCAGCATATGATGCAGGGTAAGGTGAAAGGTGATCGCCTTTGAATTTTTGAAGGGAACTGCCAGCGTTTGGGTTGTCTGGATTAAATTGGTCTCTACACCCTTTCGTTTTCAAATCAACAACTTGTAGGCATGCTTTCCCATCTGTGTCACGCAAAGCCAATACTAAATCAGCACGACCGTCAAAAACCACATCGACATGGTCGACCAGGGCTTGTTGCCGTGGTCCTTCGATAGAGAAGGTGGTACGAATTACCCCGTCAAAGGCCACCTTATGGCTAAAATAAAACGGTAATTCTGTCCTCAAACCTTCAACTGTAAAGCCGAAATGGCTTTCTCCATCGGCAAATCGACCGAGAAGGCCCTTACGAACCAATGTCCCCAGATGTGCTAACCGATCAAAGGTGGCTTGGTGCATTTTAGAATCTGAATTCCCTTCCCCGATGCCCTCTTCTGCAAGCACCCGTTGGAGAGTTGCTTCATCATCGAGAAGATCTTTCCCTTCATAGGTCCAAGCGGAAGGAAGCGCTAATGTTGGTGGAGAATTGAGTTGTGCAGGATTCCGCAAACCAATCTCGACCAAACGGTGCATCAGAGTCCCGAAAACAGTTGCGATTGGGAAAAGTGATGCGGTTTTTTCATCTGACTTCGATTTTGAAAATCGTGAAAGTGGTTCGGGATTCCATCCTCTTACTTCTGACAACCAATGGCGGCGGGGACAAGCAAAGCTCGTATCCAATCCATGCGCCGTCATTCGCATGATATCACTCACTTGAGTAGAACCGACAGGAAGAGGTGTTTGTGGCTTGTTTTTACCGAGTTCCGCCTCGAGACTACGCCATTTTTGTAATGGTGTTTGGACATCTAAGTTGGGGAAACAATCCGGTGAATGATAAATGTGAATTGATTCAATTGCATCGCCACCGAGGCACGAATTCTCGACTAATGCCCTCGGGTTTAACGAAAGGGTCGTTTTCTCATAACGCCGAAGTGGTTGGTCGAACGCATCATTTGATAGAAGCCACGGTGAATCCTGTTGCTCGTTTGAGTGGGAAAGACTGCGTAAACCATCGAGCCACATCGCACCCATAGTTTTCATCGATGGTTTGCTCTTAAATTCAAGGCGATGGGTCTCAGAGTTCACTTCGGCTGTATCACTTGGCGATCCAACGACAATCAATCGATCCTTTACTCGAGTTAATGCGACATAAAACTCTCGACGGCGTTCGGCTTGGCGTTGAGCATGGTCTATACGTTTTGCAAACTCCCAAAGTCCATCATCGGGTCGTTCGCGAGAAGTCCATGGATTGATTCGGCCTGCGACAACTTGAGGCGTGACTAATACGTTATTTCGGACGGCGAGCGATGCATCGGATTTGCCTGCATGGAAGATTCCTGCAACAACGACGACCGGCGCTTGAAGTCCTTTAGCGCCGTGGATGGTCATGATTTGAATCGCACCACCAGATGGCGTTGTAATCGCTGAAGGGCCTTTGTTTCCAAGGCCACTCAAGGCTTTCATTCGATTGAAAATAGCCGATGCTTCATGACCTAATTCATTTCCAATAGAGGCTGCAAGAACACACCACGCTTCTGCATTTTGTCGAGAAGTATCATCTGGGTAGGCGACAAGTAAATCTGAATGGTCAAGTACAGTATCGAATACATCATGAATCGCCCCTTGTTGAACCAAGCGCTCTACGTGTTCGACAAATCGCTTCACAGACTTATTTGGAGCATGTTGTTGAAGTTTATTCCACCATGAATGCTCCTCCTGGCAGGTAAGTAATGCATGGGCTTGGGCATCATTAAAACCCAGTATTGGAGAGCGGGCAAGCGATAAAGCAGCGTGTCGGGAGTTCGGGAAAGCAATCAATTCCAAGCAAGCGAGGAGTGGCGCAACCACAGGCCGTTGAAGCAATGCACCTTGACGATCTGCCATGACCGGGATGCCTCGAGATTGCAGTCTCTGAATCAAATCCGGCATGTGTTTTCTGGAGTGAACTAAAATGATGATATCTTCGGGTCGAACATTTGAGGAATCGTTTGGAAGTTCAGCATAGGTGCCTGAATCTGAATCCCACACTTGTGTTGCTCTTTTTTGGATAAGAGCTTGTAAACGGGCAGCTATTAATTCATTTTCAAGATGCGAGCGTTTTGCTTTCGGGTCAGCAAAGGTATCAATTCGCTTTTCCAAATCAAAACTCGGAGGTTCAACTCCGACTTGTAGAGGGACGAGCCATTCCAGTGTACCCGAATTCTCAGAGTTACGGGCTGGTCGGAGTTGTTGTGGTTCTGCATGCCAATCCCCTGGTAAGACGTAGTGCCGTGGGTCGAATACATCGTCAAACATCCCATTCATCGTTCGCATTAAATTATGCAGTGAACGGTGATTTGAGGTAAGGTCAATATGCCCGAGTATACGTCGCTCTCTACGGACATCATCAACTGGATGACGGACATCCTCGTCGTCTTCAAAAGCGACACTCACATGCTCCCATAGTTTAGATTTCACAGATGCACCTTCAATGCTCGAACCTTTGATGAATGATTCACCAGCGCCAACAGGTCGAGGGTCTCGGCCCTCTCCTTCACTTCGTAAGTGACTCAACCGAGGTTCGCCTTGTTCCAAAAGATTGGCTTGTTTAATCGCAGCGACCGTTCGTCGCATGACTGTAACCTCTGCTTGACGGAACCGATAGATGCTTTGCTTCATATCCCCGACAATACAAACCGTTGGATCCCAAGGCCCAAGCGGGCGTATCGGGTCATCAGATTCGAGTCTACGATGCCCCCAGAGTCGGGCGAGAAGACGGAAATGAGCAGGGTTCGTATCTTGATATTCATCAATGATGAAAGCACGATATTGCCGTCGAATTGTTTGAAGTGTGAAGAAACGGCGTTGTAAATCTTCGAAACAAGATTGGTCTTGTCCTGCAAGACGCATCGCTCGTGAAATATGCTGGTCCGACCAAGGTTCATCTCCCAGATGGTCTAAGGCTTCAACGACTGGTGAAGGATAGACGTGGCGGACGATATCTGGGCATCGAGCGAGCAATAAGTCTGCAACGAGTTTTTGGATATCATCATAATCATGTACGCCTTCATGGGCTTTTTGAAGCGTCAAAATATCTTGACAGCCACGGTGAACAAGTAACAAGTCGTTCAGAACATTGGTTTGTAATTCGTGGGAAATACGTAGACGCCCTTCGGGAGCGAGGTCACTGAATGTCGTCTCGACCTCTTGATGGCGAAGTTCACAATCTGCGGGCATATGTGGTAATTGTGAAATCGGATCGAGTAAGAACGCACTTTTTCCTAAGAGGCAAACTAAACGCCCGAGGCGACTGTTGAGTTCTGCGTTGAGGTTTGATGCGAGTCGTAATGCCTCCATTTCCACGGCATCTTTGTCGGTTTTCGAAACGACTTTCGTGGCAGTTTTACCGAGCAAACCGGGGTGCCATCCAGCACAATAACGGGCTTGGGGCAGTCCACCCTTTGGGAAATAGTTCGGTTCATCCTCTTCTAATTGGTTCGTGGTCGTACCGGCAAAAGCGACTTGCCAAACCCATTGTAAACAGGCACTTGGCTCAATTGGTAGGGGCTCCCGGACCAAAGCGGTCAAGTGATTAAAACGGGTGAGAGTTGAATTGATTGCAGTTTCACAAGCCAAAACATAGTGAGTTGAATGAGCAAGATATGCATCAACCCACTGTGACAGAATATGTTGAAGGCCTTGAGCAAAACCGACGACTTCTTCACGTACTGGTTCCAAAAACATGTCCATTAGTACTTCATGGGGTAATGGGCCCACTCCTGACCAAGTTGAGCCAAGCAGTTGAGCACGGGCAAGCATTGCCCGATATGCTTCTTCAACAAACAACGATTTCCCCAGCATCCCACTAAGGACAACTGCTGAGTGCTCTTGGCCGCCGAGAAGCACTGCTAAACGGTCACGTGCTTCAATAAACGCCCCAATATTTCCGCGCACACCGGCCTCATGCGCGTCATTAATTGTACGGATTCGCCATGCAGAATGGAGCGTTTCTTGAACGAGAAGCGGAGATCTGTCCTCGGAGATCTGTTCACGACTTGGATGAACTGCAACTAAATCCAAATGTGGAGATACCAATTGAGAAAGGAACGCGTCAATCGTTGAGATTGGCGCTTCGTCGAGAGCGGACATCAGAGTCTCAATATCTCCTTCTCGTAGTCGAGGGTCGAATATTCCTTCATCGTCACCTGTTTTTATTGGTGAAGCTCGACTTTGCCCAACACGATATCGGATACGTGCTTTCAATTCTGCTGCTGCTTTTTTGGTAAAAGTGATGGCGACGACTTCGCTGGGCAGCAAGCCTTTCCAATCATTTGGTGAAGTTCGTTGACGAGGGGGGGCTCGTAAAAAACCGCTACTCTTGGCTGATTCGCGAGGACCGTGTGGAAGAAGTTGAGTTGCGCGTTGTTCTGATGAGAGAAGATGTTGAACATAACGTTCAGCCATGACCGTTGTTTTGCCAGTTCCTGCTCCTGCATCCAAAGCAATGTGTTTGTCAAGGTCGAGACCGAGGCGTTGACTTCGATTAAAACGAATCATTGCTCGTCACCTCCTAGAGACGCTGATGGGCAAATTTGCCGCACTGTACAATAGGAGCAATGAGCACCAGGAGTTGCATTGACGTGACCTTGGCGTGCTGTTTGAATCGCTCTACCGGCTGTCCGGATACGTTCAGAAATCCAAGCTCGGAAACCGTTTTGAGATGGATATTCACTTCCTGGTTTGCGATGGTGTGTTTGGGCATATGATGTTCGCTCTCCAAGTTCACTTTCACCGACATATTGGAGAATGGAGGCATCGAGTTCTACATAATGCGTGGTTGATTCGCCAATTTCAGTCACCCCAATACCGACGACACGGTCCCCTGGGTGGCTCTGTTCCCAAGCCCGCGCATAAAGTCCAAGTTGAACTTCATCAAACATACCTTTACGGTGGCGGTTGCCTTTGTTTTTTGGTTTCGGTCCATTCACTGTTTTCAAATCACGAATGATGACGAAACGGTTGACGGGGTGTGGCTCTCTCAATTCAAGAGGGAGTATCGTTGAAATCGGAGTATTGGAAAGTACGCCATCAGCGATTGCTTGTTCATGTTGTTGTTTGCTAAGTACAAGAGCATCAACTCGGTCGATTCGTCCGGATAAATTGATTTGAATTGGTTTTCCTTCGTCATCGAAACCATCTATTTTCACATGCCCGGACTTTCCTTCATTCAACATCCATTCACAGGCTAGAGGGGCCGAAGAGGTCAAATCAAGATCTGCCGAAATCATCCGCCCTAAACGGCCACTGGGTTCTATTTCAATCTCTCCCTCAAGGTGCATTCGCCACTGATTCGGAGTGACTCCAAGCATTTCTCTACAGCGATGGACGGCCACTGCATCATTTCGTGCTAACCAAGGAACTTCGTTTTCAAGATACGAGAGTACACTGCTCCAGAGTTCTGGAACTGTTTTCATTGGACCTTGATGCAGGGGGAGGGGGTGTTCAACGGCTTCAGCTGCTGTGATTACACCATGGGCGTTGAGCATGGCTGCTTCTGCATCGTGAATCATGGTGCCCCGGGCACGGGCATCGACATCTTCACTTTGTACATCTTCAGGTTCTGCTTTCAATCGTTTATTCATCCATGCCATCCGTGGGCATTTAAGCCAAGATTGAAGACGGCTTTGCGACCAAGCATCCCGTTTCATACCTGTTGATTCGAAACCAATTGTGGCATTCAAAACTGAACTTTGGAAATTAAGGGCGGGGAGAGGGCGGGGGTCAATGGCTGGCCCTTTGGAATTAGCATTTCGTTTGAGGCCAAGGTGTGGCCAATGTGGTTGTAGACTCGATCCGACTTTTATTTGAGAACTTGATGGTTGTAATACAAGTCCATCAACACTTAGCAGGTGTTCTCGATTCTCCCAAGTGAAATATTCCCCGTTTGCTAAGTCTTTCATCACGGGTTGTCGTAGGCTACGGTCCATTTGGATGGGGAGTTCGTGCGCCATTGCCAAGGCGGTTTGAGAGAGGACTGCGCCAACAGGATCGCTGCCATCAAGCAATTCGAGTCCGAGTCGTTGACGGATGTCTCTGCCGCGATGTCCGGCGCGTTCGGCAATTGCCTTTCCTTCAATCATAGTCATGGTAAATGGACGCGGCGTGAGCCAAACAAGGCCACCACCATGTTCGTCCTTTGTCCAGTGCCAACTCCTATGAAGTCGACCTGCTTGATGTTCAGATTCTTGAACAAAGGAGGGCGCTGGTTGGAAAGTTGCGAGTGAACCCTCATGCCGTGTTTCCGTCAACCATTCAGATAACGGAGCACTAGGTCCGCCACCTTCTTCAGCACTTGTATCAAAGAAAACCACTTCTTGTGCAGCATTAAGCAGATGGCGGAGATGGTGACGACCTTGACGAATGGCAAGATCGGAATTGAATAATCCAAGATGGATTTGAGCGGGTGCATCAAGCCATGGTACCTTTGGAGTCTTCATCGACCATGAATTAACATCTAATCCTACTAAGAGAATCAAATCTGCTTCAACACCTTGGGCTTGTTCGGGAGTAAGAACTTGAATCGCCTTTCCACGAGATCGAGAACGGGGTAAGGAGGTATGTGCAAGGAGATGGTCGAAATATTCAACGAACTGCGATCCATCTTCTGGAACTGAATAGCCCGCCTTATCAAGCAATTTTCGCGTCGATTCGTGAGACTCTCTTACCAGTTGTAATCCGGCGAGTGAACGGTCGTGTTTTGCTGTCCGATTGGAGAGTTCAATCCAATCGATTCGACCGTAAATCGTATCGAGCCATTCAACCCCTGACTTCGGTCGTGGGGGGAGAGGAAGAGGTTGTTCTGTTGAACAACCTAGAGGGCGCTTATCAATTTTAGAAAGGGTTTCTTGGTCTACCAGCGGCGCCCATGTTTCTGCAACACAATGTAACCACCACTGTGTTTCTTCAAGAGCTTGTCGCGCTTTGTTTTTGTTTTCCCCAAGTTGAGGAGTTGCTTGGGCTAATGTACCAAGCCATCTCAAAAGTGAACCTTGCCCCCCTCGAACGTGAAAAGAACGGGCGATTTTTTCAAGAATATCGGAATGAGGGCGAGGGGTCCATGATGGTTCGCTTGGGTGACTGAGGCTCTCAATTGCACCGTTGATGAGAGGGAGGCTTTGATGCTCATACAATCCCCGAAGATGTTCGAGTGACCACGCGTCCATGCCGATTCCAAGCTTCATGGCTCGGGCTAGACCAGCAACTGCAGATATTTCTCCGAGTGCTTTCTGCTCGATACCACATTGGTATCCGAGGGAGTCAAGACGAGAATGCCATTGACTCTGATTGGAATCTGCAGCGCCGTCGATGATGAGGACACGCCCGCTGGAATTGAGCCCATATGAGTGTAACAATTCGATAGCAGCATCCATAGAATGCGCTCTTCGCTCGAGAGTAATACGATGAAGTGAAGTGTTTCTCTCATCACCTCGTTTTGAACGCCAATGGACCTCGGCTGGCGGCGTCCAAACTTCGTGTTCTGGAACCCAAGTAGGAAGGGTCGTCTGCGTCACATAGTCCCATTCAGCATCGAAAAGGTAGGCACCATGATATCCAAGGCGGAAAGAACCTGCAGCACAAAGTTGGTGAAGAGGGCGTACTTTGGAAAGTACGTTGAAAAAACTACGTTCGATTTCCGAGTAATCAGGTGCTGTATCCAAGACTACAATCCCGCTCACATCACTCAGCGTAAATGGAACTTCAGAACTTGTTTCAAGGGCTATCATGAGGCGACTGAATGCGTGATGCGGGTGAGTGCCGCCTAATTTCTTTTCAAGAGTACGGAGAAGCGAGTCAAATTCTTTAGCACCAGGGTCACCCTCCCATGACCAAGGATTGTTGAGTTGATGCAGCGTTCGATGCAGGGCAAGAATACGTTCGGTTTGGTAGGGTGACCACTTCCTCCCCTCAATGGCTGAAAACAACAGAGGCAATTCCCCATTTTCAGCAGCCTGTTTGGTATGGGCATGGATCACAGAAAACAACCCTGCATCATTTCCAAATAATGGCGGTAAACCAAGATCGAGCGTCAATAATTGAAGTAAACGTATAACGGTCAAATGGTGAGTCGTATCTACAGGCGAATTGCTATCAGCAAGTTTGAGCAGGGTTTGATTCCGACTTGCTTCATTTGGATGAAGAACCAGGAGGTTTTCAGCAGTACCGTTCTCAAGAGCGGAAAAGAACCAAGAGGGAATATTATCGCCAGTTTCAATCGCTTCGAGCGTAAGTGATGCAACGTTTCCCTCCTTCATCTTCGTCGCCTCAACGCCACTACACTCGCCGACTGTTCTTGAAGCCTCTCGGTGATTCTACAGGAAAGAACTCCTTCCGGTTCATATACAGTTGAGTTGATTGAGAGAACGAAATACGCGCTTTGTATTACTTTTTTTATATACTGTTGAAACGAATAGTAAGTGTTGTGGCTCAACATGAAGCAATCATGTTTGGGCAAAAAGACTCATGATGACCGAAATCTTCAAATAGGATGTGATGTCTACTGGGTATGTTGGCAAGAAAAGAACGCCAGAACTGGCTTTTTGGGAGTTTTCCCGAAGCCAGGACTGCCCCGAACTTGCCCTCAACAACAAAACAAGAAAGGAGACTATTAAGATGAACGATGATAAGAATATGATGAAGCAAGAACTAACACAGTGTGACGAATGTTGCAGTAAGGACCTCAAGTGCGTCCCAGAGAAGGGTGAAACATGGTGCCTAGAGTGTGGTCTTGTCCACAAGGACCAACTTATCGAAGCAAACGATAACGGAGCTGCCCTGTTTGGAGAAGGTGCACACTACCAAGCTGTTCGAAACGATAAGGACATCAACCGACGACTTGGTGGAACTGGACCGAAGATGCGTTATGATTCCCGTAGCGTGAAAGACAAGAAAAAGTACTATTTCCTCGAGAAAATCGACCGAAGCACTGTTCGTAACCCTCACCCGTTTGCTCAACGCGTCAAAAACAACATTGAGAGTTTGTACGGGCGCCACGCTTTGCACATCCTCGATTTCCTCGTCGAGATGTCTTGCCGACCGTTGACTGGTGAGCAAGAAGTGATTCGACAGAAGCAGGGGAAGGCAATGTCCAAGAGTTTGGGTATGCCAAAGCAATCAATTTGCCGTAAGAAGAAAGGTATCAAGGGCTCTTCTGATGAACAGAATGCTGTTATCATCGCGGCTGCTATCGTTGAGCTCGCTGGAGATTTAGGCATCATGCCCAAGTTTGACCGACGTGCAACTATGGAACAAGCAGGCATCGTTCCAAAGCAAATCATGAGTGCCCGCATCAGTATTCTTCGTCATTGGAAGGCTCGCGTTACGATGGGTTGGGCTGCAATGCCACCTCGTAAAAATGCAAACGATAAGCGAGAGGATGCGATCGTCCAGGCCTTGGAACATACTTTCGAAATGCTTGGCGACCATCATAACCAAGAAGATTACGAGCGCGTTCTGTATGAAACTGAAGCACGAATTGCTCTTCTCAAAGAGGGCACCGGTGAAGCCCTCACAATTAACATTGAAGAGCGCATGTTAGTATCCGTTTGTGCGTATGCTAGCCTCACTACATTTGGACTTCAATCCGGTGCTGCGGACCTCATTGCAGACGTGTTTGGTTTAACCAGCAGTGGTATTCGTTCTCGCTATGAGGCACTGGTCGCTAATTCTGCATCAGGTGACTTCCAAGACAACGGTGCTTTTGACATGAGTCAAACCTGTCAAGAATTGTTGAATGAGTCGCACAAGCAGAATGCTTTGATAGCCAAGTTCCGACTCGGAAGACTATGCGGAAAGCGTTCTTTCTTATCGGAATCTTAATCCTCACAGCAATTGGACCAACCTTGAGTGTTGCTGCGCCAGCTACAACGACTGGTGTTGGCATACTTTTTGGCGGCCAATCGTTCGAGGCAAATCAATCAGGGTCATCGACTGTTAATTTCAGCGAGATGCCTTCGATCGTGGAAGTCTACACCGCTACATGGTGTTCAAATTGTGTCGATGTTGAGCATGCGCTCGATAACATCGAAAACGAGACTGGGCTACAACAGTATCACACACACCGAGCCATTAACGAAGTACAGGACCCACTCGGCACCATTGAAATCGACCAACGGTTCCATGACCGCTATGGCGTAAGGGCCCCACCTGTTGTCGTGTTTAACGGCTCTGTCATTAAACCAGGAAGCGTGACTGATGCTGATTCTTTAGAAAGTGAATTTACTTCACTCGCTCAACAAAGCATGGAGATTACAGGCACTTCGACGTTCACTTGGAATACAACGAGCAACTCCACAGGAACTGCTGCATGGTCTATTGAACCTCAGGATTTGGCATTTATCAACCAACTCGACGGGTATGATAGCCAAAGTTCCCTTTTCGCCTATGCCTGGATTGTTGAGCAATCGGCCTTCTTTGAAGAAGGGTCAAACGGGCTTGGAGACTACCCTCATGTTGTAAGAGGGATTATTGAACTGGGTGAAATCAACATGACTTCGAATGACCTTTCAGGAAGTGCAAATATTACCCTCCCTCCTGCATACGATGGTAATGATCTATCGATTCATCTGATCTATCAATTCAACGTACCTGCTGAAGTTGAGGAACCTGAAGTAGAAAGCCCACCACTGAAAGAGAGCCCAGAAGAGGGTTTGCCTGCTGCTTCACTCATCACCAGCCTTTGTATTATTTTTGCAGCAGCTCTGACACGTAGAGAACGAATCTAAGGCGCATACTCGTCAGGACCGTTACGGTCATTCTGGTCTCGTAAGTCTTGCTCTAATTCCCATCGAAATTCAGGTAGTTCCCGAGGAGTTTCACATACGGCCTGATAGTGCCACCACCATGGTGGCGCGCCACGGACTCCGAGGGTTTGTTGTGCCGTATTGAGCAGAGCGGTGAGACGGCGACGTGCATGTGGGCGAGGATGGTCTCTTCTCGTAAAGACGATTGAACCACCGTTTCGGCCTTGTTCGACAAAACCCAACATGGCGGAAAACCTTCGCACCATTCTACGTTCTTGTGCGTTTCGAATCGTTACTGCGAGGTGGCAGTTTTCAAACGTGAGTGCGCCGAGATCGAGTACCCCCATCTGAAAGGTTGAACCAATCGGATGGTGCATGAGCGCATCCCATATCCGTGGGAAAACTTCGCAATATCGACGTTCACCGTTTCGTATATCTCCAAGAGGAAGGGCATTTTCATCACGGTCCAAATTACGAAAGTTCAACCACTGATCTCGACCTTGGTGATGATGGAGGAAATGGTGAAGACCCCGTCCAGGATGTTCTTCGGCGATTTCTGCAAAGGAATTGTGCCAGAATTCAATAAATTGTGGATGAGGAAGGACGGCATCGGCCGCCAGAGCGTGTTCAATCAACAACTGTGTTCGGTATGTCTGGACTGAAGCGTCTGCTTCGATTTGCCATCTCCTCCGATTGTATGCAAGGTTCCTTCGGAACAAGTTTCTCATGTTTTGGTTGCCTTGATACTCAATGTCGCGTTCACGTACTGCCGGTTTGGGTAACCAGTCTATCCCAGTAATGCCATGAAGTGAGTGCTTTGCAACAATATCTTTCAACTTTTGAAGGGCTTTACTGTTGAAAAAGCGGAGATGTTTATCGGTGATTTTTGATGGAAAACCCAACGGCGAATAGTGTGACACGTGCTGGAGCAGACTACCAATTTCTGCCGATGTGTTGACGTCATCAAGCAGGGCAAGGAGAACAGAAACAATCGTATCGCCTAGAGGTACGGTCGAGTGAAAGGCGCCATCATGGATACAGATCGGGTGTGTTTGACGAGACTCGAGTGAATCAATTGATTCGATGATAAATGGGGCACTATGCGCCCCCCGGCCAACTCGGACTTCGTAGAAATGCCCAAGTCTACCAATCACCAAGATACGTTCATCATGGATGAAAACACGGTCAGCGTTTCCATCAATTACTTCTCGCAGAAATTGTATCGAGCGCCGTAAGGGTTTGGCTATTTCTTGACTTTCGATGTTCTGACTGGTCCAATTGTACTGTAAAGCATAGAGTAATTCTCCCGCATTCGAGGTAACCGGTGAAAAAGCACTAGACAGTAAGAAGGCCCAAATCTCTGGTTTATCTGGAATCGGAGTTTTTCTCGTAGCATCGTTTTTGCTGCGAACCATAAACTTGAATCGCTTCTCTACGATTGAAAATGGCCAAGCCCGGTTCGAATTGAATTGGGACGGAGCTCGATATCCTGGCCAGCGTTTCATCCAAGGGAATTCATTCAATTCCGCGAGACCTTTTGGATGATGCTTGAAGGCTTCAACGATGTTTTGGTCAAATTTTTCCCGCTCCGACATCCCTAGTTGCACTCGAATATCGCGAGCCCAAACACCCACTGGATTCAGGGAATAATGTTCAGGAGGAGTGAGATGTTCTTCGGCCATCCATTCAATCCAAGTGAACAAAACCGAAGCACCTGGCTTCTGAAGCGGAGCCCTAAATCGCCGACGGCGTAGAACTCGAGGGGGGATTCGCTGCGGATTGAAAGATTCGATGTTGGTCGTGTTTAATGACCCAAATGCGACAAATAATTTCGTCAAATCCCAACCTGTACGGGCCGACTTCGAGCAAAGCACATTGAGGAGCGATATCATAGGTACTTCTGCGGGCATGGTTCTGCCGTTGACAAGTAAGCGCCCCCCGATGAAGGAGATTCGAACACCATCATGGAGTACAAACCCCCCATGGAGATAAAGACGTTGCAGAGTCTCAAGGCGAATACCATCGGAAACTCGTTGAATAATTTCATCTAATTCTTCACTACTGCAAGGCGCTGCCAAGACAGGGTCAAGCGTTTCATCCTCTAATCGCGCCCACTGAACATCCTCGAGATGATTCGAGTTTTTTCGTAGATTACTCCAGCGTTGTTGTGATGTTTTATTCGACCTACCGATGAGTTCTTGCGCTTGGTCATGAAGAGAGAGATCAATTTGATGCGTCCACTTCTGACCTTTTTTACTCACGATTAATGAGGAACAAAGGCGACATGGGCTGACTGAAGATTGACGCTCACATACCGAACATACGATGTTGTGATTCTGCCCCCGCATACAGAGATTGATATTCAACGATATATAATATCTCAAAAAGCAGCAAATGTATCTAATATCCTCTGAATGTCTTCATCAGTGATATGTAAATGGACAACAATCCGGCAAGCATGAGGCTGGATATCCATGACATCGATTCCTGATGCTTGCAGTTGCTCCATCACTTGAGTTGCAGGTACCTTTGATTGGAAGTAGACCATGTTTGTTTCTACAGTATGCATTTCCACCTCAAATCCCTCAATTTGGTTAATTGCTTCCGCCAATACTCTCGTTCTTCGATGATCTTCTTCGAGACGGGTAATATTATTGTCAAGTGCGTACAAGCATGCTGCAGCAAGGATTCCTGCTTGTCGCATACCGCCACCGAACATTTTCCTCCACCGGTGAGCACGGGCAATAAAGGCTGTAGAACCTACAAGAACGGAACCGACTGGCGCCCCTAACCCTTTTGAAAAACAAATCGAAATTGAATCATAATCGCGGACCATACGGGCGACTGGAGTGTTTGTAGCGATAGCGGCATTGAAGATTCTGGCACCGTCCATGTGAGTAGCACAGTCGTTTTCCTTGGCAAGGGCTGCGATTGCATCGAGAGTCTCTTGCGGATAGCAAGCACCTCCACCCCTGTTTGAAGTATTTTCAACACAAACGAGTGACCCGTCTGGATAGTGGGAAAGAGAGCCCGCTTGTTTCCGAATTGCTTGCTCAACATCTTCAACTCGCATTAATCCACCATGGACGTCCACTAAAGCGATGGATGCGCCACATAATGCAGCATAGCCGCCTCCTTCATAGAGATAGATATGGCTATTTTTTGCCGTGATTATTTCGTCACCAGGGGACGTGTGGGCTCGAAGCGCTATAGCATTCGACATCGTACCTGAAGGAACGAACAGACCTGCCTCTTTACCACATAAAGCAGCAAGCTGTTGTTCTAATTGTGTGACCGTCGGGTCATCACCAAGAACATCGTCACCAACAACGGCTCGGTTCATCGCTTCACGCATCGGCGGTGTCGGTTGAGTTACCGTATCAGAACGAAGGTCAACGCGGTCAGAAGGATAGTCACGCATAGCACTCGCAGAGCGACTCTCTTCATCAATTCGATGGAGTGGCTTTAGAGCAATTTCAATTCACCAGTAATCGCTTCTAAGGTTGCTTCGATTTCTGGGCCAAGGGCCAATACAGTAAGTGAGCCACTTGGAATTTGAGTATGTCCAGCATCATGGACCAAGGTGGTCAAGATTCCTGCTGCTTTTGCTTTTTTTTCAAGTTCGAGAAGATGCTCCGCATCTCTTCCTTTAAGGCACACTTTCTTTTGACCAGTCGTGAACCATTGTTCGAGATTAATTGGCTTTTCAACACCTGCTTTCATCGTTGCCATGACTGCTCCATGGCCGACTTGGGCAGCAATCTTTCCTTTTCCCATCTTCAAACTTTGATTCACAACACAGACCATTTTGCATGGTTCGCTTATTCGTTCTCCAGCGAGTGGAGGAGCGGTGATTCGATGTAAGAAAGAACGGATTCCCATATGACCACCTAGTACGGTTTCAATTCTGATACAAGTGCATCAATAGCTCGGCGAGGAGCAGGTCCGATACCCAGTACTGTGATAGTCCCTGGTGGAACTTCAGTATGGCCAGCGTCTTTCACTACATACGTGACAAGGCCAGCTGCTTGGGCTTGTCCTGCCAGACGTTGTAAGGTTGCCAAATCATCAACCCGCAAGCAAATCTTTCGAGCACCTGCATTTCTCCATCGTTCAACAAGACGTGCATGTGTTTTACGAGCATTCAGGGTGCAAGAAACAGCAGCGTGAGAACATTGAACGGCGAGTTTACCTGCTGACATTTTCAAATCATGCCGTGCGATGAAAACCATCGATGGTTCATCAACCGTCGATACCATGGCCATTCACCACCGTAAATTCGATTTCCTCGAGACTTGGATCTTCTTCAAGAAGTCGGGTAAACCAGCCACCCATCCAAACGACAAAGGTCAAATTTCCAATCATGTGAAGGAAATCAAACGGCAAGCCATGCCCGAGATACACCATGAATTCAGTAAAACCGATGGTGCCATCGAGAATAGAGAAGGAGACGATAAAATCAAACCAAAATGCAGCGAATATTGACGCCATACATGCTCGGCCGAGATTGATGCCAGTCGAGGTTACAAGCGACAACCTGGACCCTGCAATTGCAATACTTGCCCATCCTGCTGCTTGAAATACAGTCCACCAGCCATCGCCCATGAAGATATTAGAAATCATAGCGACAAGGACTGCAAATGCAGCACCGCGACGAGCGCCTAATTGTGCACCTACCAAAAGAGCTGCAACTGTAACAGGTTGAACATTCGGTAATGGTTGCATGACAACTCGAATGAAAGAGACTGAAAGAACTAAACTCAGCATGAACAATGAATCGAAAATTGGCCGCTTGGTCGGCTTGGCCAATAACCAAAAGGCACAGCCAAGCAAAACAACATCCAGGAACACACTCGTGAGAGGTGAGAGAGTGGGGCCGTGTACGCCCATTGCTTGGAACATGTTTCGACCCAAGAGGGTGGATGATTTGAGGCTTACCTAAGTTATACAGGAGTCCAACGGACTATTGAAGTGGGGTGGACCGTTGATTGGTCGACTGAGATGATGCCTTTTGCGCCATCGACTGAGAATTCCCAACCTTCTCCTTCGATGCCATTAATTGAATCAATATACCAACCCAGTTCTGTTGATTCACCGGAAAGTTCGAAATCTAATTCTTCACAAGCTACTCGCGTCAATGACAAAACATCAGCATGGCCGACGAAGCCTCCAAACGAATGCTCTTCGCCATCCATCTCAAAGATGACAATTTGTGTACCCAGCCACGCGTCAGGCCACTGTTCGTTCCATTCCTCAGGCGATGATTGTTCTGGAAATTGTTCGTCAAAGGATTTTGACCATTGCGAGGATAAATCGGGGATTATAAGCACGACAATGACCAAAACAAACAAACTCGAAGTTCGTAAAAACCATTCACGTTTACCGTTTAACAGAAGAGCACTCGAGGAACCCAATAAGATAAACATCCCAAAGATAAGCACTTGTGCGCCCCAATCGATTTCGGCATCGATAGTCGGTGGTGTAGTACTCTCTTCAAGGCCACTGTAAACTCGTAGAACTGCTTGATCATTTCCGAATGCAGTATACGCCATCACTCCGTCTGAAAATTGAGCAGGTGCAGCAGTACCATAGCCGTATAGACCTGTTTCAATGGATGAATACGTCAAGTTATCTTGCCCGTCAAAAGTAAAAAATCCCCAATGAGAATCAGGAAGGTTCGAGGGTGCAAAAATCTGACCATTGTCAAACCAACGGATTTCGCCATTGGTATGGAAGGCAATCTCATCGAGAACAATACATACACTTGAACAATGAAGTATCCGCATATGAGAAGAATCTCCTGTTACGATATATTCACCTTGGCGAACCGGGATTGCCGGAGAGGGGCCCGCGGGGATTTGCTGGGTAAGTACAGCGTCTGTTGAGTCGAAGATTGCTATCGTACTGCCAGTATCTGACTGTGCATGAATGAGTATACCTGCATCGGTAAACAAAGGAGCATGGCGTATTTTGCCGAGTTGAAGAGCGTAAGATGTTGCGACACCTGTTCGATTAACGTGCCAAAGTTGGCCGGCTTCATCACCGATGAAATATCCTGTTTCACCAACAGCAACTCCATTCCTCCAACCTAATCCTGTTTCAGACCACCATTGTTGTTGGCCGTCAGCAAGGCAGTATTGGCCAATCCCTTGCCGTGTTGGAATCATAACAAACTCCTCATCCAGTGCGAATTGCCCAGTGACTCCCCATCCGGCAACTTCGGATTGAGTCGACCAGAGCAGTTCACCATCAGAAGGGTTGAGAGCCTCAACAAGACCGTTGGTCCATCCAACCAAAACCATCTCAGGCCATGAGCCACATTCACCTTGACCTGCTTGAACATGCAGAAGTGGAGACATGTCATTATTGGTTGAAGCGGGGTTCACACGATCCCAAATTTTAGTGCCAGACAGGTCAAAAGCCGTCACTGAAGGTTCAGCATGACCGGAAGTTCGAACCAGAAGTGTTTCTCCAATAAACAAAGGAGATGTTGATATGTATCCCGATTCAAAATCATACTCCCATGAGAAGGAATGCGTCTCGTCCCAAGATGTTACAGGGGCTTGAGCAAGGATTACTGGTACAAGGAAAAGGCTGGCAAACAGCAACGCCATCAAGCGTCGAAACACGATAATCACTCCGAGATTTTCTGGATCGCTTGTCGCAGAAGAGCGCTGACGACTTTACCATCAGCGGCACCAACTGCCTGCATAACGACGCCCATCAAAGGACCCATAGCTGCCATACCACGCTCTTTGACAAAGTCTGCCCGTTCAGCAACGATGCCTTCGATGACCGCCCCTAAATCTCCTTCATCTGCGGGTTTGAAGCCATGCGCTTCACCGTACGCAGCGATTTGTTCGTTGGTTGGATTCAAATCTTTGAAATGTTCAATAATTTCATTCATTGACTCTCGAGTAATGAGACCTGCTTCCTTAACTGCCATAACGTTCGCACAGAGTTCTGGACTTGCAGCGTCGTTTTCCATGAGTACACTTGCCCAGCCTTTGTGTGGTAATTGAGAAGCATATTCGACGAATAGATCATCTAACTCTCTTGCCAATAATTGACTGGCTTGGTCATCAGAAATGTCGTATCCAGAAATTCGCTCTTGACGTTCACTGTCCGTCATCGGCAGAGAGTCAAGTGTTTCTTGCCATCGTTCCTTGCTGAGGATGAAAACAGGTACATCGGTCTCAGGGTACATGCGGGCACCGCCAGGCAAGGGGCGCATGGGAGTGGTTGTACCGTCTTCGGGTGCACCTTTCTTAACCACTACATTTCGAACCTCTTGTGCGATTCGGTGCCATGCCATGCGCGCTCTGGACAGCACGCTTTCAAGTGCCAATTCAGCCTGCCATTGCGGGGCTAAGCACAGAATGAAGCCATCGCTTGGCTCAAGTGAGAGTTGTGTTCGAACGGCATCCACATGTTCCAGTTCAATCCCGTATGCAGGTAATTCATCAGAATGGAAGACGCCCTTAACGCCTGCAAGTTTTGCTGCTCCTGCTAATTCTCGACCAAGACGAGGCATTTGAGCCCCTTCTTTATCCGAAGATTTGCTACCAAACTTTCCAGCAAGGCCGGGGAGTGGCAGTGCTAGCATGGTGAAACCTTGTTTCAACCCCGTTTGAACCATTTTTGATTCACATGAAGTGAAACATCCACTCACATCGGTCAAGACCAGAGGAAGATACCCCTCGACGGCTTGTGCAACTTCGCTTTCGATACTTGCATCATCACTTCGACGGTCTGGAGGAAGTGGAGACAGGGAAAGATGAGCGCGCAACTCATTCGCTAGCCGGTAGAAATGTAATTGACGAGCCATTTCAAGGCGAATGATTCGAGGAATCCAAGATAAATCTTGACAGCCTTTGATTTCAACACGGTCGCCGCAAGCCAAAGAAACGTTGAGATCTTGACGAATGCTACCAAGTCCTCTGCGCACTTGACGAGTTTGACGCAAGCATCTTCCGAGTGCCATCGAAGTTTCTTTTGCATGTTCTGGTGTCTGAACATCAGGTGCTGTAGCGATCTCAATCAACGGCAAACCTAAACGGTCTAAATTGTAGATGACTTGTTCCCCGTTACCTGTTGAGATTGTATCAAGTTTACGCGCACTGTCTTCTTCCAAGCACAGGACGTCAACGCCTACTGGCCCAGTTTCAGTTTGAAGAACACCATCGGTTGAAACTAAAGAAGTGCGTTGAAACCCACTGGTATTCGAACCATCGACGACGGTCTTTCTCATCGTTTGAAGCAGAGAGACCGGCTTTGCCTCAAGCAGTGCTGAGACTGTTAAAGCAATCGAAACTGCGTCTTTATCGAGTGGAAGAGGTGGTTGTTCATCCAGTTCGATTAAACCCGCGTTTGGAGATTGAACATACACAAAAGAACGATTGCGGAGGGATTCAAATCGAGCCGCAATATCGATTGCTCCACCTTCGCCTCGAGCCGCTCTCAAGCGGCGCTGGTAACGGTTCCACTGTTCAGGAACAGTATCAATAGTCACGTCGTAAAGAACACCGGGTTGACGAGAATGGAGTTTACCTGTGGCGAGTTGTTGGTGAACTTCAATGCCGCACATGAAGCCCAATTGTGACGGGTCAAGTGCAGTGGCATCATCGACATCGCCGATTGGCTCAGTGCGAATTGGGTCGGCCATATTATGGCGGAGTCGTTCATCCTTCAAGACTACAACCCTTGACATTCAAGCAATTTGCAAAGTATCGTAACCCGATGGTCGAAGCATTCGTCCATGTTGACAGAGTTTGTCGATGACATCTTCAGCAGTTGCTCGGTCGATGTCGTATCGTTCTGCTTCGTTGAAGACTTCAAGCAATTGAGCAATTCCGCCACCGTTTGCTGACAAGGAAGCGACAATTTCCATAATGGTTTTCTCTCGGTTACGAACGGTCCCTTTCTTACCGGTGACAAGCGTTGTTTCATCGAAATTTCCACCCATGAGGTCTTCCCGCCAAAGACGAGTCATTCGAACTGCCCTTTCCGCATCTTCAAGAGTAGCGACTTGGGATAAACGGATACGAGCGCTGGCTTCTGCTAAACGAGCTAAAGCCTCAAGAGAACGGGCTGTAATAGCAACGCTGTCGTTCGAATCTCCGATTTGTTTTCGAGTATCAACGTAAAAATTGACGATAGCATCACGCGCAGTTTGCTCGAGATGTGGATGAACGGTTCGTTTCGAATAGGCAATGTATTTTCGAATCAGATCGCGAGAAAGGACTTCTCCGTGTTCGGCATTCGCTTCCACACCTGAACGAGTTGTTGTTTTGGTAGGGTCCGGTGCACTGCCTTCATTGACCAAGAGTTCGCTTACGCCCTGTAAACGATTACTGATAATATGGTGAGCAATCTTTGCATCTTTTTCCAGTTCCGGAGAGTCGGTTAACAGCCAAATGATATCGAATCGAGAAACCAAAGGTGGAGCGAGGTTGATTTGAGCAGTGAACGGAACTTCGGACACTGGCTCGAAACGGCCGTTCTTCGGGTTAGCAGCAGCCAAAACAGCACACCGAGTACGTAGGCTGGCGTTGATTCCGGCTTTGGATATCGAAATTTTCTGCTGTTCCATGGCTTCGTGCATACTCGAACGATCGCCTTCATTCATTTTGTCGAATTCGTCAATAGCGGCCAATCCAAGGTCGGCAAGAACCAATGCTCCAGCCTCCAAAGTCCATCGCCCATCTGCAGCAGGGTCCTGAACAGCAGCTGCCGTCAAACCTGCAGCAGATGCTGATTGTCCCGAAGTAAATCGGCCACGCGGTGATATTTTAGACATGTAATTGAGCAATTGTGATTTCGCTACTCCGGGGTCACCCATGAGTAAAATGTGGATGTCACCACGATTCCGAGTTCCATCAGAATTGAGTCGGGCAACACCGCCAAACAGTTGTAACGCTAACGACTGTTTAACAGAATTCATTCCAAAAATAGAAGGAGCGATGCTGTTGGTGAAAAGTTCAAAGATATCCGGGCGGCGTGCTAATTCCTTAATTTCTAATTCTTCATCCTCGGTGATGACAATTTCTTCGAGAGGAATGTTTTGTCGTTCGAGTGAATGAATGCGAAGGAAGATGTCGAACACGGGAGTGTCTTTTCCGCCTTTCCTTTGTGAACGGATGAACAAAACTCCGTTGGCTTTGACACGGTCTCCAGGATTGAGTTTACCTGCCAAATCATGCTCCGCAATACAGGTAATGCGTTCTGGCTGAATTCCACCTTTCATTTGCTCAGGCAATTCTTGCAATTCCATAAATTGTGAATTGATAAGGATTGAATCTTTCTGATTCAACTCGAAACGGGTTTGGCGTTTTGCTCTGCCACATCCCCCATCCAATTGTTGGCATTCAATCGGCTCAATCAGTTCTTGCTCATTGGGTTGATTGATGACCATTGAATGGCCGCACGCAACACATTCAAAGGTCGCTGCGTAAATTCGAGGACGAACTCCAGAAATTTTAGTCGTGACTGCATCGATTGCGAGCATAATTCCGATATCATCGGCTCTCAATTGAGAGACGGTCCGAACTTGGTCAACAGGAAGGTGGATGATTCGAACAAAGGGGTACATCGTCGTGTGGCCTGCATCCATTAGAAATTGGCGTAGGGCTTGGTTTGATGCATGGAAATGGAGTTC
Organism: uncultured Candidatus Poseidoniales archaeon; assembly: GCA_905182715.1. Classification (GTDB taxonomy): domain Archaea; phylum Thermoplasmatota; class Poseidoniia; order Poseidoniales; family Poseidoniaceae; genus MGIIa-L1. The sequence goes on from CAJJCP010000002.1 coordinate 48,563, forward strand.
TGGGTGCTGGACGATATCGTGTGCGAATTCGTGGTCAAAACCTTCAATCACGCGATATGAAACTTCAAGCGATTGCTCATCAGGCCACATTTGGGCGAGATTGTGTACCGACTCTGCAAAGTGGTCTTGGATCAAAGAAGTCCAGCGTGCAGGAAGGTCGAATTCTTGAAGCATTTTGGTCACCTATGAATCGCGGGATTGGGTCCCGACTTCCTAACATTATTGCCAACCGTATTTAGCCATAGCCTCGCGAAAACCCTACCCCCTTATTTCCACTGGAGAAGAAGTGGTATGACGGCCATCGTTTACACTGGAAATTCATGTCCACTGCCAAAGGGCCACAACCGCAGATAAGATGAGGAAGGAGACCGTCGCTTGAGCCATGCCGAAGCATGCGTTTGCCCCTACCAATGGTCGTTTTCAACGTTGGGTGATTGACTCTTCACTTTTAGAAAACAGATTAGGAGACCCGACTGAGCGAGAAATCCTTACACACATTTCACCTGAAGGAATCGAGATGATGGAACAAGGAAAAGCACTACCGGTCTTGATTTATTTGGCTCCATTTACATCCTCTGGCCCAGCTCGAGCAGGTTGGAAGGCGTTCGGCGAAACATTGCCACAACGACAAGAGCGATTGGTAAAATCTGGGAAGATGGAACCTGTAATCTTGGTAATGCCTGATACCTTCACCTCACTTGGTGGAAATCAATTCGTCGATTCACCCGTTCTTGGTCAATGGTCAACATGGCTCGCTGAAGTTCTGAAACCTGCGATTGAATCGCGTTATTTGACCAATGGAAATTTCGGTTTAATTGGAAAATCTTCGGGAGGATATGGGGCTTTGATGAACGTCATGCTTCAACCGGGTGCATGGGATGCAATCGCTTGTCACTCAGGTGATGTTGGTTTTGAAACCATGTTCTTGCCTACTTTTGCAGAGACATTGACGCATGTACAGCGGTTTGGTGGCGTTGCTGGCTATGTCCAACATATTCGCAATGCTGCTTCGCTTTCAGGCCCTGATTTTCATTCCTTGATGATCTGTGCAATGGCTGCCTCCTATGATCCGCAACCACCGACTGAAGACAATCCTCTCGGCATTCAATTACCACTTGATGAAAAGACGGCAGTTGTTGAAGAAGAAGCATGGTCGCGTTGGATGAACTTTGACCCACTCACTCTGATTGAATCCAAACACCATGCTCTTGCTCAATTGAAGTGTTTATTCATCGACTGTGGCAGCAGAGATCAATACCACATTCAATATGGAAGTCGACGATTTATTGAGCGTTTAGTTGCACTTGAAATCCCTCACCAATGGGAAGAATTTGATGGAACGCATTCTGGAATTGACTATCGATTGGACGCTAGTTTTGCCAAATTATCGAACGTCTTATCATAATTTCAACACATTACCGAGGCGGTGAGTTCTTCAAACGCCTTCTTTTGAAGGTGGTATGGCCGAACCCATGGACTATGCGAGTGCTGGTGTCGATATTGACCTTGAAGGGGCCGCTGTCGCCTCTCTTATCGCCTCACTGAGCGCATCCAGCCGCCCTGCTGGAACTCCGGGAGCACCTGTCGACCTACCGGGTGGTTTTGGTGGATTAATCGAATTCGGCGATTCTCTACTCGCTCTTGCTACCGATGGGGTTGGAAGTAAATTACAAATCGCATCTTTACTCAAACAATGGGGTGGTGTTGGAATTGATTGTATGGCCATGAACGTCAATGATTTACTGTGCGTTGGTGCTGAACCAATTGCTTTCGTTGATTATGTGGCTGTGCCAAAACCCGACCCTGAAATTCATGCGGCTCTTGGAGCATCGCTTGCTGAGGCTTGCCGATTGGCAAGAGTGACTTTAGCTGGCGGAGAAACTGCATCTTTGCCCGGTATCGTAACAGAACTTGACCTTTCAGGAACTGCGCTTGGTTATGTCAAGAAAGGCAATGCAATCACTGGTGAACATTTGGAATCTGGAGATGTACTCATCGGCCTTCCTTCATCGGGTGTGCATTCGAATGGCTATTCTTTGGTTCGGCGAGTTATGGAACATGCTGGACATCAATATACCGATGATGCACCGTTCACTGTTGCCAGTATTGGCCGCAGCGTCATGCATTTCGAAGGAAATGATGATTCTCAATTTACCCTTGGGGAAGTGTTCCTGAATCCAACACGGATTTATTGCGACCCAATTGTTGACCTTTTGAAGCATGCGGAAACCACTGAATCTGAGTTCGCACTTTCCGATATCCGTGCTATCTGTCACGTTACAGGTGGTGGCCTCTCGAATCTTCTCCGACTCCATGGTTCTCTCGGCTGGCATATTGGTTCACCTTTAGCCCCACACCCAGAATTTGAGTGGTTACAAGAAGTCGGTGGCGTCGAGACTCGTGAAATGTATCGAACTTTCAACATGGGCACTGGAATGATTCTTGCCGTATCAAAGCGACACGCTGAGGCAATCTGTGCTTGGTTGAACGAACGTATGATCGGCACACAAGTCATCGGTCATGTTCATGACCAAGGTCACAAAGTCACCCACGCCATTGAAGGCGTAGAATTCTCACACTACTGAGTGCTTCTGCACTCAAGTATGGCAGAACCAATTCAGTGGGCACGTTACGACAAGATCACAATGTCACCGCGTCAATGAAGACGTCGATTCGTCAAAACCTTGAGCGCTCCCGCACTCAGTTCATCGTAAGATGAAGTGGGTTTCACTCGTCTTTTCGGGTTGCCATCAACAAACAGACAATTGCACCGATGTAAAGAAGCGGTGCTAAGTAATCTGTTGGGACGTCGAAGTTTGTCCAGTAGGTGAGCGACTCTTGGTTGGTCGTAACCTTTGATGCAAGGTCTTCAGCATCTGAGTCACCAATAACGGAACTTGATTCGATCGAGAACACTGCTTGCAAATTGGATGCATTTGGTGCGGTGTGTTGATCGGTAATTGGGCGCATGTCCAACCAGAAGGTGGATTCAGAAGAACCTGCGATAATTGCACCACTGAGTTCTTCAGACTGTAGAGTTACTTCACTACCAAAGTAAACAGGTAGAGCACCAGGCATTGCATCAAGCAAGGTACCGGTGTCCAAGAGTTTGGCTTGGATCGGGCGCGTCAATGGGTCGAGAGATGCTGAACAGTCATCAACAGCGATGTCCTTCAAAGTTGAAGTTCCATCGCATGTGATTGCGGCAGTTGCATATCCAGAAAGATCGACCATGTCGCCATCCATTGTGAGGAAGCCACCGGTGGTTCCAATTCGGGATTCTGCAGTGATAAGGCCAAATGTAGCGGCCATCTTGACATCATCCTTCCATGCGAAGTATTCACTTCCGTCAACAGCCATCATCTCACCTTTATCGCACGAAGAGACTTCTCCGGTACAGATGGTGTAATCCGTTCCTGTGTCACTGACAATACCGCCAGAGCCGTAGTAGGTTGAATTGGATTCAAGGCTGGTCCATCCAACAGTCATGTCCATTGGATTCCCTGATGCAAGGAAGGCGACAACCGGGTCGTGCCATCCGAGCAACCAGTTATTGAATTCTTGAGTGAGGTAGGGGGTTGTACCGAATGAACTCATCAAGAACCCTGGGACAAATGATGCAAAGATCGGAGAAGAGACAAAGAAACTCAATGCATCTGCTGCATTCGCATCAATTCCATACAGTGCACCGATGGTTGCGTTGTTCCAAGGCATTGGTTCACCAGCTCCCATTGTAGTGAAGTTGATTGGAGGCGTCATTCCACTCAATTCACCGTACATGAACAGGGTCGCTCCAGTCGAGGTTGTCAATCCAAGGACTGGATGGTAAAGGATGTGTGCTGATTGTTCTGGAGTGAGTGAAATGTGCTGTGGCATCGGAATGCCCAGGGATAACACCATCTCCCCAATTACCGCCCATGTTGAGGGAGTTCGTGAGGTATCCACCGTTGAGAGTATCTGCCGAACCAAAGGTGGCATTAACGAAGAGGGATGCAGTCATATCCCCAGTTCCGCCTTTCAAAACCATAGGCAAACTCTTGGCATCAGTTAGCCAAGCGCCAGCCCACATTGCTATTGCTCCATATTGAGTTGCATCAAGGCCGAATGTGGTCATTGCCGAAACTGCATCCATTTGCATGAACGTTGCAAGTCCGAATGCAGTGCCTTCAACATTTGATGCAAGAAGACCTGTTGGTGTCTCTGTATCTTGTCCTGCGAAGAGGAGGTTCATTGCAACCGTGTTGTCGATCGTAATACCGAGGTTTGCAAATCGTGCTGAAGCATTCACAGAGGTTGCAGGTGTAGCATACCAAGTTGAATCGCCGCCTCCGTTGGTTAGGAAAGTTCCACCAACTCCGTAGCAAACTGCATGGTCTCGAGCGATTGTTGCGTTAAAATCTGGATTTGTTGCATCTGCCATTGCCACGTATCCCCAAATGGTTGCACGTTGCATTGTGCCGACATTGGCAAATCCATTGGCTGCGTCAGCCATTATGTCTGCATAAGTAGCGGTAGCAAATGTGGAACAATGTCCTGCAAGGAGTAAAACACCAAGTCCTTCTCCTCCAGTCAATGCTGCGGATTCACCTGTTGGCATCATTGCTGTAGTCATAGCCATCGGCAACATACCTGTAAAATCTGCTAATTGTCCGCTCATGGCTTGGGAATAAGTGATTGTTTCGTTATTGCCTGTCATGTTGTTCATCCCTGAACCATTGATTGCTGCGAAATATGCATCAAATCCACTAAACACGGCTCCTGGGGCCATTGCATCTGCAGTTGTTTGATTATATCCAGCCGCAACCAGTTGTGCTGATGCTCCAGCCATTTGTGCTGAAATTGTAGAAGCGGTTGCAATACCTGCTTGCATGTTTTCAAGATCATTACCTAACATTCCTGCTGAGAAGCCAACTTTGGTCAATTCCATGATTCCATCAATAGCAAGTCCGGTTGCTCCAATAACTTGAGGAGTGAAACCGATGTTGAGTTGTGTGATTTGAACGTCACAAGGAACAACAGTGTCAACAGAGCACGCATAGGATGTGTTCTCATGATAGGTGACTGTTCCAGCGGTTGAATTGTGAGAAGTAAAGGTTCGGTCAGAAGTGATGGTGTAGGTGACCGGTCCAATCTTTTCATGAGTTGGGGCACTACCGTTTGCAACTTCTGCTGCATTGGTTACCGTCCATCCATAGAAGTCTCGGTCAGTTGTCGAGGTCACCCAGTCTTCTTCAAATTCTGTACAATCATCGTCGGAACAAATGTTATCCAATGGTGTGGTCTTTGTTGCTTCAATTACTGCGTCTTCTACGCCACCTGTAGAGAGCACGGAAAGCCCACCGCTCAGAAGTAAGCATACAAGTCCTGCAGCAAGCATCGTTTTTGTCGTCATCATTGACATAAAGTATGAACCGATTCTCATAGCACATAACAGTTGGTGTAGTTTACAACACTAAAGAGCAAGAATGGAACCATTTGGAGAGCGCCGTACAAAACAAGCGGTGTGGTCTTGAATGAGCAGTTCAACCCCCGTGCATGGCCGAAGGCACAAACGGGGACTCTGGCACCAAAGGTTGGCCGGGCCAAATATGGCTTGAAGGCCGAACTTTGGTACACTTGTTGGCTGAACAAACTCGTCCAACACATATGCCAAGGGGTCCAGCAAAAAGGACTGGCCCCGGTTTTCTCAATCCAGCTATGGCTCCAGCCCGAACCCGTAGTATCCTGTTACTCAACGACGCACTTGAGCATGATTGGTTAGTACGTCCCGACCAAACAATTCGTGTGTTGGATGCATTATGTGCCACTGGGGTTCGGATACGCCGTTGGCGAAATGAAATCCCAGCACATGCTCAGCAACGCTTGAGAATCACGGCCAATGATTTAGATCAGTTTGCTTTGGACTGGGCCAAAATATCACATTCGACACACCCGCCAGTTCAAAACATTGAACATGAGCCTGAAGATGACCGGTACGGAAAGAATTCAGAGCAAGATTTTGTCAATGGATTGGATTTTCGAAACATTGATGCACGCATTGCAATGATGGAAAACGGATACCAATGGATTGACCTCGACCCTTTTGGCTCACCGGTTCAATTTCTTGACGCTGCTCTCCAAGGATTGTCCAGGAATGGCGTTTTGGAAATCACAGCAACAGATACTGCGGCTCTCACCGGCTCATCAGCATCAAGTCAAGCTCGACGATACGGAGCCAAGGGTATCGTCGATGTCTATGCGCATGACGATGCTGTACGCCTGCTTCTTGCAACCGTTGCTACCAGCGCTGCTCGCTTGGATAAATCCATTACGCCGTTGATGGCCCTCTTTGATGGCCACCATGTTCGGATTTCTTGTTTAGTCAAAACAAGTCGGGAAAAGGCGAGTAAAATTGGGGACATGATCGGATGGAGAGTTCGAGAAGAGGATGTACCGTACAGATTTGTTCGACATCCAACTCCAGAACAAGTCAAGCGTGCAAGTGGCCCGTTATGGGTTGGCCCTTTGTGGGACAAAGATGTTGCAAGTCGTATGACTGAAGAAAAGGTGCTTGAACTGTGCCAAGCTTCACCGGAAGAAATTGAAGGAATGAAAACGGCAGGGCTCGAATGGAGTGCCGATGATGTTGAATATTCAACTCGAGAACTAAGGCGGAGTGTACGGTATATTTCTGAAGCAGCTGACCTCATGAGCCGTGAACATTTGCTGCTGAATCTGGATTCATTGCCCCGTTGGGCTGGTATAGGCGGGGCCCCTAAACTTGAGAAATTAATTGCAAGTATTCTCGAAGAAGGCTACTGTGCTGCACGATTACCAGATTTAGAACCGTTACTGGTTACAGATGCGCCGTTCGAAACAGTACTGCAGCATGTGCGAAAGAATTCACCTTTAACCGAATGAAGGGTCGGTATCTTGGTCTGCTGAAAACGTTTGAGTTTCAGGCCCCGGCAAGAGTGTCTGGGTGTTTTCAATGACTTCTCGAACACTGTCTTCAATATCTTGAGCATTTTCAAGCAATTCACTGAGAGGGATTTCAATACCTGTCAACTCGGCAACGGCTTCAACCGCTAAAGCAGCGGCTCGTGCATCGGGGTACATTGGACTGGCCTCTGCCAGTAAAGCGGTAACATCAATTCCAAGACGGTCGCCTTCTCCAAGAAGAAACCCGGTAATGCCGGCAACAATGCCCTGCTGAATTGGTTCTATGCCAGCGCGATGAAGACGTTCACGTGCCAATTGCGACGAGCCTACACCGAACAAATCACCAGAGGAGGCCTCCTTACTCGATTGAACCAGACCATCGATAATGATGAGGCGATCAAAACCGCCACGAGTGAACCATTCCAATACAGTTGATGCAAACATGATGTCTTGTTCATCTTTGAATTGTATTTCTGAGGTAAATACGCCAATTCCATCACCTTGATAAACGCGAACTGGATGTTTTGGTACTTCGTTATGAATCAAGGCAACAGCTGGAAACGTCGAGTTCAGCACAGTTCCGAGTTGCTTGAGTTTGAGTGTTTGAATGATGTGTGATGCTGCAATGACGCCGACCATGCCTGCAGTGGTAAATCCTGCAACAGCAACTCCTCCTGTTGTACGAGGGTCCGCACCGTCTTGGAGAACAAGCGCGTATCCTTTGAATTCGTGTTCCATGCAATGCCCCCTTGATTGAGCGTGATGCCAGTCAATGAAAAGTCATGCGGTAGGGTTAATCTTCCCAGACAGCCCAATCTTCCCAACCGTCTTCACGGTACCACCAAACGCCTTCTTCGTCTTCCCACCATTCAGTTCCTTCTTCATCAACGGTGATTCCATCGCCTTCTGACGCTGATTCTTCTGTTTCCACTTCTGCTTCAACTTCTTCAATCTCTTCTTCATGGGTGTCGAATTCTTCAATTTCACCACGGCCATCGACTTCATCAAACAGTGAAGAGCGGCGTTCTTCTGGAGGTTCTTCGTCCGAAATCTGACCACCTTCCGATTTGATTTCATCTAAACTGCGATTTGGTTTAGTAATTGGAGCGGGGGTGCTGTCGTCTTCGAATTCTTGTTCATCATCAAATTGTTCAGACCAATCGTCTTCATCTGTTCGAGTTCGTAGTAAGACAAAGGCGGCACCTAAGCCGCCAAGAACCAGTACCGCAATGATTCCACCAATCAGTGCGCCAGAACCACCCTTGGTTTCTGTAGGATCGGTGTCAATTGGCTCATCCACTTCCAGTTGGGCTGCAAGCGTCCATTGGATTTCACCCTCGGTTGTGGAGGAAGGCGTCGTCATTGCAGAGCAGCGGTCTGTGCCGTCATCCATGCAAGTGAGTGTGAACACATAACCGACTCCTTGTAGACCTGGGAACAATCCATCGGATGGACCGTTTCGTATTGGAGTAAACGTGACTTCGAGCGTTTCATTGGCGTTCATTGTAAGGATTGGTCCCGGCCCGGTCAAAGAAGGGTGCTCAAAAGAAAGTGGCGGAGGTGTAGCCGGAATGACTGCCCAGCTAAAGCCAATTTGAACCTCAAAGGGATTTGGGTTGGTTAGCGTACATGTAATCGGGGCATCAGTCGAGTTCTCTTCCCAAGCATAGGTAGCAGCTTCACAAGAAACGGTGACTGTAAGCGTCACATCAGGAAACGCTGGCTGATTGGTTTCGTTACCCGTTTCATTACCAGTTTCATTACCCGTACCATCACTCAAAGGATTGTGGAAAGTAAAACTAAAAGTCGCTGGAGTTGCTGAAAACCATAGTTGATTGGCCGAAGGCGAAAAGGTCAGTTCATCGCCTGATGAAGCGTTTCCATCAAGTGTGATTTTACCGCCTTTGATTTCGATTGTTCCAGCGTCAGTAATATCACCTGTTGCATTGGATAATTGCCAATCATATACCACGTTTGCAAGGAGTGTGTTTTGCGACGGAAGTTCTGGAGTGACTGATGCCAGAATAGAGAAGTGATGGTTCTCATCGAGTTCAACTGATTCCGAAGAGTGAGTGACTGTTGCGCGTAAAACACCCATCCCATTCAAGGTCGCCGTACTCATCACTGCTGGCTGGATTGTATCATTTCCAGATGTTCCAGCGTATTCAGCTACGAGTGAAACTGTGCCAACAAATTTTTCGGAAAAGGTGTTTGATAAATCGGTCAAATCTTCGACTTCTACTGCCGACCAAACTCCATTTTCATCAGTAGTGCCGGTGATTATGTGGTCATAGTCGGAGGCGATAAAATGGAGTGTCAAATCTTGAGACGGAATACCTACTCCTTCACTTGAAAGAGTAAGATTTAGATTCAAAGAATCCAATGCACTCAATTCAAACCAACTTGCGTTCGAAAAGCCACTCGAAGATATTTCAAAGGTAAGTTCAGTCGAACGTAGAGAGTTGTTTTGTGGTTGAATTGGCCCAAAAGAGGAGAAGTTATTTGTGAAATTACCATAGGAATCGTATGCAACCACAGCAATCCAGTAATTCGTTCGCTCAACCAAGGCATTTCCATTTCCATCCACAGTGATATTCGTTGTGATCTGATTGCTGAATGGGGTGAAAGTCGAAACTGAAGTCAACGATTGAAGCGAGGTTATTACCTCGGTTTCAATGAACATTTTGTACTCCGAGATCAAGTCCTGTGAAGCATCCCATGTCACATCAAGCGAACCACCTGTATCGTTCACTGTATCGGTAACGACGAGGCCTTGAATTGGCATCGGAGGAGACGGGAACGGTATGGTGACAGAGAGGCGTGAAGAAAGATTACTTGTGACTCCATAGGAATGTAACGACCGCACGGCGTAATCGTAAGATTGGCCAGGGGAGACATC
>CAJJCP010000003.1 GCA_905182715.1 uncultured Candidatus Poseidoniales archaeon
AATGATTCACTGAGAGGTGAAATCATGTTCGGTGATGAATAGAGACTGTGCCGCAGACTTTGCACCAAACTTTGGTTCCGTCTTTACGAGGGATTGCTCCAGCAATGTCAATTTTTACGCCGCATACGCAAGCAACGGTGTTCTCCATGATTGACCCGAAGCAGTTCCGCTTGATGAACTCAACGCTCAGGCAGACAGGTTTAACCATGCTTCAAAACACATGAAACTCTTCGTTGTCGAGAAGCCTTTGACCTCTTTGAAAGAGAACTTCTCTACCGTTCCGTTCGCTGAGGAAATAGCAAGTCGTATCGCCGCTTCGTTTTCATCGGATTCGGCACGCTCAACGATCGCCCAACCACGCAATACTGTGGTTTGATTACGTTTTAGCAAGGGTAAAAGGGCTTCAATATGCTCAATGCTGTGATGGGGAAGATTCACTAAAAGCAAATCTGTTTGATGGAGACTATCGGCATCCTTCGCCCAATCAAGAGCGTCGCGGCAGTGGATTTCGGATGGTTCGAACGAATTTATGGGGTTTCCCGATTCGTCTTTGCAACGCGCAACCATAGCGTCGATATTGAGCGTGAGTAACTCGGCAGCGTCGGGGTTGAGGTCGCCGACCATGTATCCTCGCAAGAGCCCAGGTTCGTTGAGCAGCGCTCCCATGCTTGGCCCAACCCCTGCATAGGGGTCGCATACGACCAGTGGGCGACCAAGTTCTCGCTCGTAATTGTTTGGCTGAAGCGAGAGGTTTCGATTCTTTCATTCGATAAGCGCGCAGAAAAATAGACCTTCGAAGAGTCAACCCAAAGCAAGTAGCCGTTTTCACGGATACGAGTACGTGTCTCAACCGTGCCGTCACGACTGGCCAGAGGGTGAAGTTCCCGTACTCGGAATTCGCCTTTAACACCCATATCGGCACACACTAATCTGATGTTTGGCAGTTGGGTAAGCATAGCATCAGCAATCAATTCGCCATAATCCCACACCACTTCTTCAATTTTTACAATAAGGATGTCGCCTTGGATTTCATACGAACGGGGCCAATCTTCGCGGTGTGCATCGGCTAATTCTTCATCGATATGGTCAAGCCAATGCGTCGGGCCTTTCGGCTGAATCTCAATTTCCAGATGGGGGTTACTTTTCCAAACTTGATCTGATTCTAGAGGGGCTGAATCGTTGAGTGGAAGGGCGTTTCTTCCATCTTCAAGTCGAGTGACGCCGGCTTCATTACTGGACCAGTTATGAGTGCGGCAAATGTCCAACCAGAGTTGGGTTTGCGCGCTCGGCACACTCAAATGACGCATGACACTCGCTCCATCCAAGCGAACCCGAGGTTTGAGCATGGCGGAGAAATCAACAATTTTGGGAACGCTCCCCGATACAGGTTTACTGTTGATTGGAATGGGTCCGGGAACTGTTGCTGGAATGACTCTGGAGGCTCTTGAAGCTGCAAAAAAGGCATCTCATCGCCGTTATGAGGCTTATACTGCCTTGTGGCCAACATCCGAACTCGATGCTCTTGAGCAGCGAATTGGAAGCATTGAACGAGTCATGCGTCCCGAAGTTGAGCAACCTGACGAATTGTTTACGCTTGCCAAAACTTCTCTTGTGGCTTTACTGGTCGTCGGCGACCCGTTACAAGCGACAACACACGTTGACCTTCAGTTGCAAGCCGAAGAGGCTGGCATTGAATGCCTCGTATTCCATGGCGTTTCAATAACGACCATTGTTACGGGTGCTGTGGGCTTGTCGAACTATCGATTTGGAAGACAAACTACGCTTACCTATCCTTACGGCGGATGGGTTGCTACGTCGCCATTGGAGGTTCTAGCGGCCAATCGATTCCGTAATCTGCATACTGTCGCGCTTCTCGATTTAGACCCGACAGGGGAAGGCACAGGAGACCAGCGCCCGATGATGCCTTCAGATGCTGTCGAATCACTCAAACTCATGTGGCCGAAGTTACAAACCGAATTGATGGAAATGCCCCCTTCGGATGATTCACCTCTTCAGGCTCTTCGACATACCATGTGTCAAGAATATGTTTCACAAGATATTGATGATGTTACAGTGGTGCTGTGCGCGGACATGGGCACTGAAGATCAACGGATTGTATCTCACAACTGTTGGAAAACTAAGTTCAATTCCTGGCGGGCGATTAAATTGCCTCGTCTTCCCTGCAAGCCTGAGTGAGGTTGAAGAGAAAGCGCTCCTTCGTTGGAGCAACGGTGAGTGATTTCAATGGATGATAGTGCATTTCTTTTAGGCTCGTTTTTGTTGTTTATGCTGTTCTTTGCAGGTGTTGGGCTTGCATCGATGCGTGTCAAAGAAGACACTACTGATGATTACTTGGTTGCTGGAAGAGGGATGCATCCTGCTTTGGCGGCACTGTCGGCCGTAAGTACATGGAACTCCGGCTACATGTTCATCGGATTTATTGGATTTATTTTCCTCAACGGCTATTCGGCTATCTGGATTGCCGTCGTCTCAACCATAGGACAACTCGTCGCTTGGATTTGGCTTTACAAATACATCCAGAAAGAAGGTGAGACTCGAGGTATTCGGTCATTGTCTTCACTCGTTTCAAACACAACAGGCTCCCCAGAAGCAAAGGTTGCGGCTGTTCTTTCCGTAATTTTCCTCTCCATCTATGCAGCAGCACAACTTACTGCTGGCGGTATTGCTCTCGAAACGATGCTCAAATGGTCTCCAACCATCGGTATTCTCATCGGTTTCGTCTTAGTTGTCGCTTACTGTTATGCTGGTGGAATTCGTGCTTCGATTTGGACAGATGCTGCTCAATCGTGTGTGATGATTGTTGGTTCAACCACTTCTCTGTTACGTCGCCATCAAAGAAAGTGGTGGCTTTTCCGGCTTACATGACCAATTGAACAGCATCGAACCTGCCATGGTGAGTTTGTTTCCTTCTGGATTGAAGTTCGGCGCCACCTTGTGGATTGCTGCATTCTTCCTCGGTGGCCTCGGCGTTGCTGGCCAACCACAGGTTGTCTCACGTGTAATGACGCTCAAGGACGACAAGGCTCGAAAGCAAGCAATGGTCTGGTTCTTCGTTTGGCAAACTCCTTTCATCATTCTGATGTTCCTCATTGGACTTGACATGCCGCGTCTTATTGCCGGAACTTGGCACCGATGGTGCTGAAACTGGCTTGCCGAAATTGGCTATGGAGCAATTGAGTCCTTTCCTCGGCGGCCTTATTCTTGCTTCGATTTTTGCCGCCACAATGTCAACTGCTGACAGTCAAGTCCTCGCATGCACTGCCGCAATCACCGATGACATCAGGCCACAGTGGAGTCAAGACCACAAGACAACAAAGAAAGTCACCCTCGCCGTAGCTGCCTTTGCAACAGTGATCTCACTGGTCGGTCAACAATTACCTGGTTTCGGAGATTCTGTATTCTCTTTAGTCGTATTAGCCGTCTATGGACTTGGTGGAATCTTTGTACCTTTACTGCTCGTAAGAATGGCTGGATATGAGCCGGATTCACAACACACCATCGCTATGATGATGGCGGCAATGACCGGTGTAATCGTTTGGACAGTTCTTGGATTTGGTGAAGATGTCTTCCCGTCAGTTCCGGGAATGGGTGCTGCCTTTGCGACTCACTTCTTACTGTGTGCTTTCAGAGACAGTTCTGCCGACAATCCCTTTGGACGATACACCGTTCCTGCAAGCAAACCAATGGGTATTGGCGCTGCTGTAGTGCTTCTTCTTGCAGCGAGTGTCGAAGCTTCGTACCTCGCCTTTTCACCTGAGCCTTCAGAATCTACGATGTCGCCGGAACATACAGCGTTTCGGCTAATTTTGAAACCATAGAATTCGATAACGGTGGAGAATACATTGCCGATGGCGATACGTTCACTCTTGATTTGTCGACTGATTCACTCACCAGCATCGATAATAGAAACATTGTTGGTGCAAAGATAGTGATGACCTATTCAGAAGATGAAAGTAGTGCTGGAATCGGATGCCTTGCACCAGGGGCCGCAAATACAGAACCCGATACCATTACGGGAATGCTGATGCACAGTGGATTCAATAATTCTGCAAGTGGTCAAAACCAAGACGGTGCTCCTGCTTCTCATGAAACGCTGGTTGAATGGTATAATGCTTCGATGATTGGGAATGTATCAGGTGTTTCAAAAGACGATATCAATGCTGGACTTAATTCAAACGGCGCTGGACTTGGTGATTACTCGATTGAAATTTCTGTTGATGTAGCCACTGGCGGTGGTGCTGGTTGCCAACACACCGATGATGGCGAAAACGTCGATTATACGATTGAACTCTTGATTTTGGATTATACCATAACGGAAGTCAAAGCGTGAAACGTTGTCCTTGATGAACAACACCCCAACCAAGTTGGCTTACTTGCTTCATCTGTTCACTGTCTTGATCGTATAATGGATTTGTATGATTCAAATGCGTAAAGAAAATCTCTGGGTCTCCATCTTCCCGCTCACCAAGCATGTTCAGGGTTTGAAGAACCGGTGGATGGGGTACTTTGGATTGGTCACGGCCACCCAGTTCGTCTTCTGACCAAAATGTTCCATCGATGAGTGCGATATCAATACGCATGGCTGAAAGCCATTGGCGCAGGGTTGAACATTTGTGAACGGTGAGGGTTTCATCCCACGTGTCGTGGTCGGGGAGAAACAGCAGTGATTTGTTTGGACCTCGTATGATGAACGCGTGCATATCTGAAAGTTCATCCCGATGCGGTATTCGAATGGGTTCAATGGTCAATTCGCCTTTGTTATACAGCGCAGCATCAACAGCAAAGGTTTGAATTTCAAAGACCCCTTGTTGAACCATCAAGTTCCATTGTGGTGTTTGGTCGACAAGATGATACATTTCTTCTGAGACATGGAGGTGAATCCCTTGTGCTGAAAGCGTTTCACGGCCAAACAAACCAAGCCCGTCAACGTGACCAAAGTGGGCGTGTGTGAGCAGAAGGTGGTCGACATGAGTTTGTCCCCAGAGCGTGAATTGATCTCCGAGATGTCGTGTTGCTTCGATGAGAATATTGGTTCCTTCATCACTGCGAATCCCCAACGAGACCGGATAGTGGTGTTCGGTTAAATTGGCACAACAGGGACGGAGGCACCCTGGTTGCGGGTGGCCTCCGTCCTGTGCAATACCGAGCACTGTGACCTCGACCATGTGGTGGCCAAGGAAGCGTATATCATCAATCCATCAGTTCATTCACTGGACATAGACATCTGCTTTTGCAGCTCTTTGGGGTGGAGCATAAGGTGCGACTCGGTATGCCATACCTCGGCGTTCCATGACATCTTTCAGTGAAGCGAGGAGGTGTTCTTTTCCAATCTTACTTTTATCTTGGCTAAACGCTAAGATAAGGCTGTCTTGAACGATGGCTCGAATCCAGGCACCTGTGAGGCCCTCAGTACTCTTTGCGAGTTTCTCCTTGACCTCAAGCGTGACGTTTCGGGCAATGTCGAGTTTCTTCAACAAGTGATGGAAGATGTGGAAGCGCTGGTCCTTTCCAGGGAGTCCGACTTCGATGATTCGGTCGAAACGCCCAGGCCGGTCAGCAATAGCGGGGTCGATTTTGTTCGAGTGGTTTGTTGTAGCAAGCGTGATGACGCCGTGGTTTGGAACAATGCCATCCATGGATTGCAAAAATTCACCCAAGAGTGGGTGGTCAGATGCGCGACGGTCAAGCGCTCCTGCTGTGTCGATATCTTCGATGATAAGCAAAGTTGGTGAAAGTTTGCGAGCCATTTCAAAGCAGGACTTGATATCATTCCGCCCCGTAATCATTTCAGCAGAAATCAGAACGCATGTAATGTCTGAGTGAGCTGCAAGCCACTTCGCAATCATGGTTTTACCAGTACCGGGCGGTCCTGCGAGAATGACGCCGCGTGAATTAGGCACGCCACATTCGAGAAGTTTCGGCATGGCCTTTTGAAATCCGATGATGTCTTTCCAAAGTGCTTCCTTGACGTCCTCGTCCCAAGCAATCAATTCGTCAATGTCCTTGTCTCGAGCGATAAAGTTGAATCGTAAATCAAAGAAGGCTCCTTTGAGCACCCCGCTTTGATAGAAATCAGATTCGATTTGGGAAATCAATTCATTTGCGTTTTCTCCTTTCACCAGAACGGTTGATTCGGCAGGAGAGTATACTGAAAGGCGCTGGTCGCCGTCATGGTCAACACTTGATACAGTGACAAACAAGTGTTCTGGATTGGTTTTTGATTTGTAAAAGCGAGTGCCTACGGCCAAGAACCGTTGACGTTGCTTTTCATGCATCTCAACGGTTTCATAAACAGCTGCTCTGATTTTTCCATGGTCAATCAGGAATTCCTCGACAACTTCGTATTCTTCTTCGAGGTATTCATCGAAATGTATCTTCATCATAGCTCCGAGTTTACCGCCCCAATATCGTGAGTCGCGCTTGTGTTTTCCGCCAAGAAACCCGTGCATCATTTGGTCGCCAATTGGCATCGATGATGCTTTTTTACGAGTTGCGGCTACTGTTGATTTGATATTGTCATACTGCTTCATATCGATTGAAACCGGACCGAGAGGCGTTTGAATTTCAAGCACTGTAGAAGCCTGTTCGCCTGAAGTGCTTTCTGCCTCCAATTCTTTTTCATAGTGTGGTTCCATCGTAAATTCTTCTTCCAATTGATATTCATCCGCCATATTCATGCCTCTTTTTGCGTGAAGGAAGATTTTCAATACACAAGGTGTAATGCATTCTTCTCCGCCGCATTCTATTATGAAATCAAGAGTATATGAAGGCGCGAAGGTCTCAAACGAGAGGGGCTTTTAGGCAGGTATGAGGGGAATAAATGGCAGGTCCATCAAAAGTAGAATTCCCCGGGCAAAAAAAGCAGCGTATTCGTATGCGAGGCACCAAGCATGCCAACGAAGCAACTGCCAATAAACTCAAGCGCGAACTTGCAAAGTTGTTGGAGAATCCAAGAGCGCACCTCCCCGTCATGACGTGGAAGGGTAAACTCAGTTGGGGCCGTACTGATCCTGTGACAAAGACCATGAGGGCTCTCGAAACTATTGTTCGCAAGAAGGATAACGTTACTTGGCTGGGTAAGCGAATGATGTCGAAGCGGGGCGATGATGTGGCCAAGGCATTTGCAGGTTCTCTTCATGCAGCCCATGATGAAGAAATTACCATGGTTGGGAAATTCAGTTCAGGGTCTTTTGGTTCTGCCTCTTTTATCCGGCGCGGGGATGGAAAGCAAGGTTACCTTGCTGGCTTGCAGAATTACTCAAACCTCACTTTGCGAATGTTACCATGGGAAGACCATGCAAAACGCGGAATGTATTTTTTCACTTGGAAAGGCGGATTTGTGTGTACTGGCCCAAACCCTACGCCTCCAGACGAATGGCTTGATGATGTCTTGCAACGCTCACGGTTTTCTTTTACCAAGCACAACGATTTATCGGTCCCGATTTGGGTTACTGGAGATATTGATGCTCAATCGGTTCTTGATTTCAAACCAAGTGGTAGCGGCTATATTCGATTCTCATTCAAGCACGGCCCTGTTCTTGCTATCAGCTTTGAGGATTTATCAAAAACCGAAAAGAAGGAGTCTTCATTCATTCACCACCTTGCGCTTTCGATGTTGCCGCCGTTCCTCCCTTCAATTCTCACCATTGATGCAAATTGGGCTCCAAAAGGATGGGATAAAGATACGCCTCTCCCCGATGCAGCATCGGATGGAATGGACAAAATAATCGATGCTTGGCAAGGCTTAACCATGAATGAAGGCGTCATTGCCCTTGCAATTCGAAGAGCGGTTTTAGATTCGGTTGATACTGGATTAGTCGTTGGAGAATCGTGGATCACTGGTGCTGATTTTGATGCGATTGAAGAGGCGTTACAATCCCATCCCGGCTCCTCAGATGAACGCCATCTTACTGCACATATGTTGTATGCTTCAATGCAAGAAGGATCCGTAGATGGAGAAGGTTTGCGCATCACTCCGAAGGGAGATGTTTCTGAAAGAAAGGCGGAGGCTTTGGAAGTCATGGAAGGCACCAGTTGTGGAAATATCCTCGGTGCTCTTTGGGAAAAGTGGGGCATGAAAGGTCTCGAAGGCCTTGGAATTACGGGCGCTGAAGCCGAAGAAATTTGGAAAAAGCAACAGAAAAAGCCTCAACCGTTTGGAACTTTCCTCAAAAGTTTAGATTCTACACGAGCGTTAGCGCAAAAGGTAGCCCGATTCCCAACCCGTGGCGACGCTTTGCCTGGGGCAACCGGAGCAGTTCATGATTTGATTCTTCAAGGACTCTTAGAAGGGGACGGGAAGGCAGAACGTGCGGCAACTCAACGGCACGACTCAATCGTTTCTGCTGCCGCTGCATGGGCATGGTTGCTGGCTTCAGGCCGTTCTGCTGGACAAGAATGGCATTTCGAAATGAACGCCAGAGACCGCGGTGGTGCTTGGCAAGCCGCAACCAAGCAATTACTCGAAGCAGGAAAAGCCCTGTACAATTGTGAGAACGAAGATGTCGAACGTGAAACTGAAGGTTGGATGGAAGCATTTTCGGCTCTCAAAACCGTAACCGGTGAAGCAAACTAAACTCAAATATTGGCGAATCCTCTTTCGAGGTCCGCCCACAAATCTTCGACGTCTTCGATACCAATGCTGATTCGAACATAGCCTGGAAGAAGGCCTGCGGCATGACGGATGTCTTCTGGAATCATCATGTGGCTTGAATTAAAGGGACATTCTACCAATGATTCAACACCACCAAGACTTGTTGCTTCGTAAATCATTTCAAGGCCGCGCATGAATTTCAAAGCAGCAGCATCGCCGCCTTTAACGACAAAGCCGATCATTCCAGTACCCTTCGGCATGATTCGTTGTGCAACTTCATAATCGTCATGGGATTTGAGAGTTGGGTGATTCACCTTCTCAATCATGGGGTGGGCTTCAAGTCGCTTTGCTAATTCTGCTGCACTGGCACATAGCACTGGCATGCGGACATGGAGAGTTCGCATTCCTCGCTCAAGTAAGTAACAATTATGCGGGTCAGGACTGGCGCCAAAGTGTACCTTACGAGGGAAGATTTGAGCAATTAATTCCTTTGAACCGACGACGGCTCCTCCGATGATATCTGAATGGCCTCCGAGATATTTTGTTGTCGAGTGGATGACTAGATCGACGCCCATTGAAAGCGGTTGGCACGCCCACGGTGATGTGAACGTGTTGTCAATAATGCAAAGCAGGTTATGCCGTTGAGCAATTTCAACCATTGCAGGAATATCACAGACCTTGAGAACTGGATTTGTGAGCGTCTCGATATAGAGAATCTTCGTATTCGGCTGGATTGCTGCCTCATATGCTGCAGGATCTCGCATATCAGTCATCGTCGTTTCAATTCCGAAACGTGGAAGTTCTTCTGTGAGCAAACCGTAGGTTCCGCCGTAAACATCTGGTGAAGCGACGATGTGGTCTCCTGCAGAGAGGAAGGACATCAGGGTCGTAGAAATTGCCGCCATGCCTGAAGCAAAAACTTCTGCATCCTCGCCGCCTTCAAGTGCGGTCAATTTTTGCGCTACTGCGTCGGAATTTACCGAAGAAAGACGAGCATAGAGAAGAGTATGTTGTGCCCCAGCTGCCCAGCCCGCATAGCGCTCATCAGTCAGTTTGTAGGTAGAGGATTGAAAAATTGGAGTGTTGACTGCATCGCCCACATGGTTTGTTCCGCTGTGAACTGCCTTACTTCCAAATCCATTCAAATCAAGTTTTTTATCTGCTGACATAGAATCCCTCTTTTACTTCGAAACGGTGTCCGTCATTTACTCTTCCTCATCGGCACTTGTGAAGACTTCAACGACAATATTTCCAACAAACAATGCCCCGCCGCCAACGAGAATCCATCCACTCCAGTGATCAAGACCTAAACTCAAACCGTAAAAAGTAGCCCAAACCGGCTCAAATGCATAGATAATGGCTGCTTGTATTGGATGTAAAAAGCGTTGGAAGAGGTTGAGTAAAAGCAAACAAAATAATGACCCACCAATTCCAAGGCAGAGGACTTGAAGAAATACTCCGTCTTTGAAGACCAAGTCCCATTGTGAAATTGAACTGCCACCTCCAATCAATAACAAGAGGAGGAAAGCGCCCACGGTGACCACGATAAAAGAGGTCTGAGTTACGCCGATTGGTTCGAGTTGTTGTGTGATTTTTTGTGTGTAGATGATGTGCAAAGCGAAAAAGACCGCACAAATGACGGTGAGGATTTCTCCGAGACCCCATGTTAGATGGGGAGGGCCTTGAATGAAACCCGCACCAAACGTGGCAAGAAGAACACCCAAAATCAAGGCTCGGGAAGGTCGAGACTTCGTGAAAATCACGGTAATTAATGCAGTAAAAACGACATAGAGAGAGGTCAAGAAGGCAGAGACTGAAGGGCTAATATCTTCCAACCCTATCATTTGTGTTACAAATCCAACAAGCATGATTCCCCCAAGGATCAGTCCCCCGCGCCATTGCTCAGGATGCCTGAGTGCAGCTCTCGCTTTTGGAAAGAGGAAGAGCATAGCAATCGCCGCTACAGCAAATCGAGCAGCGACGAGAATCGCCACGACTTGGAAGCGGCCAATGTCGACGATTTCTGGCTCAAGGGCATTGAGTGCCTGTTTCATCCAAATGAAGGTCGCCCCCCATACCGAAGTAACAACCAGCAGTGCAATCAAGGCTTTCTTGCGTTGAAGGGGCGTTGCAGGGCCGGCTTCCAAACCGTTACCGGGTTGCGAGAGAGGTTCGCCCATATTCCATGGCCGGAGTGACGCCGAATGAGTATAACGGTCAAGAGCGGTGATTTCCAAGCGCTTGAACGCTAAGACTCAAGGAGTGAATCGGTTGAGTAGCGAACATGACGGCGGACACCGACTCTGTAGTGCGCTCATGGGAACACCCCATTGAGACAGGCGAAATGCCGGAAAGCGGTACAGAATTCGATGCAATCATTGTTGGCGGAGGCCCTGGTGGCGCAGCAGCGGCTGGCTATTTGGCGAAATCCGGCGCCCGTGTCCTGATGATCGAAAAAGAAGTCTGGCCACGCGACAAGGTTTGTGGCGACGCAGTCGGTGGGAAATCTCTTTCTCACGTCAGTGAACTCGGTGTCAAAGCGGATATTGAAGCGACGCCTCATTTCAGAGTCACTGGAATTGTTTTCTCTTCTCCAAAGGGCAACACGGTTCGCGTACCGTTGCCTGAAGAAGATGTTGAGAGAATGGAAGCGGGTTATGCATTGCCTCGCGCCCAATTCGATTCATTGCTGTTCGACCGTTGCCAGGCGTTAGTGCGTGGAGCAGGTGGCTCAATTATCCAAGGCGGAGATGTCCGTACTGTTCTGTTTGATGATGGCGCAGGAGGAGAAGACCCTGGCGAAGGGAGCGGAGATGCCCGACATGCAGCCGGAATTGTTGTTCAAATCGGAGGGAGAAAAGGCGAAGAGCGAACATTCTACTCCCGTGAATTAGTTGGTGCAGCAGGTTATCGATGTCCAGTCGCTCGCTCAGTAGTCGAGTCCTCATACAGTGAAGTCATGGTGGATCGTGACCACTATTGTGGTGGATACCGCGAATATTGGAGAAATGTCAAAGGATGCGAATCAAGCGTTGGCGATATTGAAATTCATTTTGTTGACTCGGTTATCCCAGGATACTTCTGGCTCTTCCCGGTCTCGGAAAACGTAGTGAATGTCGGCATTGGAATGGTCATGGGACTTTTGGATAAACAGAAAAAGAAACTGAAGGCGCTTCAAGCAGATGTTATTGCAAATCACCCAATGTTCAAAGAGCGGTTTGCTGAAGCAGAATTGGTTCCTGGCTCGGCAAAAGGTTGGCAACTTCCTTTCGGCTCCCCTCGTAAGAAAAGCAGTAACCAGCCCCGTCGTTCAAGCATGAATGGTATTCGGTTGGTTGGCGATGCTGCGTCTTTGATAGACCCGTTTTCGGGTGAAGGTGTCGGAAATGCATTGGTGACTGGAGAGATGGCTGCTCGGCACATTATGGAAAAAAGACCTTTCCTCGAATATCAAGATGAGGTGTGGAAGGTGCTTGGCCCTGAACTCATCAATTCCTATCGAATGCAAAAACTCAGCAGAAAGTCCTGGCTTCTCAACTGGTTTGTCGGAAAGGCGGAGAAAAAACCTGTTCTGCAAGAAATGATGACTGAAATGATTGCCAGTAAAGAAGCCCAAGAGAATTTACATTCACCTTGGTTTATGATGAAGACACTGTTGTTTTGAGGTGAAGAAATGGATGCACAGCTCGACGGAATTGATGCGATATTTCTTGATTTGGACGGTACCATTTACCTTGGCAGTAACCTGATTGAAGGGGCTCTCGAGTTTCTCAACCGGTGTGACGAACGCGGGGTTAAGCGGTATTTTCTATCCAACAATTCCAGTCGTTCAGTCAAGCAATATGTGAAGAAGTTACATGCATTTGGCATCCCTGCGGATGAAGATGACGTCTTACTTTCTACTCACGATTTATTAGCTTGGCTCAAATCCAACTCAATCACAAAAACGTGGCTCATTGGAACCGAGGGTATGCGAGAAATGCTTGAAGAAAAGGGCATTGAAACCCAGAGTGAAACTCCTGAATATGTGGTTCTTGGCTATGACACGGAAATCAATTATGAAAAACTCTCCAAAGCGAGTATTTTCCTTCATGCAGGCATACCACTGGTAGCGAGCCACCCCGACATGGTGTGCCCTTCGCCCGATGGCGGATTACCTGATGTTGGCGCGTATCTTGCCTTACTCAAAACCACAACTGGAATCGACCCTGTTCATATCACTGGGAAGCCAAATGCTGGTATGATTTTGCATAAGATTGAGGCTTTGGGTCTCGACCCTGCTCGCTGTGCAATGGTTGGTGACCGGCTGTATACCGATTTGGCTATGGCGACACGAGCAGGTTGTGTTGGCGTATTGGTGCTCTCTGGTGAAGCGACAATGGCTGATGTTTCGGAACTCGAAGTAGGGGCCGAGCAACAACCTACTGTCATCGTTCAAAGCGTTGACCAATTGTTACGGTGATGTATTTCTATGACAATGAGTGTTCGTTGGAAATGGTGGCGTTCTCGGCGCTTGAAGCACCCTCCGGATGACATCCACCGCGCTGGCGACCTTGCCGAAATGCGGCTGTGTAAGTTATCAAGGGCGGCTGGACGAGAAAACGGTTGGAAGATTTTTGAATCGGTTCGAATTCCCGACCCGGATGGTGGACGAAGAGAAATTGACATGGTCGTCATCGGAGGCAATACCATGCTGGTGGTTGAACAAAAGCACTGGGCTGGTTCATTTGTCATCACCAATGAGCATCATTTTGTTCAAAACCGGAACAATGGAACGCAACACAATCACGATGGCGTTGCAGATCGTATTGCACGAAAGGCGAAAATCTTGAATGCGTTACATGAAGAGCGGCTCTCACTTTCAAAAGATAAAGCGCTGGAGATGCAAGTTCTTGTGGCCATGACGCATCAGCGACTTGAATGGCCAAAAATTCCGAAGAATTTAGCGGCTGAAATGGTTGATGAAGCAGGCTTCATAAAAATTCTCGAAACGACGAGCCCGGGAGAAATGAATCCTGATTTGGTAGAGACTTTGGAAGGGTTCAACACGTGGGATGAAGTTCATCTGCATGGGGGATTGATGTTGAAAGGAGATGTGTTTGGCCTGGGACTCGGCGATCATTTGCGTTCGTGGTTCGCCGACCGAAAAAGTCCTGTTCAGGCTACTGCAGAACATAAGCGTTCAATGTTTTCTTTCTTCAGCAACAACCCAAGTGAAGTCACATTGAATACCGGCGGAAAAAACATCGTTGCCAAAATACCGTATGGCCTTACCCTCGATATGCATGTTGTTGGTGAGAAAACGCCAAGAAAAGTCGAGTGGGCAACAATCACACACATCAGTGTGTCAAAGCCTCCAGCGGACTGGGCCAAGAACGTTTGATGTTCGCGAAGTTTGATGTGTGTTGGTCCAACGGCTATGGCTATGGCTGCTGTTTGGATTGAGGCAATTGGTTTACTCGCTGGCGTCATCGGAATTTTTGCTTGGATTCCTCAAATCATCCAAGTGTGGGTCCACAAACGCCATGATGGAATCTCGCTGACGACGTTTGCAGTTGTTTCTTTTGCACTGGGTTTGTGGCTAGTCTATGGAATTCTTGTCGATTCCTTTGCCATGATCGCCGCCAATATCATGACCTTAACGGTCATCGGCGCCGTCATTATTGGCGTTCTTAAAGTTCGTAAAAACGAGTTGCAATCTGAAGAAAATCAGTTGTAAGAAGCCTTGGTCGTTGAAATAATCACTGCCCCAATCTTGTAGGGGTCTCCGTTTGATGCTGGTCGTCGGTCTTCGAGACGTCCAACCCAACCATCTTCAGGAACTGTAATTGGGATTCGAATCGAGGCTCCACGGTCTGAAACGCCGTAGGAGAATTGGTCAATCGATTGAGTTTCATGCAAACCGGTTAGACGTTGATCGTTGAATTCTCCGTAGACGTCCATGTGCTTCTTGACGTTCTTGCCGAATTCTTCGCAAATCTTTGTGAATAATTCTTCCCCACCCACATCGCGCATTTTTCCATCAGAGAAATTAGCGTGCATTCCTGAACCGTTCCAATCTCCTTTAACCGGTTTTGGATGGTATTCAATATAGCAACCGTAGCTTTCAGTGAGGCGGTCCAGTAAGTAACGGGCCAGCCACAATTCATCGCCGGCTTTCTTTGCACCCTTGGCAAAGATTTGGAACTCCCATTGTCCACAGGCTACTTCTTGGTTGATTCCTTCGAAATTTATTCCAGCATCTAAGCACATATCTGCGTGCTCTTCAACCAATGAGCGGCCGTGGGTATTCCTTCCACCAACTGAACAGTAGTACATTCCTTGAGGCCCTGGGAATCCTCCTACAGGGAATCCAAGAGGGAGTTGTGTTTCAGTATCCATGATAAAATATTCTTGCTCAAAACCAAACCAAAAATCTTCGTCGTCGTCTTCAATTGTGGCTCGGCCGTTGCTCGAATGCGGAGTGCCGTCGGCATTCATAACTTCACACATAACAAGGAAACCATTGAACCGTTGAGGGTCCGGATATATTGCAACTGGTTTGAGAAGGCAGTCTGAAGAGTTTCCAACAGCTTGTTTTGTTGAAGAACCATCAAAATTCCACATATCGCATTCTTCAAGGGTTCCAGTGAAGTCTTGCTTCACGATTGTCTTGCTACGCATGTTCTGCGTCGGGTAATATCCATCGAGCCAAATGTACTCTAATTTTGCTTTATCCATCATCGGTATCGATTCTGTGCTTGCAAAGACGGTATATCAACCATACGCTCATCTTTTATCCGTTTTAATTTGTCAAATGCTTATTATTTTAACTTACTTCTAAACTATTGACTACTTATATTGCGTATCGTAGCGTTCTTTTCTATTCATTTGTTTGCCTCACTAGAAAATATTTGAACATTTGAACAGAGTGTCGTAATTGATGAATTCGGACATAAAAATGAATGCCGACCGGTGAACTCATTGGTAGTGGGCCCCACGGGTAAACAATGGAAATTCCAACCGGGGGATATTTGCGACAGTGGCGCAAATCTTTGGGGCTCACGCAGTCTTTGTTAGCTGAGCGTTCAGGATTGACGCAATCCGTCATTGCGAAAGTCGAGACCGGTTCTGTTGACCCACGTGCTTCGACACTTCGGAAAATGGTTGGAGCGCTTAAGCGAGAAGAGCAACCTGACCAAGCCCATACGGTGGGCGACATCATGATCTCTGAAGTCACGACATTAACCCGGACGGACACCGTTCAGTCCGCAATCGACAAAATGGTTTTTGGCGGTATTAGCCAGTTACCGGTACTCAGTGAAACAGGGTCTGTGGTCGGCTTGGTATCGGAATCAAGTCTCTTGAAGGGGGATGTTGGTCGAAGTGCTTGTGTCGATGAAGTCATGCGAGTTAACTTCTCGATGGTTGATGTTGATATCTCAATTGGTGAAGCACGACGCTTGCTTGGAGAAGAAGAAGTGTTGCTGGTCAATCGGCGAGGGGTGTTGGTCGGCCTTGTTGGCCGCATTGACATGGTCCGTGCATTACGTGATACGAGTAACAATTACTGATTATTGGCTGCGTCTTCACCTTGAGGTGTGATGAGTACGTTGCTTCCATCACGATCGATATGCGGCACGGAAAGAACGCCCTCCGTTCACTGTAATAGGGCACAAGACTCCGCAAGCCGGAGCAAGGTAGTCCTCTCCTGTTTCTGTTAGCACAAGGCGAATACCGTGCCCTGCTGGTAGAAGAGCGTCAATAGCTTGGAATTCCATGAGCATGGTAAGACTTTGACCTGGGAGAACAGTGGTCGGGTCGCTACCGCCTTGATGGTAGCGAATGTCCATGGTTGCATGGCCGATTCGAAGGTTGGTTTCTGCATCTTGAATCTCGACAAAGATTTGTCCTCCATCCATAGCAGCTTGTACTTCGAGGTGAAGTGTTGTGAGTCCTGAAATGTGGATGTCTGTGTCACTGCTGAGTGCGTCGCATTCAATCACCACGCCACTCACACTTCCGCCAGACCCAGAAACTCCTTGCACTCGAGTCCCGGTTTGAACGCAGGTATCGAGTGGAACTTCAGTTGAGGTTCGGTCAAGCGGTGGCCAGGTTTCTTCGATTCGCCATTGCCCGTCGTTGCGTTGAATTTGAGCGTGGAGTTCTGGCTTCTCTCCGATTCCTTTCAAGTAATACTCGAACCATTCAAACAAATCTTGGCCCCAATCCCAGCGCGTCATGTTTTCAATCGCTTCTCCACCGTATCCGCTTTCTTGCGCGTTATGCTTCGACCATTGGTCTGGATAGTTGTGTTCCCATTGACCGAGCATGCCTCGAACATCGAAACCTGCGTCGATAAACATCTGATACCACGGGAAAACTTGGTGCGGGTCAACGTTCCAATCTTGCATTCCTTGAACCCAGTAAACACTGCCGTTATAGTTGGTAAGTGCTTTCGAAATATGTTCTCTTTCTTCGTAATAGTTTGCCATGTAAGGATCTAATTCACCCATACCGTACGTCACTGGGCCTGCGAAGAGGCCTTCGATTATATCGGGGCAAATGTTGTCTAGATCTTCGCCGTTATAATCAACAGTGCTTCCAAAATAATTCATGTGCATCACTTGACTACGAGCTTCGGCACTTCCATTCTTGTAGAGAAGTGGATGGAGGCCTGTTGTGCCTGAAATTGGAACGATGGTTGCAAGGTGTTCACTGCCATGGACGGCTGCTTCCCATTGTGTTGCGCCTTCGTAGGACTTCCCATACAGTCCGACTTTCCCATTGGACCAGTTTTGTGTGCCCAGCCATTCAACTGCTTGGTGAATCCCCCAGCCTTCTCCTTCGCCGCGATAATCGAAACATCCTGAAGACTCTTCAGTTCCAAATACAGAGACTTGTGCAAATGCATAGCCGTGAGGAATGTAATTATCGTAAATAAATTCGCCACGGCCACCGCCAACGACATTGGTTGCGCCAGATTCATCACCTGGTTGGCCAAACGAAAAGTACGGGCTCACTACGGCGATGACAGGGACTGTTTCTCCCATTTCTGTGTTCGATGGAAGCCAATATGAAAGATGGACGTTAGCTGTAGCGGGCCCAGTTTCCCAAACATCGGATGTGTCTACCTCAAAGGTCGCTTCTTGAACTTCAAGAGCCGTATAAGGGCCAGGCTGTAAGACATAGGAGTAGCTATCTGTCCAATTCCAATCAAGGGTATGGCGCTCCCATTCTGTGGGGTATTGTGTTGATTCACTCTCCTCCACTTGTGAAGACTCGACCCCAAAACAGCCTGAAAGCGGGCCGAGGAGAATCAACATCGACAGGAAGACAGCGAGACGCATTGGTTGAGGCATGGAGTGGGGTGGCATCAATGTGATGTTTGGAGAACGATACATCAAGAAGGCGCGACTCTTCGCTTTGACATGGGCGTTCTGGTAACTGGTGCTGCAGGCTTTATTGGCTCACATGTGGTTCATCTCTTGTTAGAAAAAGGCTACAAGGTTCGTGCAACTGCTCGAAATCCCCAAAATGCGAGTTTCCTCGAAGCATTTCCGAAACACAAAGGTGCAACGCTTGAAATTCTTCAAATGGATCTGTTCAACACTGAAGAAGTCGATGCTGCGGTGAAGGGGTGCGAAGTTGTAATTCACTGTGCTGCAGCATTGATGGTTGGAGTGCGTGACGCTCAGCGCGATGTCGTCGATCCTTCGGTTCTGGGAACTGAAAACCTTTGCAGCGCTCTACAAAAAGCAGGTTGTGTCCGGGCCATAGTGCACACTTCATCAGTGGCGGCAATTCGAAGGACCCATAGTAAAAATGGGCAAATATTCACGTCCTCGGATTGGTGCGATGATGCTTCAGTCACATCGAACCCTTACGGTATGGCAAAGGCAGAAGCTGAACGCGTTATGCGAAATTATGTCGAGCAGTTCACTGATGAACAACGACCAAGGCTCGTGACAATACACCCGTCAATTGTGTTTGGGCCGGTGTTTCAAAAACGCCACACACAAGGCTCGATGGCTTATCTCAAGCATTTTACTGGCCGATTACCGTTTGTTCTTCACACCCATCTGAATTTTGTCGATGTCCGAGACGTAGCAGAAGCGCATGTTGCGGCCATTGAGGGTGGGAAGGATGGTGGCAGATATATCTTGCACAAAGAAGGAATGTGGATGCGAGATATAGGGCGCAATCTGCGTCAGTTCGCTCCTGGAAATAAATGGGCCACATTCTGTCTACCTTCTCCTTTGGCTACCAGTAATGGCCGTATTCCATCCAAAACTCACTGTTCGTCAAGTTCGCTCATCACTCGGCAGACATGTTAGCTATGACATCGAATCAACGGAAGAAGAATTAGGAATCTCACTCCATTCAACAGAGAAAACACTCGTCGATTCTGTTGAGTCTTTGTTAGTACTAAGCCGTAAGGTATGAGTGACGAGACGCTTTGGGACAACCATGCAGGCGAACGAGTCATGGGGCCGTCGTTGGAGTGAAAACTCACTTGCAATGGCTCGCACCTATATGGAAGTGGCTTGCCGAAAACAAAGTTTGGTTTGTCTCGCAGCGGATCGTTCTACGATGGCGGAACTGAATCAATTAATCGATGAAGTAGGGCCCTATCTTGCAGCACTCAAAACACATGTCGACTTGGTTGATGATTGGACTCCGGAAGCGTGGTCTGCATTTTGTGACAAGGCTTCTGCGGCAGATTTGTTGGTATTCGAAGACCGGAAGTTTGCAGATATTGGTGGCATCAGCCGTAAGCAGATGTCGGGTATTTACGACATTCGTTCTTGGGCTGACTTAGTCACAGCACACCTCATTTCCGGACCTGATATCGTCGACGGTCTACAAGCAGGGTGGGCCGATATTGGAAGAGAAGGTGGCGTCCTTCTGTTGGCTCAGATGTCGAGTCGGGGTAATTTACTCGACCCAGACTATACGGAAAAAGTCGTCTCATTAGGCAAATCTCACCCCGGTGTTTTCGGGTTTATTGGAAACGGTTCTCGACCTGATGATTTGAAATTATTACGCCAAGCAGTTGGTGATGGTAAACTGATTTGGACTCCTGGTGTCAACCTTGCAGTTGGCGATGGAGAGATGGGGCAACGCTATGGTGACCCGCGCGAAGCGGTACTTGCAGGTTCGGATTGCATCATTGTAGGTTCTGGAATTCACAAGGCAGCAGACCCAGCACAACAAGCAGAGGCATATGCTAAGGCATCGTGGAATGCTCTGCTTGAACGGAAGCAACAGTAGGAATGGTACAATGATTGGGACGTTCCTGTGGTTTTTGGCTGTGGGATTATTTGGCATCCCAATTTGGATTCTTTGGAAGGCAAGCAAGAAAGCTGCTTCGCTTGATTTTAGACTCGCGCAAAATGATGCATCGCTGCTTGAAGACGACGGGGTTATCGTAACTCAAATGACTGGTTTACCGCTAGGCACAAACATTGTTCCAAATGCCTATGTTATGGTTGCGCCTGAACAGCCTCAACTTGAAATCCCACATGTGCACCAAGAAACAATATGGCCTGACAAAACTATTCAGAACTGATCTAAAAGTCCATTTTGGCTTGCATAAACCAAGGCCCCTATTCCAGCCAAGGTTAAGATGATTAATACCTTGAACATTCTTCGTTTTGGCTTCGGCGTATTTGCAGCAAGAAGTACTGTTTCCAAATCGGGTAGTGGGTGTATCGAAACGCCAGGTAATGGCAAGGCTGGCATCCCAGGTAAAGGTGGAAGAGGCATGAGTCCTTCATCTGCTTGTGGTTTAATTCGATCATCTGGATAGAGTTGGTCAAGGTCCTCAAGCCCTGGAGCGTCCGGGATTGGGCCAAGAATTTGCTCCCAGCGTTCTTCGATTACTGTGGATGAAATTGGCTTTTCAAGCCACGCAACTGCACCGGCAGAATGGCTTGCATCCTCTGCCAATTGCGCCTGTCTTCGTGAGGCGACAAATACAATACGGCTTTCTCCGCCGTGTTCTCGCATTTCTAAAGCAGCAAGGTGTCCGTCGAGAGAAGGAAGGTCCAAAGCAATAACAACCAATTCCGGGTCAATTCGAATGTATTCATCAACCGCTTGGTC
This sequence comes from uncultured Candidatus Poseidoniales archaeon, assembly GCA_905182715.1. Lineage (GTDB taxonomy): Archaea > Thermoplasmatota > Poseidoniia > Poseidoniales > Poseidoniaceae > MGIIa-L1. The sequence continues at coordinate 20,702 of CAJJCP010000003.1, forward strand.
ACCATCTTCACATACTTCGACATTGAATTCACGGATTTTGAATATTTCTCGTAATCGCATCAACGACATTGGGTTGTTATCCACAATGAGTACCGTTGGTGCGGTTTCTTCGGCAGTCGGTGTGACGTAAGCCATGTGAATCATCTCTCTGATATCGCCATTACACATGAAATAACCGCACAAGAAAGGTCATTCTTCGCTGTCTTTGGTGCTACTGAGGTCTTCGACTGGTCCGTTTTGAGGATTCGTAAAGGCTTCACGAATCGTTTCGGATTGCGCAGCGTCGCTTTCTGCTTCACGGCGGCGCGCTGGGGCTTTGAGAAATTGGAATTGTAACTCGCTCACAATGCCTTTCAGCATTCGTTCTTCATGGTCGCTTAGATTTCCTTTGGTTTTCCCTTGGAGCATTCTCAGTAAATCGATTCCTGCTTTCGCTTCTCCGAGATTAAACATCATGTTTCCCTCTTGGTCTGGTAAAAGTCCCAAATGCAGCATAGCCGACCGTTGGAACATGTGAATCAATTGAAAGAACTCTTCCGTCTCTTCGTCTTTGAAGGTGCCCGCCATGATGTTCGGAGGGGTTTGGGGTCTAAGTCCTCATCGCTTGGCATCAGTCGAACATTTGCTCGAGAAGCCAGTCGGGGTCGAATTGTTTCAAATCATGATAGCCTTGGCCTACGCCAGCGAAAACGATTGGTCTGCCGGTTGAAAAAGCAATAGAAAGCCCAGCACCACCTTTAGCATCTGTGTCGACTTTGGTCAGAACTGCCCCATCGAACTTCATGATCTCTTGGAACATTCTGGCTTGTTCAACGGCATCGTTACCAGCAAGCGAATCACCGACGAATAAGGTGAGGTGCGGGTTTGCAACGCGTCGAACCTTGTTGAGTTCGTTCATGAGATTGACTTTGTTTTGCATTCGACCTGCTGTATCGACAAGAACAACATCGATGTTTTTGGCTTTGGCTGATTCAATTGCATCACGAGCAATTGCTGCTGTGTCCCCGCCCCGTTGGCTGGAGATACATCGAATTCCGAGGTTGTCACAATGCGACTCGAGTTGTTGAATTGCACCAGCACGGAACGTGTCTCCTGCTGCTGCGACTACGGTGAGGTTTTGGTCGAGAAGACGTTGTGCGATTTTCGCAGCTGTTGTTGTTTTTCCCGTACCGTTTACGCCGACAAGCATGATGACGACGGGAGTGTCTCCTGCATCGACGAATGATTTGACGGTTGCATCAAAATCCCAATACCCAGCGGCGAGGATGTTACGAAGGGCTCGCTTGAGGGCGGCTTCGAGGACTTTCGACAGGTCGGCTCCTTTTCGAAGTCGAGAACCGAGGAGGCTGACCCGTAATGCTTCGATTACTGCAGTTACAGCGTCGCTTGAAATATCTGATTCAAGAAGGACCCATTCTAATTCTTCAAGGAGATTGTCGAGAGCACCACCAGCTTTGATCACTCTTCCGCCTTCAGAAACAACACCGCCACCCAGTTCAACTTTGACTTTTGTACCGGCCTCAGTTTCAATTTCAGCCTCTTTAACTGAGCCTTTTGGGGCTGATTGAACGCTGACTAGTTGGCGACCAGTTGTCGTTCTCATCATCGAAAGGTCTACGTGTGAGCCTTTTGGGCGCGCTATTTCAACAGCGCCACGTTTCTTCATTTCTTTGTTTTTCTTGGATTTACGCTTTTCATCAGCACGGCGAAGCGTGTTAAGGCGCTTCTTTTCTTTACGAGATAATTCAGCCGGGAGTGCAATGTCTTCTTCTTCGTCGAAATCGTCCCATTCTTCATTCTGGACTTCGGGAAGTTCGGCCTCTTCTATTTCTTCAAGGTCTTCCCACTCCTCTTCGGCATCGTCAACGACGTGTTCGGTGGGTTGGGGTTCTTGGACGGAGGAAGTTTCGGATTGCAGGTTTTCAGCTGCGACAAGAGCCTCTTGTGCTTCTTGCGATGAAGCTTCGGCTGAAAGTTCATCTGTATCGACTTCAGAGGCAACCTCGGTTACCCGTTTTCGGAAGCGGTCAAACAATCCCATTTGGCTCCCTCAGTCATCTAATGTCAATTCGTTTCCAAACCGGCTACCGCGTCGCTGTGGCCGACGGTTTTCTTTTTCTTCGGGTGAAGATTGTGGGGTTGAGGGTTTTGCGGCACTTGTTGGTTCGAAAGCAGGAGTTGTTGCTGGCTGAGAGGGTTGGAGTTGCTCGGCTGCTGCATTGAACTCTTGGGCTAAGAGGGTGATTTTCTCTTCTAAAGTTGTGGCTTGTTCAGAGAGATCTTTGTGGAGTAATGTGATGCCCTCTTTTCGTTCTACGGTCATTGTGTATGCTTCAGACCATGGTTTTTCGCCAAAAACACCACTGCCTATATCGACGAGTGCTGTTCCTTCTTCTTTGCTTTCATGGATATAATTCAAGGTCACGCCAGAACCGATTGAAAGGCGAGCGCCAGTTTTGCCGGTTTTGCTCGACTCTTGGAGATGGTGAAGAATTCCCGAAGTAATCTGATGCTCATCAATAATGGCCGTCACTTGTTCAATCCGCCCGTGTAAGTCGTCGAGTTGTTTTCTATGCGCGTCAATAGTACGCGCCATTTTTTGTAACTCGCTTCGTTCAACCATGCGGCTCACGTAGTCCGAGGTGGTTGTCATTCAAGAAGGCCGCGAGGGTCACTCTTCTTCATTTGAAGAAGAGATTGGTCCGCCAGCAGCTGCGATTTCGTCACGGAAATGGTCTGTAACACGAGGTTCTGTGGAAATGCGAGGGTCAATTTCTTCGACTGAAACAATGTCGATGGAACGGCGGTTAGCCTTGTGCCGAGAGCCCATGATGGAATAGGTTCGGTGTTCTGCATCGTTAGCATCTGCAGCTGGCAAGTCTAAAGAAAATTGTTGACGCATGCTACCAAATGGTGCGACTCCTGTTACGCGATAGGCCTTCATCGAAGTGGGCGACTCGCAAACCCGACTTAAACGCGCCGTCGCGCATTATCTGTCATAATTGACCACGAGATTGACAAAGTTTGAGGATTCAACACAATTCATGCGACCCGCATTCTTTGTCACGATGCTGTTGTTGCTACCCTTAGCCCAGGGCCTTGGGCCGTCGTTGTTTCCGGAGGAGGTTTTGGGGGAAGAACGCGTATTGGTTCTCGAAGAAGGGGTATGGACACAGGAATTGTGGGCATCGCTTTCCCATGTTGGTTACACTCCATTGCGGATGTTGAGTTCGACCGAGGTATTGGTTTGGGATTCATCTGAAGGGAATGGAATATTGGGCGTTCATGTGAATGAAGCACCGGATGTTCAATTCAAAGGTGAGTTTGAGCACTTCTCTGGATATGGATCATTCCGATTCGTGTTCGAACCAAATCTTCCCTCTGAAGCTGTACATCAAGTAGTCACGGTATTCGCTCAATTTGGAATCAAACTTAATTCGGAGGTTGAACGCTATTCCTCAGCGATTCCTCACGTCGAAGTTGTTGAGTGGAGTGCTGGTTTTTCGGCTCTTACCTCAATGGATGGTTTACTCTGGGTTGAGCCGGTTTTACCCACTTCAGCGCGTAACGAGCAGGTTGGCTCGCTGCTTCAACATGGCTTGACAACCGGAAACCCAGCCTGGGAGTTAGGACTTAATGGTGAAGGGGTAGTTGTCGCTGTGGCTGATTCTGGACTCGATGCTGACCATGCCTGTTTCCGGAATGCAACTGCTGCAGGCGAACTTGGTTCAGTTGGTGAGAATTTATCTGACGGAGTTGGAGTTCCTGGTTTTGATCACCGTAAGGTTTTGTTACTCAACCATTCGATTGATTCTGGAGATACTTCTGGTCATTCCGATTATCGGCACGGGACACATGTTGCAGGAACGTTGTCATGCTACAATGTCTATGATATGCGTTCGAATACAATGCCTCAAAATGGCTCTTCACTTTCCTATGCAACGAAACTTATTTTCCAAGATATTGTTTCTGAAGAGGGATGGGTTCCGCCAGATGTTGATGCTTTACTCGTTGAGGCGGGGTTGGACGGCGCTACACTCCATTCAAATTCTTGGGGTGATGATACGACTGCATACACTGTGCGTACTGGAGATTTTGATGCTTGGGCTGCCGAGATGCCTTGGTCTCTTGCGTTCATTGCACCGGGCAACAATGGAGGACAACTCTTGGAGCCGGCAAATGGGAGAAATGTCGTCGCTGTTGGCGCATCAATAAAGGCGGAATCTTCGAACCGATGGAGTGCTTCTTCGATCGGCCCTACCGAAAGTGGAACGAACGGAATCTTCGCCCTTGCCATCGGCTCTTCTGTTCAATCTGCACGAGCAGATGGCTTGAGTGATTCTTACAATGATGGTCTGCGTTCTTCATCGGGCACGAGTATGGCAACACCTGCAGCGGCAAGCGCCGCAGCAATCATTCAGCAAATGGTTGAGCAAGGTTGGATTTCTGGAAAAGAAAATCGAACACTTCAGTCAGTGAGTGATTTGCGTCCTGAATGGGTTGAGGGTGAGAAGAATATGACAAACAACCTCAGCCTTGCTGTTGGTTTTTCACCTTCGGGGGCATTGCTTCGAACGTTACTTTCACTCGCAACTACGCCTCTTCCTTCGGACGTAAGAAATGGGGAAAACGGCGGAGCTGATTTACAAAATCATTACGATGGTTGGGGACAACTTACCCTTTCAGAATTAATAGACTTCGCTGAAATCGAAACTGCATTGCATCGAGGAGATGTCTCGCCTACGGAAGATCTTTGGATTCACGATTCCTTCCGCCTCTTCGATCAAAGCCCACAAGCATGGCTCCAACAAAGGCAAGGAGATTCTGAAGCCTTAGAAAACTTAGTTGCCATGCCCTGGAATGGTACGGGGGCTGCGGGCCCGTTTTTGAAAAGTGGAGATGTGTTTGTAGAACGGTTTAGTCTTTCGAACGGGTCTTTTGATGCTCGATTAGCGTGGGCAGCAGCGCCCGAGCCCCACCTCGTCGATGATTTACAACTCATTGTCCGACTTTCTGACGGGCGAATTGCCGTTGCGAATGAATATCAAAACGATGGAGATTCGAAACTCTACCATTCCCACTTGGTTGATTTCTCAAACACGACGACATTCCCAATGACGAACGAAACAACCCTCGCCGTTTCACTTTCTGAAGTAGACCTCGATGGAGTGGAATGGGTCGAAGTTGAAGTCCGTGCCCGCTATGTATCTCCTGGTAATCAAAATAATTCAGTTGGTATTGATGGGAATCGTGTTGGGTTTGCTTTAGCTGTTCAAGGAGTTCTACGCGATTCGAATTCATGGGAGGATGGAGATGGGGACGGAGTTGCAAACGGTATTGATGATTGCCCGAACCAAAACGCCACCGAATGGGATTTGGATGCCGATGGATGCATCGATGATTCTGATGGAGATTCTATTCTCGACAACATCGATGATTGCCCAAGTGAAAACTCAACTGCATACGACAGTGATTCAAATGGATGCATTGACGATTCAGACAGTGATGGAATCTATGATAATCTGGATGTATGTTTTACTGTTGTCGTTTCAACATTTTGGCCGGTCGATGCATTCGGTTGTAGGCCAGTCGATTCACTCCCTTCGATTGATTTTGTTTTATCGCCGGAAGATGGAGGTGAATGGTACGATGCTCTTCTTGTCCAATGGAGTGTTGAAGATGATGAAGGGGATGCGTTTGATACGGGTGCTGAAATCCATGTTCTCAATTCTTCAAGTTCCGGTGGCTCGTACTCAATCTCTTCTTGCATAAAGCAAAATGTCGTGAATGGCACTTTTTCTTGCACATGGTATATTCCAAACGATTTGCCTGTGTGGGATATTCGAGGCGAGTACTTACAAATCGAGGTATATGCTCAAAGTCGAAACCTTTCACCTGAAGGGAAGAATGACATGGTGCTTCTTCGAGACGATGTTACTTTTACGAGCAATTGGAACAATCCTTTGCTTGAAAATTCGGAAGAAGGTTCTCAGTCAGAGGAAGTGGTTGCTTCTCAGAACCTCCGCATTGCGGGGGCGTTTGCATGGGGGGCGATCGGTATTCTTGCTGGCTTAGGATTGATGTACCAGTTAAATTGGCGCGTTAAGCGCGAATATGAGGGTGAAAAGGTTCCAATGGCTTTTGAAGATGGTGTGGGTTACCGCGTTGCAGAGAGTTTGCATGAAAACGAATGACGTCGGGCCAAAAGTCTGCTAATTTTTGTTCAAAGAAGCAAGGAATGTAAAGGTGAACCTTGAAGGGTGGTGGCATCCTCGCCGATACATCCGCAATGCGGAGGGTGAAGAAAAATGAGTGACCGTCTATATGTTGGAATCGATCTAGGTACCTATCAATCTACTATTGCATCAAGTGCTGGCATCAGCCACACAATCGAAACTGTTGTCGGGCGTCCTAAGGACCCTGTTGCACGAAACTTCCTCGGACGAGACGTCTTGTTTGGAAGCGATGCTCTCAAGAACAAACTCGCATGTAACCTCTACCGGCCTATGGCTGCTGGAGTTGCACAAGACGATGAAGGTAATTTGGCCGCTGCTAAGGCGTTTGTCTCTCACCTTTTGGAAACTGTAGACCCTGAAGAATTCGATGAAGTATTCGGAGTTATCTGCTCTCCAAGCCACGTTTCATTCACTGACAAGTCCAACCTCGTTGCTACGCTACGTGGACAAGTTAACGCCATCATGGTCGTTACAGAACCTTTTGCTACTGCTTTTGGTATCGGTGAAATTGCAAGTTCAATTGTTGTTGATATCGGTGCAGGAACTACCGATATTGCACGAATCTACGGTACTTTCCCAACAGACGAAGACCAAGTCACTATCCAAGAAGCTGGAGACTGGCTCGACAACGAACTCATGGAACTGATCCGAAAGAAGTACACCGGCGCTCAAGTTACAAAAGACATGGTTCGCAAGTGGAAGGAAGAAGTTTCCTACGTCGGAAGCGAAGACCGTCAAGCAATGGTTGAATTGTCCGTTGAAGGAAAGAAGCAAGTCGTCGATATTGGCGACCTTGTCAACCAAGCGTGTGAAATGATTATTCCTAAGATCGGAAACGCAATCAAGCGAATCGTCGCTGGCGCAGACCCTGAATACCAACCTATACTCCGAAACAACATCATCCTCTCCGGTGGCGGCTCCTTGATTGAAGGCGTTGCTGCACGAATGGCTGATGAAATCTCCGACATCGGAGACGTCAATGTTTGGTGTGTCGAAGACCCAATCAACGCAGTTGCTACCGGCGCTCTTCAACTCGCTGGTGAAATGCCAGATGACATGTTCACTGCAATCAACTGATTGTCGGGCTCATTCAAAGGGTAGAAAACCAGCCGTCTAAGGCTTGTTTCAATGGAGAAAGTTCAAGTGTGGTTGAGCGGCGATAGTCGCTTGTATGACGCTCGACTCTTCCGGAACAAGTGGTATCAATCGAATTGGTGACGCAACAGGCGACGAACGTGCTGCTCTGGAAGGCATGCTCAAAGGATACCCTGTTGAGCAACTGGTTGAAGAAGTTCTCATCGCTTGGAATGAGCTTGCCGCTCGCAATGAAGAAATGGTTTCTGTAAAGCAACGGCTACGCGTTCTCGAACTCGATCTTGCTGAACGCGAAGACATGGTCGCACCAGAAGTTGCAAGGCTTGCAGAGTCTGATGCTGCTTTGGAAAACAGTGAATCAAAAGTTATTCATCTGGAACGGTTGCTCGGCGATCTCCGTGAAGAGTTATCTTCACAACAATCCTCACTTTCACACGAAGAACGTGAATCAATGGCTACCGAAGTTGGTCAGTTACGAACTTTGACCACGCAACAAGACGAGGTCATAGGAGAAATGGAAGGTCGAATCGGACAGATGGTCGAAGCTCTTGAACGGGCTGCTGATGCTGGGCTCACGTCCGTTACCGCTGAGGAGGTTCGAAGTTTGAAAGCACAACTCGATACGGCAATTGCACAAAACGATGCTGAGCAAGCAGCCAATAAAGCGCTCGAAGAAGAGCGACAAAGACTCCGAGATATCGCCGACCGGTTGCGAGGCCTTCTCGATGCTCGAGATGGTCGCCTCGGCGAACTCGAAGAACAACTTGAGCGAGTGATGCAAGGGCCTCGGTCCGTTTCAGCAGAACACGACTACTTGGTTGAACAAATCGACGAACTCAAGCGCCGATTACTTGAACGAAACCGAGAATATGATTCGCTCCGTCGTCGAGAACGACGACTTCACAACGATGTGTTTGAACGCGACGAGCGTATCCAACAAATCACCCTTACACTTACTGACATGGAAGCGGCTTTGCAAGACAGAACCGCTGAACTTCGTGAGCTCGAAGGGCAGCGTGAAACTATGGTGCACGAACTGGATTCTGTTCGCCGTGGTGAGCGTACTCGTGAAGTGGTTGGAAGAGTCTTTGCCGATTCACTGTCACTGGTTCGCACGCATGATGCTCGTGAAGCAAAACGTGATGCATACAGTAATGCCCCTGATGTGAAGCGAACATTGTCAACACCTGAAACTGGCGACATGACAACATTGGCAGAAGGCGGCCGTGTTCATCTTGAAGTCAATGAAAGTGAAATTGAGCAGGGTATCGATGTTGATGGTGCTCGGCCTCCATCACCGGGTGGCTCTGGCGACCCTGTTGTCTTTGACGATGAAGATTGATCAGGCATTCAATGCTGCGGTAATGCCGCTGATTCTTTGACGGAGTTCTTCTAAATCAGCCGCGTCTTCAGTGAGCGTTCCCGTTACAATCCAATCTGCGCCTGCTTGCGCAGCAAGAGCTGCTTGCTCTGGAGTTCGTATCCCGCCGCCGACAACAATCGTGAGATTCTCAACGGTACGAGCGCTTTCCACCAGCTGGGGATGTACTTGGGTATCGGCTCCACTCCCTGCTTCAAGATAGAGTATTTTGAAGCCGAACATGCGCGCCGTTAGGGCATAAGCATGAACTAATTCAGATTCATCTGGTTGGATAAGTTCAGCTTCTCCGACTTCTCCAACCCGGCCTCCCGGCGCACATACAAGATACCCAGTAGGTAATGCCTCAACACCGAATTTTTCGAGATACGGTGCTCCACGAATTTGCTCACCGATCAAAAATCTGCGAGTGTTTGAGTTCATCAGCATCATGAAGGTGATTGCATCTGCTGCAGGAGAGAGTGCGTGAGCGCCCCCTGGAAACAAGACTACAGGGATTTGCCATTGGGCTTCGTCAGATTCAGGGTCTTGACTTGCCGCAAAAGCTCGTAATTCAAAGGCTTCCTGGATGGCTTGGCAGGTAGCATGGACTACTGCATCTGGAGTGTCCGTAGAGCCGCCTACAAAAATCATGCTGCTTCCGCATTCAACGGCAACCATTGCACGGTTTGCAGCGGTGTTTGAGTCTTGTTTTGCCGGGTCGATGAGGGTGATATGCCGTGTGTTTTGGCTTTTGGAAGTCACATATTCCAGTGTTGTAGCGTCGGCCCTTCTCATGTCATCCCCAACTGTCCGTTTGATGGCCACAGCATAGGCGTTACGCACAAAAGTCGATTGAAGGCGCCAGACATAGAGTTCTCATACCTCTTCGCAGACGACCGGGTATGTCGGATGTAGGGCCTTTCAAGCGACTTCTTGTCTACATGCGTTCTCACCGAGGCACCATACGACTTGCTTCTGCGTGTTCTGTTATCAACAAGGTATGGGATTTAGCACCACCTTTGTTGATTGGATTAGCAGTCGACGTTGTTGTTTTGAAGGAGGATTCGTTACTCGCTTCGCTCGGTTTAGTTGATCCTTGGCATCAATTGGTATTACTCTCCATACTCACATTTGCGATTTGGGGGCTCGAATCTTTGTTCGAATACTTTTACGGTATACTCTGGAGAAATTTGGCTCAAACTGTTCAACATGAGTTACGACTCGATACGTTTAATCACGTCCAAAAACAAGGGATGGGGTGGTTCGATGAGCGGCAAAAGGGAGATATTTTAGCAATACTCAACGATGATGTCAATCAACTCGAACGGTTTTTGGACAAAGGGGCGAACGATTTTCTCCAAGTCAGCACCACTGTCATTGTAGTTGGTGGCGTCTTTTTGTTTATTTCCTGGAAGGTTGCTTTGTTTGCAGTCCTTCCAATTCCTGTCATCATATGGGGGTCGTTTCGATATCAAAAAAGTCTCGAACCGAGGTATGCAGAAGTTCGGAAATCTGCAGGGGCAATGAATGCTCTGCTCGAGAACGATTTATCCGGAATGTCAACAATTCAATCCTTCACTGCTGAAGAGCGTGAAATGAAGCGGGTAGAGGTGTTGAGTAACCAATACCGAGATGCAAATCGAGAAGCAATTCGCTTGTCTGCCGCATTTACTCCACTTATTCGCATGGCAATCTTGTGTGGCTTTACCGCAACTCTCCTTCTCGGAGGATGGATGACATTGGAGGGTACGTTGGCGGTCGGAGCGTATTCCGTACTTGTGTTCATGACGCAGAGATTGCTTTGGCCATTGACTCGCCTCGGTGAAACTTTTGACCTGTACCAAAGGGCAATGGCGTCTTCGACGCGCGTGCTTGATGTGCTTACTTCACCGACTGAAATCAAGCAAGGTGCGTATGCTCCTCCACTCGAAGATATCGAAGCATCGTCAATTGTGTTTTCAGATGTTGATTTTTCATACCCGGGGCGAGACCCCGTGTTTTCGAACCTGAATTTAGAATTGCGTTCGGGAGAGACTGTTGGCGTGGTCGGTTCAACCGGCGCAGGTAAAACCACATTGATCCGCTTGCTGTTACGATTTGCAGAACCTACTGAAGGAACAATTGAATGGGCAGGTAAACCTCTCGATCAATGGCGTCTAGAACGATTGCGTTCATCTATGGCTTTGGTCGACCAGCACATCACTCTGTTCCCTACGACGATTACAGAAAACATCCGCTACGGCAATCCTGATGCTGAGGACGAGTCGGTTTATGAAGCGGCTCGGCTGGCTGAGGTATCGGACTTTGTTGAGGACTTGCCGGACCAATGGAACACTTTGGTTGGCGAGGGGGGTCATCGTCTTTCTGGCGGTCAAAGGCAACGTTTGGCCATAGCGAGGGCAGTGCTCAAGGATGCGCCTCTCCTCATTCTCGATGAGGCAACCTCGGCTGTCGATAACGAAACCGAAGCTGCACTCCAACGCTCAATCAACAAACTCTCACAAGATCGTACTGCAGTTATTATTGCTCATCGCCTTTCTACCGTCCGGAATGCCGACCGAATACTGGTGCTCGACCAAGGAAAGATTGTCGAAGATGGCGCGCATGAAGATTTAGTTGAAAAGGGCGGGATTTACACTCGCATGTGGGCCGTTCAAACGGGTCAAAGCGAGTGATTGCTACGCATTCGTTAGCAAAATATGGCTTCTATGGTAATTTACAGCCTATTATAAGGCCCGGGCCAAAAATAGTTTTTGAGTGATATGATAAATCAACGATTTTCAAAAACCACGAGCCTGCTGTTAGTTGCCACATTCGCCCTTGCTTTCGCAGGAACGGTCAGCGCTGCTGACCCACTTCCAGTTGGAAAAAATGGACTGCCTGAATTCCTCGAAGGTGATACGCTAGCCACAATGACTTTCTTCTTGTTCTTTATTGGATACATCTCAATGGGTGCTGCATTCGTGTTCTTCATGAGTGAGCGAGGAAACGTTGCACCTCAGTACCGTACAACAATGACAATCTCAGCACTGATTGTCGGTATTGCCGCATTCCATTACTACTACATGCGTGGAGTCTACGCCGATTACGGGGAAGTTTCAATTGAATACCGTTACATGGACTGGATTATTACAGTTCCATTGATGGCTCTCAAATTCCCTTCCCTCATCGGCAAGGGTGCAATCACTGACACAAAGGTCGCTGGTCTTGGATTCACTGGAATCTGTTTCACTGGTGCTCTCATCATGATTGGATTCGGATATGCTGGCGAAGCTGGTTTAATGAACGGCATGGCTGCATTGGTACTTGGTGGAGCAGGTTGGGCTATGATTATCGTAGCAACTGGAACCCCATGGACCTCTGGCCTTGGTGTCGACAACAGTAAAATCGCACCTGAACTCATGTGGAGCGCAAACGCACTTCGCTGGTTCATCGTCGTCGGATGGATCATCTACCCTCTCGGCTACCTCTTTAGCCCTCAAGTTGATTTGCTCGATGGTAACCAAGAAGCTATGGCTGTTGCTTACAATATTGCAGACATCATCAACAAGATCGGTTTCGGTGTTGTTGCATGGATGGGTGCTAAGAAAGCAACCGAAGCTCTTGCTGCTTCAGAGTGATTTTCGAATCCTCTTGAGTATTGTCTCGAAGTTGACGTGCGGCCATTGCTTCAGCCACAAGGCTGAAACTGGTATCCATGCCAACGTGTAGAGTAAGACAGCTACTGCAGATGTCTCTAACCCCCATTGGTGAATGGTATCAAAATCATTCATCAGTGACAGGGGAATGAAGTGGACAAGGTAAATGGTCAGCGAAATTTGACCTGTGCTGCTGAGAAAAGGCAACTCATACCGTTGTATGAATGTCCAGATCAGCAGCACACCTGTCGTTGCTGCAACAATGAATGCTGGATTTGCAGGAAAGAAAGTCAAGTAGGCATCCTCGGTCGGATGTGCCCATAGAGTGTTTTCGATGTTTGAATATACGAAAGTCGAGAGGCAGAATACCAATCCGAGGACGAGTGCAGATTTTGTGAACCTATTCTGTTGAAGTGTTTGGCTTGAATTCGAATGTGCCTCGGAGATTGTAGCGCCGAGTAATGCGAATACAATCCAAGGGAAAAGCGGATACGTACCGGTCAAAAATAAATTTGAGCCGATCGTGTACGCAGAATCATCACTCACTCGGTCAGACCATCCGCCTACACCTTGGATTTCTGGGAAAAAAAACTGTATTGTGAAAATCAGCGCTATTGTACTTGCAAGCGGTTGAATACTCAACAGCTTCATTCGAGTTACGACGAATGGCAAAAGGAGAGTTAAAAGCCCCATAAGAGAAAGTACGCCTGGTGTGAGTGGATTAAACAAATGAGGCGAAGTAAAGTTCACCAAAATCTGTGCTGTAAAAAGAAAAAGCGCTTGAAATGTTCTTGCTTTTATCGATAAGTGGCTGCGAACGATACCCCATCCAAATAAAGTCACGAAGAGGGGGGCTGCAAGCCCTCCAAGTCCTGAAACTACATAGGCTAAAACTGACGTTTGTGTGTCTTGAAATGGATTCCATGTAGCAGCTGCATGGACCATGACCATCAAAAGTACTGCTGCTCCTCGAAGGCTGTCAATATGGGTGATGCGTTTTGTTTGTGACATCGTATCAACGGTTCCCCAAAACATATTCCACTGCATTACGGAATATTTGGAGGCCTTCACCTTCCCATTCTCCGAGTGCCTCGCTGGTAAGTGGACCTGGTGCGCTGTTACGCGTATGGTCGGGGTGAAGCCATTTGGCATAGACTGCTTCAGGATGCGGCATAAGTCCGAATACCAAACCTGTTGCGTCACAAATTCCTGCAATGTTCCTCATACTCCCATTCGGAGAAAGGGGGAAGGGAAGTGGTTGATCTGTCATACCTTTGCCAACTGGAGTTGATGGGTCGACATAGCGTACTGTGAGTTGGTTATTTGCTGCAAGGGCGTCAAAGTCTGTTGCCGATGGCATGACAAATTTGCCTTCACCGTGACGTACTGGGCAGTCAATTCGCTGAATGTCTTTGGTCCAAATGCATGGGCTTTCTGCATCGAATTCAAGAGTGACCCAACGATCTTCGTATCTTCCTGAATCATTGAGTGTGAGACTCGCTCTTTGAACAAAATCAGGAAGGGGTGTTTGTGCACCGGGCCCTGGGAGGAGGCCTGTTTTGACAAGTACTTGGAAACCGTTACAGATTCCGATGATTGGTTTTCCTGCTGCGACAAACGCGTGTAATTGTTCTCGAAGTGCAAAACGCATTCTGTTCCCCATCAAGCGGCCACTACCGAGGTGGTCTCCAAAAGAAAACCCTCCCGGGACTGCAAGAATTTCGAAGTCTTCGAGACTGCGATTGCCGGAAACGAAATTGTTTACGTGGACTCGTTCGGCATCTCCCCCGACTAAATTGAATACGGCTGCGGTTTCATGGTCGCAGTTAATACCGAAACCAAACAATACTGCAACTTTAGGTGCGGCCATTAAGCAACACCTCCAGTCATGTCAAGTGTCTTTTGCCACGCCTCGACCATTGAAGTCGTTTCAACGTCGATAAGAACATCATAGCCATCTGAAATGGTGAGGTTTTCTGAATCGGTAACTGTGCCGAGCATTGTGATTGGATGGCCTGCCATCCATTTGATAAAAGCAGCTTCGTTTTCTGGTTGAACCCCAACCAAGAATCGGCCAAGTGATTCGCCCCAAAGGCGTGACCAGACACTTGCATTGCCCGTGCCATCAATGTCGATCTCCGCACCGACTCTTCCACCGATACACATTTCGGCCGCTGCAACTGCAACGCCGCCTTCTGAACAATCGTGTGCGGTTTGAATGAGGCCGGATTGGATAGCAGTCGAAAGCGCTCGATATGTTGTGATGTTGATTTCGGGGTGAAGCAGCAGTGGAACTTGCCCTCCAATGCCGTTTGCCTCTCCACTGTCTCGAAGCATGAAGGAGATTTCTGATGCCCCTAATTCTTCTTTTGATACGCCAACAAGATACACTTTTTCACCAGGGTTCTTGAAATCGCTGGTGGCGGTAAATCGTACATCAGGTTGGTCACCAAAGACTGAATAAAGCAGCGTTGGAGGGATTGAAATTTTCTTTTCGCCTGTACCGTAATCGTTCTTCATCGAATCTTTTCCAGATACGCAAGGAAGCCTGTAGGCTCTACACACTCGTTCAAGTTCCCGATTTGCCCGGACTAATTGTGCGAGTTTGAATTTACCATCGGGAGTTTTGACAGATTCGATTGAGTCTGGCCAACAGAAGTTGTCTAAGCCGGCCATTTTGTCAACGTTGATTCCAGCGCATACTGCGTTACGGACTGCTTCGTCGATTGATGCTGCTGCCATTGCTCCAGCATCGAGGTCAGAATATCTCGGGGCAATTCCGCATGAAATTACCAGGCCGTGTGGGTCTCCATGGATTGGGGCAATAACGCCAGCATCGCCGGGACCGTCGCGTTCGACTCCGACGAATGGTTTGATTACTGTTTGAGCAATCACCTCATGGTCATATTGACGGACCCATGATTCTTTAGAAGCAATATTTGGTTGGGCCAACATTCGCAAAAGAAGGTTGGAGTGGCCAGCCTTTTCAGGTAAGGAAATTGTCTCGGGGGTGAAGAGTTCGGGGGTGGGGGTACGCCATTCGGATTCGAGTTGAAGTTGTGGGACCCCGTCATGGAGGAATTCAATCGAAAGGTAAGCCACGGTTTCATCTTCGTATTTGACGTGGAACATTCCGGTATTGGTGAAGGTTGCAACTGGTGTTGCTTCGACCTCGTGGAGTTGTGCCATTGCGTCAAATGCAGCACAGTCTTCTGGTTTGACTGCAATAGTCATGCGCTCTTGGCTCTCTGATACGAGAATTTCCCAAGCGGAAAGTCCCGGTTGCTTCAGTGGAACTTTGGCGAGATCAATTTCACACCCATCGGTGTAAGTTGCCATTTCTCCAATCGAGGATGAAAGTCCGCCAGCCCCGTTATCTGTGATGCATGAGATTAATCCGGCATCTCTCGCTTCAAGAACCATATCAAGCATTTTCTTTTGTGTGATTGGGTCTCCAATCTGTACTGCGCTCGAAGGGGATTCTTCTGTGAGTTCAAGTGATGAAAATGTTGCACCATGGATGCCGTCGTACCCGACTCTGCCTCCAACCATGTAGACGATGTCGCCTGCAGTTGGTGTTTTGATATGGGATTCGCGGCCATCTGGGAGTTTTCGAGGCATAATTCCAACGGTTCCACAGTAAACAAGTGGTTTTCCAATATAGCGGTCATCGAAGACGATGGCCCCGTTTACTGTTGGAATGCCAGATTCGTTACCGCCAACACGCACTCCTGCGTGAACGCCTCGGAAAACGCGTGATGGGTGGAAGAGGTTGTCCGGTAAGTCGCCTTCCCAGTTTGGAGGGCCAAAGCAGAACACGTCCGTGTTAGCGATTGGTCGAGCCCCAAGCCCGGTTCCAAGAATATCCCGATTTACACCCACGATGCCCGTCATCGCCCCACCGTAGGGGTCAAGGGCTGAAGGGGAGTTGTGGGTTTCTGCCTTCATGCATACACTCCAATCGTCATTCCAAGCAATGACGCCAGAATTGTCGTGGAATACTGAAAGAAGCCAATCGACTTCTTTTTGCATATCGTGGGTTGGTTTCATGATGTGGGTTTTGAAAATTGAATCAACATAGGAATCCTCTCCGGTCTCCAGGTCGATGTGATGTATCTTTGATGCGAATATTTTGTGTTTACAGTGTTCACTCCATGTTTGGGCAAGACATTCGAGCTCGACATCTGTTGGCGCATCGGCAACAATGCCTACTGCTGCACGTGACTGACGAATGGCCTCATCGCGGTAATGGGCCTGGATTGTTTGCATTTCTTCGAGGTTCAAAGCAAGAAGTCCTGTTTCAGAAAGAGAGAGAAGTTCTTCATCAGAAATTTCAAGATCCATTCTTTGTGGTGGAGTAAGTGTTTGCGGTGGTTTTTCGGGATAGTCTATTGCCGGCCACTGGGCGTTTGAACATCCTGCTGCATCTGCCGTCACGGCACGTTGAATGAGATTATTATGCAGGGTGGAGGCAAGCCATTCGGGGGTTACCTCTTCGGGTAAACCGAAAAATGCATACGTGTGGTAGGTTGAAATTGATGCGCCAATTTGGTGGTCGTGGTGTGGGAAGATAGTTTTGAATCCATCAAAAGCTGCACTACCGGGGTTGTCAGTTACACCTGGTTTGAATCCGATTGTGATTGCAGCGTCGGGAGAAGTTGGAAAATGCTCTGAAGATGAAAGAAACAGTGTATCGGTAAGTACGTCCTCAATAATTGGGTCTGAGAACAGATCGTTGACGCGTTCTGCAATTTCGGACTTGTTAATGCTTGATTTAATCAAAAAACCGTTGATTGACCGGACTTCTTCAACCTTGATATTGTGGTCCGCCATCAATTGTCGTCGGACAACGTCGCCGCGTACGTCTCGCATTCCTTCGCCTTGTTTCGGCGTCACCTCTACTCGTGTTACAGCCATGAAGTACACCCGCCCCCTACGGGGGCGTATAGAACGCCGTTGACTACGCTCTTTGAACAATACGGAAGGTTCAACTGAGAAGTTTAGCCAAATATTGGCCTGTAAAGCTCTCTTGATTTGCCGCAATATCCTCTGGAGTTCCTTGTGCAAGTATCATTCCGCCGCGTTCTCCACCCTCTGGTCCGAGGTCAATGACCCAATCTGCGGATTTGATAACATCGAGGTGGTGTTCAATGACAATTACGCTGTGTCCCTTCGCCCTTAATTCCAAAAGGACATTAATCAGTAATTCAACATCTGAAAAGGAAAGCCCAGTGGTTGGCTCGTCAAGGATGTAGACGGTGTGTTTGTTTGGTGGGCGGCGTAATTCGCTTGCGAGTTTGACTCTTTGCGCTTCGCCGCCAGAGAGCGTTGTTGCTGGTTGGCCGAGTCGGACGTAAGAAAGCCCGACTGCACGAAGAGTGTCGAGGGTTCTGAAAATCTTACGATGGTTTTCGAAAAAGATGACCGCTTCACCGATTGGCATCTGAAGTATGTCGTTGATGTTCTTTCCCTTCCAGGTGACTTCCAGACATTCTCGGGTATATCGAAGGCCTTGACAAACATCACATGTGATCCAGACATCTGGCAGAAAGTTCATTTCTAATTTTATTGAGCCTGCGCCTTTACAGGATTCACAACGTCCACCTTTCACGTTGAAACTGAAGTGGCCGGGTGTATAACCGCGCTCTTTGGCGAGTGTTGTTTTCGAAAACAGAATACGAATTTCATCGAACACTTTAGTGTAGGTTGCAGGATTTGAACGCGGTGTTCGTCCGATGGGTGATTGGTCGATAATGATGGCTTTATCGACGTGCTCAAGACCCTTCATGCTTGTGTGCTTTCCAGCAATCGTATCGGCATTATGGAGGTGGCGTTGGAGGGCTGGAGCTAAAATCCCAGAAACGAGAGATGATTTTCCTGAGCCTGAAACACCAGTAATTGCAGTCATACAACCGATTGGGAATTTTGCATGAATGGATTGAAGGTTATTGTGTTGGGCGCCTTTAATTGAAATCCATTTTTTGCTTGGTTTTCTTCGCTCTTCAGGGGTTGCTATTGAGCGCCTTCCGCTCAAAAATGCACCTGTGACAGAATCTTCGGCTTGCATTGCAACCTCAGGTGGACCGTTTGCAACAACCATTCCCCCTTCCAATCCAGCACCGGGGCCCAAGTCACAGAGCCAGTCCGCTTGACGAAGGGTGTCTTCATCGTGTTCGACAACAATGAGGGTATTTCCAAGATCGCTGAGTTCGCGAAGTGTTGCAAGGAGTCGAGCGTTGTCCCGTTGGTGGAGGCCAATTGATGGTTCGTCGAGCACATACATGACTCCAGTAAGTCTGCTGCCGATTTGTGTAGCAAGGCGTATCCGTTGGCTTTCACCACCTGAAAGCGTGTTTGCTTTACGGTCAAGAGTGAGGTAGTCAAGGCCAACGCTGTCGAGGAAACCGAGTCGGTTTTCGATTTCTTTGAGAATGTCTTTGCCGATAAAAAGACTGCGTTCATCGAGAACTTCAAGGACGTCGGCGAAATTTTCAGGGGCACCTTCACCGTTAGGTTGCCATGCGCGAATCAATGCGAGAGAGTCGTGTACTGAGCAACGGCTAACTTCGGGCAAACGTATGCCGCCAACAGAAACATATCGAGCTGCCGCATTGAGTTTCTCTCCACCACATTCGGAACAATCAAGGTCGGTCATGCAGCTGATGAGGCGGCTGCGGGTTCGCTCAGATGTCGTTTCTGTGTAGGTCTTTTGTAGACGAGCAATGATGCCTTCCCATGGCCGATTCATCTTGTAAACCGAGCCGTTATCGGATTCGAAATGGAAGTTGATGATGGTTGAACCTGACCCGTTAAGAAGTATGTCTTTGTCATCATCATCGAGTAATTCAAAGGGAGTGTTTCTTGAAATCCCATAATGCTGCGACACTTGTTCGAGCAATCGGCGATACCAAGATGGAGACATTGATTGACGCCATGGGCGTACGCACCCATTGGCCACAGTGAGGGTACCATCGATGATGAGTTCGACATTAAATTGGCGTTCAACACCCAGCCCCTGGCACACACCGCATGCACCCAATGGCGAGTTGAATGAAAAGACTCGTGGAGAGAGTTCAGGCATGAAGGCGCCGTGGTCGGGGCAGGCGAAATCTTCAGACCAAGCAACCGTCTCGCCGACTTTTGTGAAATGTGAACGTGTTCCTTCCGAGAGTTTTTCATCTTCGGCCGGGGCTTCCATGCTTTCGATAGCGACGGTCCCCCCTCCCAATTTTAGTGCGCCTTCAACTGACTCAGTAAGGCGTTGGCGGCGGTCTTTTGTGCAGCGAAGGCGATCGATTCTCACATCGATATCGTGGCGGAAGTTTTTGTCTAATTCAGGAGGGTTTTCAAATCCAACTTCGTGTCCATTGACTTTACCATGGAGGTACCCTTGTTCGACAAGTTGCCGGAAAAGGTCGGCGTGTGTGCCTTTTCGGGCTCGAACAGCAGGAGCCCAGAGAATGATGGCGTGGCCTTCTGTATTCCACACGATGTCATCGACAATTTCTTGGACGGTTCGGCGAGCAACTTCTCTACCACAAGTTGGACAGTGTGGCTTACCGATTCGCGCCCATAGCAATCGAAAGTAATCTTGGATTTCGGTAACGGTTGCTACCGTCGACCTTGGATTGTGAGAGCCTTGTTTTTGGTCGATAGAAATTGCTGGTGAAAGGCCTTCGATGCCGTCGCAATCGGCTTTCTTCATTTGGCCTATGAACTGGCGAGCGTATGAGGAAAGGCTCTCAACATAACGGCGTTGTCCTTCAGCATAGAGGGTATCGAAAGCCAGGCTAGATTTCCCAGAACCCGATACGCCTGATATTACAACGAACTTTCCCCGTGGAAGTTGTACAGTGATGTCTTGGAGGTTGTGCGTGCGAGCGCCGCGGACCTCTATCCAACCATGGTCGTGCCCCTCATTCACCATGCTATCATCCTCTTGCGCTGGCCGATAGTTCAAGAAGTCTTGGAATTATCTTCGGCCTCCTATGGTTGAGAACATGTTGTTTGAGTTGGTTTCGTAAAAAAGTTGTTTTAAATTGGTAAATCTTCTTCTACCTCTTCATCGCTCCTTTCTAGGGCTAACGGTAAGTTTAGATATGATATGTATTGATTTTCCTCTCTAATACATCTCGTAGTCGATTCCGAGGTGCGTGGGATTGATTTGGGAGAGCGTCTTCTTATTGAAACGGTATATCTGAGGAGAATCGAACCGGTTCGTCCGTCTCTGGATGAAGGAATTCGAGAGCTGAGGCGTGAAGGCATACTCGGTTGAAAGCATTGGATTCTGCTCCATGTAATTCATCACCGACAACTGGGCATCCGAGGGAACGCATTGCCATACGTATCTGATGTCGCCGGCCTGTTTCGATACTAATTTGGACAAGTGAAGTGTGGTTATCAGTATCCGTAATTTCCCAGTGTGTAATGGCTTCTTTGGAGCCGTGGAATGTTGATTTAACCCGCTTAACAAAGAGGTTTTTATCTTCGACAAGCCATTCTCTTGGCTGTTCCTTGCATTTCCTTTGGTCTGCCTTCAATCTAAGCGTGGTATGTGCGATGGACGGCACGTTCGGCAAATTGGGATTGGATGTATTCTTTGTGCCGTTGATGAAGCGCGAAAACCATCACACCGGATGTATCTCGGTCAAGTCGATGAACAATATAGCACCAATTTTTCTCATCTTTTTGTCGAACATAGTCAACACATCGGCCGTGTAAAGTATCAATTTCCATTTTATCAGTGGCGATGGAAAGAAGGCCTGCTGGCTTTTCAACCACAAGAATGGCTTCATCTTCCCAAAGAACTTTCAGGTCTATTTTCTTCTGTTTTACAACTGGTGGAGGTGTGATTTCATGCGCTTTGACGCGACTCAGTAATTCAATTATCATGCCTTCTGTGATTTCGAATTTCGCTTTGTGTTGAATCGTTCCGTCGACTTGTACTCGACCTTCAGTCAACATCGTTCGCAATTTAGTGCGCGAGGTATTATCCATAAAACCGCCGAGTATATCGAGTAAAGTTCCTGTTTTTTCTGCTATAAATTTCATATGATTCACCTACAAAAGAAGAGCGTCGCACCATGTGCCTTTCTCTCCACTGTGCCCTGGTTCAAGAAGTGTGAGTGCGTCAGCGAGAACCAAACTATTGAGGTTCCCTGAGCCTTGGTATCCTGTTGAATATGCTCGTAATTGGTCGCCTGAGGCATCCACCTTGATTCTACGCAATACGAGGAAATTTCTCATCGGATTTGAACGATTCTGCAAGCTGAACTCGGACGCGTCGTTCTTGAATCCCACCGCCTCCAGTTGATGCGCGAAGATACGGTGCAACGAGCATTCGGAACACTACGTGGCTGCTTGCCGGGTTGCCTGGTAATCCAAATATTGGGACTGCCTTTCCAATAACCGAACAAAGGAGGGGAGCCCGGGCGAATCTTCACTCTCCAAAACTTGATGTCCCCTTCTTCTTCCATTATTTTCCGAACCAAATCCCAGTCGCCCATTGAAACGCCGCCTGATGTTAAGATTAGGTCGCATTCTTCCGCAGCCTTGTCGAGACTTTTTCGTAATATGTCGATTGAGTCTACGACTGAATCATATCTCTTTGCTGTATGCCCGGACCATTTTACGAGGCCGACTAGCCCAAAGGAATTAGATTCATAGATTTCACTCTCATTCAGTTCTGTCCCGGGAAGTTGAAGTTCGTCACCAGTGGAAAGAATACCTATTGTTGCTTGTTGGAAGACTGGAATTTGTGGATGGCCCATTGTAGCGCAGAGCCCGACAGAAGAAGGAGTGAGTTGTGCGCCTTTGTTCAACGCTATCTGTCCTTTTGACAAGTTTTCACCTTGTTTTCGAATAAAGTGTTTCTTTCCTTCTTCGTTGAGAAGGAGTGTTGAATTTTCCTCATCGACTTCGCATCGTTCGATTGGTAGAATGGCGTTCGCACCCTCTAGGTATTGGCGCGCCGGTCATTATTCGAACGGCTTGGCCTTTCTCAACAGAGAGAGAAGAGTGTTGGGCACCTGCTTGGATGGTATGAACAATAGAAAGATGGTTTGGTGGGGTGAGTGAGTCTTCATACCGAAAAGCAAATCCGTCCATCGAGGAATTATCAAAACGGGGATCGTCAACTTTCGATTCAAGGTCGTGCGATAATATTCGGTTGTGTGCTTCATCCAACGGTACAACTTCTGTAGAGAGGGGGAGGAGGTTGACTTTCGAGAATCTTTATCGCTTCAGGGTATGAAACGAAGTATGGGGTCTCGGGCATGGTTACACCATCGGTTCAGTTGGTTTGAGGTTCACGGTGCCGGATTTAGAAGAATAATTCTGATATTCGTTTTATTGAAGCGAGTAGGAGTACCGCAACAAGGAGGTTTCGAACCGTTGATTGTTTGGCATGATTCGAGCCATAGCGAGAGCCAATCAGGCCTCCAAGAAGAACAGCTGAGATAAACGGAAGGAGCGTTTTTGATTGTAAAACAAGCTGGTTCGATGCCGCTGCACCAAGTAGCCCGGAAGCAGAGTTTACCCAAATGAACAAGGCTGCTGTTGCTGCTGCTGCTTTAGGGGTGGCCCATTGTTTGAGAAGAAGAATAGGGGAAAGGAAGATTCCCCCGCCCACCCCTATAATTCCACTGAAAAACCCAATACCGGCGCCAAATGCGTAAGCTTGGGCTTTTTCGGGGTTGGTGATCTGAGAGATGTCGGATTCTCCTTTCACAGAAAGAAGACGGAACGCAGCATAAAGTAACGTGATGGAAAGGAGGGTGTCGTAGATGGTCCCGTCGACTTTCAGATAACCTCCAATAAATGCAAATGGAATGCTAGCAACGATAAATGGAAGAGATTTTGTCTGGGAATGGTGTCCTGCTTTTGAATAATGAAGAAACGCTAATCCTGCAACAACAAGGTTGAGCACCCAGACGTGTTGTTTTAGCCACGCACTTTGCATTTCACCATACGCTGTTAACGAGAGAAGGGCGATGTACCCTGACGCTCCCCCGTGGCCAACACTTGAATAAAGAATTGAAATTAAAAAAAGCCCACTGCATATTGCAAAAAGGGCAAAACCCTGATCCATGCTTTCGCCTCAGACAACTCATTCGAAATTCATGACAAAGCCGCATTCTGCATAAGCACAGGTCACGGTGTAACGAGATCTTTTCGGTTTAGGGATTTTAAGCATGGAACCACATTGTTCGCACTGTACTTTGAGTGTTTCTGCTGCAGCGGGTGCAGGTGCATCACCAAGAGTTCGGCCAACATCTTGTGACCAGCCGAGTGAATCCGTATACTTGTCAGACTTCGTACTCAACTTCTTTTGTTTCAAAGATAAACGCATCTTGCGCTTTTTCTTTTTGGGTTGGGAGCCTTTAGGTGCCTTTGCTGCCATGGGTATCAACTACCGCTTACCGTCGTTGTATTCAATTACTTCGGCTGTATTCTTCACCAAGATACTCAGAAATACCGTTCACTGGGTTATGAACAATATGTCCATTTTTCTCTAACGCTTCTACGAGTGGGGGTCGGGCGTTGTTTGGGTCTGTGTGGTAAACGATTACTTCCTCCGCGTCACATGCAGCTGCAAAGTCTACAATCTCTTTATGCCCAGCATGTGTTGAAAACGAATAGGACTTCCATTCTAACGGTATATCAGTTTCATTTCCAAAGATGTTAATTTTTCCTTCGTCCTGGAGTTTTCTTCCACCTGTATTCGATGCCTGGTATCCAGTAAAAAGAATAGCGTTCGCTGGGTCATGGCGAAGGCGGTTCAGGTACCAAATCGATGGTCCGCCTTGTAACATTCCTGATGTTGAAACAATTACGTCTGCTTCAAGTGCTTTTTTGCGATCTGATTTACTTGAAACTCTACGGCTCCAAGCCCACGCAGTCTTGAAAGCATCAGGGTCTCGAAGTGTTTCGGGGTGGTTCATCTGCATACCTGCAATTCTTTTACCCATCCCATCTACATGTACATCCAGATGTGGAAGATATTTGTGAAGCCGCATAACAACATCTTGTGTTCGTCCATTGGCGAATGCTGGAATCAAAACCTTTCCACCTCGATCGATAATACGTTGCACATGGGTAACGAACTTCTGTTCTTCTTCAATAAGAGGTGGATGTTCTCTCCCACCGTATGTTCCTTCAACAAAGAGCGTGTCGGTTTTTACCGGTTGAGCTCCTTTGGTTAAAGGGGAATCTCGGGTATCAAAATCACCTGAAAGAAGAATTTTGCGTTGTGGAGTTTCGATATTGAGCATAGCAGCACCAGGGATGTGTCCTGCTCGTTGTAATTCGAGTTTCCAATCTTCATGCATCCATGGATCGTTAAACTTGTGAATATTCCATGAGTCGAGGGCTGTATCGATGTCTCTTTTATCCCACGCAAGGGGGTATTTCTCAATTGAACTTACCTTGTGGCAGTCATGCCACATTAGTTCAGATATTTGTGCAGTAAGGGCTGTTCCATGAAGTCTTGTTCGATGATTTGAACAAAGCCATGGTGCCATTCCGAGATGGTCAACGTGTGAATGGGTAATGACAGCATCTCGAACTTCTGGTGCCTCTGATGGATAACGGGGTGGACTCGTTGGGGCCAGGCCATAATCGAGAAGTAAGCGGGTTTTTTTTGCATCTTCAAGAACAATTCCGACATTACCAACCTCATCGCCTCCGCCAAGACAGTGGTAGCGAATGCCTTTCTCTGGGGGATCTTCAGGGTAAGTTGTCGTACGTCCGGGTGAATAGAATACCATGTGAATCATTCTTTGCTAGTGGCGATATGTATTCAAGTTGATTCTTTTATACAACCTACACCCCTTTGTTTCCATTGGAATTCTTTTTCTCATAAAAACTAGAATTTCCATAGTGTATTGTGTTGTTAAGTTAAGTGCTTGTCGCGACCATATACTTCAGGGCATACTCTCGTTTCCTTCCATCCCTTCCTTCAGCATACTCTCTTTGAAAATTCACATTCTCCTCCACCGGAAATGAAGGGGTCTACCTCCATTCGTTTCTTTTAGAACTGATAGAAGACAAATTCTTTCTTTTGGAATGAAGAAGAAGTCAATTCTTGTTCAGGTAAATACAACTCGATTACCCAATAAATACACTCCGCTAAAACAAATGACCAGTCGAAACTCAAATTCACTTCACTCGAAAGCGAAGGTGAGATGAACCCCAACTTCATCGACAATACATGGCACGGCAAGAAGGTCATCAGTTTCTTGTTGATGATGACCGCTGTTTCGGTTGTGGGGCCTGCATAGCTCTTTGTCCAGTTAACGTACTTACACTCGTTGATCGTTTAGCTGTTGTCGATGAAGAAAACTGCTCACACTGTGAACTTTGTATTCCATCATGTCCAGTCTTTGCTCTCGATATCATTCCAAAAAAGGGTGCATGAGATGAAATCGACTGTTTTACTTGGTGGAACATTCTCCAACCTCATTACTGCTATTGAACTCTCACCTTCCCACCATGTCACCATCATCGAACTGAATGCTGAAATTGGTCTGCCATCAATATCACCTGGTCACATACGCGACCAGGAACTTCTCACATCACTATCTTTCATCGGAACAAATTAAGTTTCTACAACTTCATCCATTCGATGAAGGCTTTACTCTACGTTCAGAATGGGGTTTGAAACACCTTGCAGTCCATGCTGCAGAAAAAGGAGTGGAAATTTTAACCCGCACCAGAATTACCCATTGTGTTGAAACGGAAGATGGCTTTTCAATTGAGTTTCAAGGTGGCGGATCGAACAGTTCTGACACGATTCAATCTCACTTTCTCGTTAATGATATTCAATGGACCTATCAGGCACCGGGCGCGAAACACCATGCATTACCAAATTCAAAAAAAGTACATGTCCCAGACTTTCGGTATATTTGGACCGATGTATGGCGGTACGGCACTCAAGAGTGATTGCCAAAACATTCCAGATGACATTACCACTTTACCTCGTTTCGAAGGATTAACCGAGGTCTGGCAAGCTTTAGAAATTTGGAAACCAGAACGAGGGTGGATAGAAATCATCGAATGTTCGCTCCCTAACCTCATTGAAAAACGCTGTATAGACGCTCAAATTATCGAAGGCCGTCGCATTTCAAACCTCTTAAAATAAAGAAATGTAGTGTTGCTGAACACACCACCTTAAAACCCCCAACTGTCGCCCAATAGATGAAGAGAACGTCTTCAGGGGGGCAAATTATGGCAGAACATCCATTAGCAGATTTACGAAAAAAACTAAAAGAGGAAAATCTTCTCGACAAACCTACAAGTAAATCGTGGACCAAAGTCATTATTCTTTTTGTAATTGTTTTCGCACTCTGCACCATCCACCTCTTCCTCCCACTCGTATTCGGACTCCTCCTCATTCCGATCACAGCACTCTTTGCAACAACTCTTGCAATGACTGGTCACGAAGGAGTTCATTCGTCAGCTTGCCGCTCTAAACTTGGCAATATTTCCTTAGCAGCTGTTGTCTTCCCACTTTTCGCTGGCTTTTCAATGGAATATTGGCGAGAAAAGCACAACATGAAACACCACGCTCAACCCAACGTTGTCAACAAGGATCCTGATATTCATTCATGGCCATTCACCTTTAGTCAAGAAGAATACATCACCAGCGGTCCGGTTCGCCGCTTCTTCCAAAGGAACCTCCAAGGCTGGACTTTCTGGCCCATTTCCCTTCTTGTCGGCCACCTCATGCGCCTTGATGGTTTGAAATACATTGCTCTAAAGCCTTTCAAATCAAAGAAAAACAAGAGAATCACCAAAGTATGGCTTCTCGATACAAGTCTTATCCTCGTGCACTTTGCTTTGTGGATTGCTCTCCCAATTTTTGCAGGCCTTTCTTGGCAAATCACACTCGGGTTTTACGCACTTCTATGGGGCCTTGTTGGAACTTTCCTTACTGCTATCTTCATTGTAGGCCACGCAGGACGTCCAATCATTAGCGAATACGACCAAAATTGGCGACTTCAAATAGAGACGGCGCGACGAATTAAATTCGGACCAATTCGGTTCATTCTTTTTCGTTGGACTCGACTACCAGATCGAACACCACATGCTCCCAGCCCTCTCACACTTCAACCTCCCAAAGGCAGCACCACTCGTCAAAGAGTACGCTGAAGAGCGAGGCTGGCAGTACCAGGAGACTGGGCTTCTTACAGAGCGCTCTGGGAGTCAACGGTTCGCCTTACACTACGCTTGGAAGACCCCCTCTCTCGTCCTCAACGAAGATGGTGAACTCAGCGATCCACTTCAAACTGAAAACACAACTGCGTGAAAACCTCTTCAAAGGGAACTTCCACCATTGGATGTGGCAACCGAACGTCTTTACCTCCAAAGTATCAAATCAGGATATTTCACTGAATTTAATGCCACAGTATCTTCCGTAGACGGGGATAAAATTTCACTTGACCGAACCTTGTTTTACCCTCTCGGGGGTGGACAAAATTGGGACCTTGGTACACTTGAAGGTCCAAACGGCCGCTTATCTGTTCACGAAGTTCGAGGACGGGGAGATATTCTCCACACCCTTGACCCTGAACACCAACTTGAAGTTGGAGACGAAGTGAAGGGGTCAATCGATTGGCAAAGACGCCATGCACACATGCGAATGCACACCGCCCAACATCTTGTGTCAGGGGTTGTATACGAGGCGTTTAACGGTGCAAGAACTGTTGGCAACCAAATTCATGATGACCGGTCTCGGATTGATTTTAACCCCATTTCGTTTACCGATGAAATGCTTGAGGAAACCACCCGACAGGTGAACATACTCATTGATGCGGATCATGAAGTAACAGACTCGACCATGACACGCGAAGAAGTCAATTCCGAAATGCCGCCTGAACGGACAAACATGGACCTCTTACCATCATCCGTCAAAGAACTTCGAGTAGTAAAAATAGGCGATAATTTAGATTTGTGTCCGTGTGCTGGAACCCACGTCCAACAACTTGGCGAGATAGGACACATCGCGATAACAGGGAAGAAATCAAAGGGGAAAGGGACCCAACGAATAACCTATGAATTACATATTCCCGAAATAATTCCAACCCCACTTACCGAAAGAATTTGAAATTAAAGAAGAGATATATGGGCCATCACTTTACCCATAAAAAATTAATGCTATTTGGAAAACAAATAATCAGTCTTCAATATTGTCGGGTTTTTCAGGACCGTCAAGTAAATCATCGACTTCAGCAAGAACACTTTTCCATTCCTTACGCTGTTTTTGGATTTCTTCAAAATTCTCTTTTACGGCCTGCTCTTTTTCCTTAACAGGTACTTTCTTTACATTCGCAGCAGCTTGAAGACGGTCAGTGAGGGCTAAATCTTCACCACTACGTTCACTCCTGTCAACCTGTTGAATTTGACGAGAAGGAATTGTCCTTGCACCGTAATCTGAATGGTCTTTTTCCCTAAACATCCCGAGCATTTCTCTTCTTTCATCTTCTGACGGGGCAGTATCTACCCATTGATTTTGATTCGCAACATCCCGAACGATATTTGCCTTTTTACGGTTTTTTTGCTGTTCAAATATGGCTTCTATATCTTCAACAGTTGGCTGTAGTACGGGTTCAGAAAGTCCCGCTGCAAGGTGCTGCTGTTCAATGAGAACCTCGCCATGCACTTCATCGTGATCGTATCGGTGAGGAGCTGCTGCCATCATTAACATCTCTTTTGCAAATTGCGTAAACGGGTCATCGTGCGATATGGCGGCAATTTGGTCGCGGATAGAGGTGTGGCGAGAAATACAACGTTTACATCGTGCCGATGCAGCGACATCGGCGGCATCACAACGCAGACAACAGGCTTGAAAACCCATTTCTTTCATTGCACGCCTCGGCATCGACATGGTTGGCCCCCTTGATGTGCGGTGCGGCTGACCCATCAAACTTCGGATGCGAGGCTTCAAATCCAACGCCGAGAAACATTCGGCATGGCAGGAAGAGATTCTCGAGCAGACATACTCGCCGATGACCCCTTTCGAAATCAAAAACCCCGCGTCCATCGCGTCCATGCTCGTCAATCTCAAGACGGAACCATTCATTTTGACACAGGGTCAAGTACGCGAGTTAATCCATTATTCGCACAAATGATGGGGGTGTCGAAACAACAACCTGCTCAAATGCACAAGGGGAAAATTTGGCATTTTAGCGACGAAGAAAAGAAACACCTCCGACTTGCAACAGCAGCCTTTACCGTAGCTTTGGGATTCATGGCAGTTGGTGGGATCTGGGGTATCAAATCCCTCGGCCCTACTCTCTGGGTCATTCAACTTCTACTTTCGATGCCAGTCCTTCTCCTTGCTGTTGGGCCTGCTTTTCTCTTGCATGAAATTGGACATAAAATCGTAGCGAAGAAGAACGGTTGTTGGGCAGAGTTTCGAGCAGATCCAGGCGGCTTAAGGTTCGGGATATTCCTTTCTTTTTTCATTGGAATCCTCTTCATGGCGCCAGGGGCAGTGATGGTTGCTGGACTTGTCACTCGTCGCCAAAACGGACACATAGCAATCGCAGGCCCACTCGTTAACTTTGGATTGTTCTTGATTGGAATTCCACTCTGGGGAATCATTCTCGGATTGACAGGTGCCTTTGATGCAGCCATGCCCGGAGCCGGTTATATCCTCGGTGGCCAACTTATTTGGCAAAATATGCTCATCGACGCTGGAGTTTATTGGATTGGAGCCAATTTAATTCTCGGTCTTTTCAACATGCTTCCCTTTGGACCACTCGATGGAAACAAGGTCAAAGATTGGAATGAAAACGCATTCTACATCACGATCTCTGTATTTGCACTCCTTGTCATCACTATGTTTTTAGGAACTTGGTCACCTACTACAGTCCTCAAATCCATCGCAAGTCTCTTTTGAGAGATACACAGTAAACGTTCACAACACGTTTTGCATATTTTTAAAAGTTTCTTCGAGCACAGTGTAACGTTCACAGATAAGCGTTGAGAACAGGCTTCTCATCCAAGTGGAAAAACGAATATGCTGCCCACCATGTGATAATATCAAGGCTATCAACGAGGTTCGAAACACCTGAATGTTCTTCACCGTAGTCTTTACCTGTCGTATCCATCCAAATTTCCATTTCCTCGAGTGTATCGCACGTCTGATGGTAACACCAGTATCCATCGACAAGGCCGCCGAATCCAATCGTCACGGTGCCTAAGTTGTCTTGGAAACTTGCATGGTCTGAACGTGCAGTGACGTCTTCATACACAATAATTTCTGGTTTGCCTCTTTCGAGCCAGTCGTCAACCTTCCACGTATCTTCTCCAAAACCTTCACCGATGAGGACACTTTGTTGTTGTTCAACACCAATTGCATCAGCACCAATCCACAAGGTAAGCCCAACCATTTCCGGTTGATTGATAACATCATGATCGAGTGACGGGCCGAGATAAACACGCATTGGCCAGACTTCCTCATCCTTCGGATAACCATCTGGATCAACGGTTGTTGCAGGATCTCCGTGTGGTGCACCGCCGCCACCAGGCCAGTTCACTCCAGCCATATCGAGATTGATATAATTGGTAACGGTAACATCAGGATTGTCCTCTTTGACATAATAATCAGTCCAGTAATCACTTCCACGCTTCCCACCTTCTTCACCTGACCAGAAACAGAACGCCATGGTCCGTCGAGTATCAAAATCGGACATTGCCCCAGCCACAGTGAGCACCATACTTGTTCCAGCAGAGTTGTCATAGGCTCCAACGCCAGTTCCATAGGTTCTGACACCGGTGACGTGAGGATCGGCCAGTAAGAGATTTGCTGGGGGGGCAACATCAAAGTGAGCTCCGAAAACCATCCATTCATTCGGAACTTCATTTCCATACCTAAACCCACAGATGTTGTATGATTCTGGGTTTTGGTTTCCAAACACATCAGTGAACTCATAGCGCTGGGTGACAACCGTCAAGCCATACGATTCAAGTTCATCAATAAGATAGACTGCAGCATCTTCGTAAGCGGTGTTTGCTTGACCGGCCCAACGATTGAGGTACCCAACAGCACCGTCTGCAAGATCCAGTGGGTTGGGGGTCTCATCTGTGAGATGGTGAAGATAATTGTACGTTGTGCGTCCATTCACCAGCCCGGTTGAATGCCGCCCACCTTCATCACTCGAATACGCAGGAGCCATGTCTCTCACTATCATGAGCGGATAAGCAACGGCCGGCCCACCTGAATCCAGGCTTGCATTCAAGCTAACATTTTCACCAGCAAGGCGCTCAATAGCCCCGCCGTTTGCAGCAAGATGCCCATTGTCAGTATACCAGGTCGCCCACGATTCATTCGCATCCCTTATAGGCCAATTATCTCGGCCAAAAGAACCAACGAGGATGATGGCAGTGTCAGCGCGTGGTGGAGCGAGAACAGAGAGCTGAACGGACTGACCCGCCTCCAAATCAACGACTGTCGAATTCATAACAAACCCAGATTCGGCATCTTTAATCAAGTAGGGGATAAAGGCGGAAAGAGACTTTTCTGCGGTAATTGTCACGCCCTGAAATACACCAGCAGTCCATGTTTTTGGAGTGATATCAACATCGTCCTCAGTGATACCAACAGACTCATTTTCACCGAAACAACCTGACAAAGGAGCCAAAGCCATCAACAGAACAAGCGTCAATGCCTGCATTCCCTTTGCGCCGCCCATGAATACGCCTCTCGCCTCGCCTTTCTCAAACCTGCGCTTGAATGTGAACTCTCATGAAGAAGTAAGGCCTACATATTCTAACAATTAAAACCGTCTAAAGAGGCTAAAACGCCCGAATGTAGATTTACTTTACGGTAAAGCGGAAAAAAGACTGAAAACCATTGGAGAATGCCAATTGTTTGATATAGGTCATATGACAATAACCAAGTGATAACATGACTGCAAATGAAGAATACTCCTTTGATATCCTCTTTATCACTCGAGAATTAGGAGAAAAAACCACCAAAAATTCAATCCGAACAAAGTACCTTTGGGCAAACTACAGTGATCATTGATGATGGAGACGAACGCTGCCCCCTCATCGAAGGCTAACTTATTCTGATTCTTGGGTCACTTCGATAGATTCGGGACCGTCCCGGTTTGCCCGATCGTTACGGATGCTAATGGCGAGCATGAAAATCCCCAGTGCAGCAAACACCATGACGGCATAGAGGGTGTTTTCTGTTGTTATGAGGACTGTTCTACCTGTTCATCTTCACTCACTGCCTCGTCACATCCAGCGCCGAAACAATCACCAATACTTGGTTGGCCTGGCTCTTCATGAATATCCTGGTGAACAATAACGGAATGATTCCATACATCAGTTGTTGAATTGTTAACAACTCGTTCGACTTGATAGGCATATGTCCCTGCAGAGGAGTTTCCAAAAACAATGCATGCGATACTGCACATGATTCATCTTCCAATGTGCCGTTTTCATCAAGTGTACATGAACGAGTTAACCATACAGACATATTATCACCGTCACCCCCAAAAACCCCATCTTGATTGAGGTCAATTCGAATTTGCATTGATGCATTTTCTGTAGAGTCTCGCATACGGAACACGATTCCATTCCCTTCAACAAATGCTGTATCGGTAACGTTCCCAGGTCGAATTTCATCACTCAACAAGAATAACATTGAGCGTTTCTTGTTCGTGCGCTGATGCCGAAGGCACTAAGGAAAAACAGAGTAAAGAAAACAACGAGCACCTTCAACCAGCGACTCCGCCCCATACTTTCCCCTTCACAACCTTACATAAAGACAAAACGGAAGAGTGTACCGTCGAGGATTATGGGAGCGAAGGAAGTAGGCCTCGGCATTTTCATTGTCGCGCTTCTTGGCTCAGCTAGCATCCTTACCTTCGGCCTTTCTTCTTCATCTGAAGAGTCCGCTAAAACAATGGAAAATTCGGAAGATCCGTTGTTCCAAGGCGAAGGCCACGACCACTCAAACGCATCACAGCATATTGCTGGAACCGATAATATGGAACTCCTGGATTATAATTCTCTCACAACAACAGGAAATGCGGAGGTGCAAGTAGCCACAACGCCCGATGGCGATACCTACGCCTATCTCGCAGGCTGGAACGACATGCACATCGTCGATGTTACCGATCCAAACAACACGACAGTGACGGGTGTTTACAACGATCCAAACACACAAGTTCTCGATGTCAAATATCTCGAATACAACGGCCGGGAATACATTCTTCAACAAAACCAACTCATCGACCCGGGCAATTCCGACCCCAACATTGGTGAATGGAGCGACCCCGCACAAGTTTCTGTCAACCTTATCGACGTTACCGATAAGACCAATCCAACTTGGATTGATTCTTGGTATGATGTGGACCACCCAAGCGGTCCACACAATATTTACACGCAAATGATCGATGGTGAATGGTACGTATTTATTGCTAATCCTGAGTATGAAGAATGCAATGATGCAATCGGAGAGGCTTGCGGCGGCGTTACAATCGCACACCTCAATCTCGACGGTTCAGCATCCCGGAACCTACCCGGGGTTCCAGCATCCGGAATTGGCCACACCATCATCAAAGTCGGCGAATATGAAGTTGCATGGGAGGCAACGAACGGTGGCTGGATTTACATCCACGATATGACGGTTCAACTTTGGCCTGGCGAAGACCCGAACGACCCACGTTACGGTCACACCTTCATTTACGGAAGTTATTGGGAAGCAGGTTTGAGAATCGCCGATGTGACCAATGTACCCCATCCAGTGAACTCTCCAGAAGAATATACTCTTCATGCCACATTGTGTAAAACAGGTGTTGGCAACCCACTCCAATGCCGATGGCGAGCCGAAGAAGTAGGTCAATGGATGGAGTTCCTCGATTTGGATGAAGACGGCAATCCAGATAGCGGAACAAATGGCAATGTAAACGGAGGCCGCGTCTCCTACATCCATTATGCTGAACCCTTCCCGACGATGGTTGATTTATCTCACGTCGGCTATTCTGATGAACCCGTTCAC
Source organism: uncultured Candidatus Poseidoniales archaeon (assembly GCA_905182715.1). GTDB lineage: Archaea > Thermoplasmatota > Poseidoniia > Poseidoniales > Poseidoniaceae > MGIIa-L1. Next base: position 55,049 of record CAJJCP010000003.1, read on the forward strand.
TTTGTCACAGCCGCAGTCGAAGTTCTCTCAACAAACGTGGGAACAGGCATCATCTATCTCATCGATACAACAGATTACACCATGACTGATGGTCAGTTTAAATTCCAACCTAAATTAATCCGAGATTGGGAGATTCCGTGGGCAAGTGACCACTGTTATGGAGCAGATTGCGAAGCCTATCCGGATGCCGATGAATGGTTGTTATTCTCACCACACAATTTGGACAGCGCCTATTTTGAAACAAACGAAACGACCGACCAAAGCCATGGAGGGGGCTGGGATGGCCGCCTCTACATCTCTCATTACCACGCAGGTTTGTGGGTCATTGACGTTGAAACTTTGGTTGCACCGACCAATCCTGACGATCGAATCGCAACCCACTTCGAGGCAACAGTAGGGTGGTATTTACCTCACGGAGAAGATGGAACTCCACTGGATTCGAGCTTCTATGATTTCGGTTGGGTGCCTTTCCTTTGGGCCGTTGAACATCATAACGGCATTACCTATGCTTCTTGTATTTCGACAGGACTGTACATCGTTCAACTCGAAACTGACATCGCCTATCTTGGGCAATTGAGTTTGAGGTATTATAATGAACAGTAAAGTTGCTATGGCCGCCCTCCTTTCACTCACACTCCTTTCTGCAGGATGCACTGGTGTTGAAAGTACCGCTCCTTTTCTCTACGGCGAAGACATCAATCCATCAATAGCGGTTGAAGATTTTACACTCGTCGATAGCACGGGTCAAGAATGGAACTACCATAACCAAACCGACGGCAAGGTCGTCGTCATTGCCTTTTTGTTCACGAATTGCATTGATATTTGCCCCATTGTTACCGAAAACCTCCGCTGGGTTCACAGTCAATTGAGTGAGGAAGAACACAACCAAACTCAATTTTTGACCATCACGGTTGACCCGTGGAGAGACGATACAACAGCCCTCGCAGAATGGACGCAATACAGAAACGCTTCATGGCCACACGTTACCGCCAATTCTACTGAAGAAAGCTCGCCGATGTTCCAAACCATTCAGTCGGTTTGGGCAAACTTTGCCGTAGGGTTGGCCATTGAAGAAATTACAGAGAATGAAACCAACACCTCGGCAAGGCATCACCCAGATGCTTACAGCGTTAATCATTCAACGGGCACAGTTCTTGTTGACTCAAATGGAATGCAGCGGATTTGGTGGGGCGATAACGACTGGTTGATCGATTTGGTCTTGGCCGATATCCGAACGCTTCTCGAAGACGCTTAAACATAAACCAAATCTCTCCGGTGAAGCAAACTTTACCACTTACAATTATTGGATATTTTTTAGTGGAATGTAATTCTTAAAACGGTTCGAAACATAATTTTGATCAAAAATTAAAGTTTCTACGAATCAGTTCTCACCATCCAAACAGCCCAATTGGTTTCGAGATGTTCACTCCTCGAAATAGATATACAGCTTTCACTGGAGTCGCAAAGTAAATTTTGAGGAGTTTGTGAAAGAACACCAAACACTTCTGCTAACACAAGCTTCGAATCAGTCTCGTATATTTTGGAGATCGCTGTACTCTCTAATAGATTAAAATTAGAACCACTCTCTAACCAAATAAAATCTGCATAATGCTCCCCGCTACCGTTAATTTCAATGGTACTGTTTCGCCACCAATCAGACTGTTCAAGTCGAGCAGAATTAACTTCCCAAAGCCTCCCAGTGTAATCATTGGATGAAAATACTTTCACAGGTTCAATTGGAGAGCCGAACAAGAAGGTACTGTTGACGTCAATATCGTAACGGTATTGACTGTCTTGGGTGAATACATGACTGCCATCGAATTTGTTAATCGCCTGCAGCATCGGAAATTCTGGAGTTTCATAACGAAAGCAAGGCGTTTGGGAATGAAGGCCCATTGTGATATCTATCCCAGTAACGATTGTGGGTTGTTCATCAAATTCCAAACCAACTTCTCTGTAAATTTCAGACCAGTCGCTTCTTACATCATATAGGATTTTAGAACGCGGTTCCATTTCATCGATGACCTGAATGATCGGATGGACAGATGTTAATATCAAGATGCTGATCAGAACAGACGGTATTCTCCATCGCCGAATCCGTTCACTAAATTCATCTTTTGAATGTACTATAGCTGCTGGAACACCTATGCAAAGAAGAGCTAACCAGGGAGTCGAATAACGCGGCCAGCCGAAATCGAGAATGTACCCGTGTAATATTAACGCAGGAAAAATTAAGACCCAATAATTAAAAATAAATTCTTTTTCTCTTTTTGTAATTAAGGCAGTACCGTATAGAGCAATACACAGGAGAAGAACCGACCATTGTTCAACATAGTCTGTTAAGAAAACATTCGGCGTGTAGATGGCGCTGTTGGTTGCTATTGTACCAGTGCTGGCGACGGTACCTGAAATCTGTGACTGTAAAGGGCCGAGGATCCATCCAGTATGTAATTGGTTTTTCAATAAGAACAACCCGATGATTATGAAATAACCAATGGCGATATACCTGCTTTGTTCAGTTTTCTTTTTAAGAAGATATACGATAACTATCCATCCACCCAAGTAAAGATAAGGATATTTTGTCAATCCAATTATCGCTGCCAATAAACCGAGTAATACTAATTTGTAGCGCTCAGCCTCTGTGGTTAACTCAAGGTGATGAAAAACCGAAACAATCATCCCTGCGACAGCGATGTCGAGTAGCATTGTCCTACCATACATAATTGTAACTGGGAAGGTGCAAAACACGGCTCCGGCAATGAATCCATATTTCCAGTCGCTGAAATGCTCCGCGAGGTGTTGTATGGACCATGCCGACGAAACAAGGATGAGTGTTGGTACAACAAATACGGTCGCAGTTTGTCCCGTAAACCAGAGTTCTACCGCAGCAATTCCAGGAATGATTTCTGGTCTGAAGGAGTAACTCATGCCTTGATGTGTTGGCTGCCAATCCCACCGGTCTAGGATTCGATTCGAAATTTGTAAATGGTATGCTTGGTCGTAAAAGGCAGGCACGAGGTGATAATAAGTCAGAAAAGCAGTGCCCCAAATGATGCTTGGAAGTATAAGGAACCTGATATCTTTCCACTCGAACCGAAGATTCTTCATACTGAAAAACCAATACATAACCAATGCTGACGTTGCCATGATGAGGACGAATGGAGGCAACCAAAAACTTGCCCCGAGCGACATTATTGCTCCAATGAGCATCAAAACAGGCAACAATTGCATGGTTATTTGATGCCCAAGGCTCACATCATTACCCATGCATTTGGTTGGAAAGCCTTCCGTCTTTTTACCGCTTCTCTTAATTTCTATCCATGCCGCCAATTCTTAAACTAACTACAGTTGGGAACTTTTGTTCACAATGAGGTCTATGTCGAGTGAAGAAACTGAAGAGGCCATAGACGAAGTTTTAGCCTGGTCTAGTATTTTCAACCATCACATGACAATTGAGGGTGTGTTGCGGAATTTGCGTGTGAAATCTTCGATTAACGCCCTTCTTCAAGCGATTGAGAAATCGCCTCACTTGAGTATAGTAAATGATGTAGTCCTTTCAGAGAAATATACGATTAACTCAAACTTCAAGCATTCCCAAGAAATTGCAAAAGAACACCTTGACGAAACCAAATCTGTTCTATCAATCCTCTCCTCCTGCACTCAAATTACAGGTCTTGCAATTACAGGATCTGTTGCAGCAGGCATGAATGCAGAAGACGGTGATGTTGATGTTTTGATAATCACTAAACCCGGGTGGGTATGGAGAGTGAGAGCTCTAGCAATTTATCTTGCACACAAACATCCCAATGGGGGCTTACTTTGCCCCAACATGGTCATGTCGCAAGATTCATTAGAATTTGAAAAAAGTATTTACGGTGCTAGGGAGATGATGCAAATCATTCCAATTAAGGACTCAAATGGAATCAGTGAACTATATTCCAAGAATACATGGGTGAACAAGGTTTTGCCAAATGCCAGTAAAAAGAAATTACTCGACCTCCCCCAGAAAAGAGATTATCCACGGTGGTGGAAGATAATGAAGATACCAATCCTTGGTTCGATCATTGAAAATTGGGAATCTTCAAGGCGGATTAAAGAATTGAATGCTTCATCAAAGTCCAAGGAAGCTGTTTATTCTAAATCTGTATGCAGGGGCCACGAGAATTCTCACAAAACTCGGATTGAATCGGAATATAATAGCGCCCTTGAGGCGATATCATGAACATTGAGGAGTATCATAAATCTGTGGCCGATTACTACGACGAAGAGGCTGAAAGTTTCGAATCCCGTGCGAATGATAATCATGTACTGAAAACGTTGAGGGATACTTTCCGAACAATTGTCCTAAAGGGTGATGTTGGAAATGTATTGGAAATTGGTTACGGGCCTGGTCTTGACATGGTTTGGTTTGCCGGTGAAGAACGGGTAACAAAGGTCCACGGACTCGACATCACTCCTGAGTTTCATAAAATAGTCTTAGAGAAAGCGGAAAACCTGCCCAAAATGAATCCATTACTCGGGGGGCCTGAGGATTGTTCAAAGAATTTTAAAGAAAACTCGATTGATACAATTTATGTATTCTTCGGCGCCTTGAATACATGCGCTGAATTAGAAAATGCAGTCTCTGAAATGGCGAAAGTTCTCAAACCCGGTGGAAAAATTGTGGCGACTTTTGTCAATAAATGGTATGCATTCGACATCATTTGGAATGTACTAATGCTGAGGCCCAAAAAAGCAATTGCGCGTTTAAAGAAAATATGGGGTGGCTATTCCCCAACTCGCTTTTTAGCATCAAGATGCTATTCCGCCCGACAAATCCACGGTTTTTTCAAAACGAATCTCAAGAAAAAAACCAGCCATGGATACTGTATTGTCCACCCAGCATGGTACCGCCATCACTGGGCTCCGCACAACAGTTTGAGGAGTAAAATTTTCTATAAAATAGATTCACTCCTCCAGTGGACTCCATTTTGGAATCTGGGTGAATACAGTCTTTACGTTTATGAAAAGTCCGAATAAATTTCTTCAACGATAGCGATTAACCTTCTCTCAGCACCCTGATTTTCTGAAACCATACCCATACCATCGTCCAATTTTATCGAGGCAAGAACAGATTCTCGCATTTGCTTTTCCATCCTCATTCGTTTTATCCCCCCAATAGTGCGAGTTTGTTTTGATGTGATATTTTTAACGATATTTGCAAACTCTTTTTGTCTGCACCTATAGGTCAACTCTGGATGGAGAACTCCACTTTTCGAAGATTCAACGACTTGCCACACATAGTCTGCTAAACCACCCACAGAAACCAACGACATCCATTGTTTCCCATCTTTTATTATTGGAACCCGGTTTGGCTTTAGATACATTAGAGAGAACCAAGAGCCCAGCCCTATGACCCACGGCGCTCGGATGATAGCAATTTCATGACCCGCTCTTAGAAACTCTCGAAATGGCTTTTCGGCAATCGAATAAGACCGTGCAAAACCAGTTGGATCTATAGTATCGCTGATTTTTACCAAATCCTCACCCCGATGGCCGTAACTCAAACTACCGTTAACAGCTACGATAAATGGTTTAGATTCACTCTCGTGTACTGCTTGAGTCAAGTTAGCAAATGCCGACTGTGCTTCTTTGGAAACCTTACTACGGTCCACTTCAGTTTCAGCATTTGCGCGTGCTGCAACTATAATGCAGTCATATTGCATAACAATTTGTTGCCAATCAATCCCGGAATCGAGATAGTCAAATTGCTCGAGTTTAATGTGTTCGAACTCTGGTTTATTTTGATAATATGTTCCTGTTAATTCTATTGTTTCTGGAACCTTTGCAGCAATACTTCGGCCAATAAAGCCTGATGCACCAAGTAAGAGCACCCGCATGTTCTTGCGAACAAGTTGTATGAATTGAATTTGCTGGCAAAAACGACTCCAATTATTCAATACTCACTCGACATTCTTGACTTTGCCAAATGATACATGTCGAATCATTCGACACTTGTACAAGCCATTGATCCCAATACCCATATCCCTCTAAAGAAAGGTGTAATTCATCTTCTTGGTACAATGAACTGGGATTCCCAATGTCCTCAAACCCTTGGTATACATCGACAACATTGAGCGGAGCATTGAATTCATTTGCAAGGTTTACTGCAAAATCTTGAATGCGGCCATCATAATCTCTGTATTGGTCATGAAGTTCTGTAGTTCCGGGTTCCGGTTTCGTACCCATATAGGTCACTGAGGCACCGCTTCCGATTATTTTGTTAATCATAGCTTGAAAGTCATCAAAGGTTTCTTCGACAGTTCTATCCTCTGCTAGATCATTTTCTCCACAAACGATGACAACATGAATTGGAGTGTATTGTTCTAAAACTTCATCGAGAGATGAAAGCGCATCACTGCATAAAGACCCTCCGTCACCAATGTTCGTTGAATTTACAAATTGTGAAGTATCCCATCCTTCAATATCAGAATCTCCAATAAATAACCAGTCGGGGGACTCTCGGTCTTCTTCTTGGCCAATACATCCAGTGAGGCTAGCAGTCATCATTAAGATGGCGAAGAGGAGTGCAAAGGTCGTGTTCATCGACCTCGGTCGTGGTTCTGAGTCGATTAACCCAGACGACATCCTTTCACCCCCAATGCTAAGAAGCAGAATCACAACTCGTTTGGAACTGGAGTTTGGTCCATGTGCAAGAAAGCATAGACAGCCCACCATGTCACAATATCCCAGGAATGAACGAGATTGGATTCACCGGTTGCATTATCGGTGTTCATGTATTCTTCCATGGTCGTCAATTTATCACAGGTTTTGTGGTAGCATGGATAGCCATCAACAACCCCGTTCCACCCTAACGTGGCCACACCAATCTGTTGGAATGAATCGTGGTCACTGCGTGCAGTTGGACTTTCGTAAATCGCCACAGTGTCTTGGTAATTGTTCTGCCACAAAGGACTCTCTCCACCAGCCGCCCATTCCTCTCGCCCTCGCTCAATTTGGTAAGAGAGGTCAAACGCATCTGCGCCAATCCATTCCGCCAAATGATACATTCCGGCTTGGTCGATCACATCACCAGTGCCATCAGGGCCAAGGTACACAGACAGTGCGTAATTTCCAGGATAATTAATTCCAGCCATATCGAGATTGAGGTAATTGCTCACCGTAACGCCTGCTGGAAGGTCTCCTGCAAACGCACTTGATCCCCACAAGCCCTTCTTCTTCAGAAGACCATAAGCAGAAAACCATCGTTCTCCGTGCATCAAAGTCGGCAAGAACCTTTGCGGTTGTGAGTACCATGGAAGAACCTGCAGCATTATCGTATGCTCCAGTACGCGTACCATACCCTTGTTGTTCGGTCCCTGGGATGATTGCAGTTGGCGGAGTTGCGTAGGGTGCAACATCGAAGTGTGCTCCGAAAACCAACCACTCATCTGGAAATACAGTTCCTGTTTTGTATGCGCAAATATTGACTGCCCACAAGGTTCCACTTTGGAACCGATGAACTTCGACATCCAGCCCGTAACCAACCATGACGCCTTCGAAGTAGGTAATCGCATCTTCATAGCCAGGATTTCCGTTTCCAATCCAACGGTCGAGGAAACCAACTGCGCCATCAGCAGGGTCGAGAGGGTCTGATGTTTCGTCGGTGATGAAATCAACCCACTCATAGACGTCTCGGCCATTGAGCCATCCACCGCTTGCACCAACTCCGTTTTCTTCAGAGAGATCAGAACGTTGGTCTCGTATTGTTGTCAAATGCTTCACAACGACATCGCCGCCTGTTTCAGGCCCGGGAACAATCCATGGAAGAATTCCACCACCGTCTTCATTCATTGAAACAGAGACTGCAGAACCCGTGTTCATCTCTTCACGCCACATCATCCAAGATTCGTCCGCAGCGCGTATTGGCCAGTTCATACGGCCGAATTCACCAATGAGGAAAACAACATCATCGTTTCGTGGAGGGAAGAGAATATTCACGGTAATTTCTTGTCCACTTCGAAGGTCAAGAACGGTACCGTTCTGGGCTCGAAGAGACCCAGGGTCTTGAATAAAGTAAGGAATAAAAACACTCATATCCACATCTGCTTGAAAACTTGCAGAAATCCACTCCCCTCCGGGAATGGCCATTGAGTCATTTGATGAGCCCCCGACAACTTTGAACGTGAGGTCGTCAGAATCTGGCAATTCACCCCCACCATCTTCTCCGAAACAACCTGCAAATGTTGCCGAAAACATGAGGAAAACCAACATACCAGCACGAGAATAACTTGAGCGCATGTTCGCCCCACCTCCACGGCATTGATGAACACAACGGTTGAAAGTTTGATACAGGCATCCTACAACGCATTTCATCTTTCCAGTCACCGGAAACTCGCTTCCAATAAAAGGCGAAGCGTTAAGGGGGGCTGGGAATCCGGTTTACACATGGCAACGGTTCGATTGGACCAAAAGAACCGGGCGCTCACACGCGGAATCCCGGATACCTTCGACCGTGCATTAGCTAATTTTTTTGGTACAGGACCCACTGATATAGCCTTGCAAAAGAACAACACCGAGCCTATAGACAAGCATTACTTGCTGCAGGAATCGAAGTTTCCGTTCTTCCAAGCGATGATAACCATCCAGATTGTACGTTCGTCGAAGATCAAGCAGTCGTCATCGACGGCCATGTTCTCCTCCCTGTTCCAGGCCATCCCTCAAGAGTGAATGAACAACCACCGATTTCAGAATTCATCACCCGTCAACTTTCTGGGACCAAAATTTGCAGTATGCATGGTGATGCCCGTATGGATGGGGGAGACATTCTTCGTTTGGGAGATCTTTTCTTTGTCGGCCGCTCATCTCGAACCAACGATGCTGGAATTGAAGAACTTCGAGATCTTCTTACACATCTGGGCCATGAACTTCGCGCCATCGAAATCCCCGGCCATGCCCTCCATCTCACAAGCATTAGTTCAACCCCTACCGATACTGTAATTATTGCACCCGAAGGTTTTCTTCCAAAGGATGCCTTTGGAGAACTTCCAGAAGGCTGTGAAGTAAAATGGATGCCCGCTGAAGAAGTCTATGGTTGCAACACAATCGGTTTGCCAAACGGACAAGTCCTGCTCGCTGAAGGATACCCAACGGTTTTGAAAGCCATTGAAGAAATGGGCCTTGAACCCGTTCTACTCGATATGAGTCAAATCCGGGAAGCCGACGGCTCTCTCACTTGCTGTTCACTCTTTTTCTAATCACTCAAAACGTGATTCTGGTGAATGTACAACTGAATACCATTGCTTCAATCGTACTACGGCATCTTGCTCATCAACGCAGTGATGTAGATTCCCCTCGAAGACACCAGTCGAAGCATTATCGGCAAACAATACTTCTTTCTCAGAAGGAATCAAATCGAGTACTTTTGCATGGTCAACATACAAACCAATCTCAAACCCAAGCCATACTTCACCTTGTTGTGCTAATTCTACAAACATCGGAGAGTAGAGAAAACTTGCTAAATCTTCAGCGGTATGGAATGAACAGAGCATCGATAAAGTCTCAAGCAAACCCTGTGACTTTTCGGAAAGTGCTGCTGGAGGTTCCCCAAGTGTCTGCGACTTCACCATTGTGAACATTGGCGTAACATCATCCATGTTTCACCGAAGGGGCGAGTGGCAATAATCCTAACCGTGGCACACTTACCAAGGCAACAGTTCTCCGTCGAATTGTACAAACTCTCCAGAATTTTCCAATGTTCGAGAAGTGAGAACTTGTCTCATTCCTGTAATGCTGTGTGGGATTTCAACAGGTGCCCGGTCGCCACCCATGTCCGTTTTCACCCAGCCAGGATGGAGAATGACAAATGTAATATTATCCGCTACAGCTTCCTTTTTCATGGCGACAGTGAACATATTGAGTGCGGTTTTACTTGCTCTATACGCATAAGAACGACCCATTTCACAGTCGTCAATCGAGGCCATGAGGCTGCTGATCATTGCAACTTTCGTGAGAGTAGTATGGTTCATTTTCTCATACAGTGCTTTCACGACACGAACGGGACCAAGTGCATTGATATCAATGACTTCGAGCGCCCAAGCATCGTCAATTTCAGAAAGATTTCTCCATCGTCCATCTGCCACGCCTGCATTGTTGACAAGAAGGTCGATATGTTCTGGCGCATGCTCTGCAAATGTTGCCACGGATTCGTTTGATTGGACGTCGAGTTGATGTGTTGTTAGGTTTGAACTTTCAAACGTAGTAAGGCGGCCAAGTTCGTTCCGGTATCCTGCAAACACAGTCCAACCATCATCAAGCAATTGACGCACCCATTCAGCACCTAATCCTCTGTTCGCTCCGGTGACTACTGCATTCGGCATGAACGATGGTTCGTGCGGAAGCGAATAAACGTTTGAAGATGAAGATTGAACTTGAACGCTTCATTTTCCTCTTCGGCCGCCGCCTCGACGACCCCCGCCGCCACTCTTCCGTCGTGAACTGCCACCGCCTCGACTTGAACTACCGCCACTACTGCGGCTTGAACCGCCACTACTGCGGCTTGAACCGCCACCACTACCGCGATTTGAACCCCCGCTACTGCTGCGAGATGGGCTACTGCCGCCAGATGGAGGTTGGTGATTTTGGACAGGTGCATTGTTCCCATTTCCAATATAGTAGTTATTCTCTTGATATCCAACGTCATTGGGGTACCCGTACTGGTTGTTTCCCCAGCCGCCGTTGCGATTCCAACGGCCACCACTGCCGCCACCACCGCCACCACCGCCGCTGCGGGCTATACCAAATACAACCAAGCCTCCAATACCAAGGACTCCGAAGCAGCAAACGAGGGTAATCAGACTTCCACCTGCTGTAGAGGAGGTAGAATCAGTATCTTGCCCATCGAGTGTCGGAGTTGTTGTAAAATCGGCAACTGGAGGATCGACCCATCCATCGTTTTCATACCAAAAATCATCTATACTCAAAGCCAAATCATCAACTAAGTAATACAGGGCATCAGTCCAGTTTCCAGCAGCCATATCATCATCCACAGATTCAGGAATTCTGGCATCCCACTCTTCGAAAACATAACTATATTCTTCTTGCCAAAAGAATCCATATTCGTAGCTCCATTCCCAGGAGCCGGTTTGGTTTGTCGCAAGCACAATCAACACACCGTCCTGCCATTCCTGATTACCAACACCCCACTCCTCAAATAATTGAATAGTATATTGGGCAAGCGACATATTCGTGTCGTTTTCGGTTGTATAGTTGTTCGTTGACTCGATGAGCACGACAACAATATCTGTCCCCCACCCGTCAGACAAATCTATTGAAAGTTGTTCCAGTTCCCCTTCTTCTGTTGAGTTGAGAACACCGACATCGTCGATAATGAATGAGTTATCATCAACAGGGTATGTTATTTCGGCGGTAATTGTTGTAGAAAAAAGAAACAAACCGACAACAAAGGCAGTCATCAAAAGTCTAAGAGAACTTCGCTTGTAGGACATAGGTGCACCGGAACTCCCTATCTCATAGTGCGTTTAAAATTGAGTGGGAAAAACACCACTTTTGGCATCTTTTCGATTCTTTTTACAATGTGGCGTAGAAGGCTTCGACCTCAACCAATACGTCTGCTTCATGAGCATATTGGTTCGAAGGCACCTCAATCATGACAGCGTTAGGGATTCGCGCTGTGATGCTCCTTGCAGCATCCATAGCGTGTAATTTATCAGATTGGGCAGCAAGAATTCCACAGGGTACGGTGATGTTTGAGAGATCCTTAGGTAGGGAGTAAGCAATCAGGCTGCGGGCAGATGCACGCCAACGAACGAGTTCTTGTTCCCGAACAGCCCGCCTGTAACGAATGCGTTGCCCTTCTTCCTTTACCTTTTTTTCAATTGCCCGTAAAGTGATGCTTCTCATCAATTTTAGCGCAAGAATTGGTAATGGTAATTTTATAGTGATTCGAGCCCAAAGCGGGAGCTTGAAATGTACATTCGGAGCCACAAAGAGAGAACTCTTCGCATCAATTTCTTGCCTCTGTAAGGAATCAATGAGCAGGGTTGAGCCGAGAGACGAAGAAAAAAGGTGGAATTCGTTTTTGAGTTGATAGTGGGAAAGCACTTCTGTGATATCTTTGGAAAATCGTTCAATTGTGAAATCCTTCGTCAAAATTTTCTTACTGTTAAAGCGGGCACTTGGCTTTTCTCGTGTTTCAATATACAGGACTCGGCGGCGAGTGGCCCATTCGGCAACCAGAGGCGCCCATCCTTCGAACAGTGAGCCCCACCCAGGAATCATGACAACAGGTTCAAGTTGTCGAAGTGCTTCATCGAATGGTGTCCAAGTAAGAACCCGTAGTGAAACGGTATCTGAAACACGAACCCATTCCTCTGAACATTCCGTGCGTGGAAGTTCTACAGCCCCACTCCAATAGTTCTCCATTCAAGATGAAATCAAGGTTAGAGAGACATAAGCGTTTAGCCGGTTTGTTTTTTCTTAGCTGAATATACTAAATTTTCTTTCCGCTGTTATATAGGGAGGGGGGCATTAAAATTTCGAGTCGACATGTATTCAAAGAAGATTACCCGAAACCAGCCAGCCCTGATCACCACTCCCCCGATGAGTATGGGGTAAAGTGACTGGAAAAGACCCGGCCCGATGAGAAGAACTCATCAATCGAGGCCGTCAAGAAAAGACCTTGATAACGACGATATTACACTTGAAAATCCATCGGGTTTTAACATTACAAAAAATGTTGAGAATTGTAAAAAAATACACACTCATCACACCCTTACGGTGTGCCTTTCAGAGGGGGAGTGCAGAGGGCAGGATTCGAACCTGCGAACTCATAGAGACTGGGACCTCATCCCAGCGCCGTTGACCAAGCTTGGCAACCCCTGCTTCAACCAAGCGTTAGAACGCGCGTATATCAATTCCGCGACATGTCCTCAAGGACCTTATCGCCAATTGTGAACTTCAAGAGATACAGAGAAAGCGGACGGTTTAAGGATGAATGCAAGCGGTCGTAAAGCATCCAACAGGTGATTTCATGCGCTGGCTCTTCCTTACACTCATCATGCTTCTCGCACCACTCAGCGGTTGTTTTGGGGAAAACACAGTTGAAATTGAAGAACAATTGACCGTAGGCGAAGTCTCAAGCGCAACCCGCGGCCAATACTTGACACTCGAAGTTGATTCAAACGTCGATTGGACCTTTAACCGGTCGGATGGACTTTTCTATGTTGATGAATTTGGTGTTCTAAGAGATTCAATGGAAATGACGTTTTCTTCTGAAATAAAATTCTTGGAACTTCTCATCCTCGACACGGAAAGAGATTCTGTCGATATATCTATTTCAGCTGGCACAGAACTCTGGAATGCAACACTCACTCTTCAAGACAGTGACGAATACATGTTGGTTGACGGTAGGCGCGCCTACGAAACAATCGACATGCTCACCTCGTCCTACAACAACCGCTGGTGTGGCAGTGCTTCAGTTCACGAAGGCGGTTCTGCCTACGAGGCTGCCGCTGAGGCAATGGCTGAGGAGATGTGGGATATGGGATTCGATTTTGTCGAAGTCACACGCTATGATGACGACCCCGACCAACTCAATGTGGTAGGATATAATTGGGGGAGAGTCAATCCAGATGAATACATCGTCATTGGCGGACATTTCGACATTGCATATGTCTTCACTCCACCGGGTGGCGGCACCAGCGAAGGGGCAAACGACGACACCTCTGGCTCGACCGTTTCACTCGAAATGGCCCAAGCACTCGCATCGACTGAATTCGATCATACAGTTGTTGCAGCCCTTTGGTCTTGCGAAGAAGAAGGTCTTCTTGGGTCGCAAGCATATGTTAACCACTTGCCTGAAAATGTGACTGTTAAAGCCTACATGAATTTCGATATGGTCTCTCTCAATTATCCAATCATCCCTCTTTCAGAGCCATTGGTTGGACCTGGCGGTGAACTCTTTTCAGCATCAAAATATGAATGGGAAATTAGCATCGCAGGGGCAAGTGACAGCAACATGCAACTGATGCATGATTGGGTTGGTACGATTATTGAGGACGACCTTTCTTATCAGCCAACTGAAGCCAATCCAATTAACTGGCAGATTGCTGAATCGTGCGCTTCCGACCATTGTTCTTTCTTTTCTGCTGACTACCCGACCTTTAATTTCTTCAGTCCAGGGGGAGAAATTTCATTCTGGCAAGAGTGGCATTCGCCATCAGATACGCTTGATTTCATGACTGCAAAGGCAGGCGGTCAGGCCGGAATGTCGAGTGGTTTCAACAGCCTCGTTTGGTCTTCACTCGATTTGTTTGTTCGGATTGATAACTCCGACTCTACTTTCCAGGGTCGCTGGTATGACGCTCCAGCTGCTTGACATTAAACAGGCATCCTGCCGCGAAGACGTAACCACGTTTCGCTTCCAAACATCAAGGCATACAACGATGCGAGCCACAGTGTTGGCCGACTCCACTGTTCGATGAAGCCAATAGAAGCGCTCGACTCCCCAGTCCCTAGAACCAGCAAGATACAGAGCCATACCATGGTTACGCCGTGGAGAGCCCAACGTAAGCCCGACATGATGTCCGTCGAATTTGACTGCATTTCGGTAACTTCAACTTTAGTTAAAACAGCAGATACGCCCACCAATTTATCCAGTGCTGAACCCCCATTCCAACGAATACGGCCAAGTCTAAATCGGTTTAGAATTTCAATTCCAGTGAAGAGAGTGATCCATACAACAACGACTTCGAGTAACGGCTCAGCGCCGAGTAAATCCAGTGTGCCCCAAGTTGACCAAACAAGCAAGCCCCATAACCATCCGACGAGAATCAGTTGAAAGGTTCGAGCAAATCGCGTCAAACGTTGCAGTAATTCCGCGTCATGTGAAAGCAGATGTTCGAGCGTAATAACCAGGCCAGTAACGCCAGATAGCCCAACAGAGATGAGTAACCACCACCAATCAAGATCGCCGTCGCGCCAAGCGAACATCAGTGCCACTAAGGTCCATGCTAAGGTGATAACAGAAGCCACATTTACCGTCGCTTGCATTGTGTAGAGCGGGTCCCGCCCGTCTTTGAGAACAGCCAAGCCACCCATCAATCTGATTTCAAATGCAGAATCATCAACGATACCGTGTCCTGCTGCAGTCATACCTCCAGCTGCCTTCAATCGTGCATTACCAACAATACTTTCAGCCTCACCGAGCGCCCATTCATCATCAACACCTTTGGTGCTCCAAGAAGAGCCCCGACTTGCAGCATGCGCAGCACCAGTGCCTCGATTTTTAGTATTGCCAGAAGAACGAGTTTTCGCCCATGCGCGAATCTCTTCAGACATGATGTCTTCGACTTGGTCCTCATTGAGCGGGGCGCCGTGGTCAGTGTAGAGCCATCGGCATTGGATTGGAACAGGGGCGGGGTCAACATCGGGTGCGACCATTTGAAATTGACCAGCGTCAAGAGTCGGTAATTGAGCGACCAAATTTTGGTCCCCTCCACTTTCTTTCAGTAAGTGGCGGACTTTGTCAATATCTTGTGGCTGAGTAAACCTTCCAATGAAGGTGGTATTGGCTTGGGCCAATATTTTGTAATCGACGTCGCTAACGTTTTGTGTCGCTAAAACACAAGCAACACCGTATTTTCTCGCTTGCTTGAAGATCAATTTTATCAAATCCTTTGCTGGCGGATTTCGCGGATGTGGTGGAAGATAGGGTGCGACTTCATCCATGAAGAAGAGCAGTTTAATTTCGTCATCTGCAGGCTGCTGAGTAAGCATCCAATCGTACAATTCACGTGAAAGTTCTTGAACGAAATATTGCTTCTGAGCCTCATCTTGGATGGTGTTAAGGTACACGATGTTGAGGGGTATTTTTCCTGGTATCGCAGGTTCAACAAAAGCATCGATATCAATAGGGACGCCATTCGAGAACAGCAATTGGTTGACGCCAGAAGAGTACGCTGAGAGCCGGCGTGCTAGATCGTTACGAGTGGCTTTCGTAAGCCGCTCTTCAAAATCTGTCAACCGATGTTGGGCCATCACTTCTTCCCATGGCGGGGGCTCGATTTTGTCCTCTCCCTCTTCAACTTCATAGAAGCATTCGGGGTAGAGTTTACGAGTAAATTCGAGGTTAGGCTCACGCACAACGCGGGCTAATGCTTGGAAATCGCCAACATCTAAACCGTGCTTTGTCCCCTGTACTAGAATTTCGTAGAGATACGGTTTGACGACTTTTCCTTGCGCCTTTTCAACATCATAGCCGGCAAGGCTGGTGAAGCCAGCAGCCACCATATCCCATGCAGTAATGGCTTCTTCAGTGTCAAGGTCGGAAGGTGGGGCGCGAAAAGGGTCGATACACAACGGCAAACCTTTGCTGCGTAATGGCGTCCAAACCCGGACTTCACACATCTCCATCAATTTCTTCGCACGAACAACATCTCCACCCTGGCTTTCAAGTTCATCAAGGTCTATACCGAGTGCAAGACGTGCTAAATCCCCTTGAGGGTCGATGATGAGTGAAGGAATTTTTGCCAATGCGGCCTCTTCAATGAGGGCTTTTGCCATGACGGTTTTTCCTGAACCTGTCGAACCCAACATTGCAGCGTGACGTGCTAACACCATTGGTTTGATGTCAATGGGCTCTCCAGTGTCTCTTCTTGTACCGAGAAACATACCTTTTGGTTTGAATTTCTTCTTCGGTTTACCTGTTGAAACAGGCTCTTTCAGAACCGTTTCCTCGGGTGAAAGAATATCCCCGACTAAATCGGCAAGACTTCGCTCATCAGGGTCAGCGGTGGCTTCATCGGAATCACCGTTTTCAGACACCATATGCGAGGCAAACCGGTTGGAGGTCTTCAAAGGCGCGCTGATAGGGGGCAAAAAGAAGTAGACTCAAGGAGGTCCACCGATTCGCCGAGCCATGGAGCGAATCCCAATGGCCCGACCATCGTGGGACGAGCCAATGCGTTTAGCGGCGATGGCAACCCTCGACTCGAAACAATGGGTCAAGGGAGCGCAAGGCAAAGCGTTCGGCAAAGCATTCGCTGAACACTGTGGAGCGCTAAGTGCCACACCTTGTCAAAACGGCTCATCTGCACTGTGGGCCGCACTGAGAATTGCAAACATCGGGCCAGGCGATGAGGTAATTGTACCCTCATTTACGTTCATTTCTTCCACGACGTGTGCTCTTTTAGTTGGTGCAACGCCCGTCTTCGTCGACATTGAACCCGATTACTATTGTTTAGATCTTAATGAAGTCAAAGCGGCAATTACACCGAAGACCAAAGCGGTTATCGGTGTTCATTTATTTGGCCAACCCTATGACCAAGGGCTCGTTACGCTTTGTCAAAATCACAATTTAGTTTTGATCGAGGATGCGGCTCAAGCACATGGAGCCGAACAAAAATTCTCTGATGGTAGCATCCGCAAGGCAGGGGCAATGGGTGATATCGGCTGTTTCTCATTTTTCCCTTCAAAGAATATGGCAGTAGGCGGGGAAGGCGGAATGCTCACCACAACTCACCCTGATTATCAGGATAAAATTGTAGGAATTACCAATCACGGCCGCAGCCCTGACCTTGAAGCAATACAACTTGGAAGCAACCTCAGGATGTCTGAAGTTTCAGCATCCATCGGACTCGTTCAGCTTTCAAATCTCGATGTTTGGGTCGAACTTCGTCGACAAAACGCTGCTTTATTCACGCAAGCATTGGCCGATCACCCTACCCTCCAAGCCCCAACCGTACGGCCTCATTCCACACATGCATGGCATCAATATTGTATTCGTACCGATCATCCAGATGCACTTGTAACTCATCTTGACGAATTGGGGATTGATGCACGTCGCTATTACACAACGCCTTGCCATCAACAATACATCTACAAGAACCATGCACAATTCACACAACACTTTGAAAACACGCACATAGCGTCAAAGTCATTAGTTGCAATTCCAGTCATGCACGAACTTCAAGAAGATGAAAAACAACGAATCGTTACAGCACTACGAAATTACCGGTAATTCATTCAACGCCTTTGTGAGCAAGAGTTGAGTTTGACCATTGGTGGAGCCCAGTTATTTCCATGCCGAGCCATTCAGGCAATATGACCTCATAGTCAATATTTGGTAATTCAATTTCTGCAAGGACTAAGCCAGCAAGACCACCTTCAAATTCATCAACTTCCCAAACCATTCCATCTTCCCCCTTCCAGTGGAATCGGGTTTTAGTAATCGAAGGATGTTGCTTCGAACTGACAATTTCATCTCCCAGTTCGCGAGAAATATTCCATTCAAGTTCTGTCGCAGAAGCGTAGGTTCGCTTTCCTTTCAAGGTTAATGTGACAGAATCTTGAGTAAATCGAATCCGTGAAGTCCAATCTTCAGTTGCTTCAAAGAGGGTTCTTTCTTCATCATTCATTTGAACCAATACGAATGTATCCCCGTATCCTAAATCGTTCCCATTCCTTTTGAAAAGTGACGAATCGAGGTAATACTGAGATATTTCAGACCGATGCTCACACTGCCTCCAGGGAAGAGCATCCACCTCGTCAACGAAAAAACGACGTTCAATTTCCACGTACTCGCTCATTCTTACAACACCTCAATCTGCACTTGAACAATGACAACAACCATCGCTTGCCAATGGAGTATATTTCACCTACTACGGTTAAACCGAATATGTGGTTTGTCAAATCATTGAACCAAGTTCTTGAAAACCTATCCGCCTATGTACTCACATGAACGGAAGTTGGGGTATCCGATTTCTCATTGTTGTATCTCTTGCCTCGGTGCTTTTTGGCTTTGCCACACTCAGCGAGGGGCAGGCAGATACTGCAACAGATGCGCCTGTGGATGAAAATGATTTTTCAGGAGTAGCAACTGCCGATGAAGCCGAACAAGAAAGTTCTCCATCTGAGAAGAAGAGCCCAGAATCTACAGAAGATGGATTAAACAACGATTCATCAATTGGCTTCATCGGTTTTGGTGCGGGCGTATTTACCCTTCTTTTCTTAAGTTCGGCTCTTTCAGAAGCCATTAAAATTGCAATTCTAATGGCAATTGTTACCCCACTTATCGCGAAGAAATCCAATCGCGACGACCTCAACAGAGGGAGAATTTTGGGATTCATCGAAGCAAATGCAGGAATTCACTTTTCTGCACTAAGAGATGCACTTCAACTTGCCAATGGAGTCACAGCCCACCATTTACAAATGCTAGAAACACAAGGCTCCATCATTTCATGGAGAGACGGTAAACTCAGAAGATATGCGGCTGCCAACATTTCTCCAGATCAAATACATGCTCTCAGCCAACCGATTGTTGGTACCCGGCTCGCCATTTTAGAAACTCTTGCAGACGCAGGTGCCCTTGGATTGTCAAATAAGGAACTTGGGGCGAAATTACAACTCTCAAGACAATTACTTTCACATCATATGATTCAATTAAACGCCAACCAACTTATTGAAAAAACCGATGCAAAAAAGCGCTCTCCATGGAGGCTTACGGAAATTGGAACTGAAACGCTGAACGACACTGCTTCGCCATCATAACGTAAAATCACTTTACCAATTCCTTCATATCAGTGTGCGAAAGTGGTAGGAATATGAAAGAACACAAAACACTGGCTGTTTTCCTTGTTTCCCTCTTCCTCGTGTCCGGCTGTTTGGGCATGGTTGACTCGGAAGTGGAAATTCCAGACGTCACTCTTCCAGATGATTGGTCAACCGTCGTTCAACGCAGCGTTGCAAGCCCTCAATTATCTCAGTTTGCTGATTGTGATGATTTGGAAACATCTCTTAAAGTCCTCAATAGCCGAAGAATACAGAATTCAACTCTTACAGGCTGTCGAAGAAGAATACTACTACGGAGGCGGAATGTGGGCTGAAGACGACATGGTGATGGCCGAGGGTGCTGAAAGTGACTCAAGCACCTCTTCCGCACCGACTACAAAACGCCAAGAAGGTACTGACTTTTCAGGAACCAACAACCAAGAGCAAGGTGTCGATGAAGCAGATTTCGTCAAAACCGATGGTTATTTCATCTACTTTTTGAACGGCAACAATCTTGAGATCTTTGGCGTACCTGAATTTGGTGAACTGACTCACCTTTCTACTACAAGAATCGAAGGCACACCTCAAGCAATGATGCTTGATGGCGACCGACTGGTCGTCATTTCCACCGTCTCTTCTTGGAACATTCCGCAAACAGATGCGCTCTCTTCTGTGATGGGATGGGATAACGGCTACGGTTCATGGCGCACCTCTTCACTCACCAAGTTCACGGTTTTGGACATTACAAACCGTTCTTTGCCAGCGGATGGAAAGGAATTGTATCTTGAAGGATATTACATGACTGCACGAGAAGTTAACGCAACTGTTCGGACCGTAACACATGCTTGGCTTGACATTCCAGGTGTACAAAGCTGGTTAGACCTCCCTTCAGGCTACTGGGCCCTCGATTATGACGACCCAATCCGCCGAGAAGTTCGAGAGAAAGTTGCGTACCAGACCATGCTTGAAAATCAAATCTCACTTGATGCACTTGCTCTTGAAGACATCCTTCCGAAGGTGTATGAGCGCTCCAATGGGCAAATTACAGTCCATACCATGGATGATGAACAATGCGCAGACTTCGTTGCTCCAGAAGACGGGTTCAATCGAGGCTTCAACAGTATTTTCACCTTTGATTTATCTTCCGAGGACTTTGAATTCCAAGCCGATCACATCGTGGGGAACTACCCTCTCGTCTACGCTTCTGCTGACGTCCTTATCTTGACGGAAAATGCGTGGGACTGGTGGTTGTTCTGGGGCAATGATGGCATGGCTGAAGCAACCAACATCCACACGTTTGATATTTCACAAGCAGGCGATACAACCTATACTGGCTCAGGGCGCGTGAACGGAACAATTCTCAACCAATTCTCTTTATCCGAACATGAAGGAATTGTTCGAGTCGCCGTCACCTCGGGGCAATGGGCCCGTTGGTGGATGGAGAATCCTGAGCCAATGAGTTCCAGCGTTGTTACCTTTACCCGCAGCGTCGATGTTCAAACCGACCAGCAAATCATCATTGAAGTTGGCCGAGTTGACAATATTGCACCCGAAGAACGAATTTGGAGCGCGCGCTTTGATGGAGACCGTTGCTATCTCGTCACGTTCCGCCAAATCGACCCTTTGTGGGTTATCGACATGTCAGATGAGACCAACCCAACAATACTTGGAGAGCTCGAAGTGCCAGGGGTCTCAACGTACATCCACCCGCTTTCTCGAGATCACTTGTTGACCATTGGAATGGGCCCAGGAGAGGCTGATGGAACAGGACTTGATTGGTCAAGCACCCGTCTTTCTTTGTTCAACATCACCGACCCGACCGCTCCAGCAGTTGACGACCACCTTACACTCACGCCTGTTGCGGACCCTGCAGATACTGCATGGATGTGGTCGTACTCCGAAGCCTCGTATGAGCACAAAGCATTCCAATATTGGGCACCCAAAGGACTGTTGGCCATTCCTCTTTCAACCTACAGATACCAAAGCTGGACAGACTCAAACGGCGGATATCATTGGAATTATCAATATGTTTCCAAGTTAATTCTGGTGAATGTTTCTGAAGACACGGGTAACCTTTCCGTGCATGGAACAGTCGACCACTCTGACTTGTATGACCGCGATGACAACCAGAACTGGTGGAATGGCTTCAACATCCGCCGTTCAATCTTCATGGGTGATTTCGTCTATGCAATTTCATCAGCAGGCGTTACAGCGACGAACCTTACAACCATGGATGAAAGCGCAAGCGTAGAACTCGCTTATGAGAACCCATACAATACGTATTACTACGACGTTGCAGTTGATTCTGATGCAGGGGAGAGCACAACAAGCGAGGGCGAATCTTCAAACTCTGATGGCGACGACAAAACGGATTCTTCTGACACTGAAGGCGCCGGTTCGGAACCAGATCAAACTTAACAAAAGTTCTCATTTTTCAATATTTAGAAGGGCCCCCATACGAACGCCCTCGCTTGAAAGGGTGCCGACGTACACGAACCATAGAGACCCCTTCTGTGGACGAAATCTGTTTCCAAGGATGTACTGAATGATATCTTTAGTCTTTCTAAGATAGACCTAGATTGAGGCTAATGCTGGTGATAACTTTATTTCCAATCTGAACGAACGTCCATACATGGGTGATGATGAAAATGAACATGAACGCCCGAGAAAGGCCAACAGAAGAGGCATGAACTATTTCGGTTTATTTTTGTTGTTTTCTTCATCGAGTATTATCTTCACACCCTTGTTGGAAAATTTTCCAAGTTTAGCGCCAAACGGTTGGGAAATTTTGATTTGGCTCGCCTGGGGGTATGCCATGTTCACCTTTTCTATCATTCTCTTGATCGTCAACAATGTGTTTCGATTTCTCGAAAACCAGAGATCGGATGGGTCTCCATCACATCCGACCCGTAATTGGCTCAAAAATTTCAAAACTCTCGGAACGAGTTTGCTTCTTTGGTTCGCTCTAATTATCATTTTATGGAATATACCTGTTTAGGTTCAAAGTGATGGAATCTACTTTTTATCCACATGGGGGCCCGTTGTAGTCGTATACAGCCACGGGGATACCCTTCCAAAGCACTGGCACAAGGCCGTTCAAACAACACATTCATTGGGTTGAGTATTCGGATTGACTCTTACAACTGAAGTAGCGAGGCAGATTTGATACCTATTCCATTTCTGCGAACTTCTGCTGTTCTTTTTTTGAGAATACAAAACCAGAAAGAAGAACTGCAGAGCCAAGGCATCCCGCAAGAATGAACAGAATTGCTCCGGACATTCCAGGGCTTGCAATTGCGACGCGCAAGATGACTGTGGAGAGAATGAATCCAGTGTTTCTCGCTAAATGTGCGAATTCGGTAATGTAGTGGTGGGATACCAGTAAAATCAAGATATCAGCCATGATGAGTACGGTGAAAAAGTCGAGGAAGAAAATGGTGCGATTCGTACTTCCATCTCCGTCAAACACGTTATATGTCCATGTTGAAAGGGAGTAAATCGCCGTTAAAATATAGACTAAGAGCAGCAAGATTGCAAGTTGCTTTTTCTGTAAAATGAACTTCTCTAAACCTTCACTGTCATTGGTGATTAAACTTGTTTCACGTTGGGCAGTGCCGAAGAACAGCGCAGTGCCGAAGAGAATCAGAAAGGCCAGACATTCCACTGCTAAGATTGTGATGCTGTCATCAACTGTCGAGGTGACAGAAGCATCGATATCAGACAATCTCTTCAAAATATCTCGAACAACCAGTAACGTGATAATTTCAAACTGTTTTCCAATCGAGTTCGTGAACGAATCTGGAATTGTACGAATCAATTCGTACACTTCGTATGCTAAAAAAATGGAGAACGGAGTGTATAATGCGTCGAGGTACGAATCGAATAATCCACTGGTTTGTACACTAAAATCGATCAAGCCCAACTGATATAAAAGACATAAAAGTAAGTGGAATAAGAACCCGAATATGGCGGTTCGAATGCAAAGATGTCTTAGCGTTTCATTCGCTTTGCGACCTAGGATACGATCGTACAACGCGGCACCTAGCATGCTCCTACCTCAAATGAATCACTCAAATAGGTGCGTTCCAGCCCGTACATGAATTTGGATGAATTACTCAGGGGTGCGTTTGCTAATCTACTTCTCTTTGGTCAACGCTTATACTTTGTTCACCAAGGCACCACTGAACAGCAGAACGCCGAACGCGCAGGTGGTTGCCAGTTAGCGAATTCGATGGCAGCGGCACCTAGGATTTCTCTGATTCTGTCTGCTATCCATATAACCCACTCAAACAGAGAGTCGGTGAATTTTTCTCGCTCGGCATTGATGATTGCCAAGGATTTGAACCCCTGTTCATATCGTATCATACAGAAATAAAGTGTTAGCACACAACACCCATTGATTCCGAATCGTTGAATGAATGGGGTTTCAGTGGGTCTGTACAGCCGCCAATCTTGGAAAAAGGCAATTGAAAACTCAATCAACGGTTCTTGAGGTAGTCTGCACCATACCAAGCCCATTGGTCCATTGTCCAACCTTCAGGCAATCCCTCAGGCGGCAATGGTGGAGTCACTGGGACGGTCGGAGCTGTTGGCATTGTGGGTGCAACAGGTGCAACAAGTGGGGTGAATGGGACAGGTATCTTTTGGTCAAAGTCGGTGTTGAGGGGATTTTGCTTTCCTCGTCGACTTACAACTCCAAAAGCAACCAACGCCAAACCAACTATTGCAATTCCCGCTATGGCCAAAACCATTGGCAAAGAGGAACTTTCTGCAGCGAACTGCCGAGCAGCATCATTTGGAAATACATCGCCTTCATCTGACCAACCATCGCCGTCAGTGTCGAGACAACCGATTCGGTCTTGATTTGAAGTTCCAGCAACCTCAGGACAGTCGTCTGACATATTCGTTCCTTGTTGATCAGGATGGCCATCTTCATCGATGTCAGACCAAAATCGGACATCATCTACGAAAACATCGAGGTTATCTCCCCAGCCATCTCCATCAGAATCTGGGCAACCGAGTTCTTGTTCTGTTGAGGTACCAAATACTCCAGGGCAACTGTCGGGGAAGTTTCCATTTCTTGAATCTCCATACCCATCCATGTCTGCGTCAACGTGCTGCGTTGCATCTTCAGGGAAAGCATCACCAGCATCTGACCATCCGTCTCCATCGGTATCGAGGCAACCAAACACATCTTCGGTTGAGGTTCCTGCAATATCAGGGCAAATATCTCCTCGGTATCCAGTCGAAGAATCTCCATAGCCATCATCATCTCGGTCTGCATGTTGAGTGCTGTAAGTAGGGAATGCGTCAGCACCATCTGTGGCCAACCAGGTGGCATCAGGGTCTGACCAACCATCTCTATCCGTGTCCAGGCAGCCGATTCGGTCATTCGATGAAATACCAGCTACTGTAGGGCAGTGGTCTCCTTCTAAACCGTCGACTTCATCGCCAAAGCCATCACCATCAAGGTCGGACCATTGAGTAGGTTCTGTAGGGAATTCATCGACAGAATCGGCATACCCATCAGCATCCCAATCATCGCATCCAATGACAGAACCAGCATCACTCGTACCTGCATTATCGGGGCAATTATCAATACTGTCTGAGAATCCATCGTTGTCATCGTCAAGGTCTTCAGTATTATCTTCACAACCGTCTTGGTCGCCATCATTCGACATGATTGAGAAGAAAGAAGGAGAACTCATTGGACAGAGGTCGACTTCTGCTGATGATTCCGAACATGTCCAAAACCCATCCATAACAGCAGCGTCACAAATACGGTCATTATCATCGTCGTAATCTTCACCAGCGTCTCTACAACCGTCCATATCATAGTCAGTAGAGGAAGAAGAGGTCCAAGCAAGATCTCCAGTTGCACAGTAATCAGCGTCATCATCCATACCATCGTTATCGTCGTCATTATCTTCGGTTAAATCCGCACAACCGTCCATGTCATGGTCGGTCGCCGTTGAAGATATCCAACTTAAATTCCCAAGAGCGCAGTCATCATCGATATCTAAAACCGCATCATTGTCATCATCCGCATCACAAAGGTCACCGAACGCATCACCGTCGTGGTTGGCTTGTGCAGCGTTCGCAATGAATGGGCAGTTGTCGACTTCGTCGCCGACGCCATCTCCGTCCTCGTCCATGTAAGGGTCCATTCGAATAACTTCGTCACGTCCATTATCAACGTAGTAAAGATTTCCATTTGGCCCTATTTCAATACCCATAATCGAAGAAGCCGATGTTTGAACAGTTTCTGTTTCAGATGCACTTTTTCCATCGGAATTCAAATCAAATGCAGTCAGTTTCCCGTTACCATTTTGTGAGACAAACAATCGGTCACCGTCAAGTGCAATTCCCGAAGGCCTGTTAAGGCCAGTGGCAAGAACGCCCCATTCGATTCCAGTCATTTCAGAATATTCTTGAAGTGGTTCTAATCGAGTTGAAGAGCTCATTATGTTCTGTGATGAAACCGATGTGTCGTCAGTATTGACCCATACAACACGGTTCGCACCTGCATCTGCAATGTAGAGGATGCCTGAACTTTTATCCAAAACCATGTGGCCTGGAATCCCATAAGCATGAGTAAGTTGCACTTCAGAATACCTACGAACCATTCCATCTGAATGGTCATCTTCACCCGTGTCGTGGTCTAATTGGAAATCGTAGAAGACCAATTCTCCGTAATATCCATCATTGTACCAGTATGCGTTGGCAGAATCATGAGCGATTCCTACGCCGTATGGGGATTCATGGAGCATGTCGATATGGCTGCCCAAAAGGCCGTTCCCGTTATTTTGATTTTCCACTGCAAAATGGCTTAAGGACGACGGCCACAAAGCCGGGCCCATGAAATTATTCGCTGCTCCTTGGCCACAGAATGTATTTCTCGTTTCTTGAGCAGAACCCCATTGCCAATCAAACTCGGGATGATATGCGCCAAACGAAATTGCACTTACTTCTTCAAGGAAATGGTTTCGGTTCGAATCTTTACGATTCTGTGAGGTCTGAGTCTCAAGTCCTGTGTCCTCAATAATGGTGATGCTGTCAGTATTTCGATTTGCCACCCAGAGTTCGTTTGCTCGACCTGGATGGAATTCTAAATCCCGAGGATCAGAGAGCTCATCGGTCGAATCCGCAATGACTACTTCATCGAAGCCAACACCAAATTGCTCAACCAAAGGCGCTTCCTTCGTGGCTGTAGCATAAGATGGGATTGAAAAGAGTAGAATGCTTAAAAGAAGAATAGCGGCTTGCTTATTCACCATGTATGTCCCAAAATGCGATATGCTTTGATACCTTGCCCTTCATAATCATTCTAAAAGAAAAATTAACTCCAATTTATTCCGGCGGATTGCCCCAGGAGTAAATCAAACATTCGAATCTTTGAGCTTACTCGCCGCCATTGCTTTTGAGAACAGTGGAGGGATGAGGGCCAGCCAGAACATCAGGTAGTATCCAAACGGCAACTGCGGCGCATCATCGTGAGTGTCGAGGCCGTAATAAGGCAAACTCGATTTCAGGTGATGGGATGGGTGCAGGGGCAATTCTAACAGTGTCCAGCGTGACCAGCGAGAACGACTTTCCCACGCATGTGCAGCAGTTCCACGTTCCCCATCTTCGCGCTGCAAGCCGTGATGCTGGAGAAAGTTGACGTATTCAAGAATGAAAATCGCGAACCCTGCTTGAAGAAGAAAACCAGCTAACACGGCTGGATTGAGGATGAAAAGCCCAAGAACGAGCAAACCTTCGACCGCAAGTGAACGCCCCGTATCGAC
This sequence comes from uncultured Candidatus Poseidoniales archaeon, assembly GCA_905182715.1. Taxonomy (GTDB): domain Archaea; phylum Thermoplasmatota; class Poseidoniia; order Poseidoniales; family Poseidoniaceae; genus MGIIa-L1. The sequence continues at coordinate 82,384 of CAJJCP010000003.1, forward strand.
AGGACGTGCCCGCCAAGCACCAATGACTTGCAGAGGTACAGTTCGAAGGACATGGACGTAGAGATTCCGTCCGAACGGCGAAGATGTCGGGTCAACATCTCTCGCCCAATGTTTGTGATGCGTGTGATTATGTTCAGTTGTGAAGTGTAAATACAGTACGCATAACAGGTCGAGGCGAGCAAGCCACCAACTGAAGGAACGAGGACGACGATGGCCCAACTCATGCGCAGTTACGATTCCACTCGCTCCAGAGGAGAAGCCGATAGAAACAGCGCCTAAAGCCACGAACTGATTCCACCCAGTCACATGTATTTGCCACAAGAGTATCACAATTGCAATCGGAACAAGAAGCCCGTGCAGATGAAGAATAATATCAAAGGCACGCCCTTGGTTTACACGACTTCCAGCGTCATCATTGCCAAAAACAACATCCAAGAGTGGATAGAGGATAAGAAGCAGCACAATTACGCTGCCAGACCACCAGCCACCGATAATGATTCCTAAGATCGCTACGAGGGGAGTGACTAAACCAAGCAGATGAGGGGCCCATCGTTGCATCATATCATGGAGTGTTACGCGCTTCCTTTGTAAAGACTAGCCACTCACGCGACTTGAACGTAAACCTCCGTGTAAGGCGCCAAAACGACGGTTGCTTCATCATCAAGAACAAGATGGCGAGCCATGGGCGGACTTCTACGAGGGGGCGCTCAGTCTTTGCATCGCCTTACCAAATTAAATTCCACCTATTTCACAGAATTACAATTGAACTACTGTGTACAGGATTTACTTCTAAAGGGGGGCACTCAATGAAGACCGCAATTCTTCTTCTTGGCTTCAATCGCGTGGACTATTTCCAACAAACGCTTGCAGCTCTTGAAGCAAATAAGGCAGCGTATGACTGTGACCTTCATGTCTACCTCGACGGTGGAGAGAAAGCACGTCAAAATGATCTTATTGAACTGGTTAAAAACTCATCTTTCCAGAACCCAACCTTTGTTCTTCGAGAAGAGAACTGGGGCATAGGCCGTCATCTTATCGATGCCCGCAGAACATTATTCGACGACCTTTCATATGATCGAATCATCCTCCTTGAGGATGATATGCTGCTTGCTCCGAGCTATATTCAGACGGTGCTCGACCTGTTAGATTGGTCTCAAGACTTTTGTGACATTGGGACTGTAATGGCCTACAATATCAACCATGATTCTGCTGAATTACAAACCCACCAAATGGAACACGTCGTGGCAACGAACCGACATTTTTGGGGCTATGCCATGACGCGAGAGGTTTGGGATATCATCAAACATATCATCTATGATTTTGAAAAGAAATATTTGTCTAAAAACACCTACAGGGACCGTTCACATTTCCGAATCCGTTGGATGTTTATGCGCTCCATCATGTCGAAAAAACGACACATACGAACAGGAAAGAACCTCATTCCTGATGCGTGTTTAACGCCACCATTCCCTCGAATCCCTCGAAAATCTCCAACAAGCCAAGACGCTATTACTGCGCTTGCTCTCTGGCATCACGGGTTTGGACGAATTACGATGCGTGTTTCACGTGCAGAATATATCGGCGTAGAAGGGTTTTCATTCTCTCCAAAACTGTACGCTGACTTTGGGTTTGAAAATCAAAATACACAAGACTTGTCTCAATTCACCACAGCAGTGACTCAGTATGAATTCGCAACACATGATGAGCAAGGCAGTATTCTCAAACCTCGGCCGTATGAATGATTTGGTTACGATGTCATACAATGTAGGCGTAGTAGGTTGTGGCCGTTGGGGCACAAAACATCTTGAAACACTTGTACAATTGAAAAGTCAAGGGTTCATTGACGGAATATATGCTTGCGATGTCAACCCAAACCGTCTGGAAGCAATAGACCCGTTAATCGACGGAGTGTTCCAAGGCTGGACGGAAATGCATGCGTCTGTCAAACTGGATCTGGTTTCTATTGCGACTCCAAATGCAACTCATTCCCTTCTTGGAATCGCCATGCTACAGAAAGGGCTCAATGTCCTGGTCGAGAAACCCCTCGGGGCATCTTTCGAAGAGGTGAAGCATCTATGCGACGCAGCTCGAAAAAGCACGGGAACGCTCCATTCCGGGTATCTTTTACGCTACCACCCTGGAATAGAATATGCGCAGCACCTCATCAAAGAACATGCCATAGGGCAAGTTAAATCAATTCGATACACAAAATATTCTTCCCGCCAGAAACCAGCAAACGCCAATGTTATTGAGAATTTAGCATCCCATGCTTTCGCTCTTATTCCCTCGTTTCTTGTATCCGAATCATCTCCTCTTTTTCCGGTTGCAATCGCACTTGAAAACGACAGACCTTCGTCTCTTTCATCCGCCCTTCAGGCGAAATTCCACATGGTGTATGCAGGTCAAGAAAGCCGACCCCGAACCGATGTAGAAGTGTATGTTGGATGGGGGCAAGCAGATAGGAATCGCCTTACAATTGAAGGAACGAAACAACATATCCGTCTTGATTTTAGAGAGCATAAATCAATAGAATGCGGGTCGCAAAGAACAGGGTATAGAACACTGCCAACACCCCATTCAACCCCGCCCCTTGAAGCCCAATACAAACACATTCTTTCAAACAACGACCTCGCTCTCGAAAGTATAGACGACCACCTTCGAACCGCATCCCTGCTCGACAAAGCAACATCCCTTGCCCGCCAATACCACCTTCAGAACGTAGAGAATTGAAACCTCCTCTTGCGAGTCTTCAAGAATCAAAGGCGCTTCGCTATCGACATGGGCCTTTCCTTTGTGACCGTTCAACGCATGTTCCTCGGAAGTTTTCTTGTCTCCTTCTTCACATGGATTCTCCAAGGCAACCTTATGGATGCCACACTGACCCTTATCGGGCTATCAGCACTCACTGGAATTACCTGGGGCTTGTCTGAAAAAGAGATTGCATTCGAAGCACTCGGCCTAAATGCAGAAGGTATTTTGGTCATTTTCAGTTTTCTCGCCTCGATTGCTATTTTTGCCCAGATATGTATCGGCGTCTTCGATTTCCCAATGATCGGCTCCTACGTCCTATCGCTGTTTTTCGTCGGGTCTTTTTGGTGGACTGGCGCCCTTATTCAGCCTAAAACAAACTGATTTTCTCCCCCGCCTTTGATGCGAAGGGTGAAATGCTCCTCGTTCCGACGATGGCCGATTGCAATGGCTAAGTTCGGCGACCACCCCCCCCTCCCTCAACCAATTGAAGCCTTGTTGATGGAGCAGGTGCACACCGTCTTTCTCAAGGCCGATTGCCCCCCCCGAGTCAAACAAGGTTCAATTGGAGACCTTCGGTTAATCGAAGTAGAATCCGAGCAAAATTGGGATACGCTGAGAATGGAGGCGCTACAAGAAGAACTTGGGGACCTCGTTGATGAAAACCGTCACCGAAGTGATTGTTTTCTTGAAATTGACCGAAACGGGTGCAAAGTTATTCAACTCGGAGATTTGAGAATCGCTTGTGCATGGCCTCCTTTTGCTGATGCTCGAGAAATCACCATTGTCCGGCCCGTTGCCAAACTTTCTCTCGATGAGTATGAGTTGGATGAGCGACTAATCGCCCGTTTAGCAGACCACCACCGTGGTGTTTTCATTTGTGGACGCCCGGGTTCTGGAAAAACAACCCTCGCCCAAGCTATTGCAGAATACCTCGACACCGATATTGGGGCTATGGTCAAAACCATGGAAGCGCCCCGTGATTTGCAACTCGCCGACCGTATCACTCAATACGCTCCACTCGAAGGAGATCTTGAGAAAACAGCGGAAATCATCTTCCTGGTTCGCCCAGATTTCGTCATTTTTGATGAAGTGCGCCGTGCACGTGATTTCGAAATATTCGCTGACGTCCGCCTTGCCGGTGTTGGGCTTCTCGGCGTTACCCACGCCAATTCGGCCCTCGAAGCGATTCAGCGTTTGATTGGAAAAGTCGAATTGGGCCTTGTTAGCCAAGTGCTTGACACCATTATTCACGTTGAAGCAGGACAAATTCAGCAAGTTCTTGAATTGAGAATGACCGTAAAACCGCCAACAGGAATGCAAGAAGAACTTGCACGGCCAGTGATTGAAGTCGTTGAATTCCCAAGCGGTAAAATCACTCACGAAATGTTTGCATTTGGTTCTGAAATCGCCGTTGTGCCCGTTGAAGGCCGTACTGCCGCCGCCGTATCACCGCTCAAATCACTTGCCCGAGATCAACTGATTCACATTATCCAGCAATGGGTTGGTGTACAATGCCAAGTCCAATTCAAAGGCGAAACCAGTGCGACAATTTACGCTCCTCAAAATATGATTTCTACCCTCATTGGTAAAGGTGGAGAAAATGTTCGCCAACTGCAAGAGGAATTAGGCGGTATGCACCTTAACATCGAATCGTTTGAAGACATGCCTGAAGGCCTTCGAGCTCCTAAAAAGAACAATTGGGAAGACGAATCTGACCGCCGTAGCAAAGACAGCCGTTCATGGGAAAACCAATCTCGTGGCTCTAAACCGCGCAAAGGCAAAAAGAATCGAAGATAGAACCGTTTTGTTCATCTTTCTGAAATCTCTTTAATGAACCATCGAACGTTTTTTTCTAAATGGCAAGGCAAGAGAAAGGGTTCATCTATACGCTTCACCGCCGCTTGAAGTGATGGCTCAACGCAATGATGGCTCAGGACGCGCACCGGTTGCGATTGTCCGCCCAACCACTTCGGTGACAAGTGGGCCAGCTGTCACTCAAAAATTGGTCAACGCTTCCGTTGCGTTTGGCAATCTACTCAAAGGAACATTTGGCCCCAACGGCCTTGACAAAATGATGTACAAAACCAGTGGCGAGACTGCAGTAACCAATGATGGTGCAAAAATAGTTGCCGAACTTTTGGTCAAACATCCAGCGGCTAAGGCCTTTGTCCAACTCGCAGAATCACAAGAAAATGCTTGCGGCGATGGCGTGACTGGGTGCCTGATTCTTGCAAGTGAACTTATGCGTGAAGCCGGGCGGCTTTTGGAAAAAGGACTTCATCCATTGTTGGCTGTTAAAGGCTATCAAGCTGCACTTGAAACAACGCTCAAAGTATTGGAGCAACGGGTTGAGCGCATATTGCCGACCGATATTGAACGACTCGTTTTGGTTGCTAAAACCTCAATGACGGGCACTGCTGCAGAATCTGGCAGCGAACATCTCGCCCGCTGCATTGTTGATGCAGCACAAACGGTTGCCGGTGAAAGTAACGGAGTGCTCCACGTTCGTACCGAGGACGTTCGAATGACAAAGCGGGGCGAAGGAACTCTTTCTGACACTTCTCTTTTGCAGGGTTTGGTTTTAGAACGGCGATTTGAACTTGACCGGATGCCGCGACACCTCCCCGCTGGCAGAGTGGCCGTTCTGTCGTGCCCTATCGCTCTTGAACAAAGTTCTCGGGAAGCAGAAATCGAAATCTCAACTCCAGATGAATGGGTTGCCTTCATGGAAGCAGAGGAACGCCTTCTCGAAAAGAAGGCATTGCAAATTCTTGAAAGTGGAGCAACTATTGTCGTTTGTGCTGAAGAAATAGACCCACGTGCTCTTCATCGATTCGTCGATTCAGGATTATTTGTTCTCGGTGGTTTTGAACGAGCGGGTGCTGAAGATGTAGCCAAGGCATCAGGCGCACAACTCGTCGACCACATCGATGACTTGACAGCATCGGCTCTGGGTACTTTTGAATCAATGAATGTCGAAATTTTCGAAGGCGAAGACGCCCGAAGAGAACGCATCCACCTCGATTTTGGCAAGAACTCTGGACTTGCTACCGTTGATGTCGGCGGTGGGGATGGAGTTGCAACAGAAGAAATCATACGAGGATTGTATGATGCATTATGTTCGGTAACAAGTGCCATGGAAACAGGCGAGGTTCTGTTGGGTGGAGGAAGTTTGCACATCGCTGCCAGTTTGGCGATCAAAGATGCTGCTGAACAACATGGCGGCCGAGAACGTTTGGCTATGGAGGCATTTGCCCGAGCACTTGAGGCCATTCCATCCGTCTTGATTTCAAATTCTGGTAACGACCAACTCGATTGTTTGCTTGAACTCCGAGCCCAACACCGTCAAGGCAATTCCAGTTTTGGCGTAGCTGAAACGGGTCTCTGCGAGCCCATTGAACAAGCATGGGCCAGCGCAGAAACCCTGGCACATGGATTGGAAGCGGCTTGTGATACGGCCTGCGGTCTCTTGCGAGTTGACCAAGTTATCTCGGCCCGTGGCGACTAATCCGGCAGAATTTCCAATTTTCTGCTGCGCTATGTTCAATATCATCGGACCAATGCGTTCGATAACGGGAATCTTCGATGAGCGCAACCTCAACCCCGCAACCACGTGCCTTACTCAGCGTTTATGACAAAACAGGGATTGTAGAATTCGCAACCTCTTTGTCGCAACATGGCTTCCAACTCGTGTCGACCGGAGGAACCGCTCGCACTCTTCGTGCAGCAGGTCTCGACGTAATCGGCGTCTCTGAAGTAACCGGGCATCCTGAAATTTTTGATGGCCGCGTCAAATCTCTCCATCCTGCAATCCACGGACCGCTTCTCGCCCGTCTCGAATCCGAAGAAGATCTGAAAGGTTTGGCTGAACTCGGATATCCACCCATTCAAATTGTCGCTTGCAACCTTTACCCCTTCTCTGCAGCAGCAGCACAACAACCTCCTTTGGAAGACCCCGTTCTCCTCGAAATGATTGACATTGGCGGGCCAACGATGGTCCGAGCTTCAGCAAAAAACCACCGAAACGTGATTATCGCTTGTAATCCATCCCGCTACGATGAAATTGTATCTGCTCTCCATTCCTCCTCGGATGTTCAATCGGTTGGAATGGATTTACGCCGAAGTTTGGCGTTAGATGCATACGAACATACTGCAGCGTACGATTCAGCTATTGCGGACGAACTCCATGCTCGTTGGATTGGGCGCCCTGAACTGAGTGATGTTACAGCCGAACAGACAGAACGCCTCCCCTCTACCCTCCTTGCGTCGGCCGTCAAAACACATGCATTACGGTATGGGGAAAACAGCCACCAAGCAGCAGCGTTGTATACCGACCCGCGTGAGTTTGGTAACCATTCTACGCTTGTAACCGCACATGTCGAGGGCGAAAAAGACATGTCGTACAATAATTATTCTGATGCAGATGCCACCCTCCGCCTCTGCCGTGCACTGTCGACCGATGAATGGCCCAACACCCCACACGTTTGTGTAATTGTCAAACACAACAACCCATGCGGGGCAGCTCTTGGTGCAACTCAAAAAGAAGCGTATGAGGCAGCATTAGCAAGTGACCCCGAATCAGCATTTGGGTCGATAATCTGTTTCAATGAACCACTTGAAGTGGACACAGCCAAAGCAATGGAGGCGCTCTTTATCGAAGTTTTGATGGCTCCAGCATACAATGAAGAAGCCAAAGCAATCGTCATGCAAAAGAAAAATCGCCGAATCCTCACCATCGAATCTCCGGAGAACCGTCTGGCGTCTCTTGAACGAATTCTCGTTCGCAAACCAATCGAAGGCGGTTGGCTCGTTCAAACTGAAGAAGCACCGGTTATCGACTGGGAAAAGGCAAAGGTTGTTACAAAAGTATCACCAAGTGAAGATGAAATAGCGAGTATGAAGTTTGCAGTTCGGATTTGCGAACAAGTAAAATCGAACGCCATCGTTATGGTCCAAGGGACTGCAACAGTCGGTATTGGCCCGGGCCAAACGAGTCGAGTAGAAGCAGTTCGAATCGCCGCACGCCGGGCTGGTGAGCGTGCAAAAGGCTGCGTTCTTGCTTCTGATGCTTTCTTCCCTTTCAAAGACGGCCTTGAGCAGGCGGCTGATGCTGGAGCAGCGTCAATTGTTCAACCAGGTGGTTCCATTCGTGATCAAGAAGTCATCGATGCTGCCGATGAACGAGGTCTTTCGATGTTGTTTACGGGTCACCGCCTTTTCCGTCATTGAATGCTTATTTCGGAAATATGCCCCGATTCTTTAAGTTGAGAACCGTGCCGCTTCAAGCATGGGCCATCTCAAGGATATTGGAAAGTCATATCTCCAACATCTCATTGGAGCTTGGAGAATGGCTTTTTGGTTTGGATTTGGAAGCCTTCGTCTCATCATCCACGGTCTTCTTCCAAATTTTGATACAGAAGCAGGGCATTCAACGGTTCAAAAATACGAAGGCCCATCTACTGAAGATTAAGCAGTGGTGGGAACTTTCCATCCCACCCACCATACGCCAATAATGGCAACTACAGCAATAAGTGTCTGGCCGAAACCAGGGTCGCCTGCTTTGGTAATAATCCAAATTGAACCTATTGAAGCGATGCAAATAATGCCGGCAATGACAACTTTAGAGTGGAATGGCAATGATTTCCCAGTTCGATAATATTCTAAAAGTCCGGCGCCAAACATTCTATTTGTGAGCAACCATTTGAACATCTTTTGACTTGAGCGAGCATAACAATAGGCTGAAAGCACCAACCAAGAGGTGGTTGGCCAGCCCGGTACGAATATGCCAATCACGGCAAAGACAACCCCAAGACTTCCGATAACAATCCATAATCCTCGAACAAATGGATTACGTGATGGTTTGTGTTCACCAAGAACACGTTGAATAATTTCATCCTCGCTCAAAGAAAGGAATGGGTTTTGAGGACTCTCTCCACCTTCTTCAGGACTCTCCGAAGAATTTGATGCGACCATTTCAGCCATGCTCCTCGTTCAAGCGTACGGAGGGACCCCCAAAAAGTGATGGGCGCGCTTTTCCGAAGGGCTCAAGACATTTACACGATAGCGCATGATATGACCAACGGGATGGGCCCACTTCGAACGGGTTCCGTTTCCAACCCTATTCGTTGTGCTGTTCTGATTTCAGGTTCAGGCTCTGGCATGGAGGCCATGGCCATCCATCAACAAACACATCTTGACTGTGGCCATTGTACTGTACTGGTAATCTCAGATAATGCGGAGGCAACTGGACTCACGAAAGCTGAACGACTTGGAATACCGGCGCATTGCATTGTATTGCCCGATGAGACAGATCGCACTCTTCGGCGCCATCTCCACGAACAGCAGATACAATCTCTGCTCCAAGAGTATCAAATTGAATTGATACTTCTCAGTGGCTATATGCGCCTCGTATCAGCGAATTTCGTAGATCAATGGACGCCTCACATCATCAACATACACCCTTCTCTTCTCCCTGCATTTCCAGGAGCACATGCGCACCGTGACGTGCTCGCTGCTGGCGTTGAAGTCTCAGGTTGTACGGTTCACTATGTCGATGCAGGAATGGATTCTGGCGAAATTATCGGACAACGCCGTGTTCCAGTATTTGCCGAAGACGATGAAGCGTCTCTTGCTGAACGAGTGAAAATCGAAGAGCATCAATTGTATCCTGAAGTAATTGATAGAATAGTTTCGTAATTCGAATTTAATCCAAAGGTGTGTTGAAATTTTTCATTTGAGTGGCCATTTCGCCAAGATTGAGCGAACGTAAATCAGAAAACAGGGAGGAGACTCTTCCATCAGAGGAATTCAGATCCCACTCTGCTGGGCAATGGGCAAGCAATGGTTGACGAACGCCTTTCTCATCCATTGGGACTCCGCCTCCACATGCTAACAAGAAAGCCATTCCGTCGTGCTCTAATTCAAAGGAGTCGCATGAAATCAGTTGAACAGCACCTTCGATTTTCTCGAATACCCATTCCAATATTTCAGACAAAGAGTTGCATGAAGAGGGGTCTGGCCACGTTTCCCCTTCAAACATAGATTGGCGCTCTGCCTTACCACAGAGGGTAATGATTCGTTCAACACCGCATTGAATGGCGAGTAAACGCAACCGCTCAACACCCCCTTTCATCATCGATTTATCTTGCCCCATCCGGCGACTCTTTCCGCCAGCAAGGAGTACTACAGTCACCATTTAGTCACCTCATGTGAGGTCTTCAAGCCCATCTAATGCCGACTCAAGTTCTGCTAAGAGGCCTCTTACACGGTCGAGTAATGCTTTGCGTTCTCGACTCGAACGTGCCTCAGGTAACCATTCCAGTAAACGGCGAACATCTTGTGCGTCTCGCGCAACTGTCCACTGGAGTACAGCCTCCAGCACCGGGTCATCCGTAGGCAGAAATCGTTCACTCATACACACATGGTGTCCGAGCAAGGGCTTCAATTCTCCTGTGAAAGAATACGGTTTCGAATCCTTTCAAACAGTTCTCCGCCAGCAGGGGCGGCCGTTACAAGACCTCGGATCTCTGTAACTCCTTCTTTTCTTAAAGAGAGAAACAATACTGCAACCTGATGCCAAAGTTTGCTCTGCCTAGCCATTGCGATTAACCACGCATCATCAGGAACCTCATGCCCTCCGCGAATTAATTCTTCACCGATTTCAAGTAAAGCGCCCAAAGGTTCTTGTTTTTTGAAAAGATGTATGAATGCCATCCACGGTGATTCGCCTAATTCTTCTTCTGACATATTTGCAAGTAAAAGTCCAGTCAAAACAAGGTCTTCTTGCCCGTGCCGCTTCCAAAGCGCGGGAATCAGTTTTGCGACGCGGCGGGTATTTCCTTCACCACTGGTGAGAATCCAAGATGCAATATCTCGCATTTCGGGGTTTGGGCAGCCACAATGAAATGCATATCCCACGGAGTGCGCTAACAAGTCGGTCGATGGCTTCGTCATCATACCAGGGACGCCAGAGTCGTAAGCGCCTTTGAGGAACTTCAACATCTTGCGATGCGATCGAAGCAGTTTTGGTTGCGGCTCACCAAGGTACTGCGCTAATTTTTCATTCACTTCGACCACCATCGGAGGTCTTCTTTCGAACGGTATCAAAAATATCGCCGACAAGTCCTACCGAATCGCGGAGAGTATGGAGCATTTTATCGACAACGCTTGGGTCCTCGAATTTTTCTTTAACAATCTCACGGAGCAATGTCTCAATGCTTTGATGTTCATCGTCATCGATTTCAAATACCGAGCGCAAATGAGCAAGAACCCGAAACTCATCACGTGAGAGCGACGCATTAACAATAGCGACTTCAAACACTTTCGTATATATTTCACGAGCCTTTTCCATTGAAACAAGTTCGCCTGGGTCAGTTTCTGTCTTATTCTGAATGGCTTTGTAAATGAGAGCAGGCTGCTCTTCAGTCAACTCTAACGCACTGGCGAGTTTGATTGTGAGGCGCTTCTCTTCTCTCGTGAGCCGTCCATCAGCGAGCATGACTTCGACAGTACTCCGAAATACATCCAAGTTCCGAGATGTTGAGGTCGTCACGCGTAATGGGAAGACGCCACTGTTCTTCAAACTCTTGTATGGCAAATAAAGACATTAAGCCTGAAAACCGTAAGAGGATTCAAAAGGAGCCGACAGGTCGGGTAACTATCCACCTCCCTTTCACGCAGTGTGAATTCATTCACTCTTGCAGCAAATGAGCGATTGGCTCCGGCCAATCATCTTGCAATGGGATGTCGATAGAAGGAGAAATTAAAATGGCTCGAAAACCACACACAGGAGGGCGCTCAGGCGGCTCCAAGCAAGGCAAGGCAATGAAATATCAAATCCGTGCCGATATTAAAGTAAATGGAACAGTCCAACGAAAAGACATCATTGGCGCGATCATGGGGCAAACAGAAGGTTTGCTCGGAGACGAACTGGAATTGCGTAAATTACAACGCACAGCTCGAATCGGACACGTTGATGTAGAAATCGAATCGAAAGGCGGAAAAGTGCACGGACTCATCTTGATTCCAAGCAGTTTGGACAACGTTGAAACAGCAATTATCGCTTCAGCGCTTGAAACAATTGACCGAATTGGACCATGCAGTTCAATCATCACAGTTGTAGAAATCCAAGACATCCGTGCATCGAAGCGTACAGCAGTCGTTGACCGTGCAAAAGAACTGTTGCTCAGCCTTGTCAATTCTGGCGAAGCAGCATCGAAAACCATCATCGAAGAAGTTCGTTCAGTGATGACCACTGGAACAGCAACTGTATTCCACGGGCTCACCTGCGGGCCGAACATTGAATCCTCTTCATCGCTCATTATCGTTGAAGGCCGAAACGATGTCCGCAATCTTTTGAATTGTGGCGTCAAGAACGCTATCAGTGCCGATGGCGCTGGAACAATGAAACAGGAACTTATCGATCTTGCCAATGGCAAGGAAACCGTCATTCTTGCAATTGATGGTGACCGAGGCGGCGAAATGTTGTTCAGTCAATTAATGGATACTTTGAAAGTCGATTTCGTTGCTCAAGCACCCGTTGGCCAAGAATGGGAACTACTTCCTCAAAAGACCGTTACAAAGTGCCTTTCGATGAAGGTGGAAGCAAAGAAATTCGCTCACACTCTCGGCAAGAAGCATGCTGAAGACGATGAAAAAGCAGGCGTTCAAGACAAAAACTGGTCTGAAGGAATGGAAGAAGTTTACGAAGCTCCTGAAGCACCAGCCGAAGTCCAAGAAATGTTCGACCACCTGGACAATCTTGACAAGAACAAGGCTGTTTTCATTATGGTTGATGGAACAGTTTCGGAACCTGTTGGACCTGCAACGCTCTCGAAAGCAGCAGGTAGTGCAGACGGCGCAGTTGCCATTGTATTCAATGGTCCACTGAGCGACCGAACTCTTGAGATCGCATCTGAATCAGCTATTGCAACTGTAATTGGAACAAAAGCAGGTAAAGGATACGCAGAACGTGAAGATGTTCAATCTTGGTTGGCTGAACTCCACCGTTGATGACGACTACCTTCATCTAATGGTCCAACTCTCGTCTCTCTTATGGGCGAAGGTGAATCTACCGAGTGGCCAGACGACGACACAGACCCCTTTGGCGATGTGGAGTTAGAAAAAACCACATCGTTAGAAAAGACACCTGAAGATGAAAATAAAGCAGAACCCGAAGAACCCGAAGAACTCAAAGAATCCGAAGAAGTTGAAAATTCTGAAGAAGCATTGGAAGAGCGTTCCGAAACGGCAGACATACCCGATGAATGGGGCTTGCCAATTCGAGCAGCACCGCTTCTCCAACAATTCCATAATGAAAAGGTAACTGAATTCCCTCTTCAGCAATCGGATGATGGGCGAAAAGCTACATCTCTTGTGATTGACGACGACTTGCTTCGAATTATTGAATCAAGGCTCGATGATGATGGGCAACGCAGATTGAAAGTCTCTCTTTCAATGAAAAGAGAAATTACTGGTTTCAAACACCAACACAATGAATTGATGCATAATCATCAGTTTCTTTGGCTGGGCTTGTTTATTTCCGGAATCGTATTTTTGGTATTGCCCCCAACCATATTCAATTTCATAGGGGTGATTTTAGTCGCCCTAGGTATACGCTACGGGACTCTTATGCATCTTGAAACACACCACCTTGAGTTTTCCAATTCAGGCGGAGTCCACGTGCACACCTTGCATGGTTACGGTACGAACCGCCCCTTTTTCCGAGCGAGTATGGCTTTACTTGGTTCAGAAATGGCCGGCCTATTGAGAAATGGAAACCTCGAAACTGAAACACTCAACCAACTTCATGCTTCTCTTGCAGCACCGGCGCCAGCGCCAGCACCGGTGCCAATTCCAATGCCGGTTCAAACACCTCAGGCACCGATTGAACCACAAACATTGGTCACACCCCTCTCGATACCACCTCCTCCAATGCAAATACCAGAACCGCCACAAGCGGTTCCCGTTGAAGCAGCACCAATGGCAGGGCCGCCCGTGGTGTTAGCCCCACCGCTCCCAGTACCTTTGGCGCCCCCAGTAGCGCCGCTTCCAAAGCCGCTACCTCCTCCGGCTCCTCTCCCTGCATTAGGTGCCGCTACAGCAATGCCTCTACCGGCACCGTTTGGTTTACCTGGCGCCCCTATGCCGCTTGATGCTCCTCTTCCCAACGCACCAGAAATTGCAGTCGTTGCTTCACCAGTCGAGGAGACATTGAGTGAAAAAGAGCAGAGTGAACTTTTGAATCAACTCTCATGATTCTACTACGATGCCACCTGCAGAGGGGAGATTCATGTGGGCAATGAGTTGCTTGACTTCTCCTTCTAACTTTTTGATATCATCGGGGTCAGGCAATTCATATTCATCACTTGAAAGAGAGATTGGAAAACCCGGTCCAGGTATTCGTTGAAGTGCCTTTCCAAGATCCAACGCATCTTCAAGAAACACATCATTTGAACCAGAATGTCGATTTTCAAGTCGAGCCCTCATCCATAGTTTCATTGTTTTCGTATTGCCGCCAATTCTTGCCAACAATTCAGATTTAGACAGGTCATTTGTATCCCCTTGAGGCAACAACCGGAGTGCTAACCTCAACATCCTGTCGACACGGGTATCTCGCGGAGCAATCCCGACATGCTTGGCCAACCTACGGCGAACATTTGGTAATGAATCAGAACCATTGAGCGTTAAATCATCGACCAAATCGTCGAGATTTATTGCTTCAAGGAATTGAATGATATTTGAGTAAATAGCCGGATTGGCAGAATTATTTCTTTGAGGAGTTTGCACTTTTTCGGATTCAATATGGGCGGGTTTTACCGGTGAGACATTTTCTGTTTGTATTGGAATTTCTTTCGGAGGTTGTTCTTTGATTTCCAATTCGATTTGAACAGGAGAGCTACTGATTTCCTCCTTTTGTTGTTCCATTACCTCTACAGGTTCAACTTCTGGCTTCGCGATTTCAATTTCCGGTTCATGCGATTCAATTTCCGGTTCCATCGCTTCAAGCATCGCTTCATGTGCATCTCCTAAGGCGTCTTTTGGAATCATTGTATGGCGCACATAACTTTCAGGAACTGGCATCAGTGTTTGGCGTATTGGTGCGGGTAACCACGCCTCAAAGACGAACATTTCATCTTCACCCTTTTGAGATGCGAGGTGCTGACTCAGTAATGGTATCTTTTCGGTGAGAGAACTCAATTGAGTAGGGTCGCGTAACTGTTCTTGAATCTCAAGCGCCAATGTGACATCTTTGTGCCATGGTAGAGCGGAAAGGCGCCGAACAAGTCGAGGATAGGAGAGAACATGTGGTCGAAACGCATTGATTTTTTGTGCTGTTGAAATCAAATTTGTTTCCACTTCTCTGAGAAGCTGCTGCACGACCCATCCAGATGATTCCAAGATGGTTAATTCTTGTCGAGTCCGAGCTTTCAACCGTTGATGGATCTCTCCTGCTACAAGAGACACTCCAACGCCCGACGCTGAAACAGATGTTCCAAGTCGGCGAATATTTGCAATTTCATCTTCAAACTCTTGGAGTGTGAAACTCGAAGTGGGAATGGAATCGTCTGCTTTTCCTTGGGCGACTAATTGTCGCCAATCTTGCTCCAACATTCGACGGTGACGGGCCCCTCGTTTGGCTAATGTGTCGATCATTTCGCGAGTGTTTTGTAAAACATCTAAATCGACATCGAGTTCTTTCATCACCCCAATACGTGCATCGACATCCTCTCTTCCTTCGAACGAAGTGTCAAGGTTCAACAAATCTTTGATGCATTCGAGGCGTTGTTCGAATCGATGTTCATTCTTTTTCAGTTGTTGTAATGCGCTTCTTGGGTCCCGAAGAATTTCATCACTCCAATCATCCATCACGATACCCATGCCTTGATAACGTTCAACAAGCATCATTGCTTCCAATTCATACTGCTTCCACTGTTGATCTAAACGGTCTACATGATCAATAAATTGTTCACTCCGTTCAAGCACCCCAGCATCCTTGGCACCAGAACTCTCACCATCACCCCAGAGTAAAATAATTTGATTCCAACGTCCAAGAGCATTCAAGTGATTGTGTACGGAAACCTCAATTTCGGGAAGATTTGTTTCCCATTCAAGTAATTCAAGAGGGCGCACACCGTCTTTATGTGGGAATTGAATGCCCTTCTCTCTCCATTCATTTAACAAATCGTTGAGTTTAGCAAGGCGCTGGTACAGATTATCCGCTATCGCATCAATTTGCAATCGGAAATTTCGCAATTCGGCATGTGAGGTTTCACCGATTAATCCCTGTCTTCGTAGTTCGTGGTGGTCGGCTAATTCAGGGTCAAAAAGAGTAATCCGCTCAATGATGAGCAGCCGCAACTCTTCATGCAAATCATGTAATTCATGTAATTTAGCAATCCAATCAAGCCCTTCAATAATTGACATTCTTTCAATTTCACCGACGTTAAACCCTGCGGCATCTAACAGGATTGCCGCGTTGGTAATCGCAGTTCTTTGTCGGTGTTCATCCTCTTCAAGCATGGACAGAGCCTGATTTATTTCATCCACATCAACAGGAGATGCAAGTAAGGGGGATATGATGGCAGTTGAAGGTAATGAGGAGACATCTAAAGCATCAAAGCGCGCAAGGAAAGAGGCATATTCTCCTTCCTGCCCCGCATCCCGCCAGTCTTCTTCCGCCCCATGGAGTATGAGTTCCCAAGGCCGCCAATCTTTCGCCCAAGCACTGTATTCAGAGAGTATTCGTTCAGCATTCATGGGATTTCGCAACTCTTGTTCCCAGAGTTCACTTTGGTTCATTGAGCGCTGGTCGACAGAATCGCCAAGATAACCAGTCCGTTCCAACAATTCTTGTGCAAGATCGACAGCGAAATCAACATACACCAGTCGTTCACTGGCTAAATCCTCGTCTTCAGCAAGGTACTCTTCAATAGAATCAACGACCCAACCTTCGAGTTCCAAATCCCTCAAACGTTCGAGGTACCAAGGTCTGTTTGAATCATCATCGACATCATCCATGCTGCGACCCCAATCACTCATGAACTCCGAGAGCCTTTCAATGTGAGCAAAGAATCACTCCATTAGAGCGTAGTTTAATCACTCAAATCGACGAACCATACCAAGAATTCCCCCGATGCCGGGAAAATCAGTAGGGTGTGTAAAACCCACCTGCAATACCCAAATCCTCCGCAGACCATAAAGGGGCAAAGTTCGGGTGGACTACAATGGACCCTCTAACTGCCGTATTTGGACTCGCTTGTATTGGTGTAGGGGGAGGTGCTGGATTTTGGCTCAAAAAGGCCGACGAACGGCTCCACCGGCTCTCCGAAACAGCCATTGTTCTCCAAGAAGGGCAAGCTGCGCATTTCACTCACTTGAATACAGAAGTCAACACGCTTCAACAACATCTCTCACACATGACTGGATTGGTTGAGGCACTTCGAGCGACTCACCCCGAAATCGACGGAGCCTTACTCGTTCACTCTGTAATTGTTCAATCCGAAAACACAACCGGCTTGGAACAAGAATTCTCTCGTTCAGATGCACTTGAAGCGCTTGAGACACTGGTCGCACCGATTTCGACAGAATCCGAAATAGCGGGAGAATCCTTGTTATCTTCAGCAACTGAGAGTTTGTTAAACCGCCTTCTTGATGTGTTTGAAGCCCGTCAAATTACGGTTGAATCTTTAGGCCTTAATCCAGTTGCAGCCCACCGTCTTGGCCACGCAAGTCTACTCTTGCGCCGTTATGATTGGGCGGAATCTTGTTTTGGTGTTGCGTATCGCTCTTCACCAGGAAACAAAAATATTCTTGAAGCACTGGAACACATTGCATTACTCAGGGGCGATGAAGAACTTCGACGCCATTGGCTCGAGGCTCGTATGACCGTGTCTCCGGACCAACCTGAATTGTTACGAGCACACGCCCATTTGTTGGCTAAACTTGGTGATGCAGAAGCTGAACGCGACGTTCGACGATTGGAAGCATTGGGCGTTGATACTGCTGCCGATCGTTCTCTTTTGTCAGGGCTACGTGCCCGTGCAGGCTCTCGTTCCGAAGCGCTAGAAGCGATTGAACTGGCTTTAGCAGATGACCCTGAACGGTCAGATGATTGGTACAGTTATGCGCAATTACTGTATGATGATGGTGAACAAGGCAAAGCCCAACAAGCGGTTGAACGTTGCCTCGATATTGACCGTCAAAACGGCGAGGCTTGGGGATTGCTTGCCAAGCTATTAGCGCCCATGGCAAACCGACTTGAAGAGGCACTCAAAGCAGCAATCCATGCGGTTGCTTTGGAAGCCGGCGGCACACAACTGGTCTTTTTGAAGTCTGATTTGTTATTGGCAAGTGGCAAGGTTACAGAATCCGAAGAAGCACTTGAGCGAGCATTACTCGCCAGCCCCGATAACGCCGAATTGCGTGCACGGATGGCAAGCCGTAAACTTCTCAACGGATATATTTCAGAAGCCCAAACACTTCTTGACGAAACCCCATTAGGCATTGACCACGCTTTACTTCATGTCATTGAAGGCAGAATACACCTTGCTCGCGCTGACAGAGGGCGAGATGGCACAGGACAAACCGATGCCACCCTACTTGCAGCATCCCTCACCGCTTTCAATGATGGATTACGATTGGACCGCGAATGTGGAGTTGCATGGCTTGGACTTGCTCGAACAATGCGCTTACTCGGAGATTTGCAAGGTGCGGAGGAGGCCATTGCGCGTGCACTCCGTCTTCTACCAAATGAAGATACATCAGCAGCAGCAGAAGCTGCCATGCTGGCCCTAGATCTTGAAGACCTCTCCGCCGCAACCAAACATATCGAGGCGGCAGCAGTTCATGGAAATTCAGCCACCATTAGTTATGTCCGAGGAAACATTGCTGCAAGAAGCGGAATGCTCGATAAGGCACTGATGCAGTTTGATGAAGCACTCTCAACAGACCCAGCACATATCCGTGCTCGATTGAATCGGTGCAGCATTCTCATGGCTATGGGTGAAGGGAGAAAAGTCATCGATGATGCAGAAATATTGCTTGATTTGGCCCCATCCCTCACTCTTGCTCGCCTTCGACGTGCTGAAGGATTCATGCTCTTGAGCGAATGGGAACACGCCCGAGACGATCTCAAGATGGTGCTTGAAGCAGCCCCGCACCATTACCATGCTTTGACACAACTCGGCTCCTGCTATCTTTCACTCGAACGGCCAGAACGTGCGGAAGGCCCTCTTAATGAGGCGATTCGATTGAACCAAAATCATGCACCTGCTTGGCATCAGCGTGGTTTACTTTATTTGGAATTGAAGGAACTTGATGCAGCATTCGATGATTTTCAAGCAGCAATCCGTTGCGATGGAAATCACCTCGATTCCCGGCTCCATATCGCAGCAACTCTACACCAACAAGAACAACACGAGGAAGCAGCAGCAGCATGGCGTGCCGTTTTAACGATTGACCCTGACCACACGGTCGCAAGAACTCGCTTGGGCGATTGTGAAGTGAAACTCGTTTGATAGGAAGGCAATTATATTACTGAACTGAGGCTATTCTATGCAAGGCTCACCCCCGCCTCAAACCATTGTTGGTGTGTGGGATTCTCCACAACCTCAGCAGGCCACCTTCCCGATTCACGGGGCTCAAATGGGATTTTTCCCGAAAACGAATGCTTCGACGGCCCTGACCTTGTCCATACTTGGATTAGCACTCGGGGTCATGTGTTTTCCGCTTTGCGGATTACTTGCTATTCCGGGCCTAATCATGGGCCAAAGTTCTCTTAATGTCACGAAATCTATACCGGGGCACCCCGATAGTGGAGCTGCACGAGCAGCCCAAGTTATTGGCCTGATTACACTTGGGCTACTGCTTGTTATGCTTGCCATTTTTGTCTTAGTTGTCATGACTGAACTTTAAACCGGAAATGCTTAGTGAAACCTTTATCCATTGGCGCCAATACCAATTATCATGCAAGGCACACCTCCCCCTCAACAACAGATGGGTCAAGTATGGACACAACCTGCTGCAAACCAAATCCCTCTTAATCCCGGCATGGGCATGCAGGGATACTTTGCACCCACCCAAGCCGTCTTGGCCCTTGTTCTTTCAATACTCGGCGTCGTGGGGTGCTCGATTTGTACTGCAATACCTGGTTTGATTTTAGCAAACCAAGCCTTGACCATCACAAGTGACCAACCCGGACACCCTGATGCAGGGCTTGCAAAGGCTGCGCAAATCATTGGCTGGATTGTTATTGGAATCACGATTTTGAGCTTATTAGCTTATGGCGCTATGTTCGCCTTCTTTGCTGCTAACGGTATGGTCCGACTGGCCTTGATCCTGGCCCAAAAACACCCACTTCTTCGTTATTCATCGGTGAAATGGAGAGTATTTTTCCCAGCAATCATCTGCTGTTCAAAGAGTGCAACGACTCGTATGGAACAACGATCTGAACAAATGTTCACATTGTTTTCGCGAAGAGATATCGTTTCAGACGAGCCCCAAAAACCATCACCGTTTTCAAGTATAGTGCAGGGTGAAATCTGTACCATTGTTTCATCGATAAGTGCGGGTATTGAAGCATTCTCAAGCGGGGCTGCAAGAATTGTGATATGCCGAGATTCTCCCTCTGGGGTGTAATAGTTCAAAAACTGGACTTTGAAAAACACCCCTCGGTCTTCAACGAATATAAACTTCCAAGTCCGGGATAATTTGGTGACGGCACTAAATCATACACATACCATTCAAGGCGTTGTTCAGAAGTTTCATTGAAGATCAAATCATCTCGGTATTTGGTGTCGCTAAAATCCTCTTTAACAGCGATTGCGGTAACATTTTCACCAAGGAAAAAATCTGTCCGAGTAAATGATATGCTTGTCGAACCGTTTCGAACAGCACTCATTGAGAAAAGGTCGAGATACTGTGTCTCTTCGCTGGTAACATCAACATTCACAGTGAACGTTTTTCCGTCTGCATTTAATTTTGATTGTACCGTGCCGTTCGACTGTTCAACAGAGCTCATTCCTCCAACCATGCACGGATATTCTTCCCCATCGACCTTTAAACTCAGTTGGACAGCATTCCAAGAAAGGTTTTCTCCACCATTTTCAAACGAGGCATTAACAAGAATATCCTGGGAATTGTCTGTTGATTCTCCCCCTTGGAGTAGAAGAACATTGTTCGTACCGAGATGTTGCTCGATGGAGATAATGTTGGCATAGAACCCCATTGAGATAACAAAGACAACAAAGAGTGAGAGGAGTTTAATCCGCCAGTCGACCTTCGCCATAACCCGGCGAAACCTGTGAACTACATGAATCCAAGGATTTCTTATTTAGAATGAAATACTTGGCGAGAGTTGATACGCGTTTCGGTTATGTCGGTTCTATGGGCGTACGAACACACCTTCTGCCGGTAGTTTTACTGCTTGTCTTCCTCCTCGTGGCTCGTGAGATTTATCCTTATACAGAGCCCCTGAACAGTGAGGTTATCGATGGATACGCTATCGAGAAAGTAGCCACTGGTTTTGGCGGCCCAACATGTCTTGAATGGGCAGATGAACAGCATCTTTTGATGTGCGACCGGGACGGCGGGCGCATTCTTTCACTCAATGCTTCTGATAATTTTTCCACAACAACTCTTCTTTCTGGCCTCATCCATCCGCATGGCCTTCATATCTCTCAAGACTATATCTTCATTTCAGAAGAAGGTAAACTTACCCGTTACGATCGGACAAATTTCACCTTGGGCAACCCTGCAATTCTCGTAGAAGGCATTCCCAGCGGGAACCACCAAACAAATGCCATCAATGCCTTTCCAAACGGGACTTTGATTTGGCACAGCGGCTCAACATGCAATGTTTGTGAAGAAGATGACAATCGCAACGGCGCCTTACTTTGGGTGAACCCGGATACAGGCGAGCATGGCGTCCTTGCTTCTGGCGTTCGGAATTCTTTTGACGGTGTTTGGGTTTCAGGAATGGGATATCTGTTTTCCGATAATGGGCGTGATTGGGACGGAGACCATCCAAATGAGGAAGTCAACCTCCTGGTAGCAGGTGAATCATATGGGTGGCCAGATGATGACCCTGAGCACCCAATTCCAACCGGTACCCTTGGTCCCGTTGCCCAATGGACCCCGCATACTTCGTTGAATGGCATTGACGTGCGGCCAAACAATTCTCTCCTTCCAGGCTTAAATTCAACCGCAGGTGAAGGATATACCGTGTATGCAACCGTCTATGGCTCTTGGAATACTCTTTTGCCGCAAGGTCATGAAATCGTTCGAATTGATTTTACTCCAAGATCGACAAACAGTTCGATACCGGATGAACAATGGGACAGCAAAGTTACCCGCTTTGCAACTGATTTAGGGACTCCACTCCCTCTTCGTTTTGGACCTGATGGGAATTTGTACTATGCAATCTTCAGTGGTGGCGGAACGCTCTACCGCATCACAGCGAATTGAGCCATTCACTTAGGCGGCGAACACCTTCATGAATATTTTCGGTTGAAGTCGCATAGGAGATTCGAACAAAACCTTCACCCGCATCCATTAACGACCCGGGTATCAGTTGCACCTTTGCTTCTTCAAGCGCACGAGTAGCGAATTCTATATCGTTCATTCCAGTTCCAGTTACGTCACAGAACGCATAGAAGGCACCTTCAGGTTCAGGCACGATAATTCCGGGTAATTCTTTCAAAAGGCCATGTATGATGCCCCTTCGTTCTTTGAATGATGCAGCCATAGCCGCCGTTTCTTCTTCAAGTCCTAAGGCTACTGTTGCAGCAGGCATCATGAAGGTCGCGACATGGGTCGCAGAACTGACGTTTATTTTCTTGACACCATCCATCACGAGTTTTGGCCCGGTAATCCAACCCAATCTCCATCCAGTCATGGCCCAACTTTTTGACCAGCCTCCAACAGTGATTGTTCGCTTAGCCCCCCCTTCAAGGGAGCACGGGGAGGTATAGGGGTAATCGGTCCACGTTAGATTTGCATAAATCATGTCATCAATTATCCACAGATCGTGCTTGATAGCAAAATCAACAAGTTGGCGAATTTCTTCTGGCGTGTAAACAGCCCCAGTCGGGTTATTTGGAGAATTAAGAAGGATAGCTTTGGTTTTCGATGTTACCGCCGCTTCCAGTGCGTCAAAATTCGGATGGTAATTCTCTCTTAACACAGGAACATGAACCGGTTTGCAGTTGAGAAGTTTGAGCATCCCATCATACGAAGGCCAGGCGGGAGAGAGTAACAATACTTCATCGCCAGCATCGAGGGTTGCCATCATTGAATAGAGAAGAGCTTGCTTACAACCTGGCGTAATGAGGACATCGAGTGGATCCACTGGAATATTATATTTTGAAAGGTGAAGGGCAACTGCATCACATAATTCAACCGAACCTTGTGTCCGAGTGTATGTTGTCTCTCCTCGGTCGAGAGCCGCTTTAGCTTCATCAACAACAGGCTGTGGTGTGGCAAAATCAGGTTGCCCGACACTAAAGCGAATCACTTCTGGGCCTGGAGGGGCGAGGAATGCAGCAAAACCCGTGCCAACATTTTCCAACGAACGATTGATTTCCGGCATAGCCACTTCCCCCAACTAGACAATGTCTATGTGATAAGACAAACCAATCTGTCTTTCGCTATCAACACTGCGCGTCAAAACAAAGTCAAAACAGTGTTTTTTTTGAAAAGAGCACAGACTGGGATTTGAACCCAGGTAAGAGGATTTGCAATCCCCGACGTAGCCGCTCCGACACCCGTGCAGTAGTCCACGCACTGACTGGTTCTATTTCAACGCGACCGAAGCACAGATGCCCTCTTCTCATTGCCAACTTAGCAGTGTTTTATTTTATTACCGGCAAATCCATTAAACGGTAATCAAGGAACCACTCTTCATGGCCCAGCCTCCGGTGAACGAACCTCAAAATCGTTCCAAAGACTCGCCGCCGCAAACGATTATTTTGGAATCGACTCCGTCGATTACTTCTTTTCAAAGGCAAGATAGGACTGTAATATCTCCCCAAAATTCTCCCTTTCAACTCCTAGAACCGATGCCCGTAGAGGCCGCACAGAATTCTTGGCCGATGTTTTTTCTTGGATTTTCCATGCCTTTTCTTGTGTGCTTTTTAAGCTATTTTGTAATAGAAAGCATGTGGGGACTCTTCCCAAGAGTGAGTGATGGACTCCTTGATGCTTCATGTTGGGCCCTCCCCCTCCTCTATATCGGTACATTGATCTACTCATTTGCCAAAGGTAGCAGGTCTTTCGGAAAGGGATTATTAGCGGCAGCAGCGGTGCCAGTACTCTTAATCGGAGGTTTATTCCTCATTCTCTATATTGAATACGGAATCTAAAGTTTCGAAGAGAAACCCTGCAAATATTGTTCAAATTTGGCGAGGGTATATTTCTAAAAACCTCCTCCTTGAAGCATACTCCGAGGTGCCTTTATGGAACATGTTTTGATCCCTCCCGCAACACCTACAACTCCCTATTATGACTGTAGATTTGCAGTCCTACGAGAGCCGATTGGGTTTCAAAGGGGCGCTGAATTACTCGATGATGACGAGCAAGCTATTCACGCGTGGGTCGAATACGATGACCTTGTTGTTGCAGTCGGGAGAGCACACCTCATTGGTGCCGAAAGCGACGGTTCTGCGGCAGATCATGCGGGACCTGATGCTACGAAATGCCCAGGCTTCGGGCCATTGACGGACCCTTCAAACCGCCCGGCGATCCAAATCCGGCAGATGGGCACTCGTCAAGAAGCGCGGCGAAAGGGGCATGCGGCAATAGTTTTAGAAGCACTTGAAAAAAACTCAAAGCACCACTTCGGCGCTAAAATAGGCCTTTTACAAGCGAGAGAAATTGCCATTCCATTTTACCAATCGCAAGGATGGACGCTTATCGATGAGCCCTACTCGATTGACGGAATCGGGCCACACCGTTCGATGATGAAGCAATTATGAACATGAATTGTTCATATACCGTCGCAATTTTTCCCTTTCAATGCAATATCGGTCCCGGGAGCGTCAGTTCCACAAGGGGAAAAATGAATACTGCGCCATTTTTTATGCCATTATTTTGTGAAAAGGTGTGAACACCACTCTGAAACTGAGGAGATACAATGAAATCGAAGCAAATCAACAAGAAAGAACCTTATTATGTAACTGCGGGAGACGTAAACCTAATGCCTCCTGAGCAGACCCTGCAAAAAGCAAGGAATGAAAAATATTTGAAAGCCCTTCAAACTCTTGCCGAAAGAGACCCCGAAGGATTTTCAAATGTCGCCCCCGAACTGATCAAAAGGAGCGTTTGGAATTGGAGAGGCGCAGACCCTTTCTTCGCAGAAAGACTCTCAAATTGGATCGATACAGCACATAAATGGAGTGAATTCAAAGAAATTCTCCCGAAAGACGCCCACCTCCCTCGTCGAAAATCCATTGAAGCGATTTCGTATGAAAATTTACCACAACAATACAGCGGATTTCTACAACACCTGTCGCAGAGATTTGAAGGCGATTATACTCGATGGGATGCTTCCAAGAGAGACCAATTCACCATTCTCGGCATGCTTGCACTCGAAGGAAAAGAAGGCGTACGCCAGGGGAGATTGATCCATCACCTCGGCCTCGATAGCACAGGTAGCGTTGGATTGCCTGGCTCAAATGCAATTAGGGCAGCTAAAATCGCATTAAGCCGTTCAGCTAAACCCCTGCATCTTTGGGCTCCAGCATCAGGCAACGGTAGTGAAAGACTTCACGCCTTCGACGATTCTAATTTAGCAGATCTTGTCGCGAGATTTGTGTTAAATCAGCAAGCAGCGATTTTACTTCCTCCTGCATACACGCTCGAAGGATGACCCAAACACAGCGTCGCGCTCTTCATATAGTGTCGGTATGTTCCAATATGTAGAGGGAACGTTGGGTTCCCTAGAACTAACCCGTGAAATACGATGCATTTGGAGGAACAATACAAGGAACTGAACAAGGGACAAAAAAGGACAACTGCGAACCAGTCTGTGCCTGCCACAACCGTAAAAGTTGTCGGTCGAAAGTCTCTTGTTACCGCCTTGAACATTACCCGCATTCAGTGCGCAGCATCGCGAACATCCCTAGATGCCTCTCCCACCATGTGGGCTGGGCATCTGGAAAGAGAGAACAGCGGGTTCTCTATGTAACAACAACCAAAAATATAGGAAGTGAAAAAACATGAATGATAAAAAAATAATGAGCGTGCTAATTGCAATGTTCCTCGCTCTCTCTGCATTATCTGCAGTGAGCGGTGACGGATCTGACCCACTCGACCCATCTGATGGTGGCGCCGACTGGGACGGTGACGGTCTCACCAACTCCGAGGAGCAAAACGAAGGCACCAATATGAACAATGCAGACAGCGATGGCGACGGTCTCCCAGATGGCTGGGAAGTCTCGAATGGCCTTAACCCAACTAATGGTGGCGATGGAAATGCAGACCCTGACGGCGATGGTTTAACCAATGCCCAAGAGTATGCAGCGGGTACTAACCCGAACAACGCCGACACTGATGGTGACGGTAAGGCTGACAACGTTGACTCGTTCCCGAACGATCCGAACGACGGTGAATATTCCGACTCCGACGGTGACGGTATCCCTGATGCTTACGATCCTGACTTTACCGAGTCAGGCGCAGGCGCAGGCGATGGTGGCACTGAAGGCGGTGGCGAATCTGATGCCGGAGCTCAAAACCCACAACCTGGTCAAGGACAAGGTCAAGGACAAGGTCAAGGACAAGGTCAAGGACAAGGTCAAGGACAAGGTCAAGGACAGGGTCAAGGACAAGGTCAAGGACAAGGTCAAGGACAAGGTCAAGGACAAGGTCAAGGACAAGGTCAAGGACAAGGTCAAGGACAAGGTCAAGGACAAGGTCAAGGACAAGGACAAGGTCAAGGACAAGGTCAAGGACAAGGTCAAGGACAAGGTCAGGGGCAACAAGGTCAACAGGGACAGCAAGGTCAACAGGGACAGCAAGGTCAACAAGGCCAGCAAGGTCAACAAGGCCAGCAAGGTCAACAAGGCCAGCAAGGTCAACAAGGCCAGCAAGGTCAACAAGGCCAGCAAGGCCAGCAAGGTCAACAAGGTGAACAGCAAGACAATGGACAAGGTCAGCAACAACAAGGTGGCGAACAAGGTGGTCAACAAGGCCAGCAAGAAGGTCAAAACCAGAACGGCGATAACCAAAACGGTCAGAGCCAACAACAACAAGGTCAAACCCAAAACGGTCAAGAAGGCCAACAGGGTCAACAGACCGACCAACAACAACAACAGCAAACCGACAACCAGGGTCCTGCCGACAACGACGGTGACGGAATTCCAGACAACATTGATAATGACAACGACAACGATGGTATCCCCAACGATGTCGATGACAATCCAAACGACCACGACAACGACGGAATTGACGATGCTCTTGACAGTGATGATGACGGCGATGGAATCGACGACTCTGAGGAAACTCAAGACGGCGATCCAAACACCAACATCTACGACCACGACAACGACGGAATCACAGATTCCGTTGACCTCGACATCGACAACGACGGAATTGACAACTACAATGATTGGGAAGATTCGAATGGTAATGGTATAATGGATGCTGGTGAAGACCGCAGCCGTGACCACGACAACGATGGCTCTGATGATGGAGTAGATACTGATGACGACAACGACGATATTCTCGACGTTGACGAAATTGGTGGAATCTCTGGAAACTACCGCTACGACCATGACAATGATGGAATTTGGGACCTCTCCGACACAGACGACGACAACGACGGCCTTGCCGACTGGTTCGAAGTCAATGACGGAAACTCAATGACCGGTCAATTCGATCACGACAACGACGGAATAGACGACCACGAAGATGCTGACGACGATGACGACGGCATTCTCGATGAACTCGAAGCTTGAATTTAGTGACGAAACTATCGTAAGTTAATCACCGATACTTTGGTATCGGGGCGCCGGATTTCTAGGGGGTTCGCCCCCTGGAAATCCCTCTTTTTTTCTTCACTCATTTTTTGTTTACCGAGATATTGATATCGTGTAAGGATTGATAACAGGTTAGCAACTAGAAAGTTCATGTCAGAGAAGCGAGTTCTACGTAAGATGAAAAAACTCGCTACACGCATCAGTGACAAAATGGAGACTGTCCGTGACGTCATGGAAGATTTAGAGATTGAATTTGAAATACTGCAAAAGCAGATCGTTAAGCTTGAATCCAAGAAAGGAATCGAAAGCACAGACGAAAGCAAAGAGGATATCGACTTCGAAGATGAACCTGACGAAGTTCTAGATTTAGAAAATACTTCAGTGGTTACCGTACGCCCAAAGTTTTGAACATTCAACGCCATTGAGTTCTCTCCCCGACACCATTCCAGTCGTGTCTTCAAGCGGTCTTGTCCGCAAATGATACGCAACGACTTCTGTGATACCAAAACACGCAACCGCGCCATGGCCTTCAAATAGGGTATGTCGGTGGCAAAATGATTCCGAGGTGCCCACATGCTGTCAAAATCACACTTAGAAACCATTAGCCATCGCCAAAAACTCACCATGTCATTGACCATCATCATTTTGATGTTGACCAGCACAATGCTGGGCATTGTACAGGACTTTAGTGCGGAAGAAACAAAGCCAACACTTCAATTCAGTGAAGGCGAAAGAATCACTTTAACCTCTGCCCAGTCTACTGAACAAGGCGGACAAGGCTCATGGAATGGCGCTCAAGATGCATGGCAACTTGAAGACCACCCTGTTCTCTCGGACCTCATGTGGTCAGACCCAGGAGTTGCTGCTGGAATTATTTCCGACGAAGCTGCAATAGCAGCTATTATGCCGTACTATTCGACACTCCTCGAAGAATCAAATAAAGACGATCACGACAATGATGGCGTCAGCGATCTTTATGATTTGGATGATGACAACGATGGAATTTATGACCTCCTCGAACGATTCGATGGATGTTACGGAACCGACCCATTCGACCATGACAACGACGGAATCCTCGATGCAGAGGACTGGGACGATGACAACGACGGAATTCTCGAAGGCCCAATTGATATCGAAGCACTTGAAGCACTCGGATTGGACCCACGAAACGTCAGTACAGACCGCCGCCTCGACCCAAGCGTCGTCCACCCTTGGACTGGACAACCAGTCGGAGCGTTCTACCTTGCAGACCAAAATCCAATGGACCACGATAACGATGGCGTTACCGACGAAGACTCCGATGGCTCTGGCCCTGGAAGTTATGACGAAGACGATGACAACGACGCTCGTATTGACCAATTCAAGTGGCCATGCGACCTTGACAGCGACGGTGTCCAAGATTACTTCGATGCAGACGACGACAACGATGGCGTTGACGACATCACAGATTCCCACCCTTACGATGCATCTATAACAACTACGCATGCCCAAGCAGGAAACCTTTACGATGTTGCAATTAACTGGGATTTCAATTCATACCGTGCGTATTCAGGCGGCATCGACTTCCTTACATGGGAATTAAACCGCGTCAATGCAGTAAACGCCCCTTCAGTCACATCAACATCTCCAAACGGCGTACCAGCATTTACTGCGATTGTAGATGGCGACCTCGACGGCGACGGCATTCCAAACTTTATCGACCCCGATAACGATAATGACGACACACCAGACAGCTCCGATACCGATGACGACAACGACGGAATCCTTGACATGTCTGACCCTGATGATGACAACGACGGAATTCCTGACACATGTATGAATCTCGACGTCAACGGTGATATGCTGAATGATTTCACCCGAGCCAACTCCTCACCTTTCCAGACACCTGGTGGAGATACAGACGGTATTGCTGGAATTGATTGTGAAATGGACTATGACCAAGATTTAGACGATGACCGATTGCGACCATTCGACCAGAATTACAATGCTGTCTATGATTGGCTCGACCCTGACATGGGCGGTACCCCCACACCAGATAACCTTGGAGACATTTCAGTGAGCGGGGATGCAAATAATTTTGAATACGATTTAGATGACGACCAAATCACCAATGAAAACGACTCCTTCCCACTTGACAAGTCCTCGGATGTCGCTTCATGGAATTGCCCTACTATAGCAAATCCAAATCCGGTAAACCCCGACTCACGCTGTAATACGCGCCGTGCTTCCTATTCTCAATTCAACGATTGGGATGGCGATGGAATCAACAACTGGATTGACGTAGACGACGACAACGACGGAATCATCGATCCTCTTGACATCGATTGGGACTGTGATCTTGACAACGATGGCGACCTTCACGCTATCAACGGCGCACTCTATCGGGACGACGGACCAAACTCAGTTGACTCAGACATCGATGGAGACGGTCTTGAAAACGACATCGATTGGGATGATGACAACGACGGTATTTCTGATTACTACGATCCAGATGACGGAAATTGCGGTGTTGTTGATTATGACGCAAACGATAATTTTGCAAACCCATACTACCCTATTGCAGACGGTGGCACACTCGATGGTAGCCAAGACAGCACACCTTACACAGACAACTCAACCGACCACTGGAATCTCGTCTTTTGGCACAATCCTTTCGCCGACGTTGTTCTTAACTACAACGGCTATGATGCATACAACAACACCAGTTACGCCAGGGACAGTTCCAGAATACTACTGGTTCCTCTTTGCTCGCTGGTCACCTTACAACGGCGGAAACGACTGGGATATCGACACGGACGGAGATTCTCTCTCCAACGGACTTGATATTGACCAAGATGCCGACGGAATGCCCGATTGGTGGGACCAAGACGAAGGTAACGACGGAATGCTCGATACCGATGACCTCAAGATGGGTGGGACCTTCAATATGTCTCAATGCGGTTGGTCTGCAGGAAATCTTGGTGGAGGCTTTGTTTGTGGATACAGCTATGCAATTTCTTACCACATGCCACTCAATGGAGTAAACGCTCAATTCGGCTCTCCATATTCTACTCGACCTGATGCCTTCATCGACCAAGGTGCTACACCTGGTGGCCCAAGCGGCAACTGGAGCTGCACCCCCGGTGCACAAGGCGGCTGTTATCACTATGATTTCGGCGGAGACGGTACAGTCGAATCAGGTATTACTCACTTCCAAATGGTCAACAACCGAGATGCTTTCGTAACTTGGATTGGATTGGCAGTAGGAATTTGGCAATGGACTTCCGACAACGGAATAGTTGCTGACTTCCCTGACGAACTCGGTGCAGATTTGATCAAAAACACAGTTGACGGCGACATTGATGGCGATTTCACGAATGCAACGATTGACCTCGATGACGATTATGACTCGGTGTATGATTGGTATGACGTTGACGATGATAATGACGGCATATGGGATTTCTTCGAAATAGATGTCGATGATGACCTCGATAACGATGCGAATCAAGAGAACTCCAATTTCTTCAGTGGAACAAATTGCGCTGATAACGATGACGACGGAAACGACGCAGATGTCGATGACGACGGCTATTTCCAAGCAGTTTGGGACCGAGGAATTCTTTCACAAGGTTTGATTCAACCAACACTCTATGACGTTGACAACGATAACGATGCCGTTCCTGACGCAGAAGACCCTGATGACGATAACAATGGGATCCTAGATTCTGTCCAAGAGGCACTACCAAATTGTTTCTGGGGCGAAGAACAATCTCCGTTTGACCATGATAACGATGGAATCGTAGATTGGGCGGATGACGATTGGGATGCAGATGGAATTTCCAACGACGTTGAATTGGCAATCAGCCTCGTTGCTGCTTTCGACCATGATAACGACGGACAACGTGACGATATTGATACCGATGATGACCAAGATGGAATGCTTGATGATGATGAAGTCATACTCTGGCCTACACGCTTCAACCGAAACTCAACAAATCCTTGGGACCACGATGACTTCGGAGATGGAGAAGGACTTGCAAACCCATTGGATGCAGGTACTGGCCCAGATGCAATCGACAATGATGACGACAACGATACGCTTGTTGACGCCGATTTCGACCATCTTGAAGAAGGCGAAACTGGATTCCCTTGCTACAATGGAGGCGAATCAAGCGATTGGGACCATGACAACAACTGTGTGCTTGATGAAGATGACAAAGCACCAACATACATCACGCTCAATTTACCTGATACTTTGTGGCTTGATGCACAATCCCCATCCATCTTCAGTGGGCACGTCGATTGGGTAAATCCAGTCACTGGTGCCTTTGAGCCTGCAGTTGGCCTTCCAGTCCAAGTCCATATTGAATGGGCTGACAATGGAACACTCGCAGTTGAGACCATCAACGTCTTGACCTCTGTAGTTGGTAACTTCACAGTTGGCCAATTCCTCTACCCTGAAGATTTGACAGTGGGCGACAACACAACCTACAGAGTCTATGCAATTGTGACTGAAATGTTTGCATTCAACGGCAACGAATCTCAATCCTATTATTTGGGCGCTGAAGCAAACCTCACAGCTGACATTTACTTGGATAGTTATTTCCGAAGCGATGAACAACCATTCTGGATCGACATGTGGTCGTATTATACCGCTGATTTACAACGTGGTATCTTCGACAACTTAGTTCCAAGTGTGCCATTCACTTTCTCCGTTCGCGGAGGAATCTTTGGCAACTACACTCACCCGACGAACTTTACTGGACTTGGTGGAAACGGTTACCGAGCAGGAAGTAATGGATTTGTTTCTGTCACATTCGTTCAAGATATCGGCATCAATGGTTTATGGAAACAAATTCAATGGAACTCAACTCGAGATAATGGAGTTGGCCAAGTTCCTGGTGGATATGAAGAAGTTGCCTGGGATGAACAATCCAAAGAACTCAAACCACTTCTTGACGGAACCGGTGCGATTATTTCGTATGATTACACCAATACGAGCCTCCCCGCCGGCGATTACGAAGTGACGACGAGCGTGCAACCAGACCTTGCGCCTGAGTGGCCATTCCCTTACCTCCATGGCGACAGTACCGAGCCTCAAGCAATCCGTGTCATGCATCGCATGAACATCGAAGCGCAAATGATTGTCGAGGGTACAAATCCAGTTTTCTGGTATAATTCCTCAATCAACAATGGCGACGGTACCTTCGGTAACTGGGCAACGTTATTCCATTCCGAAGCACTGAATGGTGCAGGTTTGAATTTCGATGATTACAAGAAGGCACACGTGCAAGCAAAGAATTGGGATGGAAACGCACTCAGCCTTACTGGACCAGAAACTCAATTGCGCAACTTCGTCTCAACGAATTCAACACATTGGTTCATCACTTTGGTGAACGGTGGAGACGGTGACTTACCACCTTGTGGCGCAGTCGACCCAGACAGACCCAGACAGTTTGGTCCGGTGTGAAATCGTTCCTCAAATGAACACAGGTGACGCACTATGGGTTACAGGTTCAGTGACCAACCGAACAAATGTTCCTTGGGATGCAGACCCGATCGCACTTCAAGTTGACATCGACGGCAATGGTCAATTCCTCGGCCAGCAAGAAACAGCCTACACGCAACGCCCGACAAAGGCCTGCCCAACATGTGCTGCTGAGTTTGAATACAACTGGTCTTGGTACAGCCAATACGGTTCTGGAACCTATGGAATGCGTGTTGATTTCACCAATTCAGCGTATTACTTCACAGGTAACAGCTCCTCTCTTGCTGCAACAGGTGCTTACATCAACGTCACAGTAGTTGGAACAACTGACTTCCAAACCACTTCAGTGCCTCGTTTGTATCGAAACACAAGTACAACGATTCAAGCGAAACTGGTTGACAACTCTCTCCAACCCGTTCGTAACGTACCAGTGAACTATACCTGGTCTGCGGATGGCCGTTCTGGGGTTAATTATACCGATGATAATGGCTTCTTCGAGATACCATTCAATATCTCTGCTGCCGATTCGTTAGGTGATTTCAGTTTACAATTCGAATTTGCAGGAACCCCATTGCTCAAGGGCAACACCATGGTTCAGCAGGTTTGGGTTGTTTCACGAACTTACATTTCCATTGTATCGACCGATCCCAATTTCCGTCAATCTGGAGATTTATGGTCCTTCACTGGACAAGTCACTGACGATAATACGACGCAGGTACGTGATGCCGGAGGCGCTTCCTTAGATGGCGCATCCGCACCAAACGGCGGATTAGTCGATGTTATTTTCGAAGGAGTGGACTTCAATGGCGTTACACATCGCCAAATTGTTGCCACAGTTCGACCATCAGCAGGTTCAATCACGCTGCCAGATGTCCAACCCGATAAAGCTCACATGTGCTATTATGACGGAAACGGAGACGGCATTTTGGACCGAGATATTAACCAAGATGGAATTCTTGACCGCTTCGAAGCCAGTGGAATGTTCAACGGACAGGCTGGATGTCTCCAAGCCGATATTGCCCCATTGAACGCTACTGCTCTGAAAGAAGACCCTGCGTCTTTCCTCCCAGACGGATTCGGGCCAGTGAATGTTATTCTACGGTTTGAAGAAACTTTACCAAACGAAGGTTGTGCACAACTTGAACCAGCCGCTCTGAGCATTCAAGGCGCGTGGGATTCTTGTCTTGGTGTGTCTGGAAACGACCACTTCAGATTGAAGATGACCAACAATGCAAACGGATTCTCCTTTATTGGCCGAACCGCATTATCAGTTGATGATCAAATCGTCTACACGAGTGAAGTAAGTCCAATCACTGGCGAAGTTATTCCAAAGCCAATGATTGTTACAGGACAATTACAAGACGAGTTGGGTACGAATTTGACCAACCGTAAGATTCGTGTCAACTACGAGATGGTGAACAGCCAATCAAGTCCAACATCATGTAATTCGGGAATGACTGACCTCGACGGATACTTCTCGATCGAATGTCCACTTTCTGATGTTTCTGCTGGAAAGGCAAAGGTCATCGTCACTTATTCGTCTTACGATAACAACGATGCTTACCGATACCAAAACGATACGTATGAAACCGAATTCGATGTCTTTTCGAACTCGACACTCGCTTTGAACGAAGTTGGACCATTCAAGTCCAGCGTCGAAACATGGACTGCACCAAACACGACTGAATACCCGGTGCTTTACCTCAAAGAATCGTTCCACGTCGATGCAAAACTGATGCAATCCAACGGCCAATATGTTGGTGGAAAGTGCTTGAATATCTATCTTGACCCTGAACAAAACATCCGCCCAATTTCAACCATCCGCACCAGCGAAATCGATGGAACAGTTGAGTGGTTCAGTGGCGACCCAAGTCAAAACCCAACGCTACGAGGGGTCGAAACAACCGGCGGTAAATTGGAAGGTTTCCGTACACTGCGTGTTGCCTTTGAACCCGACCTCAATGTCCCAGGTGGTTGCGATAAGGATTCATCGAATGTCTTGAATGGCTCGCACATCGATCAACTTGTTTTGGTACGCTCTCGAATTGACTTGCAAGTGAAGCAAACATGGAGCCACACAGGCGATAATGGATTGGACAATGATGACGCAGTCATTGGTTCGATTGCTCTCTTGCGTGACCGACTCGATCTTGCTGTAGAAAACGAAGAAATCTGGTTTGTCCGCCAATATTGGTCTGATGAACTCAGTGAATGGATTGTTGAAGGAACGAATAAATCGCGAACGAACGAGCAAGGTATTGCCGACTTCGAATGGGCCTTTGGTGGTCAAACATGTGACGGTGTCCCATGTTCAGGCCAATGGAGAATCATTGCGTATTACCCTGGTTCAACGTACTTCGAAGAATCTTTAGACAATGTAACGCATGAAGTTACTTGGATGAAGGCTAATCCGATTCAAGCTGATGCAGGGTTCTTCACTCCAGCCAAGACCATGTCGTTCGTACTGGTTGCAATGGCATTACTCATTGCTGGAGCGATTTACTATCAACGAGCCCAAGCCCGACGTCAAGTCCAAGCACTCAAGGGTATTTTGACCGACACGATGATGCAACTTGAAGCCAGTAACGAATACATTGCAGCAATTTTCGAATGCTACAAGAATTTGGTCAAGCACTTCAAACGCTATGGCTTTATGAAGAAGGTTTACGAAACCACTCGTGAATTCGAATCAGCTGTTCGTACTGCATTCAACATGGTTCCTTCTGACCAACTTGACCTCTTCCTCTCAGTATTCGAAGAAGCACGTTATTCAGATCACAACATCGATGAAAGCCACCGTGACAAGGCATTGACTACCTTGGATGCGATTGCTCGTTCACTCACCGTTGCCCTCGGCGAAGGTGGCATGGTTGAACGCAAGGAGTTGGTTAATCTGTATGACAAGCAAACAAAGGCTGGCGAATTCGTTGCAGCTGATGGCTCAGTTCGTCAAGCAGGAATCGTTGAAGGCGAAGGCACAGATTTCAAACTTTGAAATTCCTGAACCATACCGATTCGCCTTAACCTTCAAGGAGCGAGTGTGCTGTGGCTTGTCCATGGAAGACTGGAAGCAACTCATCGGCGAAGCAATGCAAATTGAGACTACAGATACAATTGCAGCATTCAAGATTTACGAACGTGCAGTTTTTGCTGGCCTCACAACGGCTCAGAATTTACTGGATGATGCGGAAGCAGCCCTCATCATTGAAGCCATCTATGGCGTTTTAGTCGCCTATTCGCAAACTGTTATGCTTCGTATGAAAGCTGAAGATCCAGAAATTGGCGGCGTCGACCATGCATTCCGTGCAGGTCAAGCCTATGGCGTATCATGCGTCCTCAACCATCTCATCGACAAACTCACAGACATCACAGGCGGAACCGAATTGGGTGCACTTGACGATTTCTCCGATACACTCCATGACGAGATTATCATCCAAGGTCGCGCCGCAGGACTCACCGTTGAATTGCTCGATGCAAAGGGCGAGATTCTCTACGAGTGAACTTTTTCCGAAGATTTATGGCGACCGCCAGAAACTGTCCCCGAATCAAGAGTTTCGGTGCACTGCGACGCGAATGACACGGCGCCCGCGTCGGTGCATTGATAATGGGATGGCCGGTCGGCGAATTGCTTCAAAGCATCGAGGGAGTCAAATGAGTAATCCGATACGTAAGACAAACGCAAGATTGGTTGATGTAATCAGCCAGTTGAAAGCCCAGTCTCGCGACACCGGTGCCGCTGTTTGGCGAGATGTGGCCATGCGACTCTCCAAGAGTCGCAAGAATTGGGCACAGCCGAACTTGAGCCGCGTGAGTCGCTACGCCCCAGAGGGTGCAACCATCCTCGTACCAGGCAAGCTACTCGGCTCAGGTGAACTGTCCGCAAACCACACGATCGCCGCCTACAGTGTCAGCAATGGTGCACGTGAGAAAATAGAAGCCGCCGGTGGTCGAGTTATGACCTACGGCGAGCTGATGAACGAAAATCCATCTGGAACGGGGGTTGTTATCCTTGGATGAAACAACCTATGTTTTTGACGCGAAAGAACTGATTCTCGGTCGTCTCGCTTCAGCAACAGCAGATATTCTGCTTAAAGCAGCCCGTGACCACCGTGATGACAAAGTGATTATTATCAACTCAGAGCATGCAATTGTCTCTGGTCGTCCACGCTCAGTTCTCAACACCTATCACGCCAAGTATAAGTTGAATCACGCCCGTAAGGGTCCGTTTTTCCCACGTATGCCTGACATGATTCTCAAGAGAGCAGTCCGCGGAATGTTGCCTTACCAAAAGATCAGCAGTGGTCGCCGAGCACTCCGCAATTTGCGTGTTGAAATCGGTTGTCCTGCCCATTTGTCTGGTGACCTTCCCGAAGGCCACGTTCATGGCGATACCACGAAATTCCGCAAAGATCTTCCAGAGCGATTCATCACTCTTGGAGATATCAGCGCCGACCTCGGCGCACCATCCCACCGTTGGACCGGAGGTGAGCAATGATGGCTCGTAAAAAGCAAAAGTCAGTACAATCCTCTGGTAAGCGTAAGACTGCAGTTGCCCGTGCTTCACTTAAAGCAGGTAAAGGCAGAGTTCGTGTTAACAGTTCACCAATCGAAATTCTACAACCGTCTCTTGCACGCCGCAAGTCAATGGAACCATTGATTATTGCAGACGCAATGAACCGATTGAGCAAGGTTGACATTAGCATCACCACTCTTGGTGGAGGAATAATGGGTCAAACTGACGCTATTCGAACCGCAATCGCTCGTGGCCTTGTTCTTTACAACGGTGGCGCAGAAGGTATCGATGAAGAACTTCGAGAAGAATACCTTCGTTTCGACCGTAGCCTTTTGGTTAACGATCCACGACGCAAGGAAGCCAAGCACCAACTTGGACGTGGTGCTCGTCGCAAGAAGCAAAAGTCCTATCGATGAGGTGAGATGATGATTATACCAATACGATGTTTTAGTTGCGGGGGCGTTATTGCCCATAAGTGGGAAGAATTCAGTGAATTGACAGCAGCAGGTGTCGAAATGGCAGATGCTCTCGACAAAGTCGGTCTAATGCGCTACTGTTGCCGCCGTATGTATGTCGGTCACATTGACCTCATCTACGAAATCGCTCCTTTCAGCACTTCTATTCAGTGAGACGTACCAACCAGGGCCCGTGGGTTAGCTTGGCCTATACTTGGCGGCTGGGGGCCGTCAGACCCCAGTTCAAATCTGGGCGGGCCCACTTGCACCATTGTAAATTAAATGCTATCAAAACCCATTTTTCACAGACCGGTAACCTTTGGTTTGATATGGGGCTTTGAAAAGTAGGTATCATGCGAACTGTTCGGGCACTGTGTTTGACCCTTCTCCTCCTGCTGACTCCACTGTCTCTTCTTGCAACACCTGCAACGGCTTCAGATACTTCAGTAAGCGCCGATACAACATGGTCGGGGGCTGTTGTCCTCACCGGAAACGTCACCGTCATGAACGGCTCAACGCTCACGCTTTCTCCAGGTACAACGGTCGATGGCGGCGATGGGTATTGGATTCGAGTTGATGGAACACTCCTTGCATCTCAAACCGACTTCTTCTCCTCTCAAGTACCACTTACCGGCGGCTCACATGGAGCTGGTCTATGGACTGGAATTTACATTGCCGCCAAAGGCCACGCGGTTTTGGATGAGGTAACAATCCAGAATGCGAAAACTGCACTCAAGGTGGAAGGTCAACTTTCAGCCTACAAAATCACCATCGAAGATGCATATATCGGTGTCAATGTGTTCGGTTCGGCAAATATTGAATCGCTTACAGCACAACACATCGATTATGAAGTTCTTCGAAATTCTGGAAATCTAAATCTTTCAACAGGCACATTCACTGATATTGCCGGCGGTCTTTGGTCGACAGGCATGAGCACTGTTGATACGGTGACCATTTCCCAAGCAGGGACAGGTTTGCGTTCGACAAGCGGTACACTCTCTGCAACAGGCATTGGATTCATCGATACAACCGTTGCAATTGCTAGCCAGCAAGGAGCATCTACTACGGTTCAAAGCATAACTGCCAATAACGTCGCTTTGCTTATCGATGCCGCAGACAGTGATGATTTAACCGTCTCGAATGGTGCAGTTTCAGGACATCGCCTTCTTTTAGCGAACGGAGCGAGTTCCTTTTCAATCAATGATATCGAATTTGAAGGAAACCCATCTGAATCACTACCTGTAGTGGACCAAAGATGTACGGGCACCTGTAGTTGGGATGGCATTGAAGTTTCCAATGTAACCAACGGCTTCTTCCTTTCAGGTTCTGGTAACCATTCAATATCTGGGCTCGATCTTTCTGCATCAGAGCGAGGGATTGAAGGAACAGGAATGGGACATATAAGTCTCGAATTCATCAATGTAACAGCCGGAACAAAAGGCATAGAGTTCCGCGACCCTGATAGTAGTCTGAATGAAGTTTCAGTTGAAATGACATCGACCACATCGACCGCTTACGACCTTCTCGATGGCCATCACCAATGGACTTCTGTTGGAGCGTCAAAAACATATTCTGCCCAAGACACAACCTCAATTGGCCTTACTGCATGGTATGCAACCATCGAATCAACTTCTTTCTCATCACTTCATTTTGGTAACGGCATACAGGCAAACCATGCCGAAATATCTGGCAGCTCGTTTTCAATTCAAGATGGAAAAGGCATCGGGATTCAATTAGAACGCAGTTCACTCATCGTTGATACATTGAATACTCGCGCATACCCTGATGGCGTTGTTCTCGACAAATCTTCAGATCTCCACGTTTCCGATTGGACCGCAGCAACTCATACGACACCATTGTCCATCAGCACCGCTTCAAACGCCATCATTCGAAACTTCCAGCCTCAAAACACTCCAACCTCTTCCTCCGATGCTCTAGGAGATGGCACACTCATCTATGGCGGTTCAACAACAGCGAACATTGCAGTATCGTCTGCCTCGTATCTTGAAGAAACTCCGGTAACCTTCACCGACTTAGCTGGAAACCCAGTTGAAGCAACAATCAGCGTCCATGGTTTTTCAATTCAAAGCGACGTGAACGGAGGAGCAACCCTTCCACTCCTCAACAGTGGGTCTTCAGTTGATGTCACCCTTGCCGGTGCTGGTGTACGCGTCATACTGTATGGCTCCCAAATGGGGCAATCAGTCCAAGTACCAGTCATTCCACAAGGCGATTGGGTTATTTCAACAGGTCAATTTGTATTCCTCGGTCCTCGACCTGATGGATTGCCACATACAATGTCTGGCGACCTTACAATCTCCACTGGGGCAGGTTTAGAATTGTCTGATACCTCTCTGGTTTTACCTGCTGATGGTAGCGCCGAGATTCAAGGTTCAGGTGAATTGACCGGTAGTGGCTCATCTCTTGTTTCGAACAGTCTTTCACTTGGTTTTGATTCAGTGCTCACGCAATCAGATGGAGGTCAAGGAATGACCATTGCCTCTAACCTTACATGGGCTTGTCAAACAACACGTAGCGTCTCAAACATTGACATTCTAGGTTCTTTGATGCTTCAGCCCGGATGCCCAGTTGAGATGCTTGGAGGAAGTGTTGGAGGAACGGTCACAGCACTCACCAGTGCTGAATTGACGATTCTCTCTTCTCTTCAACTCACTGTTCTCGACAAAGGCGAACCTGTTGCAGGTGCATTCATTTCGATTGATGGAGCAGTTACTTCAACCGATGTGAATGGAGAAGTTTCGACCACAGCAACCGCACGACACGTCGATGATGATTCTGAAACGGTCGGCGGCATCAAAAACATTAATCTTCAAATTGGATCATTCATGGATTTCGTAACCTGGGATTCCATCGACTTCGTTTGAGCACATGTTCATGGCTTCGACAATTACGCCGGGTTCTCTTTCCAACTGGCTTGTACTCGAAGCCCAATGGAGTCCATACTTCCTCGATGGCGATCTCGATGTTGAAGCATTAGGGACACTTACCATCGATGATGGCGTTTCACTGCGTATTTCCGAAGGAAGTCAAATCAGTGTTGATGGCCGTATTGATGCAGGAGCAGCAACCCTCTCCTCAACAGGCTCGGGCTCTCGTTGGGGTGGTTTTGTTATGGGTGGCGCCAGTTCCACTCTCGATTTGTCCTTGACCAATATCGTTGAAGCCTCACCGGCTTTGACAGTTGACAGTCAAGGAACCTTCATTGGCGACGGGATTACCATGGCGCGTTCTTCAGGGGCTGACCCTTTAATTGTCATCAACAGTAACAGTAATGCGAACATTACCCTCAAAAATTCACACATGTATGACGCTGGTAACGGGTGTATCAAGGCATTCCCATCGTCGAGTCACTTGACACTCTCTGAAGTTACACTCGAATCATGTAACGGTATTGGCGTCTGGGCTCGACAAATATCTCTGAACTTCGACACGGTTGTTGTTGGGGATGAAGTATCAACTGGATTTGATTTCACTGCAGTTACCGGAGTCTTGTCGAACATTGATGCATCCTTGTTCAATGGCAGTGGTCACATTCTTGCTTTAGATTCAATCGATGGGGACTTTACGGTTTCTCACTTGAATGGAACCGTTGGAGCAGGTGCAGGGATCACCGGTTCTAACAGCCGCGACATCCAGATGAACCATATCCAGCTCACCGGCTCACCGGGACTTGATTTTGACAACTCAGCAGGAATGTTACACGATGTTATACTGAACGGCCCTGGTTCGGGAACTGCGCTCATAAGCCATCACGGACGCTCTTCGGACTCTCTGATCATTGAAGACCTCGTTGCCTTTTCTTATTCAGTGGGTATTGATTTACACGGAGATGAAGGCGATGGTGCAATTGCTCCATTGATTCTACGTAACCCAGACATCATCACTTCGACCGTTCTTGCATCAGAGAATTATCCAGCCCGAATCGAAGGTGGTATCATGTATGGAGTCATTTCTGCATCGGGGATGATTACCATTGACCTCATCGACACATCCACTGAAAATCCTTCAATGTATGATGGTGCAGAATTGCGAACTTGGAAGACATTTACGCTCAGTGCTCAACTGAACGGGGTCCTTCAGGATGTTGGATTTTCAATACACACGCTTGGGCTTGAGCCTGCCTTTTCAACATCGGTGTTTGGTAATTCGCTGCTTGTAGAAATCCCGGTAGCATTCGCAGGTAACCAAACCAGTTCAACACTCGTGTCGTTCAACGTCACCACCCAAGCCAGTGGTTTACCGGATACCGTTCATGATACGAATTATTCAGAGACAACTTCATTACTCATCGAAATCGCATTAGTTTCAAACAATCCACCAACTGTGGAAATCATTCAACCATACTCTGGTGAGCGTGTTATGGAGTCTGTTCACCTCCTCGCAGCAGCAGAATATTCTGATGATTTAGATGCTGTACAGGATTTAACTTTGGTATGGATTATTACTGATTCCGCCGGAGTTGAAGTGATGCGTGGTCCAAATGAACCACAATACAACATCACGGATTTACAATTTGGATTGTATGTTCTTGAATTACGAGTGACTGATACGTTGGGCGCTACTTCAAGTGATGCGGTTGATTTTGAAGTCACAGAACTTGACAGTGATGGAGATTGGACCAATACCTGTATATTCACTTTGAACACCAGTGTGTGGTTTGATAAAATCAATGGCTATTCATGCGGACCAGACAGTGAAGATACCGACGATGATAACGACGGCCATCCCGACACTCGAGACGCATGGCCTGTTGATCCATGTGCGTGGCAAGATACCGATAATGACGG
Source organism: uncultured Candidatus Poseidoniales archaeon (assembly GCA_905182715.1). Classification (GTDB taxonomy): domain Archaea; phylum Thermoplasmatota; class Poseidoniia; order Poseidoniales; family Poseidoniaceae; genus MGIIa-L1. Next base: position 125,349 of record CAJJCP010000003.1, read on the forward strand.
CCTGCCGAATAATGTCAATTGCCCAGAAGGAAAAACGACCTATCTTGTTGCAGACCCAGACGATGATAACGACGGCATCCTCGACATATTGGAAGGTGAAACAGCAACTGATAGCGGTGACTTTTCCACTGGGACACTCTTGCTCATCGTTCTCATTCTTGCGGGCATTGGCCTGTTTATGGCAAGAGTAAAGCGCGGTGGCGGAGAACTTGGCCCGATTAACGAGAAACATCTGTGAGGCGTGAATATGGCTGAGGATTTGCTCTTATCTGCAAACGTGGCTGCTGCGAGTGCGGTTTTCATTCTCGGCCTTATCGTGGCTTGGGATGCCTTTTGGTTGACGCGACAAAGGAGTGACATCCCCCAATTAGGTGAATTGAAGAATGGTGGTTTTGCTTGGCAGAGTGAAGGGCCCCATGAAGTCATTCGGCAATGGGGAAACCTTGCTTCAATGGCTGCAATGATCGCTCTTCCATGGGCACTTATCAACGCATCAAACACCAGTTATTGGTACGGCATCGCCTGGGGTGTGCTTTTATCTCTCCACATCATTTCATTACTCATTCCAAAGCGTTACGCCATCACCCGCACTCACCTTTTTGCCGATGGTCAGAGGTATGATTGGAATCGATTGCGACTTGCTCGCCGTCAACCGGCTCGCCGAATAATGCTTTTACGGAAAGGCTGGGGAATTTTCGGCCCTCTCCCTTTAGGTGGTGCACAAAATGACTTGTCAGTGGCCCGTTCACGCATTCTTTTAGCGCTTGATACTGAGGGCGATTGGCCCCAAAATACTCAGAAGAAAACGGAAGAAGAGTAGCGTTATTCTCAATAGTCGCCTTGCATTGGGCAGTTTATGGAATGGACACGAAGCGGCGACGATGTATTTTTGCGACTTGACCCGGGTGAAGAAATTCACGCCTCAATACGAGCTCTTGCGGATGAAGCCGGTATCGATGCTGCAGCCATTACCAGTGGCATTGGTCGAACTCGAATGAATGTGCACGGCTTTATGGACGAATCTCATAAGTACCAACAGTGGACACTTGAAGAAGCGAGTGAATTGGTAAGCATGCAGGGAAACTTAGCACGCCATGAGGATGGGAGTGCATTCACCCATATTCATGCGACCTTCACAGCAAATGACAACACCGTTCATGCTGGACATTTGTTTGAAGCAACCGTTCACGTGGTTGCTGAAATACATTTGAGAATCCTTTCTCAAGCAATTATGACGCGTTGCCCAATGGCAAACAGCGATTTTGTGGCTCTTCGTTTCAGTTGACCGTTAAGGGAGCCTTAAGAAGTCTTGATTCCCTCGTTCTATTATGGCGCAGACCGGCCCTTCTCCAACAGATGAGCCGGCGCGAATAGCGTGGCTTGCTGAACAAATTGGCCACCATTCCCATCTCTACTATAACGTCGCAGAACCCGAAATCTCTGACGCTGCCTTCGACCGATTATGGGATGAACTCAACACACTTTCACCTGAACACCCTCAACTCAATCGTGTTGGAGCAGATGTCGATCCTGGCTCGGTTAAAGTTGAACACATGTTTCCAATGCGCAGTCTTGACAAGGCAACGGGAGATGAAGAAATACATCATTTTGTTCATGAGACAGCATTAGGGGCAACTCGCTTTCTCTCCCAACCAAAACTCGACGGTTCTGCTCTCTCCTTAGAGTATCGAAAAGGTCGATTAGTCCGAGCAGCAACACGGGGAAGCGGAGAGAGAGGCGAAGATGTTACTCGAAATGCTCGTAAAGTTGGCAACGTCCCTGAGCGATTGAACGTCGATGTTGATGTCCATGTTCGCGGTGAAGTCGTTATGGAGCGAGATGTTTTTCATTCGAAATACAGCGACATTTCTCCAAACCCGCGAAATCTTGCGGCTGGCGCTCTTCGTCAAAAGCGAGCCGAAGGGAAAGCAAAGCCCAGTGACTTGGTCTTTCAAGCATATGATGCGAAATTCCCATCCACTGCCGACAGCCATCCAGATGCAATCAAGCCACCAAGTACTGAATTCGACAGCGATATCCTCGATTGGTTAAGTGAGGTTGCAGGTATTTGCCCGGCACCTTGGAAAATCCATCAAGCCGAAACACCTTCCGAAGTCACTCAATTGATGACCCAAACAACCCAACATTGGGCGAATATCAGAGATCAACACCCGTTTGAAATCGATGGAGTGGTGTTCAAAGTCGATTCCCTGGCTACCCGAGACTTGCTTGGTATGACTGCCCATCATCCCCGATGGGCATTGGCGTGGAAGTTCCCTCCTGAAGAAGCCACATCGGTGATTCTCGAAGTCAATTGGCAAACAGGGCGAACAGGCGTGGTTACACCAGTCGCTCGCATCGCCCCTCAAACGGTGGGAGGTGTGACTGTTGAACATACGACGCTGCACAATGTTGGCGAAGTCGAACGCCTCGGGCTCCAACTTGGAGACAGAGTTCTCATCGTTCGCAGAGGAGATGTCATTCCCAAAATTGAATCTGGATTAGGCCCAGCCAAACCAGAAGACCTGGCAAATAGGTACCATGCTGACGGAACGCTCTTCGATGAAGAATTACCACTTGACACCACCATCGTGATTCCCCCCCATTGTCCTGCCTGTGAAGGGGGTTTGGAAACCGATGGAGCATTTTTGCGATGTACGGACCTTATGTGCGATGCTCGAACGAGCCGTTCGATTCTCTATTGGTGCAGAGCGCTTGAAATGGACGGGATTGGCGAAAAGCTCGTCGAGCAGTTACTCGAGCAAAACCATATCAAGAATATCCCCGATTTATTCCGCCTTCAGCAAGCAGAACTGGAGAATATGGACCGAATGGGTGAGAAGTCTGCTCTCAATGTTTTGAATGAACTTGGTAAAGTCAAGGAACTCCCGCTTGGTAAATTCTTGCATGCGTTGGGCCTTCCAGGGATTGGGCCAGAATTAGCAACAGCTGTAGCCCAACACTGCGGAGATTTCGATTCACTTTTACAATGGGTCGAGGATGCTTTTGCGACCGAAGAGGATGCGAACTTCGGCTCATTGCTTGATGAAAAAGAGAAACCATATTCTGAAAATCAAGCCATTCGTTCACTGTGTGATGTTGAAGGAATTGGCAGCAAGGTCGCCCTCCAAGTTCGCGACGGACTTTCAAAAAGAAAAGAAATGTTACTCGACCTCGCAACACTGATCACTCTTCTTGACGAGCCAAAAGCAGCATCTGGCGGGCCACTTGATGGGATGACGTTTTGTCTAACCGGTACACTTCAAAAACCACGAAAAGAAGTTCAATTAGCTATCAAGGCCGCAGGCGGTAAGGTCGTAGGCAGTGTTTCTTCACAACTCAGCGTTTTACTCGCAGGAGAAAAAGCAGGTTCGAAGTTGGCAAAAGCAGAATCCCTTGGCGTACAAGTCTGGTCGGAACAAAAACTCGAAGCAGCACTTGGTCAATCAACACCTCCTGCGCAAACCCACACATCTCCAGAGCGTGAGCCTGAGATGAATTCAGAAACTAAAAAAGAAGAGAAGAAACAACCATCTCTTTTTGATTTCAACTGAGGAGTGTTGTCTTTCGAACACATGAACTTCTTCGATGAAATCAGAGATTAAACATCCACTTGACCAACCTTTGATAACCACTCACACAGTGGTATAGACATGAATCGAAGGGCACTTGCCATGGTTTTGGTTCTTCTTGTCCTACTCGGCAGCTCGCCGCTGACGCAGGGAAAATCTGCTGGGATGCAGAAACAAAGTTCCGGCTGTAACTGTCATTCACAATCCGGCTCAACCGCAGCGACCGTGGTCGTGACTGGCTACCCCACTCAATATACGGCCGGCGTAACTTCGACCTTGACCATTACAGTGAGTAACGGCGTTAGTGGTTCAAACGGCGGTTTTAGTCTCGAAGCCGATAAGGGCTCATTGACCGCACCGTTCTCATTTGCTGTCAGTGTGAACAACGCCCAAGACAGCGCTACCCATTCATCCACGGGTACGAGTCAAAGGTCTTGGGACGTAGATTGGACTGCGCCTTCCAGTGGTTCAGGTATCGCAACCCTTTCTGTTGCCGGTTTGACTGCAAATAACATGAACGGCAATTCAGGTGACCGATGGGCTACAGCATCCTATCAAATTTCAGAAGCGGGTGCAGTTCCAAATACCGCTCCGGTTGTTTCGAATGTCATGTTGGGTCCGAACGGGGCAACGACCACATCGTCACCTGCGCTCAGTTATGTCTATTCAGATTCAGACAATGATCCAGAATCTGGGACTCAAATTCAATGGTACAAAGATGATGTTGAACAAATAGGCCTTCAAGGACTCACTCTTTCAGCATCAGCAACTTCGAAGGGAGAAGAATGGAAGGCAACTGTAACGCCGTCAGACGGTTCAGACGCCGGCACTCCACAGACGAGTAATACATTGATCATTGCGAACTCCATACCCACTTTGACAACGCCAACAATTCAGCCGGCTAATCCAACCTCTGATGACGACTTAACGTTCAGCAGTACTTCTTCTGACAACGATGCGGACCAGGTTCATTTTGATATTCATTGGTTCCTTGAGGGCGTACTCGTCTCCGAATTAAACGATATCGAAACTCTTCCGTCTTTTGCCACACGTAGTGGTGAATCATGGACTGTTGAACTTCGAGCGAATGATTCCGAAAACACCTCGCAATGGCAATCGTCCTCCGCCGTTGTTATTGGCGCTGGGCAAACAAATACCGCCCCCGTAGCATCGAGTGTTGTACTGGGTCCCGCAACAATTTACACAACCGATGACCTTTCAGTCAACTATATTTTTACAGATATTGACGGCGACCTTGAAGTCGATTCCGAAATTAGTTGGTTCCTCAACAACGCACCGTTTACGTTTGCTGAAAACAGCAGAACACTGCCTTCGAGTTTTACCGAAAAGGGCCAAAATTGGTTTGCGGAAGTACGCGTGAATGATGGCACTGAATGGTCACCTTGGTCTTCAAGTAACACACTTGTTGTTGAAAATACCCTGCCTATCACAGTATCTCTTTCACTGAGTCATACAGAAGCGAAAACTACCGATTCGGTCACAGTTGAGTTTACTCAATCCGATATCGATGGAGATGGAGAATCAGGTTCGGAGATTACTTGGTGGAACAACGGCGTTCAGCAATCATCTCTTACAGGGCAGATAACTCTCCCTTCTGAAGCTACATCGAAAGGCGAAATGTGGACGGTAATGGTGAAAGCAGGCGATGGTACCGGTATGAGTGAAATCGCCCTTTCTGCAAACGTCACTGTCATTAACAGCGCCCCAACAGCAAGTTTCATCATTTCTTCGAATGTGACTGCTCTTGGGCCATTGAATCTTACCATAACCACTGATGATGTGGATGGCGATGATGTAGAAACAGAGATTATGTGGTACCGTAATGGTTTCCTCGAAGGTTCTCTTACCGGTGAAATCAGCGTCCCAACCCTCTTACTTGGTCCAGGCCAAACTTGGGCAGCACACGTCACACCAACGGACAGTGAAGCAGCATCTGGGGCTACTGTTATCAAAACAATCACCGTTGTTAACATCGAACCCACTGCTCAGATCAATGTTCAAAACGAGGTCATTTGGATTGGAGAATGGACGACACTTGACGCTGCACAATCGAGCGATGTCGACGGACGGATTGTAGAGGCAACATGGTCTTGGACCGATGCTACAGGCACCATAAATTCGGATTCAGGTTTCGAAATTCACATGATTCCTCTCGCCAATATGGTTGTTACACTCACCGTTCTCGATGACATGGGCTCAACTGCTACTGCGGAACTACAACTCTCGGCAGTTCAAGGCCCAATGATTACTGATTTCAACACCGAATCGAAAGGCAAGTCGGTTGTTTTAGAGTGGGGCTGGAATGGGCCAAATGCTACCTTTAACATTCTGCGTAACGGAATCCTGATTGGAACAACAGCCTCAGAATCATACACCGACGCGCCTCTGTTTGCTGGCGAAACCTCCTACGCCATACAACCGCAAATTGGAGACATGACGTTGGTTGCAGGAACTTCAGGCGCTCAAACAATCATGATTGAAACCGCTGCTGCTGAAGCACCAGGTCCCTCTTCAACCGGAGGCCTCGTCTCTGGAATTCTTTTCTTATTGATTGGAATTGTCGTAAGCGGATTTGCTTTGATTGGACGGAGGGATTGATTTGAAGATGAAATCCCGCTTCCACACAGTGCTTGTTCTTTCGTTACTTTTGCTTTGTTCCGCTTTTGGAGCTGCTGAACCCGGCGGTAACGGTGACTCGATTCAAGACATGCAATGCGGAGGCGCATGCCACGGAGACGCATCAATCAATGAAACATCAAGCGCCATTCTTTCTCTTTCCTCACCTGAAACAATTTATCTTGGAATTCCAACGACACTTACTCTTACAGCATCAAACCTTGAAACGAGTTCGACCCGTTTGATTGGTTTGTTTTTGTTGACGGACATGACAGGTCATTCAGATACGCCCCAGGATGCGGAGTGGGAAATCCTTTCCGATGCGAACGGAGGCACGATGAATTACCTTGAACGAACTCTCGCTTCAGGGCAAAACGAAACCAGCATCTCATGGGTGGTTCGAGCATCAAAACTTGGCTCAACTACGTTCCACGCAGCGATTCATCACGGCGGCGTATCTTCGTCTCCATTCTTCGGAACAACTGCGACAGGGCTCGAAGTTTCAGTCGAGCCCGTGCCTGAGAATTTACCGAGGCTCGCTGCAGATTTCGCTCCACCAACCTTCCGAGCTCTTGACACGCCAACTGAATTGAACATTCAAACTCAATTTACCGACTCGATACAATTTGAATGGAAGTCTGACGATGGCCTCATCAGCAATGCCATTGCTAATTCTACAGGCGACAACAACTGGACAGTAACCATTCCGGCAGCCTTGCAACCAACCTCGATTCAATGGCGCGTTCTTCTCGAAGGAGAAGGGCCTGAGCAAACGACTCCATGGTTCACGCTCGCAGCGGAAGAAAGCAGTTGGGAAGTCTCAGAAAACGCCGTCTATCTCCAAGCCTTCGCTCTTCTGTTCATGACCGCTGGCATTGTCATTACGCTTCAAACACGTTTCACTGCCAAATCAGGGCTTTCAAAGTATGATGAAACACCTGTTGTTTTGGAAGAACTTGCTTTGACTGAGGCATTACCGCTTTCTCAAGAACCCACACCCCCGCCTCTTCCCGCCACAGGATTGCCAACTGGATGGACAGTAGTGCAATGGAATGCGTATGGTCATGACTATCTTGCAGGAAAATATGGAGGTGGACAAGCATGATTTCTTCTGAAACGTTTCACGTTGTGACCACAGAACTTGTCGTTGGCGCATTTTCGGTTGCAGGATTGAGTTTTACGCTTTGTCTTCTGTTTCATCTGGGTGTTTTGAAACAGCCATCATGGTCGCCTGTATTCGATCATGTGGCCCATTTCACTCTCGCCTTCGGACTTGCTGCTACACCATTTGCAATTTTGAGTGGTCTTTCATCAGCCCCAGGAGAGGGACTGAACAGTCCTATTTTGGTCAATAAAATGCTCCTTTCAATGACTGGATTTGGATTTGCACTTGGATGTCTCGTTACCCGTTGGCGCTTAGGAAACAAAGTTTGGTCATCGAAGAAATCGGTTGTTCTTCACAGTTTATCTGGATTGGCAGCAGTTGGTTCAATGCTGTTGACAGCATCAGCAGGCGGCACATTTACACGAGGAGAATCACTTCTCGATATATTCCATTTGCCTTACGAGGAGGTTCTTTTGTTCCCAGTGCAGGTAAGCGTCACTGGGCTCTTGCTCGGAGTCATCATGCTCGTGTTAAGTTGGAAACGAATGAATGCTTCTTCATCCGTACATTGAATTGTTGGTCGGAGTAACAGCACTCGTATCTGCACCTTCCATCATCGATTTGATCTGACTTTCAAGTAATTCCGCTTCTTCGAGGAGGGGTTGGTGAGGTAAGTCGATGGTTGGTAACAACTTGTTGAGGGTTTCAATAAGTGTTGCAGCAGCACGCGCATCGGGCCATCGAGGGTCTGCCTCGACCATGATGGACATCAAATCGAGTCCACGTCGTCGAGCTTCACTCAAAATAGCCGCGTTGATGCCCTTGATGACGCCTTGATTCAGCAAGGTGATGTCCATTGAAGTCAACATGTCTCTGACTTTTTGATTTGCACCGATCCCAACAACATCGATTCCTTCAGTATCTTCGTATTCAACCGTTGGCTCAGCACCGTTGAGGTTTCCTTTCATGCCTTCTTTGGCAAAGGCATCGATGACGACGCCATGAACGATTTTGTTCTCTTTGGACCATTCAAACATAGCCCAGACAATGTCATTGACCAAAGGCTCAGGGATGACGAGTTCACTCATCAAAAGAATCACTTGGTCGCATCCTTCAATGGTGCATTCGGGTTTGCCAGCATAGGCACGAATAACAGGCAATGGTTCGCCTTCTTGGACCAAAGTGATCACTGGAAGGCGTGGGTCGACAACTGCGCCAACAAATTGTAAATCCAAATGGTCGATCAGAAAATGAGCAACGACACTTGAGACCATGCCGATGCTTGGAAAGCACGCAACGACCATTGCATTCTCAGTTTCAATTTTGGTATTGAGTCGGACACTTGGGCGTTCCATGTTGTTGTGCTGTTGCTCTTAGGTTTCAACACTTTGCCTCCCGCGTAATCATCGGTGGATTGATGTTTGTTGGAGTCAAGCGAGCGTTATGGCGGAGCAATCAACCCCACAACAACGCCCCCATATGCTCTCTCCATCGGCTTGGAATCGTTACGAAACCTGCCCGCGTATGTATTGGTTAAGCCGTCAAGGTTTGCCACGCAAAGCCGGCATGGCCGCCTCGCTTGGAACAGCAGTACACGCTTCGGTCGAAGATTTACTTCTTCACGACATTTCACACATTGCTGATGCTGAAAGCGGATGGCTGCCTCAACATGCTGAGCGCGTTCTCAAAGTACGGTGGGAAGAAGAAAAGGCCATTTTCGATGCCACACCTCGCCGGCCTCAATGGAAAGAAGACAAGTGGAAAGATGCGATACGAAATCAACGAGGTGCAGTGATGATGTTACTTGACCACGTCGGCGTTCGTAGCCTGGAACAAGATCGCATAACAGGGGCTCTATGGCGTCGTATCCAGAAACTCGCTATTGCGGTTGAAGGTGAATTAAAAACCTCAGATGGGCGCCTCATGGGCCGCCTGGATTTACTCATGGGTGACATCAACGATGCTGGTGAATTAGTTGGATGGTTAGTCGCTGACCTCAAAACGGGAAGAACACCAGAAACTGAATTGAAGGTCGACGTCAATCGTCAATTGCGCATGTATCGTGATATTCTTCTCGCCAATAATCCGAATGCTCCAACCGTTCGGACCGAAGGTTGGTACACACAGAACGCTTCGAAATGGGCCGCACACGGCGAGAGTGTACTCGAAGCAGCATATGCAGCTTGGCAAGCAACAGTACCTACACCACTTCCAATGGAGCCGACCATCGGTGAATCCTCGTGTGGAGGATTCTGTGACTGGAAAGCATGGTGCCCGCATTGGTGGAATTGGCGAAATGACAACGGAACGCTTCACAAGAGTGACTTTTCAGATGCAGTCGTTCTTCTCCAAGATTATGATTCCAATACGGGATCGGCTGTCTTGGAACTCTGTGAACCTGCGGATGTGAACGGGCGAGCGTTACCAACAGGCGTTCGCCAGTCTGCACGCTTTGACAATCGCGGCAAAGAGGCACTCGAGGAAGTACTTGCAACCGGCCACCAAGGGCCGATCTATCTTGGTTCAATCATGACGCAAGCAAGGGCTTGGAGAATTGGACATTGGTGTGATGTCTTACCGTGGAACCCCCTCCCAGACGGTGTCGAGTATCATAGGGGATCTTGAGCGTGGTAAAATGCTAGAATTCTTGATTAATTTATTCCTGCTGTTATTTATAATTGCAGTCTTCATAGGAATAATGGCCTTTCTTCTCCATTATTCGCGAAAAAAGCACCTGGCTTTTTTGAAAAGTTGGGAAGCCCTTGCCCCTCAAGTCGAATTTCAATTCGAAATGAGAAACCAAAACCCTTGTTTGGTAGGGAAGATTAAACAGTATAACTGCCGAATTTACCTTAATTTTGTTGGCTCAGGAGAACATTCTATTGCAGTGATAAATTTTGAAGTCGACCTCCCTGAATCTCTTCAGTTAGGCTTGAGTATAGGGCCTCAAGAAAAACACATTCCTTTTATGAAATTTTTAAGCAGGGAAGAACTCGAACTTGATGATGAAATATTTGATCAGCATTTCTTTGTTCAAGGCCGAGATACTGTGGCGGTCAATCAGTTTTTGACATTAGAGCGCAAACTTGCAATCTATCAAGCAAAACATTACATCACTCCAACCAATCTCTATATCAGTGATACGTTGATTCAAGGTCGAGCTGTTCAGAGCATTGCTGGCGCTCATCAAATCATCTTAGTAATGAAGCAACTTGTTGCCATTGCAAATACATTTTATGATAAAGAGCCTGAAGAAATTGTGTGGGAATCTGTTGATAACGCGTAGCGCAGTATTGACTACTCCCCTTCCTCAAGCTTTTTCCAAAGTTTTGACAATCGCGGCAAAGAGGCACCGATGAAGTACTCGCTACTGGGCATCTAGGGTCAATTTATCTGGGTTCAATTATGACGCAAGCAAGGGCTTGGAGAATTGGACATTGGTGTGATGTCTTGCCGTGGAATCCTCTTCCAGACGGTGTCGAAGACCACAGGGAATGAGAACAAACGCCGACATCGGGGTTCCAAATCCTCACATTTATCAAAACAGATGTTCATAAGGCGTTCGACCCAACTTGAACTATGAAGTACTCATTTTCTGTTGCAACTCTCATATTTCTTTTGATGCTCAGTGCAGCCACAGGAGCAGTACTCACCAACATCGCCACCTCTAATTCTTCAACGACAGGAACTTTTTCAATCGAGGCCCCAATCGTATATGGCATCAATGAATACATGGTTGTGGAGATTGATGATGGAGATAACGATGAAGAGGAAGTCATCACCGAGCGTCTTCACGAGTTCAAGTTTGAAGCGAACAACGTCGATGGTGTCGTCACTTGGGATTTCGGAGATGGAACTACCGCTACCGGCCCTATGGTGAACCACACCTACGCTGAGCCAGACTTTTACACCGTAACTGCAACCTCAGTCTCTCTCGATTCGATTCAAGTAGCAACGGTTGAAATTACTGTGGACCTCGTGGGTACTGTTGAATCCGATAACATGGAGTGTGTTTGCACACCTACGGCCAAATCGACCGTTATTGACCTGCGCCCTTCATCAGGCACCGTTTCTTTCGAAGGCGTTGTGACCGTCGAGCACGATGGTAGCAGCGAGTCCTGTTCTCTACGTAATCCGTTACAAGAATGCCATGTTCGAGTTCTTCTCGAACGTACAATGGATGGTTCAGTGATTGGACAAGAGATCCTCTTCGATGATACATTCAGAACCAATGAACACAGCGTCTCCTTTGAAATGATGGATATGAAAATTGAGATTGGAGAGGGCTTGCAGTTGCGTCTTGAGACCGACCAGATTCGTGACTGGCACAAACCTTCCACCTTGTGGAGTATGACAGCACCTGTTTGAGGGCGTGAGTTACTTTCGAGTACAGTGGGTACCGTTGTGGTCGCCCGCATACACAAGGGGTTCCCTTGTGTTCACAGTGGTAGAAAGAACAATTAACATTCGTAATACCGGGAACCTCTCAAATAATACTTGAAGAATGGACATGGCATGAAGGCGAAACTTCTCATCATCATTTTGTTATTTCCATTAATGGCAAATATGCCTGTTTCTGCTCAGACTCCATCTGCGGCAATTTCTCTTATCGTGCCCAGACTTTGAATTTGGTTACATCTATAATGAAAACATCTCAAATGAGTCTCCAATCTCTGTAGTGACATGCACAGCCAATAATCCAACGACATATCAAGAAAAAATCTCAATCCAAGTAAACACTGAACGAAACATCACTTCTGACAGTTCCGGGGGAGATCTATGTTGGTGGAAATCAAGAAGTCGAATTTAATGTAACCATTACAGATTCAGTTGGGAAAAAGCATACAGAATATATTTGCCTGTCGTGTTTTACAGTCACGGTAACTGTTCAAGAGATCAATTCTCTTCCACCGCTCAACACTGCGAGTTCCAGTGAGAATCTTTCCATTTCGCTTCTCAGTATGGTGGAAAATTCGAAAATAGGAATGCCTACGCCTTTACTCGAAGGCCAAATCTATGCAGGTGAAAATTGGACAAATTCTTCATTTGATGAACATTTTAATCCTAACTTGAACGCTCCATTTGGTCAACCGTGGACTGCATTACAATTCATCGATACTGATTGTCCATATTGCGTTCAGATGGCTGAAGAGATGGATACTTGGTCCAATCAGTTTGATTCCAACAACCTCTCAAATGGTATGCCGGAAGTTGAATTTTTTGTATCTTCAACACAGCTCAATATTTCTGGCCACAATTCCTCACGTGAAGAGATCGAGGCTTTTCGCGATAAAACCTCTGGGCATGAATGTGCAGGTTCGAATTGTTCAACTCGGCCAGGTTCTGCGCATAATTTAATCACGTACATTGATGATTTGGACCAAGACAACATGGTTGAATGGAATATAACTGGTACTCCAACGTACAGTCTCGTACAACCTGACGGCATTCTTGCTTGGAACTCCCCTTATCCCGCGATTGTGTGGAATGCATCAACGAACTCTCCATTCTTTTTCCAAGGTGATTTAGCGGATGTGATAATCCAACTTATCCCATTCAGTGTAAGTCTACAGTAGATAGCGATGGAGATGGAATTCCGGATAATTCAGATACATTTCCAAACGATGAAAATGAATCTCAAGACAGTGATGGAGATGGTGTAGGTGACAATTCTGATGCCTTTCCAAACGATGGAAATGAAACTCAAGACGATGATGGAGATGGTGTAGGAAATAACACAGATGCATTCCCTCAAGACGGGAATGAAACGCATGATGATGATGGTGATGGAGTTGGAAACAACTCAGATGCATTTCCTCAAGACGAAAATGAAACGCTTGATACTGATTCAGATGGAGTCGGGGATAATGAAGATCCAGAACCAGAAAATCCAGATGTCCGCACCCCCCAAGACATAAGTGTGGAAATTAGCGATAGTTCTTCATATATCATCGCAGGTTCGATAGTATTCCTGGCTATCGTCATACTATTTGTCCGAAGAAAGCAACCCCCTCAAAGTGTCAATGAATCTCCTTATGTTGAAGAGGATTCAATGTGGAATGATTGAATGAATGGTAGATTGAACCAGTTTAGGTTTGATTACATGGGCTTATGCGTCTACCCATGCAGTTGGTTTTATCTTTCACATGGGCTTGCTATGGGCCATATACATCGCTACCCACTGCACATGCTCTCAGTTGTTGTTTGACCTTACTCATCAAACCCGAGATAGGCGCGAATTACATCTCTTGCATCATCGTCTCCAACGCCTTTTGCTGACAGAAGCCAATGGATATAACGAGGGTCTTCAAAATGAATCTCTTTCACATCTCGGCCTTTATGTCGGCCAAAGGCGAGAATAATTTGCTCTCCATCTTTCCGGATTTTACCTAATTGGTCAACCAATTCAAGGTCACCTAATCCCCTTCCTAACTTGGTCGCATCCGAGGCGATGTTTCCATGAACGGCCCAGCGTTCTAATTCTTCAAGTGAATGTCGGAATGAGGGAGCGTGATCGATTGAAAGTCTCCAGAAAAGTAACAGTGATGCAGCAGCATCAGCAGCAGCAGTATGCGCATTCTCCAAAGAAATGCCATGCCGAACACACAATGCGCCAAGGTTGTGCGGTCTCGGAATATTGAGTCTTCGAACCAGTTCGATGGTATCCATGACTGCTTTTGGGCGGGGCATTCTCTTTCCGAGACGGAAGAATTCAGCTTCGAGCAACTCGAGATCAAATCGACGAACGTTATGGCCGACGATGACCGAGCCCTCGATCATTTCAGCAACTTGGTCGGCTATGGTTGAAAAGTCCCCTTTTCCACGAACATCTTGGTCAAAGATGCCGTGTACATTACTCGCTCCGTATGGAATCGGGCGACGGGGGTTGATGATTTGTTCAAAGTGAATTGCAGTTCCATCTGGTGCAGCACCAATCAAGGCAATTTGCACAATACGGTCCGACGATGTAGAGATCCCAGTCGTCTCCAAATCAAAGGCGAGCACACGCTCACCATCGAGGACATTCGGGGCCATAGACGAACAACACCGCTGACCCCCTTTCAACATCACCCTCCAGATACAAGCAATCGCAAACCCCTTACTCGTCCAGTCTGTGCATTTGACTATGGGGTTTTTAGATCGTTTAAAAAAAGTTTTTTCTTCCAAGCATGAAGAAGTCGAGTCCGAAGAAACGGAATTCCATGACCCTCACGAAAAACGGCTTACTGAAGCATTTGTCCAACGTCAACAGAGTGTAATTGATGATGCAATGGACGAATTAGAATCCAATGTTGTGAAAGTAAAGGATGAGCCCACCCCTACAGCGGCACCCGCTTATGATGCTGGAGATGTTGAACTCTCGGATTTATTGTCTGCGGATGAGCAACTCCAAGACTATTCAGAATTGAATACCGTCGAACATCATTCGGTTGAAGAGATGGGAGACCATCTTGAATCTGCCACTCTTGTTGGAGACCTTCCAGAAGAAATTGAATTCTAAGGATTTGGCATTCTATCCATGCATTTCAAATGTCGGATAAAATGAAAATAACCCCCCCAAGCATTAGATAGGGAGAGGTTTCAGCATATTTCTATGTGGCAAATAATGAGTGGTCGAACCGTTCGTTCATTGCTCATGG
>CAJJCP010000004.1 GCA_905182715.1 uncultured Candidatus Poseidoniales archaeon
CGCCCTGTATGTATTGATAGGCGTTCTTACTTTTTGTGAGCGTAGACTCAAGTTCCTCAATACGTGCATCTCTGTCTATCATTTTTTGTTGCAACTGAAGGACTTCAGGAGAAGACTCGTCGGAACCATCAATGAGTTGTTCCATGGCATTACGAATCATGTCTGAAAGATTTCGATATCCCAGTTCTTTCGTTTTTGATTCGTATAATTTCTTCTCTTCTGGTGTTTTCGTTTTGAACTCTATGCGACAATCTTGTTTGGCCATAATCCCCTTCAATCTACGTCCCCTTACTTAATGCTTCGACTGAAATTAAGGCTTTCATGAACAATATTAAGAACTGTCGGAAAAGATGAGACTCTCCACAGATTATATGTATATTTGTACAGTAAAATAATCGATTTACACTTATTGAAAAGGCACCTCGTACTTTGATTCACAAGTCCTGCATTAAAAGCAAGTTACGTACACAAGGTGCTCGTACCGGGATTTGAACCCGGGTCGAAGGAATGAGAGTCCTTCATGATGGGCCACTACACTATACGAGCGTGGATAGTTTGGCCACCGACACCCCGTATTTAGCCATCACGCATTCAATCATTCGTTCATTGTTCGCATTCATGACCTCCATAGGGACTGAATATTCACTTTCAGTTCTAAGTTAAAGTGAAAAAGAGTGTATTGCGCAACAATCAGAACTTTAGTTTTACCAAAGGGGTGTTTCGTCGCTTGATATACTGGTGCCGGTGAGTTTGGTTCATGCACAACAATGCAAGCACCCTTGAAAACCTTAACTTCGCTGAACTCAAGCCTACAGCGGAAAAGAATGAACAGTCCACGTGGGCTGAAAAGTCAACCACACTCTATGCACACCCCAGCGGTAAGCTCCCATCCCGGTTTGCCGCTGTGGGGTGGCAACCTTGGCACCGACCTGGCAGTTCTGGTGCGGCTGTAACAAGTTCAACCATTGCACGTCTCACACGTCGAAGTCAAATTGCAATTCGAGGTGAGGCATAATGGGAAAGACTCAACGACTCCGTCAAGAAATCTCAACCTACCTTACAACCGTTGGTGAAGCAAACACGAGCGACATCTTGGATCACGTCAATAACCGATTCCGTTGGGGCGCAACCATGAACCAGCTTGGAAATGTTCTTGCCCGAGACCGTCGCTTTGTCAAAGTCGGTTTCGATGAAGGAACAGATGTTGGCGGTTTCAGAATGCGAGTCTGCATCTGGTCCATCGCCTCCGCTTAAGGGCAAAGGGATGAAGACCTCAACACATCACGCAGAAATATGGCGGCAGATGTTCGAGCATTCATTGAATTGATGCGACCAAAGAACATGGTTCTCGCAGCAATCACAGTTCCTCTCGGCGCTCTATTTGGATTAAATGCCACACTGGACTCAGAACAAGTCGCATCCGTAGCGGTCCAAATCTTAGCTGTTCTAGCCTTCATGGGTGCTGGAAATGCAATGAACGATATCAAAGATGCTGCGATTGATGCCCAAGCACATCCAAACCGGCCAATTCCCTCACAACGAGTTTCCATTCAAGCGGCTCAGAAGTTTGTCGTACTTCTATGGACGTTCAGCCTTGCAGCTATGGCCTATGGCTCGTTTGAACTTTCACAAAACAATGCAACTTGGTGGCCTTTGACCGCCATATACTTCTGCGCCGTCATTCTGATGATCACCTATGATTTAGGACCCGAAACAAAGAGTAAGGGTCTGATTGGCAACGTTTCAATTTCACTTATGGTCGCTGCAGTTATCCTTTACGGAGCAGCAAGTGTTGATTCGATGTCGTGGCTTGTACTCTATGTCGCAGGAGTCGTGTTCTTCACCAATTTATCCCGAGAGATTGTCAAAGATTGCCAAGATATGTTAGCCGATGAAGGTGTGCGGAATACCTTACCCATGAAAATAGGTTTAGAAAATGCAAGAATGCTCTCGTATGTCTTGATCATGGCAGGGCTGGTTTGCTTGTACATCCCGTACTGGAAAGGGCCTTTCGTATTTGGACAATTGATTCTTCAAACCCCGGCAATTCTTGTGCTCATTTCTTTGAACGGACCTATGTTTCAGGGTCAAGATGTGCAGGTTTCTGCTCGAATCCGAGTCGCAATGCTTCTCGGACTACTCGGATTCATTCTTACAATGTACTTGTGAGACTCAAAGACCCATGAACTCGCCCATGGCATCCCAAGCACCATTATTTACCAAGTAAGCAAGTAATGACATTTGAGCCCACATACGGTTTTCTGCTTGGTCAAAAGCGATAGATTGTTTGTGGTCCATGACCCAATCGGTAACTTCATCGCCACGGTGAGCAGGTAGGCAATGCATAAACTTCCAACTGGAATCCATGTTGGAAACTAATTCTTCATTGACTTGGAATCCCTCAAATGATTCAACCTTGTCAGTCATGTGTTCTTCTCCCATCGAGATGAAGACATCGGTGTAAACAACATGTGCATCCTTGACAGCTTCGACTGGGTCGTTGGTTTCAACGACTTTACTCCCGTTCTTTTCTGCAATGGCTTTGGTTCGTTCGACAACTGCCTCATTTGGTTCGTATCCTTTCGGAATAGCGTAGTAAATATCAATCCCAAGCATTGCACATGCCAGCATCAAATCATGAAGTACATTGTTACCGTCACCAACCCAAGCAACCTTGAGATGTTCAAGATCGTCAAAGTTTTCTAAAATGGTCATCAAATCAGCAGCTGCTTGACAAGGGTGGTGTTGATCCGAAAGAGCATTGATGACCGGCACGTCTGCATGCTTAGCAAGTTCTGTCACGTCATCATGCGAAAAACATCGATACGTCATACCACCCAGAAATCGGGATAGAACTTGTGAAGTATCACCAACAGTTTCAGACTTGCCAAGTTGAATATCGTTCTTGAGGAGGGTAAGTGGATAGCCACCCAAACGATTGATTCCAACTTCGAACGAGACTCGAGTACGGGTTGATGGCTTTTCATAGATGGAGCCAATTGCCAGAGTGTCGAGTGGGAGGAAGTTGAGGGCGACTTCATCTCCTTGCTTCCAAAGACGCTTGAATTCAATAGCCCATTTCAAAATCTTTTCGAAGTCTTCTTCGACATCATCAATTGCAAGTAAGTGTTCTGCCATGCACCTTTCCATTGAAAGACGGCTTCTAAGTGTTATGAAGCACAGGATTGACAATCAATTCTTCTCATGTTCGATGTCACTCGCAAAACCATCACGGGCATCGCTCATGCCGCCAAACAAGGCTTGAGCAAAGGTAAGGATGTCTGCAAGTCCTTCTTCAAGTTCCGAAGAAAGAGGCGTTAAGCCGGGTGCCTGTGCGAATTCTTGCATTAGACGTAATTGGCTAATAGCAAACTCTGTTCGTTGTCCACCTGCTTCATCATACAATGCTAATTCAAGAATTTCAAGTCGCTCCGACCATTCGAGAATCTTTTCTAATTCTTCAGGTTCAAGAAGGTCTGACTTTGAGAGGAAATTCTTCGTTGGAAGGCCAAGTCGGAATTCGACGATACTCGAAAGAAGCATTTGAGATACGAACCCAGAAGGTGAACGTGAAAGCATTGGGTCAAACAAGTAAATGATGGCTGACTGTTCTCGACCAATAACATCGATGAGGTGATTACTTGCTTCACGGAATGCGAACAATTCAACTTGCCCTGGTGTGTCAACAATCATGATTTCTCCCGAAAGAGCATGGAGTTGAGCCGCAACATCGCCGGCTTGTGCAGCCAAAAGGTCCGCTGCTAAGATTTGAGCACCGTTTGGGCCAAGGTCATATTGAGACATAACTTCAGTCAATGAAATCAAATCGCGAACATCGAATTCTGCGTCATAATGGACACGCTCGGCTCCAGGATCAAGGTTTACGGCAATGGCATCGGTTTCCAAAAACCGTGACCAACGTTGGAATGAAGTTACCAAAGAAGACTTTCCTGCACCTGCAGTTCCAACAACAAAGAGCACAGGGGGTGTGCCACTATCCATTCCGACCATACACGCTCCTCCGAACCACCCTACATCAACATGATGGAAAAACTGGAGAGTCCTATCCAAACCCTCTGTTATTGGAAAACTATAGGGGAGAACGGTTATGTGCTCGATGAGTATGGAGGTGTTGCCGCTTATGCGGTGAACATGGAGGAATTGATTATGAGCGAAGAAAAACCACCTATGCCACCAGGATTGCCACCTATGCCGCCAATGCCTCCAGCACCGCCTGGAATGGACGCTCCTACAATGCCTCCAATGCCACCAATGCCCGAGATGGGCGCTCCACCAATGCCTCCAATGGATGCTCCACCTGCACCACCGGGTATGCCGCCAATGCCACCAATGCCAGAGATGGAGATGCTCCATCCAATGGATGCACCTCCGGCACCACCTGGTATGGAAGCCTGCTATGCCACCAATGCCACCAATGCCAGAGATGGATGCTCCCCAATGGATGCACCTCCGGCACCACCTGGTATGGAGCACCTGCTATGCCACCAATGCCACCAATGCCAGAAATGGATGCTCCACCAATGGATGCACCTCCGGCACCACCTGGTATGGAAGCACCTGCTATGCCACCAATGCCACCAATGCCAGAAATGGATGCTCCACCAATGGACGCACCTCCGGCACCGCCTGGTATGGAAGCACCTGCTATGCCACCAATGCCACCAATGCCAGAAATGGATGCTCCACCAATGGACGCTCCTCCGGCACCACCTGGTATGGAAGCACCTGCTATGCCACCAATGCCACCAATGCCAGAAATGGAAGCCGAAGCTCCTGCTGAATCTTCAATGATGGCTGACAGTGCGGCACTCCTTGGTGCTCCTGCACCGCCAATGCCTCCTATGGATGCTCCTGCTGAATCTTCAATGATGGCTGACAGTGCGGCACTCCTTGGTGCTCCGGCACCGCCAATGCCTCCATGGATGCTCCTGCTGAATCTTCAATGATGGCTGACAGTGCGGCACTCCTTGGTGCTCCTGCACCGCCAATGCCTCCGATGGATGCACCTGCACCTCCAAGCATGCCTCCAATGCCCGGAAATGGAAGCCGAAGCTCCTGCTGAACCTTCAATGATGGCTGACAGTGCGGCACTCCTTGGTGCTCCTGCACCGCCAATGCCTCCAATGGATGCACCTGCACCTCCCGAAGCACCCGAAGGGAACCTGACGCGCCAAAGGGAATTCCACTCCTACCTACCTCACTTACCCCTGACCCAGAACTCGGAGCTCCTGACAACCTCATGGGCGAGCAAGCAGGCGCAGTTATTCGTACCAGCGCTGAAGTTGACGAAGTACTCGGAGACAAACTTGAAGGAACACTTCATGAAGTTGAAAAAGCCACATTGAGTGCTGATGGAGAAATCATCAAGCAGACCGTTAAAGGTACGCTCAAGGTGAATAACCCCTCTGCTGAAGACCGAATTTATGATATTGACGTCATGCTCGATCATGCAGATGCTACCGACATCGGCGGAGATAATGTCTCTGTAGATGAATTAGAAGCTGGTGCAAACTACAGCATGAAATACAAAGTTAGTGGCAAGAGAATGCTCGTTCTTCGAGAACGCCTCGACACCAATCCGGCTCGTTCACAAGAACATTCCCTTTCCGTCGCATCCGGCGAAGATGGTGGCCCAATTGCTTTGGAGATTGAAGTTGAAAACACGGCTTCGGTAGCCATTAACCACGTTGTTGTTACTCGTCCGCTTCCAAAGGAACTGAACTTTGCGAGTGTTGGAGCAGCAACACTTGATGAAGACACACTCACTTGGGATGTCGGCACACTTTCTGCTGGTGAAAAGCAAGTCCTCAGTATCGAAGGAACCATCGTTGTATCTGGAACCAAATCCATCAATGCTGGTGTTGCATCGGCCACATACACTTCGAATTCAACGCTTTCAAGCCTGAACTTCAGAGAACTCGATGCTTTCTGCCGTGGATTCTCGTACATGCGTGTCCGTGAAGATGAACGCCCAGACAACTGGATCTGCCGAACTACGTTTGAGAACCGTTCCTCTTTCGCTGTTGATTTGGTCAAACTCCAAGTCCGCATGAAGGGAAGCGATGACTTGCTTTTCGACATTAACGATGTTCGACAAGACGTCAAGCCTCATGGAAAGTGGGAAAGTGAAGAGCGAACTGTTATGGCACAATCAAAGCCTGACTTTGCAACTGAACTTGCATACACCATTCTTCCTCGTGCAAGCCGAAGCACTGAAGGCTCAATCAGTCTTCAATCAAAGACACTCCAAGTTGTTGAAGCGAACCTCGAAAAGGTATACTCAACATCTGGATTGCGATCTTACCGTTCTCAAAAGGTCACAGCGTGCTTAACATTGAGCAACAATGGTTCTTCTGACATCAACTTGATGCGTATTACCGATGATGTTCCTGGACTCTTCGATGCACCTGATGTTTCTGCAATGACCATTAAGATCAACGGCAAGGAACTCGATGCTGAACAAATCAAAACAGAAATCAACAGTGGAATTACACTTGAGAAGGTAAACCGTTCACCAGACGGTGACGGTCATACATTGACCATTACTGTCGGTGCTCGTGGCCCAGTTGGTCTCAAGCCTGGAAATAACATGACCATTGAATACGATTTGATTTCTCCAGATCCTTCTCCGGACAATACCGACATTACTGCTCCTGCTCGAACTGAATTCAGTGCAGAGCGATATGGACCTGTTTGCACCCGAGACACAACTGTAGCTCCGTCAATTAGTGTGATTCACAACCGACGTGATTTCTCCTTTGGTAAGACGACACAAAAGATTGGTGGCAAAGGTCGTCACGAAGTCTTGATTCTCTTTTCCAATGATGGTGATACCGCATTGCAAGACGTTATTCTAAGCGACATCATACCTGAAAAGTTCGAAATTAAGGACTGGTTGATTCGTGGAAATAACGACAAGCGTGATGACTGTGAAATGGCGACCAAACCTGGTGAAGGTGGCACACACATCACTTGGACCATCCCAATCGTCGAAAAAGGTGAACGCCTCGAAGTCTCGTTTGAAATTACTGGGCCTGGCGTGATCGATGGCGAAGCTGGAAACCGATTCCACGGTGTACACTTTGGCGATGAAGTTGAAACTGAAGATATGGCGTCCTCGACCGAAGAAGAAGTCGAAGAAGTTGTTGAAGAATCTACTGAGGAATCAGTCGATGAAGAAGTTGAATCAAAGGTCTCATGGAGAGAAGATGTCCTCCTACGAGTCATGGCTGCTGCTGACATTGATGTCAGTGAACGTGACGCCTTTGTTGTTCATGCAGAGAATTTCGATTTGGATGAGAACGGCTATCTCAAAAAGGCTGAACTTGAGGCTGCTGCAAAAGCATGGAATGCTGAAGCAGTAACTGAAGAAGAAGTTGTTGCTGAAGAGGCTGTCGAAGAACCTGCATCTGAAGAAGTTACGGAAGAGGCTACTGAAGAACCTGCAACAGAAGAAGTTGTTGAAGAAGCAGAACCCGCTGAACAAGCTACAGAAAAGAACTGTCCGATTTGCATGGCAGTCAATACATCTGATGCTACTGCTTGCTCAGTTTGTTCATTCACTTTCGAGTGATTCATTCAAAGTACGCTTTGAGTGATTATCTGAACTTTACAGTTCATGTTCGAGTGAGAATGTTTTGAAAGAATGAATGTAAATATTCATTCGGGTAAGACCCATTGAGGCCAGTTCTCATTATCTGAAGAGTTACTCACGAGGATCAAGACCGGCCGGTCTACTTTCGAAAGAACAATCTCCAACGAGTTTTGGGTTGACGGTGGGATCAACGCCGTCTCTGAGGTCGACTGCCAACCACGCGTCAGGATACTGCCCCATCCATGCGATGAGTTCTGCCTCGATTCCTTCAGGCGGTATACCTTGGCGAACACTTGCGATGAAGCCCCACCCAGGTGGACAGCGACGCTCAGCATCGGTCCACAAAAAAATACGACGCTCACCTGGTAAGCGTTCTAATTGTGCAACACCCTCATCCAAAGTTATGCAGACAGGGCGGTTTGGCATCGGCATTGGCAAGGAATGACGCCAAGTTCGGTCCAAATCCAGCGGTTCTCTGCGGCGCATGGAAGACCGTTGCCGGCCTCATCGTTTCAATCTCTCGGCACAGCGTGTATGAAGTGGAGGCAATGACAGAGAAATTCAAGCGAACCTTCATGCCCTCTATGCGCCGCCCTCAGTACATGTCCAACGGGAATGCACCCCCGCCACCTCAGCCGCCTGGTGGGTCAATGTTGATGATGCTTGGAGTTATGGTCATGATGACTCTCCTCATCATGAACCCAAGTATTCGTAATACTCTCGGTGATGTTGCAGACCCTGTCCTCTCCCCGATACTACCTGAAGAAGCTTACTTTGTCCTTACAGTACTCATATTGGGAAGTTTCTCGATGACAATGAACACCGTTCTTCGGAATTTCTTTACCGACCCAATGGCTCAAGCTCATATCGGCCATCGGCAGGGCCAAGTCCGTAAAATGATGAATGATGCACGTGTTTCACGTGACCCTATATTGCAAGAAAAAGCAACAACGCTTCAACAACAAATGATGCCTGAACAGTTGAAAGTTCAGATGGGTGCTATGAAGCCAATGATGTTTACAATGGTCTTCATCATCGGTATTTTTGCTTGGTTGACAAGTGCTGTCGAAAGTTTCAGAGTCGACTATGTGTCTCTCCCATGGGCATCCGAATGGAACTTACTCGAAGATAAATTCCTCTTTTTCCCAGCATGGATTTGTGCTTATATCTGCATGAGCGCGCCACTTGGCCGAATAATCGACCGGCACATCAAACTCTTCCGATACCGTAACCATCCCTTGGTAACTGCTGGCGAGACACTCAAAGAACCTCTTATGCACCTTGTTGTATCTTCAACATCCGCAGTAGACAGTGATGCAAAGCGTCGAAAGCAACGCAATCAACGCAACAATCCAAGTAACCGCAGCAAGTCAAAAATCTGGCCGAAGGATGAAGCGAGCGAAAAACCTGTGAAGGTTAATTCAAATTCAAATGAGTGCCCAGAGTGCGGCCTCAGCATGATTACCAAACTTGGAGCCCGTAGTAGGCGTTGTGACGTTTGTCGACACGAGTGGGTGTAGATATGCCACGGATCACCGTGTCCGGCCATCCAGGCAGTGGTACGAGCACCTTAGTGAAAGGGCTGGTAGCACATTTTGGATGGACATCACTCAACGGCGGCGATGTGTTTCGAAACGAAGCTGCGAATCGGAACATGAGCCTTCAAGAATTTGGAGAATTATGTAAAGGAGATCTCGAAGTTGACCGTGCTTTGGATAAACTGTTACAAGAAAAAATGCTTGGAAACACTGCTGATATAGTTGAATCAAGATTAGCAGGATGGTGGGCATATCGGTTGGAAATTCCTTGTGTTCGGCTCTGGTTAGAAGTTGACGAAGTTGAACGGGCAACGAGGGTCTCATATCGCGAAGGTAATTCTATAGAACAGGCTCTAGCCGAGAATAAAAAACGATCGGCGGTCGATGCTGAGCGCTTCATGGAACTCTACCAACTGTTACCTGAACAGCGCGAACCCTATACCTCATTACTTGACGCAACAAACCTTGGCAGTGAAGAAGTACTTGCTGCCACCATCACAATATTGGAGAAATACCTATGACACTACACATCCTTGATGCTGCTGCCTCTACGAATCCTGCCATTGGCGGAATCCCTGATGACCGAGATGTCGAGGAGCGTCTTGCTTCCGGATTTATTCTCTTGGACAAACCTGCAGGACCTACTTCTCACCAACTCGCATCTTGGGCTCGTGACCTTTTTGGTCTCGAACGCTTGGGCCACGGAGGAACTCTCGACCCGTTTGCAACAGGTGTCCTTCCTTTGATGGCAGGAAAGACCATGAAACTCACCAAAAAAATCCTTACGCACAAAAAGACCTACATTTGCGTATTCCGATTTGCATCCGTTCCTGACGAAGCACAACTCAAGAAAGTCATGAAGCAACTTACGGGTCGAGTTTACAACGTCCCTCCAGAAGTTTCTGCTGTCAAAGTACAGGTTCGAACACGTAAAATATTCACCTTCGAAAAGATCGAGATGAAAGGAAATGATATGATTGCACGTGTGTACTGTGAAGCAGGTACCTACATCCGTACCATGGCCCGTGACCTTGGATTGTTTTTGGATATGAAAGTTCAATTGAAGGAATTGCGCCGTGAGAACACTGGTGTATTCAAATTAGAAGATTGTATTACCATGCAAGACTTAGCAGATGCTGTTTGGCTCTGGAAAGAGCACAACCAACCAGAAGCTTTGCTACGAGTCATCCATCCGATCGAAAAGTTGTTGCTCGATTTGCCCACAGCGACTGTGAAAGACAGTGCTGCTGCTGCCTTAGCACATGGTGCACCACTCTTGCGACCTGGTTTAGTGAACATTTCTGCAGGAGTCAAATCTGGAAAGGAAGTTGTCATTCAAACTCTCAAAGGCGAGGCAGTTGGAATTGTATCGCTCACGCTCGGAACGGATGAAATCGCTGCTATTAACGAAGGTGAAGTTGCTCGACCAAGTATGGTCTTGCTCGATGAAGGATTATACCCTCGTCGCTGGAAGTCTCCAGAGTGAATCAATTACGATCCTCAAGCTTCAACGTATTCTTCGTAAATATATTCGTCTGTTTCTATTCGTATTTTTAATACTGACATAATTCCCACATCCACTTTGTCAACAGGTGTTGAACGGCCCCCACAGCCTCAAAGCAATTTTTTGTGAGACGGTCCCCCTATCAAGTTTGAGGGTGTTTTTCGCGTTATCCGTCAACCGGGATGTTTTCAGCCACTGAAAGCACAGAAGTCTTTTCATTCTAATTTCTTGATTTTTGCCGGAGTCAAGAAGATGAAGAATCCACCTATGGCCAAGATTGCAAATGCGGTAAGTCCCACAAAGACTCCATCAGAAATCTGACCAGAATCAGATTTGAGGTCATCCGATGTGAGAGCCGGTTCAATAGCAACTGCCAGTAATCCCTCGTTGTTATCTTCTTGACCTTCCTTTATTTCGAGGCCTCGGTCAATAACTGCACGAATCTGAATTTGTTCCTTGTCATCGGGAACTCGCCAATCACATGTCACATAGGCAACAGTACCAGGTTGCAGTGAAGGTAATGTTTCAAAATCAATCAATTCAGAATTCGCCTCACAGCGAACTGAGATCATACTCGCTTCAGCTTGTCCAATGTTTCGAACAAGAACTCGAATTGAAACAATATCACCCGAACGAATAACATCAGTCCCGACATCAATCTCTTCGACATAGAGGTCTGGAAGAGCGAGAACTTCAAGGTCTAAGATTCTCTCATGGCATGAAGTTTGATCGCATAGAGAGATCAGTACTGATGAAAAGCCAGGCGTAGGTGCATTGACGGTCAATGTTTTGTTGAAGACATCGACTGTAACCCATGAACGATTTGACGATGCTGTTAGTCCTGATGAGTCAACATCTGAATAATCAAAAGAAATCTCGGTAGGAATTGATAATTCAACGGGAACTAAAGACTGGAATTCTTGCAGTACAGGTGCATCATCAATGTTTTGCACATTGGCAATAAAAGTCTCAACCCAAGTATTTCCGGCAACATCAGTGACAGTTGTTTGAATCGTGGCTTGTCCGGAAGATTCCGATTGAAGTGAGAGGCGAATATCGCCTTCTGTTAAGTCAACAACTACCAAGTCAGGATTGGAATTCGAAAAACTAACTTGGAGGTTTTCGTAGGTCGTACGGTCATCGGTACAGCGATACAAGAATGGTAAAATGCGACCACCGCCGTCTTCAGTCAAGAATTGGTCGCCAACAGGAAGACAGACTGGGTCTTCATCCCAATCGACCTCATAGCCGCCTGTAACGGCAATCGATGTAACCTCGAGGGCAGTTGTACTGGCATTTCCAAGTGAATCCCAAGTGAACCATGTTTTCAATTCAACTTTGACCGATGTATCCCCCGCAGACATGTGCTTACCGATCGGGAAGGAAAGGGCCAATGAGGGTGATAACGCCACTGGTTGATTCGTGACCAGTTCATCATTAACGAAAAGAAGCCAACGAGAGTAAACTGAATCTAAACCGTCAACATCACCAAAGATTCGACTTTGTAACGAAAGTGTCGGGTCATTGACATCAACAGTGAATGTCGAGATGCATGCATCGATGGTGGAAATTCGAAGTTGGGTAAATGAATGGTCGGGGAGAAGCATATGTTCACCCATCGAGGCAAATTCAGAGAAGGATACGCCGTCATCTGAAAAAGAATATTCCAATCCAACATCATCGAGGGATTCATTTTCTAAAGTGTAGTGTACTCTACCAATGCGTTGATTCGGAGGCGTTTCAATAATTTCACTTGTCCATGTTCCAGATGTACCCGAAACACTTGATTGTAGGCCGCAGTCTGCAAACGCCATGTTATCGGAGGTTCCAGACATCAAGTCAAGTCCAATCACTGGCATGTCATGACCGGTGAATTGAGCTTGTGCAGAACCATATTCACCACCATACCATGGTGTTTGCATGATGACTTGTATTCCGACAGCATCAACATTGAGTTGAGAATCATCAGTTGAACCAACAGACACATAATCCAATGTGATTACTGAGTTTTGAATGATGTCCCAATCCCAAGTGGCGAGGTCAGAAACATTGTACGACCATGCAGTCGAAAGATAATCCAAAGCAGTTTGGGTGTGTGAAAAGGTGGTTAAAGATTCGTATTGACCGTCGTAATTAAGTGAAATCCGAACTGAATCTTGGTATAACTGGTCAGGCACTGAAAAAGCAACCACGACTGCAACCCCAAGAACCTCATAGTCCGTAGAACCGAAAGCATTGAACGAAGACAATTGAATCTCGGGGCCAGTTGACCACGATGTTGCCCCATCAGGAGTACCGATTGAGTTATTTGAATCGGTTGGCGAGGATTGAGCCCAAAATGTCATACTGTCTTGATTCAATGGACGATGGTGAACCATGGTGAGACGTTGATCGGCCACCATTGCGTCAGTGTAGGTTGCAGGGTCTTCAGAAAAGGAAGTAAAAGCACCAAGTGTCCAATTCGAAGGTTGGGTGAAGTCGCCTTCAGGGAATATTTCGACGGTGTTCGTTTGATGCACTGAACGAGAAGAAACAGCACTGTACGGCGCCAAGAGTAACAAAAACAACATAAAAAGAACGACGGAATGACTCGGCTTTGTTGTACGCATGTACTGACGAGGCCAGCGAATACACTTGAATAAGAGGGTGACGTGTTTCACTGATTCATGGTTTGAAAGTATGATACGCTCTACGGATTATTGAAATACCACGCCAATGACCGCGACTTACCTCTCATGGCTGTGATGGTGTAGGGGTTAGCACGGCAGATTGTGGTTCTGCCAGCCCGAGTTCGATTCTCGGTCACGGCCCCTTTAATTTCTATCCAGTTGATCTTGGTCAATTTTATGACCCATGCGTTCAACTTTGGTCTCCAAATAGAACCGGTTTTGTTCACCAACACCGACAACAAGTGGAATCAAATTCGCCACCTTAATCCCATGCTTTTCGAGTTGTTCACGCTTATTTGGATTATTCGAAAGTAAACTGACATGCGTAATATCCAGGGCAGTAAGCATACTCGCTGCAATACTGTAGTCTCGACCATCAGCAGGTAGCCCCAGCATCAAATTAGCATCGAGCGTATCTGCACCTTGATCTTGGAGATGGTATGCTTGGATTTTAGCATGAAGTCCTATACCTCTGCCTTCTTGGCGCAAATAGAGTAAACAACCCCAGCCGCGTTCTACAATTGCTTTCAAAGCAGAATCAAGTTGAGGACCACAATCACAACGAAGACTACCCAATACATCACCTGTGAGGCATTCTGAATGTAATCGCACGATCACTGGGTCAGGACCGTCCATATTACCAAGTGTAAGTGCGACATGGTCAAAGCCAGTCGAGGCTTCATGGAAGACACGAATTTGGAAGTTACCATGTATTGTTGGAAGTTTTGCTTTACTCGGAACTGAATCGGTTTCAACTAATTCTACGGGGGGGTTTTCAGTCATTCAATCACCTCAATCAAAAAGCGAAGTTCTCCTGCTTTTTCTTCGATAGACAAGATAAGATTCCTTCCACGCGCCGTAAGTAAGGGCATATCATGAACTGTTTCTGGGTCATCTGCTAAGACTTCGAGGATCTGGCCTACATCCATATTCGAAAGAGCTTTTTTCGCTTCTGCAACGGGTACTGGGCAAAAAAAACCGACGACATTAAGTTGATGAGTTGGCGAAACCATTGACCCTTCACCAAGGGAAACGACCCCGACCATGACATACGCTGGCCATCATCCTTTTCAAGGCCATCGAAAATGATGGGTGGGGCTTTCATGTGAATCTGTGGTTGACGAAAGATAAACCGCAACTTGATGAGGAGGAACACCTACGCAAAGCCATGAGCACGAATGCTAAGTCCACCTCTACCAAAGAGGATTTGGACTGGTCTGAAGTTGCTCAACTCGGGCTTCGATATGCTCGAATTCCATTGGCGCTACTGTGCGTTGAAGCATTTTACTGGTTTTTGACTCAACCCTCTGATACTTTGGCACCTTTACAAGTGACTGAAGCATGGATATGGAATGCCATTACCAATTTATTGTACAGTGATGGGGAATATGTTGCCTCGACGTTATCAACCCATAATGGATGGATGACAAGAATCGATTTTCTGCATCGAGATTTCCCTGGAAGTTATGACACGGTAGGCTTGTATGTCTCTGATGAATGTGCGGGCGTCCATGAAATGATCTTCTTATCGACCCTGGTCGCTATGACTGAAGGTGTACCGCAACGACTGAAAATCCGTTCCATACTCGTCATGTGTAGCATCATCTATGTTCTCAACATCATGCGTCTCGTCATGTTCTTCCCAATTGCAGTGAATGACTGTACGATGAACCCAAACCAACCGGAGTGCCTCTCTGGGATGTGGAATTTCCATACAGCAGTCTATGAATGGGGATTTTTGCTCGTACTTGTGACCATGTGGGTCATTTGGTTTTGGAGAGTTGGAGGACCTGCACGAACTCTTGATGCAAGCATGTCGAATGATGCAGGTGATGAAAAGTGGCGATTAAAGTTCCGAACTCAGTGGTCACCCAAGCACTACTATTTCCTCGCAGGGGCTGTAATGCTGTTGCTGTTCGCTGCCCACAATGTGACTTCAAATGAGGAAGCAATGGCTGCAAAAGAAACGCTTGATTTCTGTTATTTCTCTGAACTCATATCCTCGGACTGTGGACAAGCTCAGAATCGTTGGGATGATGCAATCGGATATGCTTGGTCTCTCTCTGCCATAGGCCTGGTTGTCGTAGGTGCAACCTCTGTCGTAATTCAGCGACCAGATGAAGAAGGGAATTGGCCACAATCGAAGCGTCAAGAAGAGTCGATGGTGATCGTTGAAGCCGAGGAAAAAGTTCCTCGATCACGTCATAATAAGCAAAAGTCTGGTTCTTGGAAAAAGAACAATCAGTCAAGTTTGAAGAAAGCAGTCGTTAACGGTGTTGAATCAGAAACCGAGGAAGAATAAACTTCCTTGTGTTGAATTGATTCACTCAAAAACAGTTCCAGTGACTCGTTGACCTGCCATGTCGTGCTTTTGAAGCGCTTTGATAGCGAGACCAACCTTGCTGGTGTGAATACTGATAAAAGTCGAACCATCGTCAAAATGAACATCTCCAAGAGCCATTTCATCACAGCGAAGTGCTCGCTGGAACCAAGAGGCGACCGAGCGAGACGAGCCCGCCACAGAGGGTTCGATATCGAGTTGAAGCGTCACAAATCCGAAGACATCTGCAGTTTCCCCAAAGTCGTCTTGACGAGCAACAGGGTCACGGTCAATACCATCTGGAAGTTCAGGAGCCTCGGTATCAACGATGTCCAATCCGTAGGTAGCCATGATTTTCGAAAGTTGAGGAGCGTCGTCTCGAGAAACTAAACTCCAAGCCTCACCCTTACGACCAATACGGCCAGTTCGTCCAACACGGTGAATGAATGAATCCAAATCCACTGGCAAGTCATAGTTGACTACCAAAGTAATTCCATCGACGTCAATTCCTCGGGCAGCAACATCGGTTGCTACAATAGTCTTGACTTCACCTTCTTTGAAACGGTTGAGAATCTTTTCACGTTGGTTTTGACTCAGATCACCATGCAATCCTTCGACCACAAAGCGATGTTTGTTCAATCTCTGGACCGCGAGGTCAACCATTCGCTTGGTGTTACAGAAAATGATTGTTTGGTCCTCTTCACTCATTCTGCACATCAATCTTCCAAGAGCCCAAAGTTTGTTAGAGCGCCCAATGTTAATGCTGTACAAATCGATAGGAGGAATATCTAATTCTTCTGTGTTAGTGAGAATGAACTCTGGCTCATTCATAAATTCATGAGCAGCGTCAATAATCTCTTGAGGGAATGTTGCTGAAAAGAGAAGCGTCTGTTCACGGTTCTTCATGCGTTCTGTAACCCACATGATATCTGGGAAGAAACCCATGTCGAGCATCCGATCTGCTTCATCCAGACAGAACAGAGTAGGTAATTCAAGATTGATATGCCCACGTTCGGTCATGTCCATCACACGGCCAGGTGTTCCAACAATAATGTCAACACCATTGCTGAGAGACTTTGCTTGCTTTTCTAAGTCAGTTCCACCATAGACCGTTTGAATCAAAAGTCCACTTTCACCTTGTAGGGTTTGGAATTCTTCTGCAACTTGGTTTGCAAGTTCACGGGTTGGTGTGAGAATCAATGCTTGGAGTTCTCCTGTTGCTTGGCAACGTTCAAGAATTGGCAAACCAAATGCAGCGGTTTTACCTGAACCAGTACGAGCTTGTCCAATGACGTCTTTACCGGAGCGGGCGAGTGGAATTGTATCTTTTTGGACTTGAGTAGCACATTCCCAGCCAATCTTTTCAAGACTGTCAAGTAAATGTTGAGGAAGGTCCCAAGAGTCGAAGCGAGTATTGGTAAACATGTAATCATCTCCGTCTCAGTATTTCGAGTAGGTCGCCGAGACGGTGGCAACCCAATCGAGTGGAATCAGTAGTTATCGCGTTCTGCGATTTCTGCTTGAAGGATACCCATCCAGTACTTTCGTGCATTGTCACGGGTAAGAGGACGACGAGTTTGTCGAACGTGTTCCAAAATGTATTGGCGGAACTTTAGGGACTTGTTTCTATTAATGCCTTTAGGGGTGATTCCATCCCACAAGCGTTCGAACTGCTCAGCCTTATCGTTAAATGCTTCAACCATCATAGTCACCTCTAAGCAATCGGTCCACTGACGCTCCCTTCTTAACCATACCGACATGGGTCTTGACAAAATGAAACAGAGAATGGGGAATATATCAGAAATAATCTGCGTCGTCATCCGCGTCTTCATCTTCAAAATCATCGTCATAGCCCATCATTTCATCTTGACTCACAGCACGATAAACCGGTGCAGTGGTCGGTGGAGTCTTTGATTCACCTGACGGTACATCTGGACCCTTCGATGAATCTTTATCGGGCGCACCAGTACTTTCTTTGGATGCAGTTGGGGTTTCTGTAGGACGAATAGGCTCTAAGCCAACACGATGGCCATGAGCCTCTGCAATCTCTCGGTCCAAGGTGGGAACGGGTGCAGCAGGGGCAAGTTGCGCATTCTTTTGTGCTTCTGTCCCCTCCAGCGATGCATCGAAGACCATTTCTTTAAGCGAAGCAATAATCTTCTCATCCTTTTCAGTGTTGAGCAATTCTTCAGCCATTGCTCTGAGAACTTCTTCTCCAAAGAGCCGAGGCAGGAGTTCAACGCATGCCGAGCGAACTTTGAGGTCTTTGGAAGTGGTTCCACGAACGACCAGGTCTCTGGCTCGACCATTGTCGGTGTCCAAGACTTGGATGGCTTTGATCGCACTCATTCGCACATCAGGGTCCGAGTCGACAAGGGCACGTTCTGCGAAGAGGGTCGCCATTCGAGATTCTTTACGAGCAAGAGCTGGAAGGTTCTTGGCCGCAACACGTCGTACTTCGACTTCTGCATCGTTCAAAGACCAAGAGATAAGGTCCCATACCGCCGAATCGCCTTTATTGACAATCTTCTTGAGTAAGGCAGTGGCCTTCTTTCGCAGTTGCATATCATCTTCGAGTAAGAGCGAGTCCACGTGGTCGACAACGACTTCAGGCCAAGTATCACACAATCCAGATAATCCGGCCCAAGCCGCATCCATTCGATACCGTACTGGTGAGCGAAGTTCATTGGATAATATTGATGAAACTCCGGATGGGAATATGGGAGAGGTCAAGGTCAAACAGCGGCTTGCTGCTTTACGGACATTCGCATCTTGGTCATCGAGCATAACAGAAAGCCAATCAAAGAGTTCATCGGATTTGAGAATGGCGACTTCAGGAAGGACTTCCAAACCTGCAATACGGGTTTCCGGTGCATCGGATTCTAAACTTGCGAGAAGAAACCTATGTGCTTGGTGCACCCTTGCGCCATGAAACCGACCTAAGGCACGAATTGCATACGTGATTCCAAGAGAAATTGTTTTGTCCATCCAACGAACCGATACCGAATCGGTTTTACCTTCAAGCAACGAGAACACATCGTCATCGGAAAGTGCCACCCATGGACCCGTTTCTACTTTCGCTTTCTTCACCGACTTACGTTGTTTTGCAACAGCAATTGGGAGGCCAGTTCTTGGGTCTCGGGCGATGTATTCACGTGACAAAGTAATCTCCTCCGTAGGGCGCATACCCCCAAAGCGAATGAATCTATGGTTGATTCACAAACCACTCTTTCCCACCGTTATTGAACTCTTGTACGAGTCATTAATCGTCAAAGGGTAAATGTATTGAAGCGACCGCATCAGCAGCACATATGGACAGCAGTGGGTTTCGCGGAAGGTTTACTGCGATTATGATGATGGCCATCATGCTACTCACACCTCTGCAAACTGCATTTCCGTCTCAAGAGATCTCTTCCGAACTGGTGGAGCCAGAGGTGTCTCCAAGTCTTCATATGGATGTGGATTTTAATGAATCAGATGGATTCCTTCAAAGTAATATTTCAATTGAACAAGCAACCGGAGAAGTACTGTTAGACCGTCCAATAATTACATGGCAAACCAGCACAAATAATCCACCAATGTATG
Source organism: uncultured Candidatus Poseidoniales archaeon (assembly GCA_905182715.1). GTDB lineage: Archaea > Thermoplasmatota > Poseidoniia > Poseidoniales > Poseidoniaceae > MGIIa-L1. Next base: position 19,232 of record CAJJCP010000004.1, read on the forward strand.
ACCGAACCGGTGCTTGTGCTGTACATCTCGAATCTTCAAATGAGATATTATTGATGGGTGGCATCATTGATCTTAACCCAACCCAAACTGGTGATGAAACACCAACTGATGGTTTCGAAATCTACGATATTACGAATGCCAGTTGGGACGAGGGACAAACGATCATGAGTTTGACTCAAATGTATTTTGGATGCACAACGGTTGGAGATAAGGTCTATACAATTGGAGATTACCATCCGTTTGACACACCCGAAATCCGTTCCGAAGGAATTGTACAAATATTCAACACCGTCAATGAAACCTGGAGCGAAGGCAGTTCAATGACCAGTGGGAATGGTGTTGGTCTGGCGGGAGTCGATGATGTTGGAGATTTCATTTATGTTGCTGGGGGTGTGAGCCGTAAGGACCGGTCGGACACATCCAATCAACTCATGCGCTACAATACCAATACGGATACTTGGGATAGGATGGCGAATATGAGTCTTGCCCGGCATTCTTTTTCGCTTGTTGAATACCATGGGAAACTGTATGCAATGGGTGGAATTGCGACGTATTTCAAACCCTCTCTCAATCAAACGGTTACCGCACCAACCAACCATACCGAAGTGTACGATGTGTTGACAGATACTTGGATGAATCATTCCGTATTACCGTTTGAAATTGCAGCCTACGGGTCGACGATTCACAACGATGAAATTATTATTTCAGGAGGAATCATCGGCACTGGATTCAATTCTATCTCAAATGATGTCCATGGTTACAATCCACTTACTGGAGCCATGAGCGTTCATTCACAACTACCGGTGAACATGTTCGACCATACCATCACAGGGACAAATGGTACAATTGTATATGCAACTGGAGATTCATCGAACTACCGTTTCTCGTCTTGGGGCACAAACTATCACAGCCTTTCCGCTTATTTCACGAATCCTTCGTTCTATGATGGATGGGTCACATCCGATGTATTAGATCTACGAAAAACAGAGATGGGAACTTCATCTCCCGTATGGTTGCAGTTATCTGGAACTGCTGCTGCCGATACATCGCTTGAATTACAATACAAGATTGGCGATGATTCGAGTTTACTGGAGACTTCTTATTGGCTCCCCATGGGGCCCGGAAATAATTCAGAATACTTCCAAGTTGGAAACCATTCATTGATGCTCGTTGGGCAAGAAAACTCCTTCTTCCAATATCGTGTTAAGTTTAGTACCGATGAACTCAATAATTGGAAAATACCAAACCTCGATGATGTCAAAATATATTCTGAAGAATCAACGCTTCTTGGACAGCACCCTGTCTTCCTACATCCGAATGCAGCGCCGATCGAACTAACGACGTTTCATTCCTCCTATGCTGCGAATTCAACGTATTCACTGCTGTTGCATTCTACCAACAGTGTCGGACTCACCTTACCCAACAGTAATCCCGCAAAAATTACATGGGATGCTGGTACTGAAGCATTTGTCATCGACGATTCCGATGGCTTATTGAAACAGAGTGACATTGAGGTCGTCCAAGTTTCAACATCACCTGACGGGGATGAAATGAAATGGAGTATTGCCATCGAAGAAGGACTACCAAGCGATTACCTTGCACTTGAGATTCAAACGCATGGCCTTCATGTAACCAAATATAGAAGTCCAGACACCATCGAAATCAAGAATATTCTCGATGTACATGTCATCGATTACTCATCCTCTTTTTCGAGTCAAGGTGGACCCGAGGTTTCGACGGGAGAAGTGTTTCCCAACGGAGTTCAATTTGATGTGACCATCGATCATAGTTTCAATTCAACAGCGACTCGACTGCTTTATGGCGTAATCGAAGGAAGGTTACATGTCGATGTAGAACACTCAAACTTTGGATGGTTCAATTCTACGGGTGAATGGTTTACGCTACAAACCGGGCAAGAAACGGTCATGTCATACACCCTTCCAAACTCCAGTTCAGGTGATGCTCGAATATGGCTTGAAGCACGCACGCAGGACGATTTCACCCTCAATGTTAATCCTTCATCGAAGGAATTCATACTGAATGTGGACGCTCCACTTCAAACTTCAACATCGCCAAGCACTGGGGCTTATCTCAATGAAATGGCTGCACGGAATGTTGAATTTGAATTCTATGATGTTGGCGGATTTAACGATGCTACTGTACAAGCTTTTGTTTGGATTGAAGCGCTTCATGACAGTGATGCCGATGGGCAATATTCTGTCGATGAATCGGTTCAAGCACCTCTGACATTTACCCAAGCAGGTGATTCTTGGCTGCTAAATTTGACAGTGAACGACACAGCGAACGCGGACCATCAAATGGTCCACGTCACACTCGAAGGGGCCAACTTAGCCGGTAAAAACATTCGAAATGCAGAAATCTACCCCACCAATGGTTTACTCTCTTGGATGAGCCGAACTCCCGTGAAGGCAAATATTTCTTTGATTGAGCCTTTGTTTGAAACATCTGAAAGTGGGGCTCAGCGGCTCGAACCAACCGGTCAAGTCGGATGGAAGGTCATCGTCAGTGACAGCAATTCCCTCTCTGACATCGCCCAAGTTCGAATTGAACTTGGCAACGATGAAACACTTGGGATGCGATACAATACCAACTTGGATACATGTGAAGAGATGGATGCTCGTATTCAAGTTGAGAATTCATGCTTTGCAACCACTGAGAATGAGAGTTTAGTGATTCATTTCATTGGTAAGGTCGATTGGACTTTTGTCAACTCGAACATTGATATCGGCCATCTTGAAGTTCAAATTGATGATTATGATGGGACAAGTGTACATGTTTTAGAAGGGCAATGGGTCTTAGAACGACAGATGTCCATACTCGTCGAACCCCTTCAAGACATTGATGGGCCAGTCAAAGGCGAACTTACAACCGGTTGGAGCATAATTTCAGGAGAATATGTGCAATTGAATGCCACGATTCATCATTTGATCAGCAACACACCCTACAACGGATATGTATCCGTATTTTGGAGAGGAAAGATTCAGAATGATTTCTTTTCCAATAGTTTTTCTGCCGAAGTGATTGATGGTCAACTCTCTGCCCAAATTCAAACCCCAATGGGTTCTGGGCTTTGGCATCAAACCG
>CAJJCP010000005.1 GCA_905182715.1 uncultured Candidatus Poseidoniales archaeon
CAGCGTGGTCATCACCGTCTTCGTCAGCATGGTCATCACCGTCTTCGTCAGCATGGTCATCACCGTCTTCGTCAGCATGGTCATCACCGTCTTCGTCGGCATGGTCATCATGACCTGCATGATCATCATGGCCGCCCTCGGCCATCAAGATGTGGAATTCAACATCCATTGGTAGAGCAAATCCATAGTCGCCTTCAGCGTTAATGTGGATTTCAACGAAACCAGCAGGGTGTTCATCGTGTTCATCGTGTCCTTCCTCATGTCCTTCCATCGTTTCGAGGAAGTCAATGAGTTCTGTGACATTCAAAAGTTGGTTTCCATCAGCATCAGATGCGTTGAACAATTGTTTGATTTCATCAGCACTCATTTCAACATGTTCATCATGTTCGTCGTGTCCTTCTTCATCATGTTCGTCGTGTCCTTCTTCATCATGTTCGTCATGTCCTTCTTCTTCATGTTCGTCATGTCCTTCTTCTTCATGATGTTCGAGTTCGATCCAAAGGTAACCTTCACACTCTGCTTGAGTTGAGTTTGCCGCAACGTGTGTACCAGTGTTGTAGCATCCTGTGAAGGATGAACCGTCTGGCATGGTGCTGTTTTCGAGGTAAGTGTACTGACCGCATGTTGTTTCATTGTCCATCGATACTTCGTGACTGACCGTGTTGTAACAGAAAGAATCGTCTTCCTCATGTTCGCCGTGATCGTCGCCGTGGTCGTCGCCGTGAGCGTCGTGGCTCATGTTCCAACCGGCCCAAAATTCATCCCAAGAAAGATGGCTGTCTTCGTCAGCATCGTAATCTTCAAGCATGTGTTCTGCGGAAACATGGTGTTCATGTTCTTCCATCATGTTGATGAATGTACCAAGTTCGCTGAGGTTGAGCAGTGCATCACCGTCAACATCTGATTGGTTGAACATTTCCATCAATTCAGACATTTCTTCGGCTGAGTCCTCATCATGAGAATCATGTTCGTCGTGTCCTTCTTCATCATGTTCGTCATGTCCTTCTTCTTCATGTTCGTCATGTCCTTCTTCTTCATGATGTTCGAGTTCGATCCAAAGGTAACCTTCACACTCTGCTTGAGTTGAGTTTGCCGCAACGTGTGTACCAGTGTTGTAGCATCCTGTGAAGGATGAACCGTCTGGCATGGTGCTGTTTTCGAGGTAAGTGTACTGACCGCATGTTGTTTCATTGTCCATCGATACTTCGTGACTGACCGTGTTGTAACAGAAAGAATCGTCTTCCTCATGTTCGCCGTGGTCGTCGCCGTGGTCGTCGTGGTCATCTCCCCAAGAGTTCCAGAATTCATCCCAAGAGAGGTGGCTGTCGTTGTTCATATCGAATTGTTCGAGCGCTTCTTCAGGAGTAAGAAGACCTTGGTGGTCATCGTGGTCGTCGTGGTCTGCGTGGTCGTCGTGGTCATCTTCCATCCACATGTGGCCAGCAGCTTCACAGTCTTCCTCAGTCGTGTGGTTTGTGTTTTGGTGCGATGAAGTATCGTGGCAGTAGTCGCCTTCATGGTCATCATGGCCATCTTCTTCCATCCAGGTGTGGCCAGCAGCTTCGCAATCGGCTTGGTTGTCGATGTCGTTGTTGGAATGGTCGCCCATGTTGTGGCAGACGCCGTGAATATCTTCTCCATGGTCATCATGTTCGTCACCGTGGTCGTGATGGGCGTGACCGCCGAGCATTTTGAGAACAGTCATTGTGAAATCTTCAGGGTGGTCCGCATCAAATTCGATGACATATTCGCCTTCTTCAAGGTGGAAGATGGAGATCATTGTATCAGCAGGACATCCGGTAGGGTTGGAAATGGTCTCTTCGGCTTCAATGTGAGCATGCCCTTCGTGTCCTTCTTCATCTGAATGTTCATCGTGAACTTCGGTTTCATTGTTTTCATCGTGACCGTCCTCATCAGCATGGTCTTCGCCTTCTTCATGAGGGAACGTGATGTTGTACGCAGTGTATTCTGCGTGAATTTCAGCATCGTTTGCGTGTTCTTCTTCGTCGGCAAGTTCAACATTTTCGTATGGTCCTACGGAGAGTGTCTTGCACAAATCTGATACGAGCAACGATTCGTAATCAAGCGTCTCTTCCCCATCATGCATTGTGTGGACTTGGATTGAAGTTGGTGCAGCACTACCGAGGGATTCGAGCGTTGCATCGACCCAGGGTTCGAGCCCTAAACCGTGGTAAAAGAACACATCAGCGTTTTGGAGTCGTATTAGATCTGATGTTGACGGTTCGTAATCGTGGACTGGGATGTTGTCAAGGCTCATGTATTCCATGTCGACATGTTCACCAGCAATTGCTTTCACGAGTTCTCCGACGTGGTATGTAGAAACCATCACGGAACCCAGCATTCCAATATCAGTCGAATTGTTTCCATCATTTGTCATGTCAGTGGCTTCTTCAATGGTTTGAATATCCTCATCCCCAAGGCATCCAGCCAAACTGGATAAAATCATTATCGCACTTACAAAAATTGCTCGAACACTGTTGCTTCGCATGGCACGGCCACCGATATTAACTATTTAATGAAAACTAATAATTCGCAACTTAGTAATTATTATTCGTACTGCTATTATGGCCGACTGCGTTCAAATGAATCAAAAATCATTCACTTCATCCAACTGAAGAACCAGCATGTTTGAGTTCTCTACTGTTTCGAATCTTTTTGTGCCTTGAGAATTGCTTCAACTAAGGGCTCAAACGTATCGCCATGGAAATGAGGTGAACAAACATCTGCTGCATCAGAAACAGAGTCGAAGGCACCCTTGACTGCGACGGACCAATGGGCGGTTTCGAACATCGAAAGGTCATTTGGTGCATCTCCAACACAGAGCATATCTTCTTTTGACCATCCCATTCGGTCGAGAATAATCTCCAGTCCGCTCCCTTTCGAAAGATGAGGCTCCATCAAATGAATCGCAAATCCGGTTCGGAGTGCCGATAAATGCGACCACTCACTTCCAGAGAGTCTCGTACGGATCTGTTCCAAATCTTCATTTGGTTCGAGACACCATTCACTTTCTCTCCATTGATTCGATTCGATTCCTTTCGCATTGATTGGCATGACGGTTGAGAGCCATTCAGCAGCCCGCTTTGCCTCAGAGCCATCGGCTTGGAAAATTGGCTCATCGAAGGATGGGTGCCAAAGCACACCACCATTCTCGCAGCAAATCGGACCAGTGAGTTTGAGGAATCGCCAGAGTCCGTAGGTAATCGCACGTACATTTCCTGTCGCTAAAATGACTGGAATTCCCGCATCTTCGAGTCGTCGCAGCGCATCTAAGGCGCGCGTGTTAAGTTGTTTTTTGTCATCGGTGAGCGTACCATCGATATCGACCGCGACAAACTTCGGATGCCAATCTTTCGGTAGCCACTCCATACCATCTGCTCGTCGTGGGGGTGTCATCAATTTTCGCTCCGATTTACCTCAATATACCCTGTTTGCAGGGATGTATTCTTGAGGGGGGGACTTGAGGAGACATCATGTCAACAGGCAACGATGAGGAGGTTTTTCTCTCGCTTGATGATGACGATGTATTGGAAACACCCAAAGCAACGGAAAAAGCCACACGAAAACCTCGTGTAAAAAAGCCCAAAAAACCATCTGTAGCCTCGCAAGAAGTCCTCGATGCAGAAATTCTTGATGCCGTGATTATTCGACAAGCGACCGGTCAATTCGAAATTGGATGGGCGCTGATGGGCATGGATTGTCCTGACTGTGCGAGTAAAGCCACTCGTGCACTCAACATGCTCCCCCAGGTGACTGAAACAGCAGTATCTGCGACAGCCGGGACGGTCAAATTAACCGTTGACCTTGAACACGGTTCTCTCTCTCAAGCCTCTTCTGTTCTACGTTCACTTGGGCATGCCCCAGATGTGGGGTTCAATGAGCTCATAGGAGTTCGAAGTTCACAAGTTGCTCACCGAAACGGTGTCGACCAAAGGAAACTCGGGAAAATCTTCCGTCAACAACCAGGAATCCTCGATGTTGAATTCACCGATGATGAGCGAATTCTTCTCCAATTCGCTCCTGATGTACCGCAAGAGTTGTTCAAACTCCGCGACTCATATATCTCAGAAGTCACAGGTGCTCCCGTCAAGTATGTTCCCGCAGAATCCTATCGTATTCGTCCTGATCAGTGGCGTTTAATCGGCGGTGGTATTGCACTACCTCTTTTGGTGTTGGTTATTATCGGAGAACTCATCGGCTTCTCTTCTTTTTTCATAGGACTGATTGCAGTACCTGGATTGGTTATCGGGGGTTCGCAGATGTTCAAAGAAGCCTTTGCCAGTATTCGTAACCGTCAACTTGGATTTCAAGTACTGACAAGTTTGGCTGTCATAGGTGCAGCAGTTCTTGGAATGTGGGAAGAGGCACTGGTTGTTGCGATTCTTGTCGCCTTTACAGCTCACCTTGAAGGCGATGCACTTGTCAAAGCCCGAAAAGCAATGCAAGGTGGCCTTGACCGTCTTCCTCGGACTGCACGGAGGGTTACGGGGAACAAACCTAAGAAAATAGAACCTAAAAAAGCGCTCGCCTTTGCTTTGCAGATGTCTTCCCCAGCCCCGCTTCTCGGCGCAGATGGTTGTGAACTTCCAGATCCTGAGGCTGAACATGAATCAGTTCCGATTGAATTGATTCAAATTGGTGATTTGATCGAGGTGCGGAGTGGCGAATTAATCCCTGCAGATGGAGTGATTACCGAAGGTCACGGTTCTTTGGATAAGGCACCATTGACTGGAGAATCAGTACCTGTTGAAGTTTCATTAGGCGATGAAATACAAGCAGGCCTCGTTCTAGCTCGGGGTCCAGTCATCATCAAAGTCATTGCAGTCGGAGAGGATACTCGCTTGTCTGAATTAATTGACGCTGTTCATACATTTCGTGAAGAACCTCCTCGATTGCAGAGTAGTATTGAACTTTTTACGGCCATCTGGGTTCCAATTGTTCTTACCGGTGCAATCGTCATTTGGTATTTCTTATTCCCTGACGATTGGAAAGTCATCTTACTCATTTGGGTTGTTGCATGCCCGTGTGCTTTGTTACTTGCAACCCCGGTTCCTCACGCAGCAGCCCTTTCACGTTCTGCTCATTTTGGAGCAATAGCCCGAGGAGGAGATGTCATCGAACGTCTTTCAAAGGTCAACCATATTCTTCTCGATAAAACAGGTACACTGACATCAGGAAAACCGAGGTTGGGTGAGGTCATCATGGCGAATGGGCGTCAACTCTCATCGGCATTGAAACTCGCTGGCGGCCTTGAAGCCCGTTCATCTCACCCCTATGCCCTCTCGGTGATGGAGTACCTTCTTGAGAAGCAAGTATCTCCTTCACAAGTGATTGGACTTTCGGATATTGAAGCAGGTGTTAAAGGCAGAGCCAGTGGGAAAGAAGTGATGTTTATTCGGTTCGACCGTTCAAAACAACTCAACGTTCAGGTTCCAAAAGAACTTCAAGAAGCATACAGTGTAGCTGAAACCAAAGGTCATGGAGCAAGCCTTCTGGTTCGTGATGGTGAAGGGATTGCATTGTTTACCTTCATTCATGACGATACCCATTCAGGTAGTAAGGAATTGATTGCAGGATTGAGGAAGCGTTCAATCAATGTTGAAATCCTATCAGGTGACCATCAAGCTGCAGTTTCAGCCTTTGCCAAAAGTGTCGGGCTTCCAGTCTCATCCGCTCACGGCGGATTATCTCCTGAACAAAAAGTCCAATGGGTGCAAAGCCGTTCCCAAACTCACATCACAATGATGGTAGGTGATGGTTTCAATGATGCCGCCGCACTTGCTATTGCCGATGTAGGAGTTGCAGTAGGAACTGGAGAAACGGTCAATCTTGAAGCAGCTGACGTACTTATTCCAAGTGATAACCCTCTCATGCTTACCGACCTCATCGACTTGGCACGCCAAGCGCAAAGAATCCTCTTGGGCAATCTTATCATCACCGTAGGAATCACACTCTCGCTGGTAGCAGCGGTGATTCTACAACTCTATGACGAACTTTGGGTTGGCGTCCTCATTCATGAAGCATCGGTCATTCTTGTGATCTTGAATGGAGCACGCCTTGCGGGAGGCGAAGGGGCTATTGCTCTTCTCTCCTCGATTTTTGTCTCATTATGGCGGGATACAAAAGAAGCGTTTGAACTTCTCAAAATGAGATATCTTCCCGCCTGAGTTCTCAAATCGCTTACTTTACGCGGCATCTTCAAACCGGAGAGGGGGTTCTGCCCAAACGGTGAGGAGATGGCACGAGTTCGAGCAGACCCAGTCACAACCGCACTCGCCCACCCAACTCGCCGAGCATTGTATATCGCTTTGGCAAACAAAGAAGAAATGAGTACAGTTCAACTTCAAGCCGAAGTGAATGTTGAACGTTACAATCTTTATCATCACTTGAAAAAATTAGCATCGTTGAACTTAGTTGAAAATCATCGTGACGCCGGACGTTCACGATGGTGGAAAAAAACGACACACATTGATTTACCTGAAATCCTTTCACCATCAATTGACCGTCCTATGACAACACTGACTTCAGTCGTACCTGGAGACCTTTCTTTACTCCCTGAGACACTTGCTGATGCTGTTGTTGAAGGTGGAGAGATACATATCATTCAGCTTGAAGGTTCCAGGGACCAAGTAGGGGCGAAACTCATGCTCCAAATATTAGCCAAAGAGCATGGAATTGAACTGGATTTACCTTGGAACTTTTTACCAGTGAGAATTGCTTTGATTGCAAATAAAAAGTGATTGAGGCATTCAGATAGCAAATACCTCAAGAAGAGAGAACCGGAGCGGAGACCATGGGCGAAGAATTAACAGTCGAATCTCGAGTCTCTCCTCCGCCACTTTCATGTCCAAAGTGTGACGGATTGTTGCCAAATGAACTTGGTGAAGTTCGGTGTACATTATGCCATGCGCGGGTTCGAATCGACCACCCAATTACTCGAAAGAAATGGGCCGAAGAAAAGATTGGTTGCCCCGATTGTGGAAAAGTACTTGTCGTCGGCGTCAACAAACGCCCTGCACATTTGAAATGTGCAACCTGTTCATGCCACTTCACTCTCGTTCCAACCGTGGCTCGTGTAGAAATCTCTTGTCCAGGATGCGATCGTCAATTACGTATGAAACGCCGTCCGGGTGAGCGACAAATCGAGTGTCCAGCTTGCGATACAACTTTCAAAGTTACGTTTTGAATGATTGAATTTGAACAAAGGCGTCAAAGTCACCCCTTTCCTACTCTCGTAGTGTTGGAAGTAAATTCAAGCAACTTGGTCGGTCGCATAACCTCCAGAAATAGCCTTGAAGCCTCGCGTTCGTGTCGCGCTCCTTATCTATGATGAGAGGTGGATGAACCATTGGATGGGATACGATGGGAATGAGCGCAAGCAACGGTAGTGAGGCCCTTGAAACTGCTCGAAAGAAGCGTGAAAACGCTGACAAAGTCTCTCTTTCAGCACTTCGTTCCCAGTTCACTTCGACCGCTACCTCCTCCCTCGATCAAGCAACAATGACAAGTGCACGTTTCCGACAAGAAGAGAGGTTACGAGCCGATTTACGTCGTGAACGACGTATCCGTCAACAAGCAATCACCGAACGTGTCGTTGCCATGCAAGAATCCTTGGCCAATGATTTAGCGTTACAACATGAACTCACACTCGATTCTCTTGAGAAAGAGATGAGAGTTGAAATGGAAAATGATTTGAGTACACTTGAACGAGATTCATTAGCTCGAGAAGAATCTCGAATGCGGGATGAACTGGAATTAAGACTTAATCGAAAACTCGAGTCACTCCAAGACAAACTGGATGTCGAACAAGACCGCCGGCTTGAGGAACATAAATCTCAACTGAAGTCTCAAATTGAAACACAACTTCAGGACGAGCATCGCCAACGTCTTGAGATCCAAAAAGAAAGACTTGCAATGGAATACAATCAAGAATTACAGCGTCGAGTCCGAGAAATTGAAGCAAACATCGAACATGAGATGGAAGAACGATTCAAAGAAATGGAAGTTTCTGAAATCACACGACTTGAAGAGGGCCATGCAGCCCGTCTTGAAGAGCGCGAAGAGCAATTGCGACGTGGTATCCGAACTCGTCTCGAACAACAATTACGCACTCGATTGAAGCAACGTGAAGCACGACTGAAAGCCGAATATGAACGTCGTAGCCTCCGACTTGAAGAAGACATTGCTGAGCAACTACAAATGGAACTTGAAGGACGTCTTCGTCAAGAAACCGATGACCTTGAAGAGCGAATGCGTGAAGATGTTGAATTGGCCATCGCACGCCGACGTGATGAACTTCGAGTTGAAATTGAACAGCAATTACAAGCACGGCATGCCGAAAGACTCTCAGAACGTAAATCTCGTCTACGTGAAAAGTATGACATTACTTTCTCGAAAGCAGTTGACGATATTTCCCGTTCACTCAAAACCGATGTTGAAGCAGAACTTGAAGTTCGAATGGATGATGAATTCAGCAGTTATCGAAATGCTCGTGAAGCTGAAATTCAAAATCGCCTTGCTCGTTTCCGATATGAACGTGAAGCAGAATTACGCGAACAACTTGAAGGCCAATACGATTCAAAGAAGGTTGATTGGTCTGAACGCCTCGAGTTAGAATTCCAATCTCGAGAAGCATCTGCTCGTAAAGCAATCATGTCTGAAGTCGATGCGGGCCTTCGTAACGAACGCCTAACATTCGAAACTGATCTTGACCTTCTCAAAGAAGAAACTTCACTTGAACTCGAAGTTGATATGGAAGAGCGCCTCAACGAATTCCGAACACGAAAGGAAGAGGAAGTTGCTACTCAACTTGAACGTCAACTCGACAAGCGTGAAGAAATCATGCGCAACAAAGCTCTCATCGATGTTCGTAAGCGTGAAACACATATCCGTGCAGAAATTGAAGCGCAACTTGGCTTAAAGAGAGCAGAAATCCGAACTCGTCTACAGGGCTTGAGTGAAAAGATGGATGCCTTCAAGGAAATGGCAGAAGATCAGATGCGAACGGCTATCTCAACACAAATTGAAGGTGAAATTGACACTGCTGAAACGGATATTAAAACCCGTGAAGCAGAATTCCGTGACCTGCAATCGACTGACACTCGTGCTGAAAAGCGGCAAATGTGGATGCAATCAATCTCCGGACAAAGCGCTCCTGCTGTTAGCGGTGATGTCAATCCGAGTTCTCTTGGTGCTCGGCCTGATGCCCTTGGTTCAAGTGGTGGCCGACAAATGCGCGGCCCTCTTGGTAACCAACAACAAGCACCCCAAGCACGTATGGGCTTGAGTGGAATGCGAAGTCCGATGACAAGTTCCAAACCACTTGCTCCAAGCAACATACCTCTTACAAGACCCGTCAAAGCACCTCTCGGAGCAGGTTCCGAACCATCCCTCCCACAGCCGGTTCAGAAACTCGTTCGGGCACCACTACAGCCGATTGCCTCACCTGAGCCTGAAACTCAAATGGAGCAAGTTGCTGAACCAATTGTTGAACAAATTGCAGAGTCAGTTCCAGAAATTGAAATCGAATCTGTTGCTGAAGAACCTCAAGAGCAAGACATGTCGGCTACATTGCGTCCGATTACTACGGTGCTACAAGCTCTTGAAACTCCAGTGCCTGTGAAGACGACCACATTGACTCCACAACTGAATCGATTGATTCCTCAGGCAAAACGCGGCTCTCCACCTCAATCAAAGCGGGGAACTAAACCACAAGCAGTTGAAACGACCACGCTCAAACCGGTTCAAAAGTTGACTCCACTCAAACTTAAACCTCCAGTTCAAGTTCGTTCTGAGAACGAAGATGCCGGAATGGAAGAAGAATGAAGTCAAAGACAGTTTGATGCCATCAAGGGCACGCTTCATATTGATTGAGGTTCTCGGATTGCTATGAAGAGATTGCTGGTTCTTCTTATTGCAGCATTGATGTTACCCGTTGCTACAGTCATCCCTCTCGTTTCTGCATCGAATTCAACACTCGTCGATGCAGGCTATACTCAACAAATTCAACCGAGTTTCGTATATTGGAAACAGATGTATGATGGGTCTATTTTAACGGTTGATGACGAAGGAAATGTGAGCGTTAACAGTTTTGTTAATGGATACCTCATACCTCAATGGCAACTTGATTTGAACGTCAGCACAAATGGTGCTCGTTTAGATGCAGCCCAACAACTCGCAGTTATTTGTCACGATTCTGGCGTGTATATTGTTCATATGGACCTTCAAATTGCAAATCGAGCCATCACAACTTCTGATGCAGTGAACGATGCAGATTGGGATGCCGAAGGCGACCTTTGGTTGGCTTACTATGCGGGACGCCGTCGTGCTGAAGAATACGATTCTGAGGGCCTTAACCGGTGTTCTTTCTCCTCAAATCCAAACCGGTTTCAGTGCTTTTGAAATTCTTTCAGACGGGCGAATTGTCATGGGTGCTTACGATAAAAAAGTTCACGTTTCTTCCAATGACGGAGTCGCTTTGACAAACTTAGCAGAATCTTCAGCAATTGTCAATGTGGTCATGGAAGATCATAATGGAGATTTACTTGTAGGAACTGCAAATGGAATATTGTATCGTTATGACACGACGAGTTGGGCTGTTGAAACGCTTTCTTTATCCCATGGCAGTTCTATTGTTTCATTAGAGGAATACGACAACCTAACCTATCATGTTGGAACTCAAAATGGTAAGTTAACACAAGTTGACGTTACTGGATTCACTGAAGGAGACACCTATGCATCTTCGGGGAAAGTGATTGGTTCAAAAGAGGCATTCACAGGCGAAATTTACATTGTCACCTCCAGTCCGACCACTTCCAAAATCAGACTGTATGATGTTGATACGGATGGAGATGGTGTTACCGACCAAACTGACGCGTTTCCAATGGAGTTTACTCAATGGGCTGATGCTGATGGAGACGGCTATGGAGATAACCCCAACGGCTACCTTGGAGATATGTTTCCAACTGAACCTACCCAATGGGCCGATGCAGATGCTGATGGTTATGGCGATAATGTAGACGGCGTGAACGGTGATGCTTTCCCGAATAACAATGAGCAATGGGCCGATTCTGATGGAGATGGCTATGGCGATAACGCAAATGGCCTTGAAGGTGATAAGTTCAAGAACGAACAAACACAATGGTATGATTCTGATCAAGATGGTTACGGAGATAATCCGAACGGCATCACTCCTGACGCATGCCCAAACACCAACGGCTTCTCCAATGCAGATCGTTTTGGATGCCTTGATTCAGATCTCGATGGCTATTCCAACCCCTCCGCTGATTGGACGATTGCACAGGGCGCTGATGCTCTACCACAGCAAAGTACCCAATGGAGAGACGGTGATGGTGATGGTTACGGTGACAACATCACTGGCGCATCCCCTGATGATTGCAATTGGAAGGCCGGTAACTCAACCAAAGCTTGGATTGTGAATACATCTGCAGCAATCGGTTACATCGAAGTACCATCGTATGGTTGTGAAGACAGTGATGGCGATGGCTGGGTTGATGTGACAGAGTCTCAAAACATGGAGAATGACCCGAATGAATATTTCGATGGAGACAATGACGGTGTAGGCTCAAACAGTGACTATGATGACACTCGACCTCTTGTTCAAACCGAAGAAGATCATTGCATGCTTAACTTCGATGACATCTCACTTCCTTGTCAAGGATGGCGTAGTGCTGAATATCAGACCTATCTCACTCGAGACAAGGCTGAAAGCGATCCAGATTTGAGTTTCGCTGCTTGGAATGCCAGTAAAAATGCCGGCTTACTCGATACAAACCAAGTCGATTCAGATACAGTCAAACAAGTAGCTATGTGGGGAGGTGGGGCATTTGTTCTCCTTTCAGTTGTGATTCTTATTGTAGGCCTTATCATGAAACGCCGAAAAAGCAGTTCACTTGTCAAGATGTACGGAGTTCCGTATATTCCTGAAGAAAACAAATCTGCTGAAAATGAAGCGCTTGAAGGTACAGCAGGTCTTTCTGCACATGGCGGCATTGAATCAGATTCAGCCTGGGATGATGACGTGGCAAGTCTTGATTTCACAATTGAGGATGATGGTTTGCCAGAAGAAGATTCAGAATCAAACACCATCGATGCTGCAAGCCTCTATGGCGATGAAGACAGCCTGGAATCGATTGCCGGGGTCGAAACAACTGCGCCCACTCCTGAGCCAGAAGTAGTAGATTCGCCATCAGAAGGACCGCCATTGCCAAAGAGTGGCCTCCCTGAAGGCTGGACTATGGACCAATGGAAATGGTATGGACAAGAATGGCTCGATAAGAACCAATGAGATTGCGTTCTCCCAAATGGGGAGCCGGACCGTTTTGATAATTAGCGCCAAACAATGGGTAAAGATTCACGTAGTGCCCCGAGTTCTTCACCAGTATAGACTGGCTTTCCATCTTGCTTTAGTGTGTTCATTATCAGCCACAAGACGCCATTCCAAGCACTGGAGCGCGCAAAAATCTCAACATAGCCACATGCAGCAGCTTCGAGTAATTTACCTTCATCAGTTTCTTCACTGAACAAGGCCCGTACCAAATTTTTGGTATCGAATTGATAGCCCTTTGGGCGCCATTCCATCATGACAATCAGACCTTGAATGGGGCGAGATTAAGCCGGTCAACGAGATGTTCAATCTCGACATCAGCAACTGCCTTCATGCGTTCACGTAGCGTTTCAATTTCGCCGTTCATCATCGAAATTTTGTGGGCCCGTACCACGTCTGTTAGCAGTTCATTGACACTCTTGTGTCCACTCATCGTTCGCATTGTGTTGAGTTGTCTTCGAACTTCGTAACTCACACTGACCGAGGTCATCCCTTCACCTGTCATGCCTATCCCGAACCCTCTTTGTTCTATAGCCTACTTAACCTGTCCGAACAGTTGATGCAGTGAAACATCGTTTTCAAAGGGTAAAGTGCTTCTTCAAACAGAACTTCAGCTGTTTTTCCGATCGAGTAAAAGCCTCGGATCTTCATTGACGCCAAATTCTCTGCGCATTTCGATAACGCGTTGATGGAATTCCTTCGATAAGGTCCAGTATTCCAAAGATCCAGCACCTGCACCTGAGTTCGTAGGCTTGTTGAGAAGCACCGTCGGTGCTCCACTCCATGGCGCTTCTGCTACTTTTACCAAACGACGCACCGTGGTTTTGAATAATTTATTTGGCATCTTTCGGTTGACTTCATCGCACACATGGCGACTTAGTTTTGAGCGTGCGTCGACCATGGTCATTGCAATCCCGAAAATCTTCAAGTTCCGATTAATACGACGTTGAATCATTTTTATTGAATTCATCAACATACTGAAACCTTCAAGCGCATAATATTCTGCTTGAACAGGTACCATGACCCAGTTCGCTGCACACATAGCGTTGATCGAAAGTAAACCCAAAGAAGGCGGTGTGTCAATAATGATGTAATCGAACTGGTCGATGATTGGCATCAAGGCTTCTCTTAGCCGAGTTTCCCGGCCAATCTTGTGACTCAGTTCAATTTCAGCTCCAGAGAGATGGATGTCACTGGGTAGAAGCCACAAATGTCCAACTGAGAGGTTGTCAGGTGCTTTCTTGTTATTGTTACGAAGACTCCAGGCATCTCGCATCGATTGCGTGAGTTCTTCTGGTCCAATCAGGTATTCTTCCATTAACGGCAAATCTTCTCCTGAGTCATTGGCAAGTAAATCATATGCAGTTTTCTTGATGTTTTTCTTTTCAACACCAAAGGATGTTGCACAATTGCCTTGAGGGTCAAGATCGATAAGCAGAACCTTTGCTTTTGGAAGTCCTTGGCGTGGCGAACCTTTGGCCAAAGCAGCAGCGAGATTCACAGCGGTGGTGGTTTTTGCGCATCCGCCTTTCTGATTTGCGACTGCAACGACCATCTTGTAGGGATTCAACTTAACACCTCCTCCGACAAATTGTAGGAGAACGGTCTTCCCCTTTCAATGCAGGCCCTCTCGCAGTGAACATCAAACAGGTTGAATGACAGGTACGGGGACTTCGGAGAGAATTTTTCGAACAATGTGCATGCCAGTAATCCCTCGGATTTTTGCTTCAGGCTTCATGTTGATACGGTGTGAGATAATTTGCAAAGCAATATCTTTGATATCGTCTGGGATGACATAGTTTCGGCCAGCAATCGCAGCAGCAGCTCGTCCAGTCTTGAACAAAGCTTGTGATGCACGTGGTGATGCTCCGTTGGTCACTCGATGATCTTCCCGAGTGCATTGAACGATTTCAACGATGTAGGAGAGAATTGCAGGGTCAACGTGGACTGTTTCCAATGCTTTTTGCATAGCAACCACCTTCTTTGGAGAGGTGATTTGTTCGATATCGTGCCCATCCTTTCCACGTAGTTTACGTCGAGCGAGAATCGCTTTTTCTTGTGGACGGTCAGGGTATCCCATGCTCATCTTCATCAAGAAACGGTCCATTTGTGCTTCAGGCAGTGGATATGTTCCTTCTTGTTCGATTGGGTTTTGAGTTGCCAATACGACGAATGGTGCCGGGAGTTTGTGAGTGATTCCTTCAATGGTCACTTGCTTTTCTTCCATTGCTTCAAGCAAAGCAGCTTGCGTCTTTGGTGGTGCACGGTTAATTTCGTCAGCGAGTAGAATATTGGAAAAGAGTGGACCTGCTCGTAGTTTGAATTCACCAGATTTTTGGTCATACATGTAGGTGCCCATGACATCAGACGGGAGCAAATCCGGAGTGAATTGGACACGCTTGAACTTACATCCAAGGGCTCGAGCAAACGTATTTGCAAGCAACGTCTTGGCCAAACCTGGGAAATCTTCAAGCAACATATTGCCGTTCGATAAGATTCCGATGGTAACCCATCGTAGGTTCTGTGGTTTACCAATAATTACCTTTCCTACTTCGCTCATTAAACTGTGCGAAATAGCAGAAACAGTGCCTATTAGGTCTTGTGCGGCGGGGTTTTGACCCATTGCGGGTGCTCCTGTTAAACCAGCTTCCATGTGTGTTGCCTCCGAGGACATTCAAACAACCTACCCTATCCATATATGAATGTGAGGTGGAGTTAAGTCAACGAAAACAGTTGCTTTGACCAAATCAATTGAGCCACTAAGGCTTCCATCCGAAGCCATAACTGTATTCTTCGAGGATATCGCGATGTATTCGAACAATTTCAACAAACGCGTCCTTTTCCGATTCACTGAGAGCGACTTTTTTCATATTTTTAGAATCGTCTTCGGTAACATTTCCAAAGAATTCTTCATCATTTGTAACGTTGCTACGTGAAAACCGGATATTGACTTGAATAGGGACTTTCTCGCCTTCATGGGCCACCTTCTGCCCTTCGGTACCGATCGAGTGAATCTTGCCAAGGGTTCGACCAGAGCCATCGTTTCGGAGGAGTTCTTGTCCGACTCGGATTTGGCCCTTGAGCACTTGAATCCCGAAAACAGCAGGTTTGTCCTTGAATGACATGTTGAGGTATCGAATCTGTGCAGGCCTGAACACAGGGCCAGTATTTGCAGCAGCCGCTTGTTCCTGAATCACTTCGATAAGTTCATCGATTTGGTCCATAATCTGGTAGATAATATCGCCTTGAACATAATGGAAATCAGGGGCATCTTTCGATTTAACAGCATCTTTCAATTCCTTTTCTACCTGAGCATTCCCTTTGACGGCAAGAGCGATCAGAAATTTATGTTCATCGTTTTTAGTGGTGAGAACTTCCCGCATATCACGCTTGTTAACTGGTCCAACTTCCGCATGACTGATTGGAATTTTCCGTTTGATGAGTTCGTAAAGAACTGCTTCGAGTCCGCCAAATGTTCTGGCTTTCACCACAGCACCTTCACGTACTTCCCGTGCAGCTTGGCAACCGATTGAAAACCCTGGTTCTTGTGCATTTGGATTTGTATGTATTTTGGAAAAGTTCTTTCTTGACAGTACTTCATTACAGATACTACACATAATCGGTGCTTCATCGCGAATTCGCTTATTCTCCTGTTTCATTTCTGTGATGATTGATTCCAAATCATCTTCAGGTTTAGGGAAGAATATTTTACTCCCAATATGAATTTCCTTCATGTTCGGGATGACTAATTTTAGCCCAGATGCTGCGGATGCATGCTCTACATTTTCCCAGCGCTTCCCAGCATCCCGCATTTCGGTCATGCCAATCGGTCTGCGAATCGACCGAATACGAACACTGCTCGAGTCTTGGGCGAACTCTGAATCAGCCATAGGGCCTTCATTCGAATTGTAAGCAACACCATCGCCCACGTGAATGGTTCCTTTGGTGAGAATAATATCGATGGTCTTTCCAACTCCGATTTCTTCCCGTGATTCTAAAACATAACCTTCAGCCATGTCTTCATGGTGAATCACCAAATCTTCACGAGTAAATTTCTCTGCCATTGCAAGGATGACGAACAGTAAATCCTGCAAACCTTCGCCCTCTTTCGCACTCATTGGGACAAAGAGGCGGTCGTTATGGATGTCAAATTCTTTGATACCTTCCCAATATTTTGCAAGATTAAATTTCGAATGTGAAGCAACTTGGCCAAGGAGTTTGTAGTAATATTCATCTGCCATATCCGTTGCATCTTTGGTCTGCTCATTCCACGATTGCCAAGAAGATCTTCCACGCTTTGATTCCCAACGGTGGATTCGGTCGATTTTATTTCCAACGATGATGAAGGGGATATTATTTTGTTCAAGAAGTTGAATACTTTGAATTGTTTGAGGCTTGAACCCCTCTACGAGGTCGACAATCAGAATCGCTATGTCTGCTACATTACCGCTTCGGGTTCGAATTGAACTAAATGATTCGTGGCCAGGGGTATCAAGAAATATGATTCCAGGGCTTTCAAAGGTAGGCTTTTCCTTAAACGGCATTGTTTGAATCGCTTTGACAAGTAATTCCGACGGTACATTGGTCACGCCGAGTTCTTGTGTAATTCCCCCGGCTTCGCGGTTCATCACGTTGGTCTTGTTCCCGCCAATCGAACGGAGCAAATCGAGCAAACTTGTTTTTCCATGGTCAACGTGACCAGTTACTGCCACAATCGGTTGACGAAGTGTTTCCCCGATGTCCTCAAGGGATTCATTCTCTTCATCAGGCATGTGAATCAACTACAGTATGATTCGAGTTATTCATAAACCCATGATGTGATGGTTTGTTCCCAATCCATCAAACCTTCAGGGAACCAAAGTCCAAGTTCAAACTCAGCGGTATCTGCTGCATCGGAGCCGTGAATCATGTTGAAGCCCATATCCATTCCGAAGTCGCCTCGGATTGTACCAGGTGCAGCTTCACGACCATTGGTTGAGCCAATGAGGGTGCGAGCAACTGCGATAGCGTCTTTTCCTGACCAAGCCATGCATACAACAGGGCCGGAGGTTACGAAATTAATGAGTCCAGGATAAAAAGGGCGTTCTGCGTGAACTGCGTAGTGAGTTTCAGCGGTTTCTCTGCTTGGTACAACAGACTTGAGTCCAACGAGTTTGAGGCCTTTGCGTTCAAAGCGCCCCAAAATTTCTGCAATAAGTCCTCGTTGTACGCCGTCGGGCTTGATCATGATATAGGTCGTTTCCATTATGTTCACCGATTCAGCCCACTTGACTCCCCTTTATGAGCCATACGGAATAATCACAACAGCAGTTGCACTCTTTTCTTTTTTAAAAACAGGCAACAGAGCCGGGTAAAGAGTTCAAAGAGGCTCAAATGCCGCCCTTGACGTAGTGTCGAGTCCACTTGACACGACGGGAGTTACGCTTGAGGATGACCATGTTCTTGCGAGCCTTGGAGTTCTTGAACCACAAGACGCTACCGTCTCGACGGACAAACATCATTCCTGTACCAGGTTCGATCTCTTCGCCAGAGAAATTACAGATTCTTCGTTCAGGCATATTCATCACCGTGCATTCAACTTACGGGCTTCTCGGCCAGTGTCCTTGAGCATCAAAATGTCGCCCACTCGAATTGGACCCAAAACGTTGCGTGAAATGATTCTTCCAACGTCACGAGGATTTGGAGCATCGTTTACACGTACTTTGACTTGAGTTGCTTCGCCTGTCATACCGGTTCGACCGACAATTTCGACGACTTCAGCAGGCCATCCACCAAGTTCTTCACTCATATTTGTCATCTCCAAGGTTAAGTTCAAGCTTTGAGGCCATTGATGGCTTCAATAATTTGATCGAATAGTTCTTTAGCGCCTTTGTTAATTTCCATAACGGCAATGGACGCTGCTTTCACACCTGCTGGAAGTCCAGCAGCTTGTGCAAGGTGTTCTTGTGAAGGGACATATCCGAATGGGATATCTTTCTCAGCACAGATAAGTGGAACGTGAGCAAGGAGTTCAGGGGGGTTAACATCTTCTGCAAGAATAATGAATTGTGCAGTTCCGCGTTCAGCGGTCTTTGTCACTTCATTGCTACCTTTCTTAATGCGGCCATTGGAATTGGCTTGTAGCATGTCGTAGATCTTGTTCGATACTTCTTCTGGGGTTTCAAATTGCACGTGGACAGTCACTGGAATCACTCTCTCCTCTTGTAAGGGCGTTTCTCCGCACAACCTCACGGATATAAACACGACGGAAAGAATCAACTGCTCATTTCAACATGATTTAGGGGAATAAAGCAAGTATTAAAATTAATTAAAGGGTTACTGCGAGTTCATAGCTTCCAATCAAGCCGTTCAAACAATTCATTTACGCCGCGTGCTAGTGCCGGGCCGCCGGAGATTACATCGCGTGGATTTGACAACGAACCTGTCGCATGGACTCCATCGACATATCGAATCAATCGAGCAATGGCTCCACCCGTGAAAAGTCCGTGAGAGCAGGCCGCATGAACTGCAATTGCCCCTTGGTTACGAAGTGCTTCAGCAGCGCGACAAATTGTCCCACCTGTAGCAATCATGTCATCGACAATAGCGACAATCTTTCCATCCACATTGAGGTCTTTGGCTTTGTGCACTATAGTATGAGCATCAATTCTCGTCTTTTCTAAGTATGAGAATTCACAGTTAATCTCTTGAGCAACCTTTGAAGCACGTTCAATCGCACCTTTGTCGGGAGAAAGGATGAAATCAGGTTGTACTGTTTCTTGAAGGTGAAGTGCGAGTTCAGGCATTGCTGAAGTGAATGCTACTGGGACTGGCAAGTCTTGTAGAACCGAAGGGGCGTGTAAATCAAAGACAATAATTCCGTCGCAGCGAGAGGCCAGTAGGTGCCCAATTGCTCTTGCAGATACCGCCTCTCCTGGCTTGAATCGCTTATCTTGCCGTGAATAGCCGAAGTATGGTACTGCCAGTAAAATTCCAGGGCCGACATCCTCCATGCTTTGCGGTTCGACCTCACGGAGATTCTCCATGTTACCCTTTCGAACATCATTAATGGCTTCAAGCATGAGTAAAGTTTCAACGATTCCAGCATCCGGGAAAGTGTTGGAGACCAGAACTACGGGTTCTTTGCGTACTGCCTCAATAGTTTCACTCGGTATGCGTATGTACCCCTCTGAGTCGGGGAATCTACGAGTTTCGAGTTGATGATGTTCCCAGTTTAAAGAATCTGCAAGTTGCTCAGCCAATAAGCGAGAGTTACTCCCTGATAGCACAACCATATGATTCCCTTGTGATGAGCGAAGCACTGCCCCTTCATGTTCTTTGCGAGTGAAGAGGTCTCGGAAAAAGCCCGTAGAATTACGGCTACTCCGAAGTTAAAGAGTGCGCGAGGCAGGACTTGAACCTGCGGCCTCCCGGTTATCAGCCGGGTGCTCTAACCGACTAAGCTACCCGCGCAACTGCAGTTCGGCCGACTCACCTCCCCGTCATAAGAGTGACGGAGTAGACAAGGTCGCAAGGTATTCAATCGAAACTCACTCTTCTTCGTCACTCATCTCATTGAGGGTGACATAGGAAGGTAATGTGAGGACTTTGTCGAAAGTTCGTGAAAGAACAACTTCGTCCAGGCGTTCACGTGTTCGTGAAAACGCATTGATTGGTATTCGCAATTGTGCTTCAACGCCGTATTTCTTCTGAACGCCGATTCGGACTTGAACAATGACGCCTTTGTAAGTGCGCTTCACTTTGAAGAGGTCGGTGATAACGCCGATCTCTTGTCCTTGGTTGTCAAGGACTGCACGATCAAGCATTTCGTCCGGTGCATACAGCTTTTCATCAATACGTACAGTATTGCGCCATCTTCGTTGTAATTCTCTCATCGACTTCGAAAGTTTAACAGTTCCATCGTTTCGGATACTGTGGACCAATTCTTTTGGTAGAGGTACGAGTTCTGCGGGCTTTCGCATGAACTCATCAGCTACATCCGATTCCACTTGCAATCGCATTGATCGCACGCGTGCTTCATTCGGATGGTGACGCTCACCAACTATTTTTCCTACTTTCTTATCATTTACGTATACATCTCTTTGGAGTAACTCCTGGATGTCATATTTGTCGTTCGGCATTTTCCCATCTCCTTCACCAGTTCAATCCGGCTTACCCCCTGCTTCACTTGAAAGGTCTTATACCCTTTGGCGATTAAAAAGCGATTTCCAATTGTATTTGTCGTATAATATGTTGTCATTCCAATTAGAAAACCGATTATAATTCGATTTTAGGCAATGTCGTATAATTTATTCCGGCAATAGGAGTTCGACAAAGCCGAACACATTTCTTCAGGTATTCTATAGAGTGAGTGGTTATCGCGATTAAAAGTTAAAATTACTTACTTTTTCAATACGATAAGTGTTATTTTTAACTAATTTCTTAGGCGATTTGGTGCAGAAATGCTCAGGCGGATCCGTTGTCTTTTTGAGAATCGTTCTTTCTTCAGCCGTTCAATTGCTCAATTACTCTCTCACTCTTTCCAATTGATTTTTACAATTTCCAATTGAAATATTAGATTTTTTCACAGTCGTATAATTCTTTCGATGAACAAATTGATGTACGTTTGTCTCTTCGGTGGAACTATGCGTCAAGCACCTGTTCTTCATCTACGAGGCCTTGACTCAAGTCTTGCTCGCGCTTTAATCGAACGAATCTTCCGCACCAATGCCCATCTTGTAGTCCCTGGAGCAGATTTCCAAGAGGTTTCGCAACGCTATGCTACTGAACTGGAATTTGGGGAGTGCGAACTTCATGCCTCAGAAGACGTTGCCTTTGAAGCAGGCCATCGCCTGATGTTGATTGGTTTGGGCCCTTTTGACGAGCCCAGTGATGGGGAAAACGGATTTGATGTCGATGGTCTTGAGATTATTTTGACAACGCCAGCTCACTTGGGTATTGAAGTTGATACAGAATGGCTTGACAGTATGATCCTTGTCCACGACCTCCTTCCTCGCATGAAAGATACAATCTGGGGTTCACCTCTGTTCAGTCATTGGATGGCTCAATTGAATGCACATACAGCAGCGGTCCCTGATGGTGAAACGGAACATTGGTGGGTAAGCGATATTGATGTGGCTGATGCTTTCGTTCGAATGTTAATCAGTGACGAACCGTTTCCGAGCTTGATCAAAGTATCTGGCCGTCGGGCATGGAGCCAGGAACAAACAATCGAAGAATTGTCTCTGCTGCATGCGCGCACCACTGCAGGTAAAACAGGCCACTTTGGTGTGGAACACCTCACTGCTGCACCCACACCGACCATTGAGGTGAAGTCATTGCTTGTCACTCCATCTACACCACTGAGTATGCAAGAAAACTCTCAGCAACGCCCAGACCTTTCTCCATTACACGATGTTTTGCATCGAATAGATGGCGACGGATGGCGTCCATTGGTGCCGATTCGAACAGCACTCATGCATGCACTCGTCGATTATATCGAATGATGCTCAAAGAGTCTGTGCGCCACCTTCGGGTAGCATACTCAAACTCGTAACGTTGCCAACGAGTGTTGGGCCGGTCATGAGTGTCCCCATGATTCCAGTATCTCCGTTCGGGTTGTGGGAAAGAGAAAGCCAGGGTCGTCCAAAGGCGTCAATTTGCATATCGATAAAATCGCCAAATCCACCACATCGTTCGTAGCCACAGGTTGGGCTTGCATTGTCGAGAGGGTCTTCTGGAGCATTGACTTGAACGGTGGTGATGAGGGGTGTTTCATTGAAGGCGTCAGTAATGACGGAGATGTAACCGTGCCATTCCCCATCGCCTGTAGTTCCGATATAACCGAAGGCTACACGACCAGGGTCGCCAGCGATAACAACTGGGAATCCGGTTCCTTCAAGATGACTTGGTCCAACCATAATTGCATCCGACCATGTATTCGCATCATCGACGGAATATGAGAAGTAAGGCATGTTATCGTTCCCCATCCACATGGCATAGACGTTACTTTCACTATCAGTATCGACTTGAGCTTCTTCCGCATTCCACGTATCTGCAGTTCCAGATACCTCTGTAGGTAGGATGTGTTCGGTCCATGTAAGGGCTCCGTCTACAGTTTTATACATCGAATAGCCTGTTCCATCGCAGCCTATTTGTCCTCGATAGAAATTCCCATTGTCTGCACCGATGAGATGAGCTGAAAGTCCTCCGCTTTGACAATCAACTGGCGCTCCGGGAAGTTCAGGGCCCCATGTGAGCCCGCCATCTTGACTTTGAGAACACAAAGGTGCAGCCCAGTTCCCATTGATACAAAACACCCAGAGCGTTTCATGAAGGATTCCGCCATAAGGCGAAGACGCAATTGTTTGGTGGTCTTGAACAGAATAGGATGTAGCAACGGATGGGCCAAACCAAGAATCACCTTCGTCATCACTCCATTCAACGGTCATACCGAGTAACGCATGCATATCGAATTTCATGATGCGGTCGGTCCACGGGTCAACATAGACATATGGATCGTTTGAGTTTGCTACTGGTAACACTGGGCCGTAGACATTTTGGCAACTGAAATCTGATAAATTTGTCATCTCAATCATGTTGGTACATTGAACAATAGCTGTAGAGCCTTGAGGTCCATTTCCGTAACTCGTAAAGTAGATATTATCTGTAGAGGTAATTCCCATGGTAGGTTCAAAAGTTGAGAATCCAGTGCCATAATAGGTTCCCGAACTGGAGAATGGAGTGTTCGTTCCACCGAAAGCAGACGTGTTGTTCATTGCATCGATGCCACCAGGATAATGGTACCATGTCAATTCACCAACTTCGAACATGTTTCCTTCATCGTCCATCTCTCCGACGTCAGGCGCTCCGAAGCAACCTGCTAGCGGCATGAGTGCGATGAGGGCTGTAATTAGAAACGCCATTGGTTGGGACTTCACGCTTCATCACCTCGTTGGAAGAGGTCTGCGCCAAGTAGCGGCAGGAGCACACTTGCATCACCTTCAACGCACATATGAGGGGCCTCTGGGCGCATCTTGCCCCATGATATCGCTTCACGCAAGCGAGCACCAGAAAGACTTCCATCGTGCTCTGGTGCAGTGGTAATGTAGACTGCAGAATCGAGTCCGCCACGGTATTGGTTCCACCAAATGACGTGATGCTTCGAAATTCCTCCGCCGACCATGAGCGCATTTGAGACTTCAACATCCCATGTCATGTCGCTCATGACTTGTTCGTCAGCCAGAGTGTCGATGTGAAAGTCACGGTGTTTTTGTCGCAGCATGAACAATTGAGCGCCAATAGAACCATCGGTGATTCCAGGGATGACGACGGGGATTTGATGTTTGTATGCCCAATAGATGAGGGAATCGGGTGTTCCAATACGCTTTCCGAGTTCCCATACCAGGTGAATTGAACCAAATCCAAGCCAAGCATCAGCGCCAGTCTTTCCGGTTTCTTTGAGCCTGTCTTGATACATTTCTTCCAAGACTGGAGTCAAGACCTCTTCGATGATTTCGCCATAGGAGGAGTTGGGTACGATGACGTTTCCGAGCCGCATGAGTGAATGCTCTGCCAGTTCAATATCGTCCAGTTCAAAGGCGCCGTGATAGTAGTGTTTGTGAGAGCGAGCAATGTCATGGTCCAGCATTCCACAGGTGGTCGAAACAACGTTGAACATTTGTTGTTTCAGTGCTTCGACAAAAAAGCCGCGGGTTCCAGTCGCACACAAACACGCAGGAAACGAAAGCCAATTACACACCTTGCTACTGTCTCCATTCACTGCATCAACTTGCTTCTTCATGTCCAATAGAATATCTCTTGCAGTGGCCAGTTTTGTTGCAGTAAAACCTCCTGCACTTGCCATTTGGTCAAGCAATGAGCGAGGAGTTGAAATCTCGGAAAACGCATAATCGGCCACAGGGACATCGAAGTCATCCGGTTGAATCGCCATGACCTTGCCATCTGTCCTTCCTTCAAGAACCTGCCCACAAGTGATACCACACCCGAAGGGTGTGTTGAAATTCACAGTCGTTGTTCCAATTCAAAGACCCGATCACGAAGCCGAGCAGCTTCTTCAAAGTCAAGATTTTTTGCAGCAACTTTCATCGCAGCACGCAATTCGCCGAGTAGCTTCTGTATTTGTGGCGGCTCAAGACCAGAAAGCACATCATCCGGTTCATCATATGTCAATTGAATATTCGATTTTCCAATTGGGGAATCACTTGAATGACCACCCGTGCCATCTTGGCCTGAACCCGCAGCCCATGCACCTGCACCGATATTGAGATTCTGAGCCCAATCGCCATCTTTCCGACCACCCTTTTTGGCAACAAGCCGTCGAGTCCCATCCTTTGAAGTCGACGTGCCTGAGATGAGTTCATCAACATCTGAATTCATCTTTGGTAGGGCTTTAATGATGGTCTTTGGAGTGATCTTATGTTTATCATTGTAGGCTTGTTGACGTTCACGGCGTTCAAGAGTTTGTTGAATCGCTGCACGCATTGCTGGCGACATACTGTCGCCATACAGCAGTACATGTCCATTGATATTCCGAGCCGCCCGGCCGATTGTTTGCAAGAGGCTCCGTTCATTCCGAAGGAATCCTTGGCGATCTGCATCAAAAATAGCAACTAAACTCACTTCTGGTAAATCAAGCCCCTCTCGTAGTAGATTAATTCCTACAATCACATCGATGTGGCCAATTCGCAGTGCATTGAGAATTTCAGTACGTTCGAGTGTGTCGATTTCTGAATGCAAATGATGTGCCTTTACACCCATCTTGTTGAGGTATTGAGCGACTTCTTCAGCGAACTTAATGGTCAACACAGTCACTAAGGTTCGTTCTCCGTTTTCTATACGGAGATTTATTTCCGATAATAAATCTGCAACTTGACCACTTGTAGGTCTCACTTCAATTTCCGGGTCAAGCAAACCCGTTGGACGGATTTCCATTTTTGCAATCCCGTCAATTTTCTGTACCATGTGATACAAACTCTCACTGTCTGGGTGCTTTTTCTCAATGTCTGGCTGGCCAGCTCCACCTCCTGATTTAGCGTGCAAAAGGCCATTTGGAAGAGGTTGATTGGTTATTTCACAAAGATGGCGTAGTTCTCTTTCTCCAGGTGTTGCGGAAACATAGACCATTTGAGGGATAAGTTTCTGGAATTCAGGAATCTTGAGTGGGCGATTATCCTTTGCAGTTGGGAGCCTAAAACCGTGTTCAACGAGGCTCTCTTTTCGTGAACGGTCTCCATAGTACATGCCACCAACTTGAGGTAGGGTGACGTGTGATTCATCCATAATCACGAGGAACTTGTCAGGGCTACCATGAAATTGCTTTGCACAGGCTGCAAAGAAGTCGAGCAGACAGTAAGGTCGTTGACCTCGTTCACGTCCATCGAAGTGAAGCGAGTAGTTTTCCATCGATTGGCAATGACCTATTTCACGAATCATTTCCAAATCATATCGAGTTCTTTGTTCGATACGATGGCGCTCCAGTTCATGACCGAGACTCGAATAATGGGCAATCCGGTCATCAAGTTCATCTTCGATTGAAACCAACGCTTCTTCATAACGTTCTGGACTGGTCATGAAAAATTCTTTTGGATGAATCCATGCTTCATCGAGTGTGTCGAGAACTTCCCATGTAACGGGGTCGCATACCTGGACTTTCGTCACGCCATCAAAATCAAATTGAATTCGAAGGGGGTCATCACGGCTCGGCATCCAAACATCGAGAACCTCGCCACGTAGGCGGCATTCTCCTCGGGATAAATCGACGGTTGTACGCTTGTATTGAAGCACGATGAGTTCCTTGAGTAGGTCACTTGTCTCAATATTTTGGCCTACGTGAACTCGAACGTGATATTCGAGGAATGTTTCGGGCGGGTTCAATCCATAAATACACGACACAGAAGACACTATGACGCAATCTGGACGTGTAACCAATGAGGCGATTGTAGCAAAGCGTTCTTGCTCAATGCGTTCATTGATTGAAAGTTCTTTATCGATGTATAGATCACGTTTTGCCAAATATGCTTCAGGCTGATAATAGTCATAATGTGAAACGAAATAATCGACGGCATTCTCAGGAAAATAGCCAGCCATTTCTTGATGTAATTGGCGAGCAAGTGTTTTATTATGGCTGATAATGAGTGTTGGAATGTTAAGGTGTTGGATTACCTGCGCCATGGCATAAGTTTTCCCGCTCCCAGTAACGCCGAGAAGTACGGCTCTCTCTTGGCCATTTTCCAATTGAGAAATCAATTTTTCAATTGCTTTAGGTTGGTCTCCAGAGGGTTCAAATTCGGAGTGAAGGCGGAGACGTTTGACATCGGGGTGTAAATGTTCTAATGCTGCACCTTCGAGGGCTTTCGAAAGGTCGAACGGGTCTCTTTCAGTCAGGTCACTTTCCCCAACATCGATATCGGCCATCTTCTCGAAGGCTCCATCATTATCCCATTGTTTTACCATATACTCACCTCCGTTGTTCATTCATACTGAGTCAACGGGTCTTCAACTCTTCAGTCTCAAGGGAGATAGAGCCCACCGTTGACATGGAGTATTGCTCCCGTGATGTATTTTGAATCTTGGCCTACCAAAAAGGAAATCGTACCTGCCATATCTTCGGGTGTGCCTACGCGTTTGAGGGGTACCTGTTCTTCGCGTTGATCCCGCTTTTCTTTGGAATCTCCAGCAAGAATAGCAGTATCGACAAAGCCAGGGGCAAGGACATTGACTCGCTTTCCTTCCGGCCCAACAGCTTGTGCAAGTGAACGAGCCCATGTTGAAAGTGCGGCTTTTGATGCGGAGTAATCTGCGCCATGAGGTGAGCCTTTGGTTCCGAGTTGTGAGCCAACAACGACCATTCGAGCCTCAGGTGTAAGGTGTGGTTGAACCGCTTTCCAGACAGAAACCGCCCCTTCAAAATTTGTCATCATGGTACGGCGTAACATTTCAATGGTCAATTCATCAGCCGAAACACGCTCATACGAACCATGATTCAAGACCAATACATCAATTCCTCGTGCCATCCATGGATGGATTCCAAGAAGTCCAACTTCTCCAGTGTCTGAACAATCAACTTTGACAGCCAGTGCATCATCTCCACCATCTCGAATTTCTTCAACGACCATTTCTGCAGGTTTAGAAGAGGTATTGTATGTCAACAATACATCATAGCCATCCTTTGCAAGACGTTTTGATGTCGCAGCACCGATGCCTCGGCCGCCTCCGGTAATCAGTGCAACGGGGCGGGACATGGATGTCCCAATAGCCCAAACATCATCAAACTTCCATTTGGCATATATGCCTTGAATGAGGTGGATTTTATTCAATTAAGTAAAAGAGCATCTGTATTTCCCTTCAAGAATCTGTAATTCGTTGCGCCTGAAGTATTGATGTAAAGGAAATCTCTTGTCATGGAGTCGGCCACATCGGTAGCGTTTGCACCGACCGACTGAAAGACCTTGCCTTCAGTAATTTTGAGCGCTGTCCGTTTAGATATGAAAACATGGGGCTATGTACTATGGTGCTGGCCCGAGAAGTATGATCGCCACCCAACTTATGGCGCTTAAACAGTCCGCGAGAGCGTTGCTCTTGATTGGTGTATTGGCCACAGGAGTGGCGGGTGTGTTGACTCTGGGTGTAGGCATGGATACGCCTTGGGCGCCTTGGGATAGGGAATCCGAGACTATGTTCCCTCCAGTGTTATTCACGCTGGCAAGTTTCGTGGCAACCGTTGTTTTCTGTGCAACTACGGTTGTCTTTCACACCTTACTGAAGATGGTAACCAACAACCCAGACAAGTGGTGGAGAGGCAGTGGCGTTGTATTCTTGGTCGCCTACGGAATGTTCTCCTTCGGGTCAGGGACCGTTGAAGCGGCCATCATGCTCAATCTATTGCACCTGATCGTAGGCCTTCCAGCCCTCACCCTCCTGCCACGTGCTTTTCGTAACCAGCGACATTCCCCCTCGGTAGACATTTTCTAAATTATACCATCCACTGCCCATGAACATTACATTACCTGGATGTGTTGGCAGTGTGCCGAGGGGCTCAAAACATGTCCACTCCCAGAAAACCAGGTTTAACTCGGTTTTTCTAAACAGTGGGTACCCTTTCAAACGGGGGCATTCGGAAGGGGTCCCCTCTCGAAATCATTGAATGAATCTAGTACGGTGGGTTACATTTAGATATCGGAATGTCGGACTTCTCAGCATGGATGATGAAGCACCCTCTCCAGACGGTACCTTACGTACCCGTCTTGCGAATCTTGGTTATGCCCTCGTCAGTCGCTTTCTTTACCCTCTTGTGACTGCTACTGTCATCCTCTTCATCCTGTTCAAAGTTTTTGATATTGGCTCTGGCAGTTCATTTGGAGCGGCGGAAGTTATTGGGTTATTCGGGGGAGAGGCATGAAAAAATCGTCCTGTTTGAACCATCAACCAATCAATTCGGATATGTTACAAGGGGTTATCCCATTACCCATGCAACTCTAAAAATAGGTTGTAAGGGTTCGCAGTGGGTCGTTTGTATCGCTAGCCTTGGATATGCTTAACGCCGAATCTACCCTTTGACAATGATTTCTTATCGTGTGCCCTCCATAACGAAGCCGAATCCACACAATGAGAGTGCGATTATACGGCTTTGTATTCAGTTCATTCCAAGGATACACCATCACGATAAGGCAAATAGGCCGAGTCCAAGACGTAAGGATATGGGGCAAGAGGAGGTGGTTTCCAATCCCAAAGCCTCTCTCCGAGTAGCAGGTATCACCCTCTTGATTTTCAGCATCATGCTGTGGCTCTACAGGCACAATTTAAATCCCGTGAATTACCTTTTCTTCGCCATGCTGTTGCTCCGGTTCGCCGGCCATGGTCTTTCCAAAACATCCCTTTTCCTCAAAGAAGGATTGGATACAAACCGGCGAATATTCGCTCGATGGGGGAAGATTTACTCCTCTATCATGGCGCTTATTTTGGTTGTTCTCGTTCTCTCAGCAACCGTATATCTGCAGTTTTCACAACAAGTCGGTGGCAACCCAGGCCACTACGACTCAGAGCACTACCATGATGGAGCTTTCCACAATCTTGAGCAACCAGAAGACTTGGAGCCTTCGTTTTTTGGAACGTTGATTCAATACTTTATTGACGATGGAAGTAGGGAGCCGGGCAGCGTGCTTCCAACCGTGGCATTCTCTCCACTGGACCTCAGTGAAGACGAGGTTGGGATTACATGGTTCGGACATTCTTCGCTTCTCATTCAAACAACAAACATTTCACTTTTGTTTGATCCTGTGTTTGGTGATGACAACACGGATCCCTTGTTTATAGGGCCCTCTCCGTTTGCATACGAACACACCTACGAACTCGAAGATTTGCCAGAAATTGATGTTGTTTTGATTTCTCACGACCACTATGACCATTTGGACATGGATGCCATCAAACATCTAAGCGACTCTTTGTACCTCGTTCCACTTGGAGTAGAGGCCCATCTCGTAGAATGGGGTATTCCTTCTTCACAGATTCAAACATTTGATTGGTACCAGGAAGCAGTGATTACAGAAGATTTGAACGTTGTTTTCACGCCATCTCAACATTTTAGTGGCCGTGGACTTCAACAGGACAACACGCTCTGGGGTGCATGGGCAGTGTATCTCAACGAGCATGCACTCTACTTCAGCGGGGATGGCGGTTATTCGGAAGAATTTGTCAACATTGGGCAACAGTATGGCCCGTTTGATATCGCCTTTATTGAGGCAGGCCAGTACAACGAAGCATGGGCTGATGTCCATATGTTTCCCGATGAAACCGTGCAAGCAGCTATTGACCTCAATGCCACGACTCTTTTACCCATTCACAACACCAAATTTGTCCTTGCCCTCCACGGTTGGGACGAACCTCTCGAAGAGGTCACTTTGGAGGGGCAGCGTCGAAATCAAAGCGTCACAACACCAATGATTGGAGAAAGTTTTGTGCTTGGAGGTTTCATGCCTGAGGAACCATGGTGGAGGGGGGTAACGGTTTACGAGCCTCCAATTCTCAAGCAGAACCCGTTTGTCGGAGCAGCCATGTATGCAAGCATGCTTCTGGCCATCATGATGATTCGTCACAGATCACCAGCAGTCGTCATCGTAATGGATTCACCTAAATGAAATTGAATCAATCGGTTTCTCCAAAGCGGATGAGATGAATAGCCGGTGAGGCTATGTGGCTTTATTTGTGAATCATTCTAGGAATTGAGCCAATTGAGGTGGTTGCCAGCCTTCCGGTTTGAGCACTTTCCCATCTTCGCGTCGGATGACTTTTCCATCGACAAGTTTGGCCATATTGGAGCGGTGAACTTCGTTGAATGCATCGTCGTAAATCTTCTGCATGCCGTGGTTGATGATGGTTCCAGCAAGGATGTAACCAATGTCTGCAAGTGCATCGAGTACTTCGACCATATCGCCGGCACGAGCGGCTTCTGCGTATTCTTCAACTTCTTCACGGAGCAATTTAATTCGCAGTTCAATCATTTCATCTGTACCAAGTCCTGGCGAATCGAGTTTTGGAATTTCAAAGGCTTCATTGAATTCGAGCAGTGATTTGACAAGAGGGTTCATGATTTACGGTGAGCCGTTGAAGCACATCAACCTTCCACAGGTGTCGTGTGGTAATAGTCATCGACTTCTTCTCGAATTTGAAACATTCAGTCCAACATGAATTCAGTGCTAGGCTCAAGCATAAAGCCGATGATTAGAGCAAGGAGAAGCGCCCATCCTGTCAACATGGATGTACGGAACAAGACCGTTTGGAAATCAACAAACTTCTCTTTTGCCAAGACAACCCAGATGTTCAACACCGCCATCACTCCTGCAGCAGCAAGGAACCAAACTCCATCGACCGGATTGGCCACAGCAAAGCAAGCAAACCAAACCAACGTCAACTGTATGGTTGTCCGTGTTGTAGCCTTTTCTCCAAACTTCGAGGGGAATGAATGTATTCCACTCTCGCGGTCACTTTCCACGTCCATTCGGGCGTAATTGATGTCAAATGCAGTAATCCACAAAGTAACTCCAAGAGAGATTGGGAGAACGGTTGAAGCCCACAAGAATTCAGTGTTGTAGTCAAACATACCTGTAATGGCAGCCCAGCCGTGTATGTCTGCTGCTATAGCGACCCAGGCTCCCGCAGGGGCTAGGCCCAAACACAGGCCAAGCCAAAGGTGACACAACCAAGTGTATCTCTTCATGTAAGGATAGATGACGAAGACGAGAACAGGTAGCCAAGCCATCATGAGTGCGACAGGGTTGAGAAGGCCAGCACCGATGAGTAGCATGGCCAAGAACACGGCGCAAAGCGTCCATGCCGTTTGAAGGCTCATCTCACCTGAGGCAAGATGGCGGCCTTCAGTTCGAGGATTTGCCGCATCAATGTCTCGGTCAATAATACGATTCAGTGCCATGGCAAGTCCTCTTGCCCCGACAGCTGCAAGAAGAATCCAGAGCAGATCTATACTCGGAGGGATATTGAATTGCTCAAGGGCAATGAAATAGCCGATCAGAACAAACGGGAGAGAGAACAAGGTGTGTTCAATTTTGATGAATGAGAGAATCTGTTTGAAATCCATCACTCATCCCCTCCAAACGAGAGGTGCGGTGGCCATTGATATGCTTCCAATTCAGGATGTTGCCTCACCTTCTCAAGTGTTTCTGGGGAATGTAAGGTAATCGAGGGCCATCTGCGTACGCCATGCTCGACTGATGGGATTGGAGTCGTGGCATCCCAGCAAAGGCGTTGCTTCTGGTCATCAAAGGTGAGGCCCCGCCCGACATCGAATCGCGATGTGAGCTGCCATAAGAGTCGCCGACGTGCTTTTTCGCAATGCAAGTCAAGGTCATCGTTCGTGATAAAGAGCCAGCGAAGAGAAGATGAACTATCCAATTGCCAAATTGATTTACGCAATTGAGAAATACGCGCTCTTCTTGCTCCTTCTGCATCATCATTCGGCGCATCTTGACCGTCTTGGGGTGTTGGTGAGTTTTCGATATGTGTCGTGACGACCATGATGCTGTCTCGTAGCATACGTGCATCGGCTACTTCGTCGAGTTTGAGAACATCTCCAAGGCTAGAGAATCCAGGGGCTTTGCCTTTGCCTTGCCTCCATTCAGGTGTAGGTTGTGCATAGGACCCCTCGAGTGGTTCAGCATCTGAACGGGGATCACGTTGAGCAAGCGTTGTCGCATCGATGAGAAGTTTGCTGTGGACGTTTTCGTAAGGGCTTGCTGCCTCGAGAGAATCAGCCACCATTCCATCGAGAACCAACACATCAGTTGCAATGTCAACTTTCGAATTCAAAGCATCGAGCAATGCCTCCAAATCTTTTGGATTGTGATTCTCATCAACGGCAATGATGGTTTTGAGGAACATCATTTGTCCAGCACCCAGTAAACCAAGTGCAGTTTTTCTACCTTGACGCGGGTACCTTTGTTTCGAAGCAACAATGGCTAAATTATGGAATCCCGTTTCCATCGGAAGGTGAACGCTCTTGACATCTCGATGTTGGAAATTGAGAACCGGTGAAAACTGCTGACCGATCGCTTCTCCAAGATGTCCATCTTCCATAGGGGGTAGTCCAACAATAGTTGCGGCCAATACAGCATCTTTTCGACAGGTAATGGCAGTAACATGCATGACGGGATATTGTCCAGTCAATGAGTAAAATCCAAAATGGTCGCCAAACGGTCCTTCAAGTCGAGTCTCACCAGGTATGCAATAGCCTTCAATCACGATATCTGCCTCAGCGGGTACCATCAAATCTTGCGTGAGTGCCTTGGTAATTGGTAATGACTTACGGCCCAAGATCCCAGCGAACTGGTATTCGCTCAAGTTGTCTGGGAGTGGTGATATCGCTGAAAAAATCAATTCAGGGGGGCCACCCATGCAAATGGCTACAGGCATTCGTCCATCTCCTCCAGCTTCTTTCACAGCCGCGGCATGGTCGGCACCGTGCTTGTGAATCTGCCAATGCAGACCGATTTGCTTTGGCCCGAAAACTTGAGCACGGTACATTCCAAGATTGTGTTCACCGCTTTTTGGGTCCTTGGTGACAACCAGAGGCAGCGTGACAAACGGACCTCCATCCTTGGGCCATGTTGTTGGGATCGGCAGCCGTGTTAAATCGAGTGGT
Organism: uncultured Candidatus Poseidoniales archaeon; assembly: GCA_905182715.1. Classification (GTDB taxonomy): domain Archaea; phylum Thermoplasmatota; class Poseidoniia; order Poseidoniales; family Poseidoniaceae; genus MGIIa-L1. The sequence continues at coordinate 33,519 of CAJJCP010000005.1, forward strand.
AACTGTACTCGCTGGCAGTTGCCTTTCCTTTTTTTCCTCGGTGGCATGGCTAAAGCATCCCGAATCAATGGGAGTCCTTTCCACGGTTTGCGCATGTAGAGTCCGATATCCGGTTTCATCATTGCAACCATTCGGTCGCCAATTTCAGTAGCGTACGTTGCGCCCAGTGCGCGTAGAGTGCGATCTTGGCTTCCAAACAAATTCATGGCAAGTGGAATTTTGCTTATTGTGCCATCGGGAAGTCGTGGTTGTTCGAACAACACGGCAGGGCCATCATTTTTGACCAGTAGGTCTGCAATAGCCCCCGCTTCAAATTGAACATCAACGGGCCGCGTAATACGCAGGAGTTCACCGCCTTGCTCAAGATGTTCGAGCCACCGCTTGGAAGTACGCCACGCCACACCCCTGCGTAATGGAGCCTCCCTTTGAACCGTCGTATCCACTCATAAGAGAAGAAAATGGTTTGGGAATCAAATACATGCATTGAAAACCCCTACCGAGTTTCAAAGGTCATGAAATACGTATTCTTCGCCATAGTGCTGCTTCTTTTGAGTACTGGCCATGCCGCTGCAGAAAATGCTTCAACGGATGTCGTCATCACAGTCGACAGTACAAATTTGCGTTTTAATCCATCAGAAGTAACTCTCCAAGAAGGACAAGCAGTTCGATTTGTCTGGGGCGGTCAAGCATTGCCTCACAATGCAGTAGCGAAGGATGGCTTATTCGATTCGGGAGATCCTTCTCGTGATGTTGACTATCGGTTTGTATTTGAAAACGGAACTGCAGGTGATTATGTGTTTGTCTGTGAGCCGCATGAGAGTCTCGGCATGGTTGGCACCATCACCGTAGAGCCAGCTCCTCTCCCACCCCCTGCTGAAGTCGTTGAAGAGGTCGAAGTTGTTGAAGAAGTGCCAGCCCTCTCGCTTCTTTCTTCAATTACCATGCTCGCTTTTGTCGCAGTTTTGCGACGTCCAGTCGAAGAATAAGCCAGCGGTCTCAACCGTTTCTTTCATGGACTTGATTCGCTAGTTGATGTTCATGGGGGGCGAAGCGAAGATGTACGATGTCTTGGTAATCGGTGCTGGTCCAGGTGGTGGCTCAGCTGCACTCCATGCGGCCCGAGCAGGTTTGTCGACGCTCATTGTGGAGGCTGACCCGGAAGTTGGAACGCCAGTTCATTGCGGTGAATGCCTCAGCGAACTTGCCGTTGAAAACCTTGATCTTGAGATACCAGATCACGTTAAAGCCCTCGATGTCAAAGGAATCCGCGTGATTTTCCCTGACGGTACTGAAAAGTTACTCACAGAGAAAGGATATGTTCTCGAAAAGCATCTTTTTGAACGATGGTTATGCGATGAAGCCATCAAAGAAGGCGCCGAATTAAGTCTCCACCACCGTGTGACTTCAATGGAGAGAATATTCAATAGCGAAAATCAATTTTCATATTGGAAAATTGATGGTAAAGGAGAAGGGTTTCCGTTGGAATGCAAATCGGTGATCGATGCATCAGGAGTATCAGGTGCTGCCTCCAAACTTCTTGACATGGGCACAGAAGTCGAAGTCATTGCTGGTTTCCAATACGAGATTTTAGATGTAAAAAACGACGGTTACCTTGACTTTTACCTTTGGCCGAAATATTCACCGCACGGTTATGTGTGGATGATTCCAAAAGAAGGTGGAAGAGCGAATGTTGGATTGGTCACGACCGATAAAAAAGGCGCAATCAAGTATCTGAATTCTTTTATTCAAGACACCTACCTTGATGGGAAACCAACCGTTAATCCACCTTGGCGACCCGATGGAGTCAAAGTACGACCCTTTGGTGGGACGATTCCAATCTCGGGCCCACGCTCAGTTACAGTTGGCGATGGTCTGATTTTAGTTGGTGATGCTGCAGGTTTCACTTCGCCTCTGTTTGAGGGCGGTTCACACCTGGCACTTTGGTCTGGTCGTGAGGCTGCGAAAACGATTGCATCGGCATTACAATCAGAATCAATACTTTCAAAAGACCAGTTAATGGATTATGAAAAAGCATGGAAGAAGACCTTTCCACCCTATTCTAAAATCCTCAAAGGAAAAACTGCTTTGTATGAGTTAACCGATGACGAAATGTCAATCATGGCTCGTTGTTTACCCGAAGAACTCGGCAATATGTCACCACTTCAGAAGGTTGCAATTGGATTGAGAATACTTGTTCGTAAGCCGATGTTATTCACGAAAAGTGTGATTCATGTTCTCCTCTCATTTGGTTATTCACGAGCCAAGTTTTTCGGTTGGTGAACATCCACCTCTTGATGTCTGAACACGCGCAACCTCCTTGAGGGAGCGTCACAACCAATGTTCATGTGGGGGTTGACGATGTGGCTCGCAATCTTTGCAGCATCGGTGTTGTTGGTTCGTCCTTTACTGCAACAACAGTCGAAATTGGCTTCACTCACCTGCCATATTCTCATGGCTTTACCGTTTTTTGCACTCGCAAGCCGTTTCATGGTCAATGACACATCATTTGCACATGTGGTTTCGTACGGAGGTGAGGAACTTCCACTCAAGTACCGATTTGCTGCAACTTGGGCTGCCCGTGAAGGCCCGCTTCTTCTTTGGGTGATGTGGATGGCACTCCTTGCTTTTGTATGGAGAAAACCGATGGCGGGCGAAAACATCGAGACTACGTATCCTCTTCGACTTCGTTTGATTTACGGTTTCAATCTCCTCCTTCTTCTCCTTGCTCTCAACCTCGACCCCTTCAAAGAAAGTACAAGTACGGGTATTGGTCAAGGTTTGAATGAATTATTGCAAACTGACCTCATGGTAATACATCCACCTCTTATCTTTCTTGGCGTATTCCTTGTGCCTCCACATCACTTCAATTTCGCTTTCTTCGATGTTTGCAGATGCTGGTGGGATCAAAGACCGCATACTGAGCATTGTTCGCCCAGGTTTGTTTGTTGCCACGCTTGGAATAGGTTTGGGTGGATTGTGGGCGTATTTGATTCTCGATTGGGGTGGTTACTGGGCGTGGGATCCTGTTGAAACAGGCTCGCTGTTGCCGTGGCTTGCCTTGGTGTTCATGTCTCACCTTCGCACCCGTCCAGGGAAAACATCCGACCAAACTTGGATTGGAGCCGGATTGGCTGCGGGTGGTCTCGCTCTGTTTGCTACCCTCGTTACACGCGCTGGGGGGGTTTGGGCATCTTCAGTCCATACCTTTGTCACCAGTTCTGAAGGCACAGCCCCTACTGACGCCTTTTCTCGAATGATGGTGCTCAAATCGGATGCTGGCGGTGGAGTTGAAGTTATGACTTACCTCATTGTGTTACTGCTCTTCATTGGCTTTTGGCTTCAATTACAACGGAATGAACAAAAGGATTGGAAACCAAATATGTCCTCTCTTGGCCTTTTCATTCTCCCCTTCCTCGGAGTACTATGCGCATTGATCCTCGGCGCTTATATCGACCAATCGTGTGACACTCCTGCTCTCTCTTCATGCTCAGTCACTCTGGAGTCTACGGTTTATGCCTATGTCCCATCGTTTGCATTTACATTCATTCTTTTTGCTCCTCTCGGTCTTGAATTCTATCGCGGCTCTTCCCATATCCATCCAACGAACGGTGGTTGGAGTTTCACAACTCTTGCCAACTCAGGTGAGAAAGACCGAACGAACTTTTTGTTCTTCATACTTATTCTCATTGCAATACTCGTATTCGGCCTCACAGATAATTTCCTTTACACGGCTCTTTTCTTGATTTTCTTCACGCCCCTCTTTTTCGCTCAAGATGCAACCAAGTTATGGGCGCATGGTGCAGCTGGAGTCATGCTCGGGCTTGCAGGGGCTTGGTCAGGGATGATCGAAATTCTTTCAGCGGGCGCAGTGATGTTGTTTTTCATCATTCCATGGCTTCTTGCTCCTGAATCGGATGAGACCTCAACGTTTTCGTTCTTTGAAAAGAAGTCACAACAAAAAATGGCACTTTGGGCCTCCGTTCTTGTTGTTGGTAGTTACCTAATTCTCACGCTTGTTCTTCTTCTTTCCAGTATTGATGCAATCAATTTTGAAGGCCATGAATTGTATGGTACTCCGTTCATTATCGCTTTTGCTGCTGCCTTATTCTTGTATACCAATCGGCGACATGAAGCGAAACGTAATGCTTGGCTTCTCATTGGCACTCTCTTTGTTTCAGTGTTGTTGGCGATATGGCAACCTACGGCGTTTGGGATGGATTCGAGTACCGCAATGTCGACACTTATTGTTCGAGGCGTCCTTGCTTGGCTGACCCTCCCTGTTGTGCTTCTTGTCGTCGTTCCAATGGTGAAAGAAGTCGTCATCACTCAAGGTATTAATCGACCTAAAACTCCAGTCTGGAAGCGAATACCACTCGGGGCACATATCGTTCATCTTGGTCTCCTGTTGTTGTTAATTGGGCACGTCTATACTACCGTCCTCGTCGACCGAGGCGATGCAAGCCATCGAATTACCATGGTTAAGGATGAAATTGTTCTCAATGGAGATTACGGTTACGAATTCACCGGTTTACGTATGACTTCGGAAAATCTTGAAGTCGGTGATGGCTATGTAGGGATTCAAATCAATGTCTATGAACTGGATGATGGTGCCGTTGGTGATAAAATTGGTACAGTTGAACCGGGCATGTTACGATTTGACATCACCACCGATAGTGGTTTTGTACTTCAATCCAAATCGCGCTCTGAGATTGATACTCTGACGCATTGGAGCGGAGATTTAGTCTTCATTTTTGACGGAAGTCAAGCCAACGGGTTGATGCAACAAACCGCACAGAACGGCTCTGATTCTGTACAACTCGTTCGCGTAACTGTCTATGACCTCCCAGCATCTCATATGGTTTGGCTCGGCTGGTCAATGATGTTGCTGGGAATGGGCGTGGTTGTTCTGGGAGACATTTCTAAAAACGAGCGACTGAATACGATTCAAGCCTCTTCAAAGGAAGAAGAGTGAACAACTTCTTCTCCAATGCAATTATCAAGGGGGCGACGGTCGCCGAACTACCCGAAAGGGAGGTTATACTATGGAAGAAGGAACAATTGTCCACGTGGATTATGAACTTTACAACAATGAAACAGGTGATCTCATCGAGACAACCCGTGAAGCAGTCGCCAAAGAACACGAAAACCATCAAGAGGGTCGTACCTACGAACCTATGGTTTGTATCGTAGGTGGCGGACAACTGATTCCTGGCTTTGAAGCAGCACTTGGTGAGGCAAAGAAAGGGAAAGAAACTGAAATCGTTATCGCTCCAGCAGATGCTTACGGTGAAAAAGACACCGAACAAATCGAAACCATCAGTATCGATAAACTCATTCGAGCAGTTAAAGATCCAAATTCACTCTACCTCGGCGCTCCAGTGACCATCAACGGTCGTCAAGGGCAACTCTCCTACCTCGCTGCCGGCCGTGCACGAATTGACTACAACCATCCAATGGCTGGTAAATCTCTCAAATATTCATTCAACATCGTTGATGTTATTGAAGGAAAAGAGGACAAGGTGGTAGCACTTCTCCAAGCAAATACTGGACATTCTGGTTTTGAAGTAAGTTTCTCTGGCGACGACCTTTCAATCGTTTTGCCGCAAACTATGCTTTTCGATACGAATGCAGCTATGCTCAAATTCCGTTTGGTCACAACAATCCGAGATGCGATTGAATGTGGTAAGGTTTCGTTTGTCGAAGTCCACGAACCTCGTGGATTCGGTGTTGAAGACGACGAAGACCATGACCATGCAGACCATGATCACGACCATGACCATGCTGAAGACCTCTCGTCACTTTCCGTTGCTGAACTTAAGGAACGTTGCAAGGCTGCAGGCCTACCTGTTGGCGGCAAGAAAGCAGACCTAGTTGCACGTCTTTCCCAAGAAGAAGAGTGAAGTCCTTCTTGGTTTAATTGAAAGGTTTTCCAACATCTGCCCACAAAAGATATTGATGAGATGCTCGAGGCAAGAACAGGGATGGCTATGTCGAGTCTCAAGAATCTTGAGGAACAACTTGCAGCAGAAGATCCTTCATTGCCTTCAAATGAGTATTCAACACTTGAAAAAAGTGCACTTTGGCTCACTCTTCTCGGCCTTGGCCTGTTTCTTGTTGGCTTTGTTCTGGCAAATGATTTGGTTTGGACAGACGGGCTGAAACCAATTGTATGGGACCCCATTATGGAAGATGCGGGTTCTGCGGGAGATGCAGATTACAATCCAATAAATACAGCACTCTACACGTTCAGCATGCTGGCCAGCGTTGTAGTGTTACAAGCCCTCTTTCGTAAAGCAAACTTTCCTGCTGATGACCGTATGCTTGTGGCACTTGTAGCATGGGTTTGCTTGGCACCGGTGCTCCGGGTTTTGGAAGATGCAGATTTCTTCAGTTCGGAAACGGATTGGTTGTTTATCTCACCCATTATTCATCTTCACTTAGCCGCATGGCTTGTTGGAATTGCCGGTCTTTCTCAGTATCTGGCTTCGCAGTGGGATGGACTTGATTCAGATCGTGCCGAGAATAAAGTTCGTAAGGCAATGATTCCTCTTCTTTCTCTTGCCTTATTTTTCCATTGGTCGTACCTGTATCAACCCGCATATTCCACTCACGAAGATATGGGAGTGTTTTGGATTTGCATTGGGTTCGTTGTATCTTTCCTTGTTCTGTTTGGTGTTATGATCAAAACTCGAGGTTGGCCTGCAATCACTCGAGGAATGCTCGCTTTCGGCTCCTCTGCAAGTATTCTTGGTCTTGCGCATTGGCTTCAATTCCTTTCTACGCCATGGGCACAAGAAAGCTTACGTCTTTCAGAAACAGTGGTATTGTGGCCATTACTGGTTGTCTTTGGAATTCCAGGCCTCGTCTGCTATGTACTGTATCATCGAGGGAAAGAGGATGCTCTTCAACTCAAACTTACTGGATATGAAGCCGGTGTTCTTCCACAAGGCATCAGCATCAAATCTTGGGAGAATGCTGGCGATGAAATCAAAAGCCATCCTGTTGAGATGCTTTCCAGAAACGCCCTTCTCGCAAGTCCAATGGTTTTAGCAATGGTCTTTGGCCAGTTATGTGATGGATTTGCAACGATGGTTGGAATCGATTACTTTGGATACGGTGAAAAACACGTAGTCAGTAATCAAGTCATCCTGTATGGCGCTGAAATAAATTCGATGCTTGGAATTGAATTAGGGAAAGGTGCTTGGTTGTTCGTACTTTTGAAAGCGGCTTTAGTTGGCGCCATCACTTGGATGTTTATTGAAATGAAAGTTGAAAATAGGCAACGGCATATCCGTATCCTGATCGTATTGGCAGTTCTTATTGTAGGATTAGCTCCTGGATTGAGAGACATTGGGCGACTTATGCTTGGAGTTTGAATCTCAACGTTCCGATAATTACCCTGTAGTAGTGTTAAAGACATCCTCCGCCTCCCTCGGTATGAGGGGTGAAGATGGACCGATTACCTACCCGAGTGAATCGCAGCGACCCTGAGTTTGCGGAGCACAAAGTGTTCAATCAATCCCTTCTCGATACCTTGCAGGAGCGGTTGACTGTCGCTTCAAACGGTGGTGGCGAAAAATACGTCGAACGTCACCGTAGTCGAGACAAACTTCTCGCCCGTGAACGAATTGAACGCATTATTGACCCAGGAACTGCTTTCTTAGAACTTTCTCCGCTTGCTGCGTTCGAACTGTATGATGGCCGTGCGCATTCGGCCGGTATTGTCACCGGCGTTGGGATGGTACACGGCCGTGAATGTCTTTTTGTTGCCAACGATGCCACCGTCAAAGGTGGCTCGTATTACCCAATGACTGTAAAGAAACACATCCGTGCTCAAACCGTAGCTCATGAGAACCATTTACCCTGCATCTATCTTGTTGACTCTGGCGGTGCATTCCTTCCAATGCAGGACGAAGTGTTCCCGGACATCGGGCACTTTGGGCGTATCTTTCGGAATCAAGCTCGCATGTCGGGCGACAAAATACCTCAGATCGCTGCAGTATTGGGCTCCTGCACCGCTGGTGGCGCCTATGTGCCGGCGATGAGTGATGAATCGATTATCGTCAAGGGCAATGGCACAATCTTCCTTGCTGGCCCTCCATTGGTAAAGGCTGCAACTGGAGAGGAAGTAACGGCTGAGGAACTGGGTGGAGCAGATGTTCACACTTCACAATCTGGCGTTGCTGACCATTTCGCTGAAGATGAAACTGAAGCTTTACGAATGGTTCGGAATATCGTTGAAAACCTCGGGCCTCGCACGCTTGCACCTTCTGCGAGTGCTGCTCCCGAACTCCCTGCGCATGAAATTGATGATTTACTCGGCTTGATTCCGAGCGATAATCGAACACCTGTTGACATTAAGGAAATTATTGCTCGAACAGTCGATGGCTCACGTTTCCATGAATTCAAATCCCGTTATGGGACAACCTTAGTCTGTGGTTTTGCACACATCCATGGCCACAAGGTCGGCATTGTTGCGAATAACGGAATTTTGTTTTCCGAGTCCTCTTTGAAAGGCGCTCACTTTGTGGAATTGTGTGGTCAACGAGGCATACCTCTGGTCTTCTTACAGAACATCACCGGCTTCATGGTTGGGAAAGCATACGAAGCAGGTGGCATTGCAAAAGACGGTGCCAAATTAGTCACAGCAGTCTCTTGCGTCAATGTGCCAAAATTCACAGTGATCATTGGCGGGTCTCACGGTGCTGGAAATTACGGTATGTGTGGCCGTGCTTACGACCCACGCTTCTTATTCATGTGGCCAAACAGTCGAATTTCAGTTATGGGCGGTCCTCAAGCAGCCGATGTATTAGCGACCGTCAAACAAGACCAACGTGCCCGTGAAGGACTTCCTGAAATGGTCGGCGAGGAACTCGAAACTTTCCGCGCCCCGATTCTAGAGAAGTATGAGACCGAGGGAAGCCCGTATTACTCGACAGCCCGTCTTTGGGACGATGGCATCATCGACCCGCGTGATACACGGGATATCTTGGGATTATGTTTGGCAACAGCCCGTAATGCACCCCTACCCGATGACCGTTTTGGCGTATTTAGAATGTGATGAATTATTCAATTAGAAAATCAAAAATGCAATTGGAGTTTTTTAGATGGTAATGATGGATGCACCACCCGTAACTGAATTGGTTTCAATTGAGATCAACGACTCTGAATGCCACATCAAATTAGACCGAGAGGACAAATTCAATGCACTGAATGTGCAAATGATTACCGAATTATGTACCTTGTTTGATTGGACAGCGCAACGCAGTGTTGGAGTTCAAGGTGAACTTATGGATTCAGCGGGTTCACCGTTTCTACGTACACTTGTCCTTTCGGGTTCAGGGCGACACTTTTGTGCAGGTGCTGACATCAACATGATGCGTGATGCTGGAGCCAATTCACCGGAAGAAAATCGAATCGATTCTGAGCGACTTGACCGACTGTTCAATGGATTGTGGTCACATCCTTGTTTTACAATCGGGGCAATCCAAGGTGTTGCCTTAGGTGGTGGAGCAGGTCTTGTAGCATGTTTGGACCATGTCATTGCAACCTCAAATGTAAAAATCGCTCTTTCAGAAGGTAAACTCGGTATTCTCCCTGCAGTCATTGGACCCTATGTCTACAGGCGTCTTGGCTCTGCATGTTTCCGTCGTTTGGCAATGCAAGCCAGTCGAATCGAAGCCGAAGAAGCACTTCGAACAGGATTTATTGAAGCAGTGGTTGAATCCGTCGACGACCTTTCGCCAGCCGTTACTGCATTGGTTGAGGAAGTAATGGGCACAGGGCCACAAGCCGTTACTTTAGCCAAAGAACTCACTCTTCACTTTGATCGGTGGAACGGCAGCGACGAAGCATTACGCGAGTTTACTCTCGACTTTACCAGCCGCATGCGAGGTTCCAAAGAAGGCCAAGAAGGTCTTTCTTCATTCCTCGACAAGCGTCCGGCTAATTGGAAAAAAGAATGAGGGGACGGAATGGTTAGCACAGTCTTGGTTGCCAATCGAGGTGAAATCGCTTGCCGAATTTTGCGTGCTTGTAAAGAAGCAGGTCTTACCAGTGTTGCCATCTATGCTGCCAATGATGCCAAGTCGTTATTTGTCGAACTTGCAGACCATGCCGTTCTTCTCGAAGGGGATACGATTACAGATACATATCTGAATCAATCTCAAATTTTGAAAATTGCAGCAACTTCTGGTGCCGATGCATTACACCCTGGTTTTGGTTTTCTATCCGAGCGTGCAGATTTTGCCCGTGCGGTATCTGAAGCAGGAATCCAGTGGATTGGACCAAGTCCAAATGCCATCGAGAGAATGGGCGATAAAATGTCGGCTCGTATCACCATGAGGAATGCAGGTGTACCGGTCATTCCCGGTGAAGAAATCGAGACCGAAGATGAAGAAGAAGCTCTTATCGCCATTGAACAAGCCAGCACTCGAGTCGGCTATCCCCTGCTGTTGAAGGCATCTTCGGGTGGTGGTGGGAAAGGGATGCGTGCCGTTGACCGTCCCGAAGATTTACTCGAAGCGGCCCGAAGTGCACGCAGGGAAGCCTTGGCATCGTTTGGCGACGGTCGAGTCTATCTTGAGCGATTACTCACGGGTTCCAAGCATGTTGAAATTCAAATCTTAGCCGACCGTCACGGCCGTACAATACATCTCGGCGAACGCGAATGCAGTGTCCAACGCCGTCATCAAAAAGTGTTCGAAGAAGCACCATGTCCAACCATGACTGAAGAAATACGTTCTGCTATGGGTAAGGCTGCGGTTGCTGCTGCAATGGCTGTGAATTATGAAGGCGCAGGAACGGTGGAATTCTTACTTGCTCCGACAGGTGAATTCTTTTTCCTGGAAATGAATACTCGTATTCAAGTCGAACATCCGGTGACTGAAATGATTACAGGCGTAGATATTGTTCGAGAGCAGTTACGTATCGCAGCAGGTGAGCCTATGTCTTGTGGTGAACTTCATCTTCGTGGCCACGCTATTGAAGTCCGGTTGTATGCCGAAGATGCGACCAATAATTTCCTACCGGCTATTGGACCACTTGCCGTATTCCAACCACCTGAAGGTCCAGGGATACGTTTGGATACTGGAGTTCGACAAGGAGATGAAGTCACTCCAAATTATGACCCAATGCTGGCGAAATTGATTGTATGGGCTCCTTCTCGCGTTGAAGCCTTACAACGTATGCGCCGATCACTCGACGAGTTCGTTGTTCTTGGAACGGTTACGAATCTCCGATTTTTGCGAGAACTCTGTGACGTCCCTGATGTCGTCGAAGGAACAACAGATACCACAATGATTGACCGATTATGGCCAGATGGGTGGGCTCCCTCACTTCCTGATGAATTCGAAGATGGTGCGCTCATGGCTGCTGCCGTTGCTGAAAGTGCAGGCTTACACCGCCAAACAACATCAACAACTGACGCAACCGGGGATTCCGGTCCTGTTAGTCCGTTCATGACGCTGAATAGGAGGTACCCTTGATGCACCATCAATTCAGAACTGCCGAAGGTCCAGTCGAGGTGACCTTAGCCAAGCAAGGTGAAGTTTGGCATCTCGGTGAACATCAAGCCTCAGTGGGCCGTGATGGCCGATTGATGATTCAACTCGCAAACGGCACTTCGGGCCATGCAACAGTGGCCAAAGTCGGCGATGTTTGGTGGGTTCACTTTGAAGGCCACACTTTTTGCTTGGAACGAATCGAACCGGGAGCTTCACAATCCGAAGATGGAGGGGGCTTGACTGCACCAATGCCAGGAAAGGTCCTCGATGTTTTGGTTGAAGTAGGCCAATTGGTCGAAGCAGGTCAAACATTGATGGTACTCGAAGCAATGAAAATGGAACATCGAATTCTTGCCTCAACCTCCGGTCAAGTGACTGGGATACATTTCTCAGCGGGAGAGCAAGTTCAACAAGGTTCAGTCTTACTCGAAATGGCAGAATCTGAAGACTAACGTTTCAGCCAATTTCCTGATTCTATTACCTCATATTCTCTTTCATCTTCTTTATTGTAGACGTAAGTCCATGCCCATTCAGAGCCCTGTTCAGTATCAACTCTGACAATAGTTCGAGTGTAGAGGGAGTGTATTGAGTCATAGCCATAGAATCCCTCAATGGAATCTAAAGTCTGCAAGGTGAGGTACACTTGGTCGATCTGATAGACTTCACCTTGAATCACGCCTTCTTTTCCTGCAATCATTCCGGGGTAATCGCCTAAATTGAGCAGTGAACCAGTTGTTGTTGCTGGTTTGCCTTCACCATTACTGCATTCCATCATGGTTGAACTGCGTACCTCTCCGTGCATGAGCGTCCCGTACACAAATATTTTCTCAATGGGATAACTTGGCGTAAAGTTTTCAATAGCGTTTTTTAATTCTGCAATTGGGAGTTTTCTCTTCTCAAGGCCTTGTTGAATCAAGTTGGTATAGGCATCCGTCGGCTGAATAAAGCGTCCCTCTCGACTGTTTTGAGTTACACAATAGGTCATTGCTTCGACAAAGGTCCCATTCGGAAGAATTACTTTCACATCCCGACGTTCATACGCCTCAACATCAGTCCCTTCCTTTTGATCCATCACTTCAAGGGTGACATCATTCATTCGAAAGAGAACACCTGGAACTGCATGACCTCGGCCGGTTTCAACGACATCAGCAGCTCCACCCTTTCTACCATCTGAAAAATAGTGAAACTTTAGAGAATAGTTCGGAAGCCAACACGGACTTATTTCGACCAATCCATCATAGCGGAGGTTTTTCTTTTCACACCACGATTTCCAGTCACCCCAATCAAGGTTTGAGCCGTATCCGAAATACAGCGTACCGTCGCCTTCCATGCATTTACAGCAACGCAAGGCTATATCAAACCTTACTGAATTAGCCCCAAGTGCATGGTTCAAGGATTTCTTGCCCACCCATCAAAGGTTGTAGCACTTGAGGGATTCGAACTCGTCCATCTTCCATTTGGTTTTGCTCCATAATGGCAACCAATGCCCGAGAGGTTGCTACAGCGGTAGAATTGAGCGTATGTGCAATAGGTTGTCCTGAGTGACCCGGCTGGCCGTATCGAATTTGCAATCGGTTCGCTTGGTAATCGGTACAGTTCGAGCACGAAACGATTTCTTTGTATTGGTTTGCCCCCGGAATCCAAGCTTCAAGGTCGTATTTCCGAGCAGCAACCGTTCCCATGTCGCCTGTACAAATGTTCACGACCTCGTAATGCATTTCCAGTGCATCCCATAAGTCAATGACAGTTCTGCAACAGTTCTTCTTGCAGTTCCCATGATTGCTCGGGTGTGGCAATAATGATTTGTTCAATTTTGGTGAACTGGTGCACTCGCCAAATTCCTAAATCCGACTGGCCGTGAGACCCTACTTCCCTTCGGAAACACGGTGAGACGTCCTACAATCCGCAGAGGTAAGTCGCTTTCAGGTATCGTTTCATTCATGAACATAGCCGTAAGAGTGGATGTTCTGCTGTTGCAATCATGTAGTAGTTATCAGGTTCAACCCCATACATGACCGTCTCAAAGTCAGACAAATCTGTTACGCCTTCATAGGCTTCCCGATTCATCATAAGACCGGGGGCTGGACAAAGGTATAGCCACGCTCTCGAATGAAATTAACAGCAAATTGTTGTAAGGCGAAATCAAGTCGTGCCAAGTCGCCCTTCAGGAAGAAGAACCGGCTCCCTACAATCTTTGCAGCGCGTTTGAGGTCAACCCACTTATTCATCTCAATGAGCTCGTTATGGGTTCTTCGGTTCGAATTCAAATTGTGGTTTTTCCCCATGCACGCTCAGTTGAGTATTGCCTGATTCATCTGCCCCAACCGGGACATCAGGATGAAGGATATTCGGGATACTCATCCGCAGTCGGTCTCGTTCTGCCATGGCTTGTTCGGTTTTCTTTTCCATCTCGGTAATTTGTGAACCTAAATCAGCAACCTCGGCAAGAATCCGTTGAGCGGCTTGTTCATCACCTGATTTTTTGGCAGCCCCAATGCCTCGTGCTGCGGTATTTTTTGTTGCACGAAGTTGATTTGCTTCATGTTGAAGGTTAATCCATTGCTGATCTAAGAGCAATGACTTGGTCGATTTTGTCGTGAGGTATAGCCCCGTTTGTCGTGGTCCTTCCGAATCACATCGGGCTCA
>CAJJCP010000006.1 GCA_905182715.1 uncultured Candidatus Poseidoniales archaeon
ATACCCTCGGGTACTCCTTATCAGTGGGCGATGCAGGATTCGAACCCGCGTCGACGGGTTCGAAGCCCGTCAGGATATCCAGGCTACCCTAATCGCCCTTAGCCTTGCGAGTCACCCCCCCTTCTTGAAGAAGGCGGAAGGATTGGCTCGTATATGGCGCGCTCTTTACCGTGTATTCCAACGGGATGCTCCGCCTGTTGTCGCGAGACAACGATGCCTCTCACGAAGGCAGAAGCCTCCCTTCTTTCGCGTCGAACTGGGATGGCTGTCGAAGACTTTTCTTGGCGCAATAAGGGTATTCTCACGCTTCTCAACGATGAAACAACCCGCGCTTGTGTCTTTTTGCTAACGTCATCTGCCGATGTCAGTGCGGAGGGAATGTGTTCAGTGTACGAAGTCCGGCCTCAGGGTTGCCGTACCTATCCAAATGTTTTGAATGACCAAGATAAGGCCATTCTCGATGAAGGATGCCCTCACAAAGCACAGTTCCCTGAACCAACAGAAGAAGATGCCATTATTCTCCTCAATCTTGAGGAACAATTGTTGCGTGAAGAATGAGTCGTCCTAAACTTGCGTGAACATGTTCAACCCAACGGTTGTTGATTCGCCATCCGGTTGCAGTAAAAGTCGATTGAATATCATCCCACTTTCCATGAAGAAGTTCGACCGAAGCATCAGGCTCGAGTGCTTCATCTGGAAGTTCACCAAAAGGATGAATTGGCAAAATTAACACCAAATCAGCGTTCGAAGCAGCTACCATTCGAGTGCTTTCGAGGACGGAACGAATCAATTCAGCATGGTCGAGAGAGCCTTGAGAATTCCTTCCATAGGGAGGATCGAGTACAAAACCGCAGATTCGATGATGCGCATCGGAGGGAATGACGTGTGGCAATCGTGTCGCATCGCCTAACAGGATTTGAGCATCTGAATCTGGCATTGCCCAATCGAGGTTTTGTTGGGCTCCTTCGATCATCAAAGGGTCAAGGTCAACACCGTATGTTTCACGTCCTGAAAGCGCTGCTTCCAAAACAAAACCACCGGTTCCAGTCATGAGGTCGAGTGTTGCGCCTTTGTCGCGCGGACCTGATGCCATATTGACGGCTAAACGGGCAAGGCGAGGGTCGAGGCTGACGGGTTTGAAGAACGGGCGGTCTGTTGCACGTCGAGAAGTAATGCCGTCAGAATCATCACCTGAACCAACCATCCAACCGCAGGCAATGATTCCTGCACTGGCGTCAAGTACCAGCCCGATGCGATGCTCTGGAGATTCCAAATCGATTGAATACTCTTGAGAAGAAAGGATTCCTCCGATTTTCCTTGCCAAGTCTCGACTGCTGACTCCGGCCATTTTCCCTTCATGTTTCATCGGGCGCACGGCGACTGAGCCTGAACGAGGATAGGCTTCGAGATAGGATTTCATCTGTTCGATAAAGGCCGAAGTATCTGCATCATGCTCCCATACGATTGCGTCGAGAAGCAAGGCTTGGCATCCACTCGAACAATCAACAGCGGCCTGCATTTGTGACAGAGTCGGTTCTCCTTCAAGACGAACCAATCGGCGAGAAGCAAGGCGAACCAGTTTGGTATGCGGGAGCAGAGCTGAGATTTCCGCCCGTGCCAATGCAGGATGCCAGCCACGTAAACTCGCTACATGACTCGCCATGGTGAGTGCTTGCGCCTCGCCTTTTTGACCGATTCGGATGCGAATATAGACATACTGTCACCTTATGTACACTTCATGGGCTGTAATCTTCGTGACCTCGTAACGCCTGAGGACATCGATTTAGCCAGTTTATCTGGGCAGCGCGTTGGCATCGATGCTTTTCTGACAGCATTCCAGTTTCTCACCACAATGCGAGACCGTTCGCCTCAAGGCGACGGCGGGCCACTTCGCGCTGACAACGGAAAAATAGTTTCCCACCTGATGGGTTTTCTTAATCGAACAACGACTTTGTTGAAACTTGGAATTCGGCCGATTTACATTTTTGATGGAGAATCACCAGAATTGAAAGCCGATGAATTAGCATCTCGTAGAGCTCGCCGAGATGAAGCCAAACGAGTCCATGAAGAAGCATTAGCCGCGGGTGATTTTGCATTGGCGCAAAAAATGGCTCCCCGTATCATGTATTATTCTCAAGAAATGGTTGATGAGACCAAGCAAATGCTCGACTACCTCGGCGTGCCCTGGGTTGTCGCCAAAGCCGAGGGCGAAGGACAAGCAGCAGTGATGGCTGCAAAAGGCCAACTTGACGTCGTCGCTACCCAAGATTGGGATGCGTTACTGTACGGCACACCTCGCCTCGTTCGGAACCTGATGAGCGATGGTACCAAGCAGCACGGTCGAACTGTCCGAGCCCAACTCATCAATCTCGATGAAATGCTTGGCAGTCACGAACTTAGTCGAGAACAATTAATCGATCTGGCCATTATGATCGGAACTGATTTCCACCCAGGCATCAAAGGAATTGGGCCAAAAACTGGAATTAAACTCATCAAAGAACACGGTTCCATCGAAACGATTTGTCAAGTAAAGGACAAAGAAGTCCCACAGCGTCTCGATGAAATCCGAGAAATATTCCATAACCATCCAGCGGTTGAAGTAGCCGATAAAGACCTACTCCCTGGCCAAATTGATATCAAAGGCCTCACTCAATTTTTGCAAGTTGAACGACAATTCAGTCAACGCCGGATGGATAACGAGTTGGACAAATTACGAGATGTCGGCCTTATCCGAGATGGTGGCCAAACGTCACTGTTCTCATTTTGAAGGGTGCATAAAGCGCAAAGGGCTTGCTAAGACGTCAACGCCCTGATATTGTGTAACTGCTTGACGCGCTACGCTTTGAGGGTCGTTAAGAGCCTCGAGTACGGTGTTGACTGGAGCGCATGGAACGCCTGTTAATTTCTCTTCAAGGTCACTGCGAGTAAGGTTCGAAACTGCGTTTGAAACAGATGTTTCAACTGCATCACGTGCATGAACACGCCCTTCATTGGTTGCCCAATCATCATGGTTGTCAAGTGACAGTGCTTCAACTAAAGTGAGCCATTGATTATCAGAGCCCACGCCAATGACAAACCATCCGTCTTTCGCCTCAAACGCCCGATAGGGTACAAGATTTGGATGGGCTGAGCCCATCGGAGTTGGATTTACGCCACTTGCCATGGCATTATGCGCTTGATTGACCAAAGCAGCAACGGCACAATCCCACAGTGAGAGGTCGATGCGCATGGCTTCACCTGTCTTTTCCTTGTGGAACAGCGCAGCGAGAATTGCATTTCCTGCATTGAGCCCAGTAATGACATCAATCCATGCCACGCCAACTTTGACGGGTGCAGCTCCTGCCTCTCCAGTGATGCCCATGATGCCGCTTCGTGCTTGTAAGGCGACATCGTAACCTGGCTCATCGCGACGAGGGCCCGTTGCTCCATAGGCTGAAATTGAGCAAAGAATAACGTTGCTTGGTAAAGGCCCGAGCAGACGCTCAAGCGTTCCTGGGCGGAAGTTCTCAACAACGACATCTGCTGTTTCGATCAGTGCCCGAACATCTTGCGCTTCTCGTTTGAGGTCAAAGTTGACTATTTCTTTGCCCCGATTACACGATAAGAAATACGCTGCGACTTTTTTCCCGTCGAAACCGGTGGTGAATGGTGGCCCCCATTGACGGGTGTCATCGCCCCATGGTGCTTCGATTTTGATGACTTCAGCACCGAGGTCAGCCAACATCTGCGTTGCATAAGGTCCAGCCAAGATACGCGAGACATCGACGATTCGAATACCCTCTAGAATTCCGCTCATGTACCCCCGAAGTGTCCGAAAGGGTTGAACCTCACGCCCCGAACCGTTGGCTATGGAGCGGTTAAATTTCGAAGACGACCGGCTCTGGATACGTTTGTTGATGTTGGGCATCTTGCTCAACCTCATCGTTTGTTTCACCAGCGATTTAGGACTCGATACACAGGTGAAAATGGCCGTCAATGAAGATGGTGCTCTTCCTTGGGGCGATTTACGTCCTGAAACTGCAGGCGAAAGCGACCCGAATGATGGAGGTCAACGGGTCGTATTGCCGCTGTATAATCTGTCAGAAATTGCTATCAAAGCGATGGCCTTCCTTACTTTTGCCGGCATGATTGCTTGTTTATACCGGTGGGGCGGGGTTCGTTCTGCTGCTGTTCTTTCACTCTCACCAGCATTCATATTCTCGATTGGCCGAGGCTATGAAGAAGTCTACTTGGCTGTTTTTTGTGCTGCGGCATTCATGCTGTTCACAGGTGTACTTTCAGAAAAAAACAGAATACTCCAGTCATTTGGAGGCGCACTCGCGTTCATGCTGATGCCGTACGCAAAGGGTTTCACCGATGGGACTGGAATACTGATTGGAGCGGCCGTGTTGACAGTTGTAGTCACTCTTTGGAACGAAATTGAACAGCGGGGTGGAGAGAAAACCAAATGGATGTCAAAACCTCATGTCGTTGGCATTGTTGTCTTTATTTCCGTTTCTCTTTGTATGATCGTTCTCGGGATGCTCGAATACAGCAGTACGTTTTCCATCATGATGGAAAGTCCTGTCCGATACGGTACTGCGTTGGTATTTTCGATATTGGATGTCGTGGTTATTTTCACTTTCATTGGGATGGTGTCATGGCCCTTTATCGGACCTCTGATTCAAGGGCTCACATCGATTAACGATTCGAAAACCGCTCAAATGACTGGATTCATTGTAGGAATCCTGACTGCCCTCGTATTCTATGTAGCAGCCCTTTGGACCTATGAAGCGAGTATTTGGAATGCAAATTGGCCTGGTGTCATATGGACGATGGGCAATAACGGACGATACGCAACCATGCTGTTCATTCCATTTGTGATGTTACTTCAACAACTCAGACATCATACCGAAGTGCCAACCTATGATGCTCCACTTTCAAAAGCAAAGGTCATGGGATTAACGCTTCTTTTGTTGCTGCCACTTTCTATGCTTGCATCACTTCACGGACAAACCATGTGGACGGATGAAGCAGCAAGTGAAATGAATCTCGAAGATGGAGAAGAATTCCTGTATGTCTCAGAAGATACGCTTGGTATGCACTGGCTCTATACGTTCTATGCTCCACTGGATGCGGAGGAAAAGGGGATTACCGGTCATTGGAGATCAATAGATTCGACCTGGGAGTCGGATTTGGACTCCACCTTATCGCAAGTGACAACGCTCGTTGTTTCACCTGATGTAACATTGACACCCAAAGGATGGATTGTTGAATCAAGTGGAGAAGTGAATCTTCTCAACGGGGGAGGCGAGTGGCGCGTGTTAACGCGCTCCTAACCTCAAGCGTTCTTGTCAGCTTGGACTTGTGCACGGACAGCTTGTGCAGCAGACTTTGCGTCTTGCATAGCCTTGCGCACACGGGTGCCAGCAGCAGCGTTACCCTTGTCATGCTTGACAGCATCACCAAGAGCGGCAGTTAAATCATCAATCATCGTTTGAACCATAGCCTCGACGGACATAACTTGCCCGCAGAGTAATCGGCTTTTATTGGTTCCTCCGGAAAAACATGAAAAACGGCAACAAAAATCGATGCATAGAGCGCCGGCTTGCAAAAAATGCTCCGAAAAGGCACATCCCACTGAAACTCCGACCGGATTTCAAGCGAGAGGTTGAAAGCCCCTAGGTTAGAGGGGGTGTCAAGGAGGAGTAAGACATGGGCTTTGGTGTTCGAGGAACTTTACCTGACCCTGACCCTGTTGCAACACAGGAATGGGTTGATTCGATTCTTGCGGTCCGAGACCAGCTTGGAGACGAAGAAGCCCGTCGCATCTTGCTTTCAACCGTTGACGCAGCTCGACATGCTGGCGTTGAAATTGACGTTGTCAATACCCCTTACCTCAATACGATTCACCCTGAAAGCCAAGGGACCTATCCGGGCGATTTGGAAATGGAACTGCGCCTCCATGGCATTAACCGATGGAATGCAATGATGATTGTCACTCGAGGGAACAAATATTTCGAAGGCATTGGCGGTCACATCTCCACCTATGCATCAACATCTCACGCATGGGAGATTGGATTCAACCACTTCTTCCGTGGCAAAGATGGCGCAGGACAAGGCGACCACCTCTACTGGCAAGGGCACGCATCTCCCGGGATCTATGCTCGTGCTTGGCTTGAAGGAAGATTAACCCATGAGCAAATGGAAGCGTTCCGTCAGGAAACTGGAGGCAAGGGCTTGTCTTCGTATCCGCACCCTCGCCTCATGCCTGATTTCTGGGAATTCCCATCCGTCAGCATGGGCCTTGGAGCTATGACTGCGATTCACCAAGCGCGCTTTAACCGCTACCTCGAAGACCGAGGATTGGTTTCCACCGCTAACTCCCGAGTATGGTATACAATGGGCGATGGTGAATCAGATGAACCTGAATCATTGTCCCAACTTTCTCTTGCAGGTCGTGAGGGTCTTGACAACATTGTCATGACCATGAACTGTAACCTTCAGCGTCTCGACGGCCCCGTTCGAGGCAATTCAAAGATTGTTCAAGAACTCGAAGGCCGCTTCCGCGGTGCTGGCTGGAACGTCATCAAAGTGCTCTGGGGAAGCAGTTGGGATGACTTGTTCGCTCGAGACTCTGCAGGCTTAATCGCTGCACGCCTCGATGAATTGGTCGATGGTGATGAACAACGCATCATGACGGCAGACGGTGCTATTATTCGCAAGGATTTTTTCAACTCTGAAGGACTCGCCGCATTAGTCGCTCATTTGAGTGATGATGACTTAGTCGACTTGTGCGCAGATGTTGGCGGGCACGATTTCCTCAAACTCCATGCAGCCTATGCTCAAGCGACTGCTCACAAAGGTCAGCCGACCGTTGTGCTCATGCGTACCATCAAAGGATTTGGACTTGGACCTGCTTTTGCAGGTCGAAACACAACCCATCAAAAGAAGAAGGCCGGAATGGAAAGCATACAGTACATGCGCGACGATTTGGGTCTCAAGTTTACTGATGAAGAACTAGAAAACTACCCCTATGTCATGCCAGAAGATGTGCCCGAAGTGGTGGCCTATGCCAAGCAACGCAGAGCCGTCATGGATGGGTTCGTGCCAACTCGAGTCGTTCCAAAGTTCGACCTCAAACTCCCCGGAGAAGCAACCTATGCGGATTTTGATGAAGGTACCAAGGGCAAGATGGAAGTTTCAACGACCATGGCCTTCGTGCGAATTTTACGCTCTTTGATGAAAGACAAAGAATTCGGAAAGAGAATCGTTCCAATTATTCCTGACGAGGCTCGAACCTTTGGTATGGATCCCTTATTTGCTGAATTTGGTATTTACCATCCCGAAGGCCAACTCTACAAACCAGTCGACCACAAAGTGCTGATGAAGTACAAGGAATCGGCAAAAGGCCAACTCTTGGAAGAAGGCATTAACGAAGCAGGCGCAACTTCGACGTTCATCGCCGCAGCGACCTCTTTTGCAACCCACCATTATCCTACAATTCCGTTCTACACCTTCTATTCGATGTTCGGATTCCAACGTGTGGCTGACCTCATTTGGTCTGCAGCAGACCAACGTGCTCGTGGTTTCCTCATGGGAGCAACCTCAGGTCGAACCACACTCAACGGTGAAGGTTTGCAACACCAAGACGGCCACTCTCTTCTGATGGCTCATACCAATCCTGCAGTTCGTGCCTGGGACCCAGCCTTCGCTTACGAATTGGCCACCATCATCCGACACGGAATCGATGAAATGTACGGCCAAGACAAAGACGTCATCCACTACATTGCCGTCTACAATGAAAATTATCCTATGCCTCCTAAGCCAGAAGGTGTTGACCAAGGTATCATTCGTGGCATGTATTTGCTTCGAGGTGCTCCAAAGGGCGACGGCCCAATCGTTCGCCTCATTGGTTCAGGACCGATCATGGTGCAAGTCTTGGATGCAGTTGAGAAACTCGAAGCCTATGGCGTTCGGTCAGAAATATATTCAGCAACATCCTATGGTGAAATGCGCCGAGAAGGTTTGGAATGCGACCGATGGAATCGATTGCACCCAAGCAAAGCCGCAAAGCAACCGTGGATTGAGCAAATGCTCGGAACCGGAGATGTTCCAGTCATTGCCGTCAGCGATAACATGGCAGCAGTCCCTGATATGATTCGACAATGGGTCGGTGGCCACTTTACCGTCTTAGGAACCGATGGGTTCGGTCGCTCTGATACCCGTGAAGCACTTCGCAGATTCTTTGAAATTGATGGGTAAAGCAGTTGCACTTGCAGCACTTTCAGCATTGGTAAGAGATGGTTCAATCGATGCCAGCGTTTACGAAAAGGCCGAGAAAGAATTTGGAATTTCAACCGAGCGTGAAGACATCACTGAAATCTGATGCCCATCGGCAGTCAAGACCAAAACCAACAGCCTTCTCATTGCATTTGAGAGGCGGCGCAGTTGACGAGTGTATTTGTGTTGTGTGGAATTCTCATGTCGCCTCTCCTCCCCTTTATGCTGGTTTACGCCATCATACGGTATGGGAAGAGCAAAATAAACGGCAGGATGGTAAATTTGGCTCCTGCTCTCCAGTTTCAGTGCCTACCCTCTTCACAAATCGCTCCTTATCGCCGACTTTTCATGCTCCGTGGGACCTCGGTTCTGGTTGGCCAAATCACTCCATTTGGCTGTCTGATTTGGGTGAAGAAATCTAAAAGAAGGGCGGGCAGCAATAAAAGCGATTACACGAGATTAGAAGTTCACCTCCCAAGGACACTCAACCTCGGACTCAAAATTGAACCGGAGTTCTCAAATTTAACCTCTTTATTTGACCTTTTCGACAAGGACCTCCAAATCAACGATGAGGTCTTTGATAAAATGTTCAAAATAAGGGCGAACGATTCCAATGCCGTTTACCAGTTCCTCACACCTCAACGAAAGGTAGCGATCTACAACGCTCAACAGGCAATGATGAAAACAGCGGCACTGCAAATCACAGACACCATGGTCGAGGCTCAAATCCATGGTACAGACATGAATGCGGAAGAAATAATCTTTGTAATGAGGCAACTCGTAGCCGTAGCGCATCAAGTTTCGAGCCCCTCACCTCAAAGGTGATTCGGGCGCTTGTGAGAACACGGCTTCCTTGGGTTGAGGTTCACTCGCTTCCGACAAGTTTGTAATCATCAGAAAGTGGTGTAGCACCGGTTTCCATTGAGATGATTTGACCGTCTTTGAAGCGCATGAACGACATCACAGCTTCAGAATCTGAATCGTTTGCAAAGTGAACAATAGAGTGAGCAACGCCGACTTCATCGTTTTCGAACAAGATTCTGTTGTGTTCTGATGTTGGAGTGCTGCCGCCGCTGACGAATCCGAGAATGTCAGATTTACTCATGGTGTGTCCGCCCACATGCGGGTTGAAGACACAATCATCGTGGATGATTTTTCCGAGTGCTTCGACGTTTGCGGTATCCCAGGCTTCATTGTATGCTGCTATGATAGACATGATTTCTCCTTGAGGTCTCCGTTTATTAAACTCGTCGTATGGAGAATCTGCCGTAAAATATCTCATTCTTCTTGGCGCAAATTGAAGACACACCGTGCAGTATGGCCGACCATATAGCAACCCGAAAATCCACTTTTACTTCTGCTTCCGCAAGCAGAATGACAAGGACACACAGCCCGATTGTCAATGGAAGTCAGAAGCGCGTGGGCGTATATAGCA
This sequence comes from uncultured Candidatus Poseidoniales archaeon, assembly GCA_905182715.1. Taxonomy (GTDB): domain Archaea; phylum Thermoplasmatota; class Poseidoniia; order Poseidoniales; family Poseidoniaceae; genus MGIIa-L1. The sequence continues at coordinate 9,698 of CAJJCP010000006.1, forward strand.
AACCTGTAACATATGGGAGCGATGAGCAAGCAGACCCAAGCAGAACCGTGCGTTCTCTATATTCGAGTTTCAACAGCTCCGCCAAGCCAACCAAGGTGTAAGCCTCAAAGCGCAGATTGCGAGAGGAAACTTCACGCACAATATCAGAATTTTCTGCTTCCAAATACCCACATTTTCATTGATAGTGGAGTCAGTGCCAAAACTCCACTGTGGTCAAGACCTGCTGGTAAGCAGATGAAGGCGTTCATCGCTAAGCACAAAATCAAGCAGATAATTGCTTACAGAATGGACCGATTATTCCGCAACACCCTCGATTGCCTTGCTACAGTTGAAGAATTAGAGAAACAAGGCGTAGGAATTCAGCTCTGTGAATCAGGCGGAATGCCGCTTGACTTGTCAACGGCAATGGGTAAAATGATGCTGACCATGCTTGCAGGATTCGGTGAAATGGAGCGCAACATCATCAGCGAGCGAACCACCATGGCGCTGCAACATCTCAAAGATACAGGAAGACGTTTCACATACGACAAGTATGGATGGGATGCGGATAAGGACAACAATTTCATTGAGAATGAGGATGAGCAGTATTGGATTGAATACATCAATGCAAGATACCATGAAGACGGCATCAAAGTCTCAGAGATTGCAAGAGAACTGAACATCTGTGGCGTTCCAACCAAGCGTGGAGGAAAATGGGCTCACAAACAAGTAAGTCGGATTTTAAAAAGGTGAATTACCCTATTCCACGTAATATTTTCTTTACTTTTTTGTAAATCTGCTTATGTAATTTCTTTTTCTTGTTCTTTTTTGGAACATAATCCTCTAGGTTCTTTTGTTCCCTGCTAAAGTCAAGTGTGTGGTCAACTCCTGTTTCATGCCCCCCACGATCTACAAAGTTTGGTAGTTCATGAGAAATTAGATAATCAATCGCAAAGCCAGTCCAATAATCCTGTTTGCCTTCTGAAAAAGTAGGATATTCTTCCCAACCAAAATTTGGTCTTTTTACATACAATATCCCAGACGCCTTCATGTTGTTTTTATTTTCCCATCTACCCATCTCATTGTCATACCAACCTGATTTACCTCCGTTTGAAGTATGATCCTTCTTTAGTCTAAATTTGATGCCAATTAGTGTATCAAGATGGGGTGACAAGACCTCTGCAACTTCAGGTGGGCATTTTGGTAACTTCGCGTAGTTGCTAATTTGATACTGGAGCCTAAGATATGTACCATTTTTGAAGCTAAGTTGAAAGTTTATTGGGCGTTGAGAATACTTCTTATTTAATTCACTAGCAACTATTTTCAGTTTATCATGCCATTCTTGTGTCCAGTCAAGTCGAACAAGATCAGCATGATTGATTTCATATTCCCATGGGACCACGCTAGAATCCTCATTGGTAATCAAGTACATTTCATAACTTTCGACAATTGCCTCTATATCTCTCTTTTTTGAAAATTTACCCGGTCTTGTTAGGCTTGGAAATGCATCTGTGGATGTTTTTTCGAAGTTCCAAACAATCAACAATTTTGGTAATTTATCTGCAGTCCATCCATCTATGGATGAAAGGCGTAAACTCCTTCCAGAATTGATTTTCCGAGACTTGTTTTCCGACTTCTCGAGACGTTTTAGCCAGTTATCTCCACTAGTCACGGTATCAATCGTGGCTAGGCCTATCTCTCATATAACCTCGTAACGCTTCCATTTTACCAAATAATGAATTGGTTTTGCATCCAAAAACCCGCTTATGCGGCGTCATATTGATGGTTTTCAGTAACTCATTATCTAACTCTTGCAACAGCTCTTGTTTGTAATTATAATTGATATTTGGAATCTGCTTACCAGCATTATGTTTGAAGACCCTACAGTCATCAACTGCATCATCCAATTTTTTACTGAATTCTGCAGCAATTTTATTCTCTAAAGCGAGTATTGGGAATGACAATATATCCTTCATTTCTACTTGGAAACCATTACCATTAATCCTCCACCACCAATAAAACAAATTACTATTCAAAGTTGAATGAATGAGGTGATAATATTCTTCTGAAACTCGCAACTGAATTGTATTTGGCCTTTCAAGATCAAACGGTACTGCGGTTATGAAATAGCGAATGGCTTTTGGAATAAATAAAATTCTCCCACCTTCTTTTACTATGGTATCAGAGATTGTATTCTTTTGACGTTTCAATTTCCGAAACAATTCAAGATCCTGTCTGCTTTCTAACATAGGTATTGCGCCATTATGAATGTCACTTTTAGCGATTTTAATTTGATTTAGATTCTTGAACAAATCATCTCGTTCTTCTCTTCGTCTCCATCTCAAGAGGGGTGAAGTGTAAATTGAGTGTTTTTCATTACGATTCAACAGTACTATTGTTGTTCGTTGATTGATGTTCGTATTTGTGTTTGATTCAATCTTTCCTTGATCGAATAAGAAATCTGGAACACTGTCAAAAATCTGCATTCTCAAAGATGATTCATCATCAATCAAACGCTGTCTAAGAGGCAATGTTTCTTTTGATGCAACGATGCTTTGTGGAATTATGTAGCATAATAACCCATCATCATTTAATAAATTCAAGGCTAATTCAGTAAATGCGCAGTACAAATTTCGTGTACTCGCCATAGTAAAGCCTTGCAACATTTCTGGTTTCACTCGCACATACGGAGGATTACCAAACACTACGTCAAAACCACCATTCACTTTGAAGCCAGTGATTTTGTTCCAAGAAACCTTGTCTTCGCAAGCCCCCAGTTCTAAACTATCACAATTAGCCATGTTAAATTCGATTCCTGATTGCGGACATCCAGCAGAAATCCAAAGAACTACTTTTGCTAGTTGTAAAGCCTCTCCATCGATATCTGCCGAATAAATTACTTTGCTGCAAATGTCAAACCTAAACTTTGCTTCATCTTTCAGATTCCACTTACGAGATGCCTTCTTCCAAAGAACTCTTACTAATTGAGAGCAGAACGCACCAGACCCAATCGCTGGATCCAGCACCTTCATTTCGAGTAGTTCTTCGAGAGAACCACAGCGAGAAACCATGGCCTTAGCAACATTTGAACACATATATTCTGTGACATCATATGGAGTGTATATCTTCCCAGCATCTCTTCTTGCAGGATTGTGGACTAATTCAACATCATTATTTTTCCATATTGCTTGATGGCCAGAGAATAATTCTGATACACCACCTAGATCTTCTTCAGTGAGAATCTTTCTATTGTTTTTGATATAATCCTGAACCTTTTGAGTGTAATTAGATTTTTCAACTTGAATAATTTGTTCAATACCATTTTCAAAAAGTGAGAGGGGTTGTCCTTTTTGCACTAAATGTTGGGGGATTTTTTGTCCAGTAATTGCTTCAACTGCATTCCCTAATGTGAGATTTAACGCCGAAATATATTCTCTCTGTATTGACTTTATTGATGATTTAGGGCTCGTATATGTTCTGATGTGGTCCATGATTGAATTTGCACATAGAGTTGTCAAATCTTTACGAGCCTTGCTACGTAAAAGCTGACTGACCATGTTACTCTCTTACTGCCAACGGTATTTAAGCTAATTCAATGCAAGAGGTTAAAATGTCTTGAGGCGTAGGTCCACTTGAACAATGGGGTGATTATTTGAGCAATATAGGTGCCTTAATTTTGGTCAAATCCGACTCTTTTTCTTTGAATTAAGATAAAATGAAAGGGTGTGATTTTTGTGGAGAATACGGATGAACTCAGCGGAGGTGGATTATCCGACGATTTTAATGTCATGGATAGATTATATGCCCCCTGTTTAAAATGGGCGACAAAGTATGTTCGAGATGCAGGATATTTTGGTTCTCAGGTATATCGGGCAATGGATAAAGAGATGTTGGATTTCGTGTTGAGAAACAAGGACAATCACATCACTCTTATCATAAATGTAGATATCCAGCCTTCAGACTATGACGCAATGGTTTTAGATGATTTAGGATGTAAGGAACAAGTATTCAAAGAATTACGTGAAATGCTTGAGGACGATGTGTTGAAAGATCCGGTGAAAATGTTAGCATCGATTATTGCTGTTAAACAAATGACTGTTTACGTGAGTCTTCGTAACAGACCATCAGGTTCCAAATCCTTAGACCATTCAAAGACTGGCTATTTTACTAATGGTGAAAAAACAGTGTACTTCGACGGCAGTTTCAACGAAACTTATCCCGGTACAGTTCGTGGCCTAGATAAAGGAAATAAAGAGCATTTTCATATTTATGCCGATTGGGAGACTGATCCTAAGACATGGCGTCAGCATGTAGCCCCATTTATAAAAAGATTAGATGATGATTGCAAAGGCTCGTTCCCCAAAACTTCTGCTCCGGGTACTATCATTGTTGAAATTGAAGATATTCCAAGGGATAAATTACCCACGCTAAAGGATGAGGATTGGGATCCAGAGAACCACAAGGAACGAGCAGCCCAAAGATCTGCAAATCTTTACAAAGAGTTCGAAGATAAAATCGCTCATAAATCGAAATCTGAAGATGACACAACTGAGGTGGGGTCCGAACAAGTTCATGAAATAGCAGATTTAGTATCCAAAGAAATACTCTCTCCAACTGAACTAGTCAAAGGTCGCAAGCACCAAGGAGAAGCATTGAAAGAGTGGAAAGATGCAGGATTCAAAGGTATCTTAAAGCATGCAACTGGCAGTGGAAAGACAATCACGGCACTTTCTGCGATAGAACAGCATCTTGCGGAAAATAAGCCAGTTATACTTGTGGTGCCTGGAATACCTTTACTAAATCAGTGGGAAGATGAGATACGTGAGAAACTTGGTTTGAACATTGATTTGGCTCTTTTTGGAGATGGTCGGCAAAAGAACGAAGATTATTCACTGTTTAAAGCAATCATGAATAAAGGGCTTTCCTCCCCGACATTAATTCTATGCACAAAAGACACTTTGACGGGACAAACAGTGTCTCCGTTGTTGAAAAATACAGATGAAGAAAATCTGGCTAACATTTTATTTGTTTTCGATGAATGTCACAAAGCCGGAGAACCTAAATGGCGTTCACTGATGAATTTAAGATTTGGAAAATGTCTTGGACTAAGTGCTACGCCTGAACGCGCCATAGGGATTGCTGATGATGGTAGCGAAAATAAAGAAAATGGAAACGATATCATTGCGTCTTTACTCGGAGAAGTTGTTCACACCTTTGACCTCAAAGATGCCATTGATGCTGAATACCTAACAGGATTTAGATATTACCTCCATGAGGCTGAACTCACCATAGCAGAACAAAAAGAGTACGATGAAGAAAGAAAAAATATAGGTCAATGGGGGGGTCCTCCCGACCAGAACATTGCAATCCATAAAGCAAGACGAATCGTCAAAAAAGCAAAAAATAAAATCCCTATCGCCGCTCAAATTATTTCTGAGAATTTCAATTTAGGCGATTATTGGTTAATTTATTGTGCGACTACCCCCATGTTGAATGAGGTAAGGGCACAAATCGGAAAGCTAAATCCGAATTTACAAAAAGAAATCTATGAGTTTCATTCCAAAAACAAAGACTATAGGGATAAAGATCTAGAATCTTATCGTAGACAAGGAGGCATCATGCTTGCGATGAAATGTCTCGACGAGGGAGTTAATATTCCAAATATCACACATGGAATTGTTTTGTCTTCATCAACTATCGAGCGTGAGTTCATTCAACGGCGTGGTCGAATGCTGAGGAAAGCGGAAGGAAAAGAACTAGCTCATATTTACGATGTGATTTGTTTGCCGCATTCCAGTGCGAGCCCATCATCAAGGGAAAGTATACTGAAACACGAAAGAAATAGGGTGGAGGAATTTGGCTCGATAAGTAAGAATTCTCTTGGAATAAAGTTGCAACTCCTTAAAATCAAATGATTACCATCCTCAGCATTATATACTGCTATTGAATGTAAATAGTATGGCCCACACGGATCATGAAAAAACAAGTGGGTTAGACTTACCTCAAGTTCCATCTATCACTCCTACCATTGATGAACTAAAAATCACTTTGAAGAAATACCGTGACAAAATCCCAGAACTTTCTGAACTAACCAACAAAAGGCTCGAAGAAATTCTTGACAAGTTGTACCAAAACTCGTATAATGCCGATGGTGGGGCAAAATTAAAAATAGATTTGGATAATTTACTCGATGAGATTGTAGATGAGATATACTCGGAGAGCGATTAGATGATTCTAGAGAAAGTATCTCTTCAAAACTGGCAACCTTATTTCGGTAAGGGGAAAGACAGGCATGTATTTGATTTCACTACCAAGAAATCGAATTTACGTAATTCTGCCATATTATACGGTGAAAATACACAAGGCAAATCTTCATTTTGGGAGGCAATTCGATTCGCCCTTCATGGTACAGTACCGATCACTCAAAATGCAGATAAGCCACTTATCTCATTCGAACTCGATGAACGCCCATTACTAAATGTAGAAGCTTATGAAGCTGGAGATTATTTGTGTAGTGCTGAATTGGAATTCAGCCATGACGGTAAAAAATACAATCTGACGCGAAGTTTTTACGAGAAACCCACAGTCACTCTGCCTCGAAATGACTATGAGATGACCAAAACGTTAGACATTAAAATCTCCTCAACTGGAAAACCAGTAACCGATCCACAAAAGTTTATCAATGATATTATCCCTGAAAACTTGTTAAATTTCTTTATGTTTGACGGTGAAAGGATAGAAGACTACAAACAACTCCTTTGGGATACTGAAGAAATCGTTTTGGTTGATGATATTGAGAAAATCCTTCGCCTCACAATGTTTACCGATGGAATTAGTGGATGTTACAAAATTGCTCGTTCTGTCAGAAGAGAGATTGTGGGTTATGATGCTAATATGGTTAAAGACGCGTCCAAACTGAGGAAAATACGGTCGAAAAAGTCTGAACTTGATTCTGCGACTTCGGATTTTGAATTGGCAAAAAGCGGTCTTGATCAAAAAATCGATGATGAGGCAAATCTAGCAGCATGGCTTAGTGCGAATGATAAAGCACAGTTAGCCAATCAGATTATTGAATCATCCACAGCTCGGATAAAGGCAATCAAAATAGAAAAAGGTATTTTGAAGAATAAGCGTTCAAAGCTGATGAATAAATCGTGGACAGCGATTATGCAGACGACCATTAAAAATCAAATTAAAGCAATTCAACAGATTATAGATAGACAATCGGGGGAGGGTCAGAAAATCATTCATCTTGGTCAACGAAATGACCACTTACGTTCTTTAATTGCTGGTGAAAAATGTAAAAGTTGCAACACACAATTGAAGTCCCCGTTACCAAAAGATGAGACACTATATCTCTCAGAAATTGAGGCGAATCAATCTGAGATCGAATCATTAACAGGAGCCAAGGCTTCTCCAGATCCTCATGATTTAATTACCCAAGAACGTTCATTAAGGGAGTTATTATCTGGAGTAGATTTGTCTGACCTCAAAGAAATTAATACCAAAATGAATTCACTTGACGAAGAAACACGCATAGAGAAGCAGAAATTGGACAAGTCAACCGATTCAATAAACTCAACAAAAAGAAGCGAAGTTGCAACGAAACATCAGGAACGAATCACTTTAATTGGAGAAATTGCAGTATTGAAAGGACTTGTATCGGATATCAAGGAATATTCTGAAGAATTAGAACGAGAGCATTCTGCCCTTGTGGGATCTGGTTCCGCAGGTCTGGGGAGTAAGACCGTCGCCCACAAAAAAGCCGAATTGAAAGTAAAATTACTTACTGGGCTTGACAAATTACTCGAACACACAAAGCTCCCGTTTAGAGAAAAAATGAAAACTCAAGTTGAAAAATACGCAACTGCTGTGTTTTTGCGGTGTACAAACATGAGGGATACATATGCCGGCCTCAAAATCGACAATACTTTCAAAATTAACATCATCAAAAAAGATGGTAAAACAGATGCAGGTAGCAAAGGACAAATGGCGCTTGTCGCCTATTCAATGCTCGATGCGTTGACTCGATGTTCTTCCATCGAGTTTCCATTTATTATTGATACACCAGGTAGATCACTCGATTCTAAAAACATGCAACGTGTATTTGACCACATCTTCGATTCAAATCGCCAAGTCATTTGTTTGCCAACACCTGCTGAATTAGATCCTGATACTGGCGATATCCGTTACGCAGCAAACGTAGCAGTGACTTATGGTTTGAAGAATAACAATAACCGTTCTACAGCAACGGAAAGAATACGAATTACATGAACGGTGATATTATGAGTGAAGAAACGAAAGAAAGCGGTGGAGGAACACTCGCAGTTGCAGGCCATCTTAAGCACGTGGTAAATGATCTTAAGAAGCATCTTTTTCCAGAAGACTCCTTGGCTCGAGATGTCCATTTGTTCGCAATTTCAATTGGGATTGAAAAGAATCAAACTTTACAGTTATCTGATTGGAAGAGGGGAGATGCCAAGGCAAAGTCGAATCCAGGGTCTCACATCAACACAATTCCTGAGCTTGAAGGATTGAAGGTTTTATTACAATACCGTGGTGATCTCGAAGATGGAGTCCAACTCAATACTGCGTTAAATGAATATCTCAACGGCGGGCTGACTTGGCTGAAAAGTGAAGAGATACACAAAGGTAGTATCGACATTTTAATCAAAAAGATGCCAAAACTGTTTGGCAGTGAAAAGGAATAAAACTTCCATAATGAGAATATTTGAAATAGTCTTAGGACACACCGTGGGGACTGTCTTTTTGATTTTTTTCTTTATGTTCAATCAAAGAGTTGACTCAGCATCCGATGGAAATGGTGCACCCCTTGCTCTCGTGTTGGTGAATATCTTCCTCGATCATAGGCCTTTGAGGCCATGCCTTTCTGCACTTCTTCAATCACCCACTGGTCTTGATGCTCAACGGTATCGAGCACCGAACCCGCTCCTTGACTGGCGAGTTCTGCATCGCTGACATAACCGCGATAGAGGATTCTGCATTGCTTGTGCGAGACTGGAATTACCACGTTAACCGATAATCCCCAGGGGTAGAAATTGAACATCATGTTCGGGAAGAGCCACAGATAGTACGCTGCAATATCTTGGCCTTCATCAGGATGGCCTTTGGGTAAATCGAACTTGACATCCCCCTCCATCGCCTTGCCAATTTGCAACACGCCGCCGTCAAACGTCTCTGTGACATAGCCTGAATAATCGAGAGCTTGATTGAGTTCAGGATGAACATAAGGGATGTGAAATCCTTCCAGGAAATTATCGACATAGAGCAACCAGTTCGCCTCAACACTGTGGTCGCGGTCTCGGCTTGCATCGTGCGTGAACGATTCTGGTTTGAGAAATCCGAGGCGTTCTTCGAGCATTGCCCACGGCAGGTCTGGCACTTCTTCTTGGGCGGTGAAATACATCCCCATCCATTGCTTGAGTGGGAAATTCTTGAGATTGTCGGTATCGCTTGGGAAATCAATCGCTTGCTCAAACTCTGCCATGTGTCGGAAGGTTCCATCGAGGTTGAAGGTACGGCCATGGTAACGGCATTGGAGGTTCTTCTTTGTGCATGGTTCAAGCGCCAAACGCATTCCTCGATGAGTGCAGACATTGGAAAGACATCGCGTCTCTTCACCTTGAATCAAGACCATCGATTCACCATTGACCGCTTCAATATGCTCCAAAGGCAAGATGGTATCGGCCTCAAACTGCGATTGTGCGCAGCAAATTGCCAGCCAGAAAAGACGTGTTTGAGTCGCTCAAATTCTTCTGATTCAGTGTAGAATCGTGAAGGGAGCGTTCTGGCCACTCGAATGTCGGCATCAATCAATTGCTCCGACATGATTCGCACATCTCGCAGGTGGTTTTGAGGGTTCGGGCACTTATACCCAAACATCGTTTTCTGCGGTTAACTGCCCTTCTGCATCGCCCGTATTCACCACGCCTTGCGGCTCAACTAGCAAAACATGGCATTCTTCTGCAGCGTATGGTTTGTGCATGATTCCTTTTGGAACCACATACATTTCTCCTTCATTCAACGTGATGGTTTCATGCTTCATTTCGATGCACATCGAACCTTTGACTACGATGAAGACTTCATCGGTATCAACATGATTGTGCCAGACGAAATCGCCTTTCATTTTTGCTAGCTTGAACTGGTAATCATTCATTTCAGCGATGACCTTTGGTGTCCAGAATTCATCAACTAAACTCAACTTTTCCCCAATATTGACCTTGGCCATGGACTACCGAAGACTGAGGCCCTCAAATGAATGTATTGAGCATCAATTGTTAAATCTAGAAGAATTCATTTTTTACTGTCATCACCGTTGATTTTAGCATAAAGAGCAGGGCGATTACCCCTATGAGCGGGAAGATCAAGAAGATAAAAATGAACAGGTCAACTCCCGCTAGGCCCGCCTCTAATACAGCCTCGTCATGAGCGTCTGGGTTCACATAAACAGTGACCTCCTTTTCAGGTGGATACTCGTCGTTACTCGCCCAAGAGCTACAACTCGAATCCTTGCTGAAACTCACTAAGTCACCATCATACGTCATATTGTCAATCGTATAGTTGTAGGTGACCCATAAGCAGTATGTATCTCCTCCTTCACCGCTTGAAGAAACGGTCACTCCACTATCGATAATGGTGCCGTCAGTAGCCGTCCAGTCCTCCGTCCCAAGGTCTGAAAGAACCGGTCCACCGATGAGTACAGTTGCAATGAGGGAGACACTGCACCAAATTATCGCAAAAACCCAGCCTCCAAGGAGGCCCCCAATCTTCGCTCCCCGAGTCCCAAATTCGGGGGGTTGGTTTGGCTTATCCCATGCCGTACAGCCTTCATCTTGGAGAGTGGTAATTACCGTATCCAATAATTTCTGTGCATCTCGAGTCGAACTGATTCTTTTCATTCCACTCAACTGTTTGAACTCTTCAAGAGCTTTTTTCTTCAGAAGCTAAGCGGTTTTGGTTATACCAATCGACAATTTCGTGTGCATCATTGTCACTGTCCCAAGTATCGACTGGGAAATCTGCCAAATCCACTTCTATTTTTGGAACAGGAGTTGTAACCTTTCTTTGAGAATCGTCTTCTTTCGCTCGTTCTGCTGACTCATCCTTTTCGTTAAGTTTAACATCCCAGAAATTGTCCGACATAAACGAACCCTCAGAGAGCACACTTTTGTTCTTTTTCCCAGCAACTGCGCTGAACCGACCGGCTTGTTTACAATTCCGTGGTTGGGTCCCAACCTGAAACATAGTTCTCTTCCAGTGCCATGATGGCTTCCATTTCACTTGAAATGTCAACGTTGAGTGAAGCGATGTTCTCAATGATCCGCTTTGGATTGCTCGACTTGGGAATCGTAATGCATCCTTGGTCATAACAGAACTTGATGGCAACTTGGGCAGGCGTACAGTTGAGTCGTGTGGCGATTTCTGCAAGTCGGGGGTCATCGACTTTCTCGCCGCGTGCAAGTGGAGAGTAAGCCATTAATCGAGCCCCTGCGTCTTCTGTGGCTTGCTTGAGATGAGGTCGTTGTAGCCAAGGATTGTACTCGACTTGATTGACACTTGGCATGTAATTTGCATATTTTTTCATCGCATCCAAATGTGCAACGCCATAGTTGGAAACGCCGATAGATTTGACCCATCCTTGCTCAAGGCAGTATTCCATCGCTTTCCAAACGGGTGCGCGGTGTTCAGGATCAAGAGGCGGTGCATGGACCAAATAGAGGTCGATGTATTCGGTATCAAGAAGTTCGAGCGATTTCTTACATTGCTCAATGGTTTCTTCATACCCAACAGCATCTCCACGGCGAATTTTGGTCGTGATGAAGACTGAAGAGCGCTCAACACCCGTTTCTTTGAGGGCCCGCCCAACGTCACGTTCATTCTGATACATGCTTGCAGTATCGATGTGCGTATAGCCCGCCTTGAACGCAGCCAAGATCGAAGATTTGCATTCTCCACCATCCGACATCAAAAAGACGCCAAGACCAAATTGTGGGATTTCAGTGGGATAGGCTTCCTTGCCTTCCGGTGTTTGATGACTGATGTGCATATCTCGGCCAAAAGGTGGAGATTGATGAATCCGCCGATTCATTCGACTCAAGTTCGAGGTGGGGGGTTCAGCACACTGTTGACTTATTCCGCTTCGAGTAGATCTGAATCTGTTGAACTCCGAACAATCAGCAGACCCAGAAGCAATACAGCGGCACCCCCGGTACCAACCGCAACATATAGCAAAACCTCTTCGGGAGTCAACGGTTCATCTGTGTCGGAACTTTCAACAGATTGCTCTTCTTTATTGACACCAAAACTACTACCGATTTGAGGAGCAGTTGAAGCGTTATGGCTGTCCATGTCTTTGAACAGGCGGATGGTAGCATTGACAGATGTACCGTCCTCACGAAGGTCTTGGTATGCATAATCGCCTTCAGTCCAGTTGATATCGAATTCAAGGACAAAACTTGTTGTGCAGTTTGGTTCGATTTTACTGTTATTTTCATCAGTCTCGCAATAAGCGTGAAGTTCTCCAGAATCCCAGTCAAAGGTTCCGTTGTACAAACCGTCTCCATCATGATCGTACACCAAGCGATGGGTGAGATTCGAAGCATTGTCAGTGTTATACCAGATGATTGAATCGTTATGGAAGATCTCTGGTGCAGTCTGTGAAAAGCCATCTTCTTTTACGAGGACGGTAAACGAATTTGCTGTGTGCGCACTTGACTGCAGTGGAGTGACTACGACAGCAGCCAAGAGGACGAAAAGAAGAACGGGCAAAGCCATGCGTCGCATAACAAAAGGTCGGGCCACAGATAGATAAATCATCCCATGTGATGGGCGAATTGAAATACAACCCCTTGTTGAAACCTACCTATGAAATCCAATCTACTGTTCATAAATCGCGATGCAGCGGACAGAATTATCACGTATGCTTTCGTTGGTTTGGTGACCATATGCCTGCTTTCTGCAACAGCATATCTTGCCCTTGGTGGAGAAAAAAATGCAGATGAAGCCGATACAGCTACTGCGTGGGTCGACCCTGTTGTTGAAATTGAAGACGAACAGCACAGCCACACCGACCTCTTAGCCCACCGGTTGAAAACCGACAACATGGAACTCATCGACTATCATAATCTCAACTGCGACGGCAACGTTGCTCCGCCAGCCGAACTTGACAACGTCGCAGGACGGCCTTGTTTCCCAGAATACAAGAACATCGGACCGACACCTGGTGATTCTTCTGAGATCTCAATTGAAGGCAATTTCATGGAAGATTGCGTCAAGAACCCTGACGGGTCCGGTGGATGCTACGCCTATGTTTCTTCGTACAACCAATTCGAAATTTTGGACATCTCGGAACCAAACAACATTGTCCTCCTCTCGACCTACTACGCCGAAATTGGTCGAATGATTGACATCAAGGTCACACCAGATAACAACTGGGTGCTGGTCAATCACGAATTGACAAACAGTGACCTTGACCCAATCCCAAATGACGATGACGCCAACAGCGGTGCAAACCGACTCGATGTCATCTCTGTGGTCAACAAGAATGAACCAATCAAGGTCGCTGAATGGAACAATCCCCCCGCAGGATTCCACAATCAAGACATGCACGTGGACTGCGAGTGGGAACCAACAAACCCTCTATGGTCCATTGAAGAGTGCCACCTGTTCCTCTACGGTGCAGACCCCTATCCAGAAATGGTCGAAGGTGATTCTGGAACCTTTTACAAAGGCACACAAATCTTCTACGTCCCTCTCGGTTTTGAATCATGGATTGATCCAACTGCAACAGACGAAGAGCAAAACAACAGCCGCCAAATCCTTCGCTGGGGAGGATATTCTCCAGAACCAGAAACAACCTGCGGTGGCTCGATTTTCAACCACGATAACGTGTTCCATATCCATCCAATCACCGGACAGAAACTCCTCTACATTTCCTACTGGGATGCAGGACTAAGAATCGTCGATGTCTCGAACCCTCCTGAAGTTCCTGACCCAGAAGGCATCAGCTGGCCACAGGACAACGAAGTTGGTCGATGGCTTGGATGCCCGAGCGCTGACGATGGCTGGTACGGCCCTGACGGTGGTGGCCATGCCAACATGTCCTCCGAAGAATGGGGCGGCAGCAGCGGCGCCCTCAACGGTAACGGCTGGATCCACTACGCGGTTCCTTACGATCACTTGTTGTGCAACGGAGCCAAGGACACCGACCCAATGGAAACATGGGATGTTGAATGCGGTACAGGACCAAACGACGCTGAATTCGGCATCAACTGGCGCCACTTGACCATGATCGCACCAGAGTACGGCACCAACACCAACCACACCGGTTACATTTGGACCATTGACACCACCGATCCTGCCAAGCCGTTCTTGATGAGCAAGTGGAAGCTTCCCGGTTCAAGCATCTTGCCTGACGGTAGCGAACACCCTCACCACTACATCCCAGGTGGCTATATTTACAGCCCTCACAACGGAGACACTGGAACTCACGGTAACGTCTACTGGACGCACTACCACGCAGGAAACTGGGTCACTGACCACAGCGATATTTGGCAAGACCTCGAGTGGGTTGATGGCACTCCAGCCCCTGAAATCGGCTACCCTGCTATTGCTAAGATGTCTGAAACCAAGACGTTGGGATACTACCTTCCTTCAGGCCCAACTTGGATTGACGACCCTACAACGACCTTAGGCTACGATATGGCTGATTGTTGGGCTTCGTGTATGATTCCATTCGACTGGGGCCTTCAATACGACCCTCGAGGCTATCTGTTCATTTCAGAGATGGTCACCGGTGTCTATGTGGTACAAATGGAGGAGGACAAGAATCCGAACTTTGTCTATCCACCTCTTTACCCAAGTGACGATTGATTGAACACAGGGGGTCCCCTCGTAAACAACGTCGTTGCCGTCGGTAGCCTTGTAGTCGCCCGCATACACAACGGGGGCCCTTGGAAACACTACCTTGGCCCTATTCAACTGATATGTGGTCTAATCATTGATAAAATTAGATACATTTAATCATAATAAAAAATAGCAGCCTGCATGAACAAGCAGTTCTTCACAACCTTTACACTTTTTTTGATTCTTCTTACTCCACTTGCATCATCAGAATCAAATGATGAATTTACTGTTAATACTAATCCACTTGAAATGACTACCGGAGATTACTTTCTTTATGATTTAGAAATTTCTGGGTGGTTAGATTCCATGGAATTTGAAGGCGTAGATGAGGTCCGAGAAAACAGTAATTCTGGGATGCGATTGGAATATGGTGGAGATTCGTGTCTCCAAACTGGGTGGAATGATTGTCGGTTTGGATTGCAGGAACTGGGGAATAAATATGACGATGATTTTCTCCAATGGAAGTGGAATCGACAATGATCAATTAGTGATACTGATGAAGTTTGAATCAACAAGAATTGTCTCGGATATGAAAGAGCAGGAAACAACAGTTCAGACAATCGATATGTGGTATACAATAGACAGTAAAGCATATCACGAAGAAGCCGTAGTTACTGTGATATCTTTGAACACAGAAACAGCAAGCAGTGAACCTGAGCATGTGAAGGCAGGAGACTCCTGGACCACAGATGAAACGATTGAAATTACCCACAATGAAAAGTCAAGGATAAATGCAGAAGCATGGGAACATGAAACTGAAGTGATCGAAAGCGAAAACATCACGACGAACTACAATGCTGAAAGTGTTTCAAATGTTTATATCGGAAATACAAGTTACCAGTCTCTAAAAATTAAGTCACAGGAGATAGGATCTGAGGAAATGGATTATACCTATCGTGCGAAAACTGGAATGCCAATAAAAACGGAATCCTATGAAAATGGGAGCCTACAAATGATCGCGTACTTTAGTAGATTACAGTTGGACTAATGAGCCTATACCAACTTCACAAGCAAATACTATTGCCGTTGGTGAGTTGCCAGGTTTCACAATAGTTTCTGCACTGATGTCGGCCCTTTTCGCTGTATATTTCGTTGCTCGGAAAGAATAGTTTTATTATTTCTCGACGAACAAACTATACAACAAGTGAATAACGCATATCCATGCATATGCGAGGGGAATTGCTGAACACCCTTGTACACGCCCGTATCTATTGATGGGTTAGCAGTGGGTCGGTGCTAACGCTACGGTTCAATATGGCCCATTTAGAGTCCTCAGATAGGGAGTTCCTCTTTTCTTGGGTTTATGGACAAACCCATGTATTCGCTAGTTTTAATCATCCAGTTGTTCACACCAGTCCGGGAAAATCGCTCTCTTATCATCAAAATAATCCTCATCGGCTCCACGCACAGAATCGATGTAAATTACACAAGAATCATCTGCGATTTCATTGGTTTGAACACCACTTTCAGAATCATAAAATGCTATGAACAATATTCGATCACCATCAGAATCAATCTTGATTTCATATCTCCAAACTAAATCAATTTCATCGCCATCAATTATAAAAGTAGTTGTTAAATTATACCCTTCAGAACTCCATTCAGTAAGCGACCCAGTTGATTCAGAACCCGTTCCATTAGAATAAAGCGTCATTGTATCTGTATAATTATACCACGTTCCAGCCAGTTCGGTTTGGTCTTGCTCTTCTGCTAAACTAGAAGCCCAAACATAAAGCACACCCGCGAGAACAACCGTGATGGCAACTAAGACAATTGGAATTATGACTGCAAGGGAAACCCAAAGAGCAGCCCTACTCTCATTCTTTGGTTGAATATACATTACCGATTGAGCACTAATTTGATAGGGCAATGTAGGTGATGCGTTGGTATTTGTTTGATCCGAATAGTTGTTTGCTTTTTCGACACTTAACTCTGTTTTAGGTGGTTGATTTGGATTTGGCATCCAATCATTGCCATTCCACATCCAAAACCCATCATCACTGATTTTAGTGAGTTGAACAGGAATCCATTTGGTGCCATCCCATTGATAGTGCCCATCTGGACTTATATTCCCAATCTCCATGTATTATCCTAGATTATGATTGATATATGTGTTTCTGCATAAGTCAGCGAACATAAGGGGCCCCGTTGTAGACACGGGCGACTACAACGGTACCCACGGAGACACATACGACTACGAGGGGGCCCCTTTTACACACTCGTGTTTGAGTCTAGCGTTAGCACGGACCCACTGCAAGCCCTTTGATGTCCAACACTACACATGCGCCCACTCCATCCTGCCGGTCAGATGCCAGTTCAGATGCGCTGCTCAGTTTGCTGTGTTCCAATAGGACATTGGGTCCCAAGTCCCACCGACCACTGGCCAGCCTTCCTCACTCCATGTCAACGTGTTCGCTTGAATAAAAGCCCAAGCAATCCCGTCAGACCAAGGTTCTTCTTCATCGCCACCATCTGGGTAGAAGTGATGAGTAAAGACCTGAGTGTCCCCGTGTATGAAAATTGAAGGGTGGCCGGGACCGATGTACCCTGATGTTCGATCCATGACCAATGTGCCTCCACCCTCAAGCATCGAAACTCCGTTTGCATCAACATAGGGCCCGTCGATGGTTGTAGAACGACCAACATAGATCTCATAGGTTGATTCTGGACCTCCACAACATCTGAACCAGTTGACAAAGAGATAGTAGAAGTCGCCTTGTTTGTGAATGTAGGCGGCTTCTGTCCATGTATCCTCTTCGGCTTCTGGATCGAGGGGGCCATTTGCCAGATGAACAAAGGTGCCCGAAGCACCGTTATCCCAATCTTCACCGGTGAGGTGCTCACCAGTTGTCGAATTGACTTCAGTCATCCATATGTGGGCACCACCGTAGATGAGATAGGTTCGGCCGTCATCATCAGTAATTGTTGCAGGGTCCAAAGCCGGTGGCTCAGGTTCGTCGGTATTCGCTTCACCAAGCGGCTGGCAAAGAATCGGCGATCCGTGATCTGTCCAAACCAAATTTGGAGCAGTTCCAGTGGCTTTGATCATTCCAATACACGATTCAGTTGAGTCTGGATTGCCCATTGCATTGCCAACTGGAACGGTGTAATACATGGTTCTGGCATCCAAGAATCCTGGAGCCCAATAGGCACCATCGTTGCTTGAAACAGATTGGGACACCCATGCTGGCTTTTCGCTCAACAGGCATTGACCTGGGCTAAAGGAGGTCTCATTGGGGAATATGTACCATGTTTCTAGACCGCAATTATAGCCATCTTCTTGCCCCTTTCCCGTGTTGGCAATCATCAACATACCATCAATTTCCACGATTTCAGAAGGATCGTGTACAACCCATTCTGCTTCCGCATAGTAGTAATTGCCATCGTAATTCATGCCGTTGAAGACCGTTTCGAGTGGATCAAGCGTCACGGGAGAATCGGACTGACGGGCTGTACTTTCAATTTCCAGAATGCGTTCTGCCATCATCATGCCAATAGCAACGCATCCATCGGGGGACGGGTGAAGTAAGTCTTCGTCGTAATATTCACGGTTGCTGGGTGTAATAGCGTCTCCCATGTCGAAAAAGTGAACGTTAGGAAGGGTGTTGGCAAGGGCTTCATAGCGAAGCTCCATCTCTTCCATGACCGCTTCACAGCCAACCATGCTCTCTGAATCAGACGGAATGTCATAGTAGGATGCAAGCATCACGTGCTTTGCGAAGGTTGAGACCTTATTGACCAAATCCACCATGTCACCTTGTGAAACATCATCAGATATGATTGCATCAAGAACGGCCCCCTCATCTTCATCGCAGTAGCCATCCACATCGTTTGCCCCACCGTTGATGATGACCCAATCCCAATTTTGTTCGACGAACTGAGACGGAATAGCGTAACTCTCTTCGATGACTTTGGCACCACTTTCGGCGTTGTTCAGCACTGCGAACCCTGCTTCCTCTCCCACGACCTCCGGGATGGTCGAGGCGTCTTCCCTGTTCCATTCCATGACAGAGTCACCCATTCCCAACAGGGTTCGTTCTTCCGTGTTGAGATCAAATTCTTCTTCCAGTTCTTGTTCACTACCAAAGCAACCGGCTATGCTTGAAAGAAGTAAAACCAGTGTAATTAGGAGTGCGCGCTGAGTGTCCATGGCATTACGCTCCGCCGGAGGCGTTTATGCTTTATTGCCAACAGTGATCGGCCGCATATGTTTCGAATCACAAGTGAACAAGTGGTTTGCTTATGTTTACGAGGGTTATGCTAAACGCCCTTCTAAACAAAACGCTTATTCAGAAGGGCTCTGAATGGGTCAGTTGGAACGCTACCGACGAATAGGACTGACTGCGAACTCTTTACAATCTCAAGTCTTGATAAATGGGATTCCGATAAATTTTTTGATCCGTTCAAGGTTTTACGATGCGTGATGAAACACCCTTTGCTGAGATACTAAAAAGATTCAAACACCGATGTTCGATAATCAATTAACGGGTTAATACTGATAAGAGTTCCCACTCACGACTGAATCATGGGGGAGGGAAACAAACGGTTTTGGCAAACTGAAGTCCCCGAAAGAGCGCCCATAATGGCTTGGCTCATCTCATGTGCAATCCTCACGGTTTGGAACCTCAGTCGTGGGCTGAATCTCTGGGCTGGATATAATTTTGGAGGCGTGATGATGGCTCTTTTGGCTGTTATGATTCTGTGGAAGGGACGTGCGCGTATCCCAGCTCTGCCGTTGTGGATTGGGTATTCGGCAACAATGCTCCATTTTATCGGAGGTTCATTAGGTGCTGCGGATAGCGGCTCTGGGCCCTTCTGCTTTGATGGGATGCAACCTGGTGAATGGTTGTGTGCAGATGGCTTGAACGGAATGTACCATGTCCACCCTTGGTGGGACAAGTTGGTCCACGGCATGAACAGCACAGCTATTGCTATTGCATGGTCGCTCGGTTGGAGAAGAATGTCCGAGCACAACGGTTGGCAACTCTCCCCTCAAGTTGTTGCGTTCACCGCTTTTTCCCTTAGCGTCGCCATCGGTGTGGCGTATGAAGTGTACGAGTTCTTTGGCAAGACCTTTTTCCAAACGATTGACCAGGGCGGATACGTCAACACGGCCTCCGATCTGGTAAGCGACATGTTAGGTGCAGGATTAGGCGTGTTGTTTACTCACTTCTACGACCCAATGAACAAAACTTCAGACAAGAGCGGTCAATTGCCGCTTCCATCTCAATTGACGCTCACCAACAATGGTTCTATCCCACTCATGGCGATCGGCGCCATCCTCTCATTGGACTTCCTTTTGTTGAACGGGGGCATTGTCGACTCTGACTACGATTTGATTGGCCAGTTGATGCTTGGTTCCCTCTTCGTTTCAGGATTCATGGTCGCACGTTGCCTCTTCCAAAATTCGCAGGCAAACAAAACCGATGCTTCGGAACAAATTGGAATGTCTTCCTAAGTCCAAGCCCTTCCACTGAGATGACGTCCAAGGAGAAGAAGTACGAGATTCATATCGTACCTTGATGAGAATTAAGCAAGAGAGGGTCACGGTATCTGGACGGTTGGGTATTCAGCATTCTTCTTTTTTGGTGGCACGGCATTGGCTGTGCTGTTCATTGCGATCTTTTGAAATAAAATTCGTTTCAATACTTATTCAGGTCTCTTTCAGGTTCGCTCAAGAGCGCATCCAGAGATGAACCGTTTCATCTCCCCATTGCTCTGTAGTCGTGTGAGAAAGCCCCGCTGAAGAAAGGCGTTCAGCATCAATGTTAGAAGCCACAGGTTGTAAGTGCGTGACTTCACTGTGAATAAGATAGAATTCATCAACCAAACCTTGGTCGAGGAAATTAGCAATCGTTGTTGGGCCACCTTCAACCATCAGTCGTTGGATTTCTTGGTCACCCAAAAGATTGAGCAGTGCAGGTAAGGAACTGAATTCTTCCCCCATCACAAGGGTCTGATGTTCATCGGTAAGCAAAATTGCATCTTCCGGTGTACGCTGATTCGGATCGATAATGACGCGAAGAGGTTGGCGTTCTGTTTTTACGCGTCGGACGGTCAATTGGGGATTGTCACGGACTACCGTTTCAACACCGACTAGAACTGCGTCACATTCTTTGCGAAGCGCATGTACATGGTCGAGACAAACCTCTGAAGTGAAACGTTGAGCTTCGAGACTACGGTCATCGACTGAGCCATGTGTATCCACTGCCATTTTGACGGTCACCAACGGGTGTCGATGTTGGCACCAATGTAAGAACGGTCGCATTTGGATTGCAGCCTCTGCTTCTAACAGGCCTTGCCGGACTAGAATGCCAGCGTCTTGGAGAACTTGGATTCCTTTTCCACGGACGGTTGGGTTCGGGTCATAGTGCGCAACAATGACCTCTTTGACTCCAGCCCACATCAGTGCCTCCGTACATGGAGGGGTGCGTCCGAAGTGATTGCAAGGCTCAAGCGTGACATAAGCAACAGCCCCATTCGGAGAGTGGCCGTTCGATTCGGCATCATGGATCGCCATCTGTTCTGCATGAAGTCCGCCGAGGTGGTCATGCCAACCTTCAGCAATGACTTCTCCATCCTTGACCAATACACAACCAACGAGAGGGTTCGGGCTGACCTTGCCTCTACCACGTTCTGCGACTTCCAGGGCTCGTTGCATGAACCCCTTTTCGTCTACAGTCCAGAGACTCGCCATACCCCTTCCACATCGCTCGGGTTCAAGACCTCTTGCATTTTACTTCACCCGTACTGTATGCAAAAAGGCCATTGCAAGTATATTCGGCTTGTCCAAATCCAAAATATGCAGTATGAGTTGATTCCTACCCGAAATAAATTACGCAAGTACACAGCCGTAGTAGAGAAGGTTTGAAACCAAACACCTGCCTCTTCTAAGCATGTCAAACGATGATGCGGACCAAGTGCCCGTTGCTCTTAGCTTCGAACCCGACCTGTCCACAAAACAGAAAAAAGGCGCACACAAGCCTCTTTATGCAGAAGTTTTTACTCAAAAGCCGACGAAAGCGAAAGCCATCACATGCGTTCACCTTTTGGTAAACCCTTTCGCTGGTAAGAAAAAGGGAAGAAAAATTGGCGAGCACGCCAAAGCCCTCCTCGAAAAAGAAGGGAAAACGGTCGATATCCATTTTTCAGACTACAGTGGCCATCTAAGCAAAATCGCTCAAGAGATCGATGCATCTGATGGCGACATCTTCGCTGTTGTTGGTGGAGATGGGAGTCTATCGGAAGTGATTACAGGGCGAATGAATGCAAAACCAGATGGAGGCGATTTATTCGCTCTTATCCCTGCAGGTACTGGTAACTCGATGGCAAATGACCTCCGCCTTACAACAACTGAGCAAGCCATTCACAGTCTCGTTCATGGTGCGCGTCAAAACCTCGACCTCGCGAGAGTGGAAATGGTCAATGGCCTTCCGGGTTCTGAAAATGGTCGAACAGTTCGATACAGTCACAATCTCGTCACATGGGGCCTCGGCGTTGATTCAACACTTAAGGCAGAAAAAATGCGATGGATGGGTCCAATAAGGTACGATGTCGGTATTCTCATGGCGATTATGGCCAATAACCGCCGTCATGCAACATTGACCATCGATGGCGAAGAAATGAAAGGCGATTATACGCTCTTTTTGATTCAGAACAGCCAAACTGGGGGTTCGATGTTGCCTTTAGCACCAGGAGCTTCGCTCGATGATGGTCTAATGGATATTGGTATCTTGAAGAAAATGACGCGCAGAGATGTGCTCAAAGCCTTTGGCATGCTCAAAAGTGAGGGGCGGCATGTGTTTCACCCACGCGTTGATTACCACAAATTCAGAACCTTATCAATCGAAACACCGGCTCCGGCTGCAATCAATGTTGATGGAGAGAACATCGGCTCTACGCCGCTTAATATGGAAGTTTTACCAGGCGCAGTACAAATCTGCGTGCCTCACTCAGAATGAGAAATCTGAGAACTCTTCTTCAGGTTCCTCAAAGGTATTCCGAGTCTCTTTTGGTGGCTCAGGTTGTACTTCTTCATGCACGTGTTCCTCTTGAGGAGGTGCTGATTTTCGCTTACGAACTGATTTCTTCTTCGGAGGGCCAGCCGATTTCTTTGAGGTCGGAGCTGCTGATGTAAAGTGCTCCTTCTGCTGCTTTGGAGGCCCACTTGAAGTCACGCTTGAAGTCACGCTTGAAGTCACGCTTGAACGTGTTTGACGTGGGGCTGAAGAGGATTGTGTCATAGGTACAGATATAACCGAGGATTGCTCAGTGACTTCACGCTTCATTTCTTTGGATTCAATCGTTTCAACGACCGATGAGCCCTTGCCGCCGAATTCGTTTGTCGAGCCCATGCTTGGGCCTGATGAGAGGACGCTGTCGAGATCAAAGCCAGCAAGCGCTGGTTCGGAAGATGATTTCTTTGAAGGTTGAGGTTGATTTTTAGAAGCCTGCTTACGCGCTTCATTTTTACGTTCAGTCGGCGATGTTAATCCAGATGATTTTGCTGATTTGACGTCTTGCTTCACTTGCTTGATTGCGGCCATACCCGATTTACCAAGCAATGTTTTCATTGTAGATTTTGCACCTTGATGTACGAACATCTTGGAAAGAATGAATGCTCCAATTCCTCCACCGACACCAAAGGCCAAGAAAAAGAGAATATATCCGGTTCGACCGATGAATGCTACATCTCCATAGACCCATTCGTCATCTGATTCACCGTTTGAACTAATGGTGGCTCCATCCAGTTCAATACTTGTGACAAAAACATAAACCCGTTCGTTGTTATTTGTGCCGATTGAAAGACTGCAGTCTTCTTCAGCGGTTTGGAAATTGTTGTAATATCCTTGTGTGTTCCCGCTTGAATTCATTTGAACCAGATAGCCGTTGATGCTCACTGGTTGATGCCATTCATCCAAAGATGTCATTCCATCATGGATGTTTTCGGTCGTTGGGATGAGACCGAGGATATACCAGCGTGAATCTGAATCTTGGTCTATTTCGTCAAGGTCGACCGAGCCTGCTCCAGTCTCAGGAAGAAGTGGCATATCCCAATTCTTGACATCAATTCGCGAACCTTCACCATCGACAACGTCTTTTGCCATTTGGAAAGACATGCTTTCAATGGCAACACTTGTCGTTACACCGAAGTCAAGGCCTCTTGCCCCAGTTGATTCGGAGTGGGATGAATAAAACTGACTTGCTGCAAGATACCCGGTGAAGGAAACCGTCGATGAATAATTCGTCTCCAAGTCTCATCTTGGCCGAAGAACAACCGATTGCTTCAAGGCCTGAATATTCGTACTTTCGGAACCTAATCCGCTTGTCACCGTCGTCGATTCACGAGAAAATTGAACGTCAATTTCGCCGTTATCCGCCCCCCATGAGGCTGTTGAAGGGCCTAAACATCCAGCAAGAGCCATGCTGAGGACGAGTAAGACGGCGAATCGGCCTCGGCGCATGATTGACCGAGGGGTGCTTTAGTTTGAGAACTCTTCCATTCATTTCCAAGGAAATTAGTACAAAAAGAGAAGGCGCCGAGAGAGGGATTCGAACCCCCGAGTCCAAGGGACAGTGGATTTCAAGTCCACCGCAATACCGGGCTATGCGATCTCGGCAAAAAGTCGGGATGGAAAACCCCGTTATCGCATGTACAGGTCGGATGACTGTTCAATATGAGGCTTACGCTTCATCTTCTTCATCGCTCGAGCGAATGTGAACGATGATTGCAGCGAGGCTTAAGCCTGAAACAGCGGCAAGCAAGCGTCATGCCTGGCAAAAACCCATCGGAATCCGAAGAAGAAGACTGAGAGGAAATCACTTGTTCGAGGTCTGCTCGGAAATCATCGGCCTTCCATGAGTCGCCAGTCCAAGCGATTTTCGGTTTCATGCCGTCCATGATGTACGTAATAGTTGAATGGCCGACTGAAAAGTCAATGTCGACTTCTCCGTTACTGATACAAGACAAACGGTCATCTTCTCCCCATTCATAGCCCTCATCACACATGCAGTGTTTTCCGTCACCAGTTCCCATTTCCCAGCCATTGCCATTACAGACAATAGGGGCCATTTCGTCTTTAGGCTCGAGAGATTTAGGCATCGGAATTGCAGAGAGATTGGTCGAGTTTGGCGCCCATGCAATATATCCCGGATCTACAAAATCGTCAACGCCGACCATGGAAGCCTCCCAGCCTGCACTGCTCGTATTCCAGGCGTACATCGACCAATACCATGACCAGTCGCTCGGACTGTTCACATCGTCGAGTGCTTCCACAAAATGGCCATAGGTCGGGTCGTTCGAAAACGAGGCGTTCAAGCCAGCACCAGCAAAGGCCCCTTTGGTGAGGTGGTAAGCATTGAAATCAGTCTGAAGCGAATGGTCTCTCTGTCGTATTATCAGGGTAGAGGATTTGAATCGAAGCATTTGGTTCATTCAGTTGAGGGAGTGCGAGGCCCGAAGTGTTCGCATTCGACGCTGCCCAAGCGAGATGTTCGTTTTCCAAAGCATCGATGTCGTCAATTCCAACCATGGACTCTTCCCACGCCATTGAAGAACTGTTGAAGGTGTGGAGGGCCCAATACCAAGACCAATCTGCGGGAGATTCAATTCCGTTGATTGATTGAACAAAATGCCCGTATTGGCCATAGGTTGCATTGAAGGTCCAATTGGCCTCTTCTGCAATGATTTCATTGAGGGTCCAACCTGTTGGTTCAAACATCATTTCACTTGAATTTCCAGACGCGTCAACAAATGTAACGGTCGGTTCAGAATTCGCTATGTGGGCCTGGATTACTTCTTCTTGAACGATGACACCAAAGGAGTTGTAGACGTCGGCAAGGAGATCTGATTCGCCAGTCAAATGGGGCCACTCAACACCGTGAAGGGCTGTGAACTCCGTGAGGCGTTCGGGTGTATCATAACCTGGGTCAACAGAAATTGAGATGAATTGGACTTCTTCGGCATCAGATTCTGAAAGACCTTCTTGAACTAATTTGAGGGATTGGGTAATCACGGGACATACGTCTATGCATCGAGTAAAAATAAATGCAACCACATGAACTTCGGAGAGGCTTTGGGAAAAGGTGAAGTTCTCATTGTTTTGGTCTGTAAGGGTAAAATCAAGGACTTCGGCTCGTGATAACTGATGTCCCTTGTATGCTGAAGATAAAGGCGTAGAAGCAATGAGGAGTAAACCGGCAATCAAGACGGTGACGAATCTACCTTTGTCCATAATAATTATCCGAGAGGTGGAGTCTATCAAACCTTTGCCGACTATGTAATCCGCTTAACGCGTCTCAGCATAATCCCAGTTTGGTGTACACCAACTTGGAAGGTCAGTAACACCAGCAGGGTTTGACAAACCAATACCCCAGAGCATCAGGATAACAAAGAGTACTGGGAACAGTGCTGTACGAGTGTAGATACGAGGATCGTCTTTCAAATGCATGAAGAAAGCTGCTATTCCGAATCCTTTGACGATACCGACGACAATCAAAATAATCCAGACTGCCATTTTCGTAATTTTAATTTCCGTCCCAGGAATCTTTTCAAAGAAAACTGCACCGACTTCAAACAAGGTGAAGAACATCAATACGAGGAAGTTCCAAAAATAAATGTCTTTACCAGTCTTGGTCATTAGCCAGTGTTCCAATCCTTTCGTAGCATGTTCGCCCATTTTTTCACCTCAGTATAGATAGAATGCTGGGAAGATAACAACCCAAGCCAAGTCGACAAAGTGCCAGTAGAGTCCGAAGTATTCGATACCCTGTGCATTGTCTTCATCAAAGCCAACCGTGTCAGCCTTGAAGACGAGATACAGCATAACCAGCAAGCCGATGAAGACGTGCAGTCCGTGTGCTCCCGTAGCGATGTAGAAGATGGAACCCTGAACAGTTCCGATGTCGAAGCCTTCTGCAACCAAATGGCTCCATTCAACAAGTTTGAGAACGATGAACAGAGAACCAAGCAAGAGAGTGGCAATCAGATAGTTGCGGATTTCGGCTTTTCGGGTTGGCATGATTTTGCCCATTAAGCCTGTTTTGGCTTTCCAATCCTTGTTGCGTGCAGTCTTCAATGCCAAGACAATCGTATAGGATGAAATGATCAGAGCAAAAGTATTGATTGCACCAGGAAGTAAAGTTGCAAAATCATATCGCAATAAATCCGATGCGGTTACAACCGTTCCTTCTGGGACATCCTTACAGGCTTCAACGCCATCACGGATTGCCCAGTCAGTACACCATTCAGTCCGCATACGAAGGTAGGAAGAAAAGAAGGTTGCGAAAACCATAATCTCAGACATAATGAAGACCCACAATCCAGCCTTACGGATGTGTTCGCCTTCGAACGGGTAAGATGTAGCAATTTGTTCGCCTTCCCCATTGAACGGTAAATCTTCGAACCACCAGTTCGAAACGGCGATAACGATGGTCAGCAAGCCAACTAAACTCAAAGTGAGCATACCGAGGTCGGCAGTGACGCTTGAATTCAACATCGCTTTACAAGCGATGGCAAAGTCGGGGAATCCTGCTAAAAAGAGCAGGATACCGAAAGCAAAGATGATCGGTGAAGCTGAACCGTGGTGGTCGCCGCCATAAGCATCGCCGTGGTCATCGCCGTGGTCGTCATCACCGTTTGGTTTACTGGCGTTAAGGAATCCACCAACGCCGATGAAAGTCGTATATGTAATCGACATCAAAAGTATGGTAATTCCAGAAACACGATACGACAAATACGAGAGGTGGGCTCCAACTTCTTCATGGTGAAGGTGGTCGAGGGATTTTGCTTCAGCAGCAGTAATATTTCCATCTAATGCATATTCAACCTCTTTATGGTGATATTCATCTTCAAGTTCTTCCCAAGTATCGTGTTTCACATCGGCCATGGCAACGCCAAGGGTAGCAAACAACAGAACACCGATGGTGAGGATGATTCCTCCCATCATGACTGCGCGCATCCAAATTCCATTTTCAACCTGCGCTCCGTGTCCACTCATTCTTCCGCCTCCTTGATGACAATGGCCTTGGGTTTTGTATTCCACAGTTTATCGCCTATAGATGTCTTTGAAGGTGTATGATGTCCATACTTGATGTTCATATCACCCTGAGTCGGAATGACATCGAAGGATGGGGTCGGTGGAGGAGAAGTTGTTGCCCATTCGAGCGACCATCCGCCCCATGGATCCTTGCCGGCAGGCTCACCATGTCTGTTCGACTTGATGATGTTCCACACGAGTAAGAGTTGGCTTAATCCAAAGATGAACGAGAAGATACTGATGGCTATGTTGTATTCTGCAAAGCCACTTTCCACAGTATAGCTGTGTGTTCGGCGCGGCATGCCCATGATTCCAAGAGCGTGCATTGGCCAGAACGTAGCGTTGTATGCAGAGAAACCAATCAAGAAATGCCACAGGCCAAGCGTCTCATCGAGTTTCTTGCCAGTGGCCTTTGGGTACCAGTAGTACACACCAGAGAAAAGAGCGAAGACAGTACCGCCGATGAAGACATAGTGGAAGTGAGCGACAACGAAGTAAGAATCGTGGAAGTGCATGTCCATGCCGGCAACAGGGAAGAACATTCCAGAGATTCCACCAAGCGTGAAGGTGATGAGGAATCCAAGCGACCACAGAGTATGGGTGCGCATGACAAGGCTACCGCCCCAAATCGTCATCAGCCAGTTGAAGATTTTCGCGCCCGTCGGAATAGCGACTGCCATCGTGGTAATCATGAAAGCAGCACGCCAGAATGGATCCATTCCCGAGGTGAGCATGTGATGGCCCCAGACAATGAAACCAACAATTCCGATACCCGCCATTGCAAAGACCATCGATTTGTAACCGAAAATCGAACGGCGAGCACTGGTTGCTAGAACTTCAGAGACGATTCCGAAGGCCGGTATAATCACCACGTAGACTTCTGGGTGTCCGAAGAACCAGAACAGATGCTGGAACAGTAAACTGTCTCCTCCGGAGGTGAAAAACACCGTTCCGATGGTATGGTCGAATAAGAGGAATGCCACACCGATGATGAATGCGGGCAAGGACATGTAGAGCATGAACACACTGACGAAGACAGACCAGGAGAACAATGGCATCTTCATCCATCCAACTCCAGGAGCGCGCATGGTAAACACCGTGGTGATGAAGTTGACACCACCAAGAGTCGAAGAAGCACCAAGCATCAGCATTCCAGAGATGAAAGCGGTTGTTCCGGGATTTGACCCATATTGGGCCATTTCTGGGCCAAGGCTTCCTTCTGTCAAAGAAGAATATGGAGGGTACATGACCCACGTAATATCGGCTCCTTCACCAGACCAAATTCCAGTGTAAATCAAGGGGCTTGAGAACACCAAGAGCCAAAGACCCATGGCGTTGATCCGTGGAAATGCAAGGTCCTTTGCGCCAATTTGAAGCGGTAAAACATAGTTCATGAAGCCGGCAATCATTGGCATAGCAGCCAAGAAAATCATGGTCGTTCCGTGAAGGGTGAAGAAAGAGTTGTATTCAGTCTCGGTCAAGAATGTGTTCTCGGGTAAAGCGAGTTGAATACGGAACAGAAGTGCTAACACTCCACCGACAAGGAAGAACGTAAATCCAAACAAGAAGTAAAGAATTCCGACTTCTTTGTGGTCTGTGGTGGTCAACCAAGGCTTGAGGTATGACCAGAATTTTGAGATGGTGAACGTTTGAGGTGAGCGGGTATAGAAAACCCACAAGACGCCCAGCAAGACCATGCCAAGTGAAAGACCAATGGCGGTAAGAAGAACAACCAAAGTACGAGCGGTCGGGCCCGTAGCGTCTGCATTCAATCCAGGAATAGAAAGGTCCGCTTGATTCCAATAGTCGCCACCAGCACCAGCGCCGCCGTTGACGGCGTTACCGTAGACTGTGAATTCAACAACTTTGGAATCGTCCGCAGGAGCGACCCATTCGAAATCCCAAGTTCGAACGGTATTTCCTTCTGTTGTATGCGTGAGTCCGCCGTCCATCTCGTGGCTGAGTGATTCATTGACGGTTGAAACCATACCGCCGGTGCTGAGGATTCTGAATCCACCTGCACGGCCATTCCATCCAGTGCCATCTTCTTCGATGACGCCGCCGTTGTAGAGTTCCATCACATCGTTTTGAACAGTGACTGTGAATGAATAGGTTTCACTTGCGTTAAAGGTTCCCGGCAATCCGGTTACGATGACATTCGTATCTGGTGAAGCGCCTGCGTGACAACTGCACCCGCCGTCTGCTGCACTACCGATTCCGGTAGGCATAGCCTCGAATTGTGGAGCTGCTACAAGCATGACCAGCACGAGAGCAAGAAGAGTGAATCGCTTGTACATCAGTACCCGCCTCCATCGCTACCGGTATCCATTTTCTTAATTCCCGTGTCAGCTGCACATGATGCACCATCACGAGCGACGATGTCGATGAATCCTACCATCTTCGAGTGGTAATCACCGCAATATTCAGCACAGCGAATCGGGAAAGTGCCCGCATCATCCGGCATGAACGTCATGACTGTACCCGCCTCAAGTCCAGGGACTAAATCTTCCTTAACACCCCATTCTGGCAACCAGAATGCGTGTTGAACGCCGACATAGGCTGGATTAGAGTCATCGTGTGGGCGGGAATAGAGGTCCAAAGTAGAACTCTCATCGCAAGGGATGATCAAATTTTCACCGCCAGCAGTTGAAAGAATAGTGCCGACGGGAAGGTGCTCCCAGGTGTGAAGTAAAACGTCATTGGCGTCATAGACAGTAACGACGTTGTGGAGATTGACATCCAGATAGAAATCTGAAATCGAAGCCATTTCCGCAGCTAAATCAATGGCATAATCGAACTTTACGCCGTCTATTTCGACGGTGACATTCGTAGCCTCGGAGCCGTGGGTATCGACTGTAAGGTCACTTGCAGACCAATCGACATTGACGTAGGTGACGCTTGGGTCATCTTCCCATGTGAGTTCTTCTTGATAGTGGAATTCCCAGAACCATTGCTTACCAATAACATCGACGTTGAAGGTGTCTTCATCGCTTGGAATGGTCCATGCGGAATAGTTCGAGGCCAAAGCAATCATTGTGAGCCAAACAACAAGAATCGTTGGCACTAAATAGAAGGCGACTTCCAGTTTTGTGTTGTGGCTATCAACGGGGAAAGAACCAACTTCGATGTGGTACTTTTCTAAATTCTCAACAGGCTCTACACCGTCGCGGTAGCGCAGCATAGCGATAAACATCCATCCAAAGGTGAAGACACCCACGAGGATACTCCAAAACATATATTTGTCATACACGACATTGAAAACAGTGTCTTCAGCAGGCATAGATTATCCTCAATAATAGGGCCGATGGTACCGAACTTAAACCCTTGTAGAATACAAGGTGCTGCGCGACATATTTGTC
>CAJJCP010000007.1 GCA_905182715.1 uncultured Candidatus Poseidoniales archaeon
ATGGCGCTGGCTGGAGAAGCATTAACATAGATTCTATTCAGATGAAAGTAACTCAATTCAACTATTCAAACCCACATCTTCCAGTTACCAGAGTCCCGGTCACGTACGAACCAAACCCCACTTCCTGCTGGGTGCTCAAGATATTCGTGTCCATCTTCTGAATTGAGGTTTCCTTGCACATTCGTGGCAGGAACATTGTCGTTCGATTCTCTTTCCATTTCGCTAGTCTCTTCCTCAGGAGCGTCTCGCATGGCAAGTTCTTGCTGTAAGAGTTCAGTTCGCTCAGCAGCATCAGTTGTACCAATGAGCCCGAAGTATGCATCGTTGTAAGCGATTCTTTCCATCTGTTCTGGACTGGTCGCTAAGAGATCGTCAATCAGCGTGTTCAGCTTTACACGAGTTTCCTTTGTAATCTCGTTATTTGTGTACCGTGCTGTCAAATCTGCATTTAATTGCAATAATTCTTCAGCGAGTGTCGGCATGTCTGCATAGTAGGCTTGGACTAACGATTGGAGGTAGGTAAGTTCTCCTCGTTCTTCCTTGGAGAGTTGGTTTGAACGCCGAAGCACTTGCATCCATCTGAATGCATCTGGTAACATGGCAGCCACAAAGTTCGTTTGCAACAGTGCGAAAAACGCCACCATGATCGCTCCAAATCCAACCGTCGTTCGAACAGAATCCGAGCCTCCAGACAGAAGAGAATCGATGAAGGATTGTTCTTCTTCATCCTCTTGAATTGACAATTCACAGCCTTCGACGGTCACTTGCGCGCCAAGTGTCGTGTTTGGACAAATATCCGTGAGGTCATCAATGCCATCGCCATCACTGTCAATGATGCATCCAACCTCGTCTACGTAGGTCCCAAGAGCGCTGTTTGGACATGCGTCTTCGGAATCGAGAACACCGTCACTATCGGAATCATTGGTATTGGTCGAATTGGAATCATTCATTTCTCCTTGTGGGGTTTGGTCATAGATGTTGGCGATACCATCGCCATCATCATCAAGACAACCATAGAATCCATCACCGGTTGAATTACCGAATTCCAAAGGACAGTGATCGGCAAGAAGTGCGCCATCAACAAATTGTCCTGGCCAGATAAACAAACGCGAGGTGTTCCAAGAGTTGTTGCCCCAATTGTCGCCGTATCCATCGCCATCGGTGTCCACCCATTGTGTTGGTTCATTGAGGAAAGCATCGGAGTTGTTACCCAGCGGGTTGTCTCCATAGCCATCTGCGTCGGTGTCGTTCCATTGAGTGGAATCATCAGGGAATGCATCGACTGTGTTCAGGTATCCGTCTGCGTCTGCATCGAGGTTATTGTCAATGAAAGGATGGCTGTCACTGTTGTCACCGATTCCATCGCCATCACTGTCCATTGTTTCAGTCGAGTCATTCGGGAAAGCATCAGCATTATCACCCACGCCATCGCCGTCAGAGTCCATTGATTCGGTAGCATCCAGTGGGTACATGTCGCTGTTATCGCCGACGCCATCGTCATCGCTGTCAAGGTGTTCCAGTGCGTTAAACGGGAAAGCATCACTCATGTTTGAGACACCATCTCCATCGTCATCAGGGCATCCTAAAGAATCCAAGGTGGAGTTTCCGGCCACAGACGGGCAGTCATCGGACTGATTCCCAAATGGGTTATCACCGTAGCCGTCCAAGTCAACGTCATCCCATTGACTTGAATCGAGAGGAAAGGCATCCCCGTTGTTTTCGTTCGAATTGTCGCCATACCCATCGCCATCGGTGTCCAACCATTGTGTGGCATCGTTTGGGAACACATCGACACCATCGCTGTAGCCATCGCTGTCAGCATCTGGGCAACCAACTGCATCGTTTGTGACTGGACCAGCAACGAGAGGGCAATCGTCGTATTCATCATTGATGCCATCGCTGTCAAAGTCGTCCGGGAGGTAGAATCGGAATGCGTTGTTGATTTGGTGCTCAACCCCATCAACATCCCAAATGGAAGGAGTGACTGTACCTGCAGTTGCACTAAATTGTTCGGAAGTGTGGCCAGGTGTTGTCAGGATAATTGTGGTGTCGTTAACCACCGTTCCAATGACTGAACCGTATGAACCAAAGTCCACCCGTACTTCGTGCGTTTGAATCATACCTGTAGAACGATTCGCATACTTCAAATTCTTGTTGGTTGTGTCGTAATATGCAATGTGAACCATGTTATTGTCATCAACAACAATATCATTTCCATAGCCGATATCACCAACACTCTCGATCGTCATCGATTGGCGTGAACCCCCTGGGGCCACCATACTGTAACCAAGGTTTGAGCCGCCATTGTATTCAGAAATGTGAACGATGTCAAATTGGTCAATGTACATGCTAAAGGTGTTTCTTGAGTTGCCCTGGTTTGAAACTGCCCAAGCCGAACCGGAGGCACCGTCTGCAAAGTATGCGGTATTTCCGGCAGCATTGGAGGCGTAAACAAGATGAAGCTCATCGTTCGAGTCAGCAGCCATGGCGCTGTGGTAGCCCACGCCAGCGCCGTTATCAACGGTGTACCGTTGCCATGAGCCACTGATGTTAGAAGCAATCTTCATGTCCATATTGCCATGGTGCCTATATGCAACATGGACAAAGCCGTTTGAGTCAATCGCAATGGAAGAGTCACAACCAATGTATGTGGTTGTGTCATCCAAAGTGACCGTTATCCATGAAGTCCCGTCATAATAAGATAACAGTGCCGCATTGCAGATGTATCCATCTCTTGAGTAGGAAATATGTGGCTGGTCATTCGCATCCAGGGCTATGGAAATTTGGTCGTTCTCTACACCTGACTTACTCCAATTATTTGTCCATGAAGTTCCATCATACATGGAATAGAGTAGGTAATCATTGTTGTAATGAGCGATATGAACATTGTCATTGCTGTCAATAACGAGGTCAATATTTCTACAATCACAATTCCTGATTTTCGCATGACTCCATGTGGAACCATCATAGGTGCTGTGCCATAATTCATCGCTATCCAAAATGACATGGACAATGTGAACTGTTCCATTTGAATCAACTCCGATGGAAGGGTCCCATCCGCTCGAAGTGACGAAGTTCACCGTGCTGGTGGTCCACGTGTAAGCCTCACCATCATGCGTGACGTTCTTGTATGCCATGTCAAGGAAGCCAGTTCCCGTGATGGTGATTTCTTCACCGCCATCAGTCGAGCCTGAATTTGGATTCACGGTCTTGGAAATCGTCGAATTCTTGATGGACGCCGATAAAAACGGGTTGTCTTCAACTTCTTGCGTTTTAAAATCGTTTATCTGTGCCGTTGAAAACATAACGATGAGGACCATGAAGGTCGCCAGTAAAGCATTAACGCGCATCAACCTTCCCTATGAATGGTCAACTATAATTGATGCGGTAACGATTTTGTAACCAAAAATCAGAATGGCAACTCAGTTGCCTTCAAAAATCGCCATTGCTTTGTCAACAGATGCGCCTTGACAGATGATGGCGTGGCATGCAGCAGTCATACGGACAGCTGATTCAGTGTCTCTTTGGTGAATGTTACGGCCGGTAGCAGCGCCCATGCAGTTTCCAACACTCATTTGAGCGTGAAGGCGTTCCAAAAACGCTTGAGCAGGAAGAGAACCTCCGCCTGAACAAATGATTCCAGTTCGGCCAGCAGCCTCAGCAGCAACTGCCAGTGATTCTGGTTGAGTCATTCCATCGAACGCACGAGGATAGTTAACTTTCGCAAAGTCTGCACCGATACATGCAGCAACACCAGCAGCCCCAGAGATGAGTTGTGGGTCCTTCTCATCGCTAACAGCCTTACCACGGGGATACATCCACACAACAGCAATCATGCCAAGTTCGTGTGCTTGTCGAATAAATTGTGCAGCTTCTGAAAGCATTTCATGTTCAAATTCACTTCCGATGTAAATGGTATAGCCAATTCCTACTACGTTGATGCCGTTATGTGTAAGTGCCATGACATCATCCATGTCCCACATTGCTTGAGAAATTGGGTCACGTTGGTCGGTGTTAACCATGTGTGATTTCGAGTTCAATTTAACCAAATAAGGTAGATCGGGATAATCACGAGCATAGTGCGAAATAAGGCCAAGTTGACCTGCCAATACGCCGATTGTTCCAGCATCATGGCAGCGTTGTCCGATTTCGAACAAATGGCCAGGGTCGTTGGATGTGGCAGGGATTTTCTTCCCGCCATCGTAGAAATCATCGTTGAGGTGTTCGATTTTTTGGTCACAAGCGAAAAGATTCATCTTCCCTGTGCCCGCAGTTGCCGCATTCATGTTCTGAATGTAGGTGTCAATCAAATCATTTGGGACATCGGCTGGGACATTGTACGTTGACATCTGCTCACCTGTAATTTGGGCGAAACGCACCGAGGACTTCAAGACTACGGCTTCCGACTCCTGTAGAATTAAAGATCCTGTGGAGGTTATTATAGCATTTCCGAAGGCAAAACGCTCGAGTTCACAGCGTTCAGTCATCTTTATCGTCGAGGAAGTCCATGAGTAATGCCCCCAACCCTTGGTCGGTTCTTGTTTTAAGTTCTCGAACTATTTGTCTGATGATAAAGATGAGGCCAATTGGGGTCAAAGTCCCCCATACTGGTATCCAGCCGTACCATGGTAATGCATGATATGTGAGCCAAATTGGAAGGGCGAATATAAGGGCGATTGGTAAAAAGAGTATTGAAATCCCAAGGAAAACAACTCGAGCGATATTTGCTTTTTGAACCAAGTTGTATTTTTCAATTGAGGAGTGTTGTTCAGCCATTGTATTGACTTCATTCAACCA
Organism: uncultured Candidatus Poseidoniales archaeon; assembly: GCA_905182715.1. GTDB lineage: Archaea > Thermoplasmatota > Poseidoniia > Poseidoniales > Poseidoniaceae > MGIIa-L1. Next base: position 4,798 of record CAJJCP010000007.1, read on the forward strand.
CTCTAAATTGAGAGTATTCTTGTATGCGGTACCGTCCTTTTCAGTTGTTTGACATGCTTTGAAAAACGCATCTATTTGTTGTTCAGTACAACTGAATGATGTCAGTTTCTGTACTAATGCCTCGACGGTTGGATGCTGATACGTACGAACTCCCCAAACGGTTTTAACATAGGCAAAGGTAATTTCCTCACTTGATTGAGGTAGCATTCCCTTCTCCTGTTTTATTGATTCTCCATGCTCATCTAAAGTCGTGACGAGTCCTTTTATCGCGCCGAAAATAAACAGTACGGCGAGGAGTGAAGTTCCTACGAATTGAACGAGGGGCCCAATAAATGGGGTATAATGCTGCGGGTCAACATCAATCTCGCTTGGATTCTCGGGATTGTATGCAATGTCACGAGTCGAATTGACTGGGTAATCAACCTCCCAGACACGGGAATCAAAATGGGAGACCTTTTCTGATTCCTCAACATCAAAGATGGTCCCATTGATTGTGTATTGGAGATGGTATTCTACGATATATTCTCGGCATGTATCTTGGTTTTGAGAGTCACCACACTGGTATTCATAGACTTCAATGTCCATCTCTACGACAGTGGCATTGGTCGTCGGCCAAGATGAAGCGTCTCTTTCATTTTGAAAGTCGTCAAACATGATTGCAGGCCAAATGCAGCCAAGCAAGAACACAAGAGTTCCTACAACAATTAAAGCAAGAGGAGGTGGCTGTATTCGAACACCAGGAGTAAGTACCATGAATGATTTTCAAGATTCATAGTACTTGGTATTGGCCCAACTATTGAGGTCGGAATTCATCTTTTTCGACTTACAGACTACGGGTCAGCATAAACACTGAGAGGCTACAACGACTTAATTCTCTGTCTTCTTCTTCAGTTAAATCAATGAATTGTAAACGCTCAATTTCGAATGAGTGTCCAAAGAACTCTTCTACATCTTTGTCAGAAAGTGCAAATGGCGGGCCTTGCATTTCATTTTTCGGATAATCAAAAGTAACCATCAACCCCTTTGCATCGGGTGTGGTGAGCACAAGTAATTGTTCAACGTATTCTGGCCGTAAAGACGGTGGCAGTGCAACCAAGGCGGCTCGGTCATACCAAGCAGAAAAAGGTGCTTCATCGGGTTTGACATTAAAAAAATCAGCCTGATAGATATCAATCTGTTCGGCAGAGTATTTCTCGCCACTGCCTGTTGTTTGTCGAATGGGCGTTTTCGACCAATCTTGGAAAAATTGCGCAACCGCTTTCTCAACGAATTCAATGCCTGTTACTGGATGGCCTTGTTGGGCTAACCAATGTATGTCGAGTGTCTTACCACATAATGGTACCAAGACGTTTGTTGTTGATTCAAGACCCAATTTGGACCAGTGGTCGGTCAAGGTAGGGTTCGCTTCAAGGCGATGGAAACCTATACGGTTCTCATCCCAGCGTTGATGCCAAATGGACATTTAATCACTGGCCGGTAAAGTTTGCAACACGCTTTTCGACGTAAGCTGCGATACCTTCCTTTGCGTCACTGCTGTTGAACAGAGATGCTTGCAACTCTCGCTCGAGGGCCAAGTGGTATTCAAATGGAATCTCAGGGCCAGTTTGGCATGAGCGCTTGATGTTTCCAACAGCCTTGACTGCCTTGTTTGGTAGCGTAAATTGACTGCACCAGTCGAGAATGTCTCTGCGGAACTCTTCTGCAGATCCTTCCCAGATGTGGTTGATGAGTTTGCATCCGTGTGCATCCTCGAATGACATCAGTTCGCCAGTGACCATCATTTCAAGGGCCATTGCCTTACCAATAAGACGAGTCAAACGAGCAGTTCCACCGGTTCCTGCAAGTACGCCGAGATTGATTTCAGGAAGTCCGACTTTACCGGCATTCTTTCGTGCAATACGGATATCTGCAGCCATTGCGATTTCAAGACCGCCACCGACAGCGTGACCGTTGATTGCACAAACCACAAGTTTGGAGGTTTGTTCAAGTCGAGAAAGGGTTTCATTTGCGTGAAGACAGAAATTGTATTTGAAGCCTGGAGTGACGCTGTTCAACATTTGAATCGATGCACCTGCAGAGAAAAAGGATGCTCCGTTACCGGTTAAGACGATGCATGTAACGTCATCATCGAATCGAGCCTTGACTACAGCAGTGTCGATGTCGCACATCATAGCGTGTGTATAGGTGTTTGGTGAACGGTCGTTTACACCTTCTATGGGGGCACCAGCAGAGTTCGAAGTGAGTTCAATAACAGCGATGCCGTTGGTGGTGACACCGTAGTTGACGAGGCGGTTAGGCATTGGTTCAAGTTTGAGTCCGTAGAGGTCGCTCATAACCTGTCCACAGGTATTCGCATTAAGAACAAATCGCCTGTCTTTACTGCGGCTTATTATCAGTTTCTGCATCTTTTGCAAACGAAACTTTCGCTCCCTTTCTTCGAACTTCATTCCATTGTTCACCGATAGCAACTGCTTCAGGGGATTGTTCCCAAACATCGCGCTTGAGTGCTTTACGGAACGGCATGCGTCGAACTCCACGACCCATTGATTTGGGGTCCTTCGTCAACATAAATGGGTTGACAATACGATACAAAATGGACTTGAATAAAGAAGGTCGGAATAATTTTCCGATCCATATGAGTCCGTCGCCACGCTTTTTTTGGTCCTTCATCCAAGCTTTACACATACGCTTGAAGGTTCGGTCTCCAACTCGATTCATGAGCCATCGATTTGCAACACTGGTGCGGACATAGGGCATCAGATGCTTTCGCACATCTTCTTCATAGTCACTTTTCCCAAGAATGTCATTTGCTGCAAGAACGCCTGACCAAACCGCCATTCGCATTCCAAATCCCCACATGAAGTCTTGGAGTCCACCAGATTCTCCGACATAATACCGACCATCTTGCTTGTAATTGCTGTTGATGGTGAAATCGCCTTTTCCGCCAACTCGTTTAATCGGCTTTCGATTGAGGTTCGGATAGTTGGCTTCATACCAAGCAATTGTTTCATTGAGGAATCGATCGCTTTTCTTTTGTTTTCGCCACAAGCATGTGCAAATCAATCCAACGCCGTCGATGACGATGAGGTAAGAATAGGAACCCGGTGCCAACTTGTCATTGAGTTGAAATCCGATGTGATTCGGATGATCGGTGTGGAATATTTCTCCGTAAGCAACCGCAGAAGTTCCTTTTGGACCACAAGCAATGATGGTACAATCCTCTTCTTTGACTCTCGACTTGTAATGAATCTGTGCCCCTGCTGCAAGTGCTTGTCGCTTGAATCCTTGGTCGATGGTATGGTCGGATGTCCCTCGTTCAACAATTCGGTAGGCCACACTTGGCGTGGTTGCTTGGGTAACAACATCATCTGGATGAATTAAATCGACAACATCGAACTCTGTTGCCTTGAACTCTGATAAGTCAAAGCCCCATTCTTTCAACTGTTCAAAGAAATCCACGCCCATACTCCAGTTTTCTAATGCTTGGAAATCACCGTCAAACCGAGCACCTGAGTCCTCTCGAATATCGTGAACATGGACTTCTCTTCCTGCCTTTGCCAACACCGTAGCAGCAGCCAAGCCTGAAAGCCCAGCGCCCATGATGTGGATGGCAGAATCCTCGCCCATGTCCATTGCCATACAGGCGTGAGGTTTGAATGATGCGTTCCACTCGTGCATCCATGGCGGGGCAGATTCTCATCGAAGAAGCGGTTGAAACGCTTGATGATGTTGCTCTTAAAGCCAAATTACAAACCGAAGGATGTGGAGCAATCGTCTCTTTTTTGGGAATTACCCGTGGTAAAGAAGGTGATGCCGATGTTCTTCGTCTCGAATTCGATGCATGGCAGGAACAGTTGTCGGCCGTCTTGCACGGGCTGGCAGAACAAGCCATTGCTCAGTTTGGAGTATTGGCCATCGCCATGGCACATCGAGTCGGTAGTGTAGGCCCCCAAGAGCCAATCGTTGCCATCCACGTTGGTAGCCCTCATCGCAAAGAAGCATTCCAAGCCTGTGAATGGCTCATCGACGAACTCAAGAAGCAGGCGCCCCTGTGGAAAAAAGAAGTCACCAGTAAAGGTGAGTCTTGGAAAGCCGGACTTGGCTGATGGAGAGGATACTATGAACAAAGAAATCGAAGGCATTGTAGAAATCGGCTCCAAACCAATTGTTGAACGTCGTGCAACTGCAACTGGTGTACTCAATTTGAGCCAAGCTTCGGCTGAAGCAATTCAAAACAAATCGGTCAAGAAAGGGGATGTGCTCGAGGCTTCGACCATTGCAGCGATTCAAGCGGTCAAAGATACGCCACGTATTGTTCCCCACTGCCATCCGATTCCCCTTGAAGGATGTACCGTCAATTGGTCATGGGAGAAGTCTTCACTTCGATGCACAGTTCACGTTTCAGCCCATTATAAAACCGGAATTGAAATGGAAGCACTTACAGGTGTCAGTGCAGGTTTATTGTGTGCTCTGGACATGGTGAAGTCGATCGAAAAAGACGATCAAGGACAGTATCCTGGAACTTCGATTTCTGATATTGTAGTTGTTGAGAAATTCAAAGGTCAATGAACTTCATTGTTGAGCGAGAACCTGTTGCACGCATTCAAGAATACGTTCGTTTTCTTCATGTGTTCGGATTGCAAACCGAACCGAATTGTTTCCAAGTGAGACTCCCATGTTTTGAGCATCACGAATAAAGACACCTTTTTCCTTACATGCTTCAATAAAACTCGAGGATGTATGATGTGTATCTTCAGGTAGAAACGTCAGTATGAAATTTGCAACACCCGGCAAGACATCGAAATTTTCTTGTTGTAGTTTCTGAGTCAGTATCTTTCGCTGCTGATGAATAATCGAGTATTGTTGATTGTAGTAACTCGGATTGTTCAAAGCCGCTACTGCAGCGAGTTGGCCCGGTAGACTGACCGCCCAAGGCGGAATAAACCGTCGTAATTCAGTCATCTTTTGACTGACTGCATAGGCGACACGCAGGCCAGATAATGCGTAGCATTTACTCATACTCTTACACACGATAAGACTCGGACATGTAGCTACGAGAGGCTCTAATGACTGGGCATCTGGCATGTAATCGATGTAAGTTTCATCGACCCATATCATCTTGCATCGAGAGGGTAATACACTTTCATCTTGTATGCGGTGAATGATTTCACTCATCTCTTCACAGTACACTCCTGTTGGGCTGTTCGGGTTTACGAAGATAACTGCATCATGTAAACGCGATTGTTGAACCAATTCATCAACATTAATCTTGAATCCATTTTCTCGGTGAAGTACAAAATTGGTCATTTCACATCCGATCACATGGGTGAGGATATGACTGTATTCGCCGTACATTGGAGAAAGTACGAGTACTCGTGACTTTGCATTCAAGAGTTGAGGTAAAAAGGAAAACATCAGTGATGAAGAACCGGATGAAACTGCTACATGTTTGGTCTGAACACCACGAACATGTGCAATCGTTTCGATTAATTCCTCACATTGAGTTGGTGGAGATTCTTGGCAACATCGCTCCAGCTGTTCTCGGAGCACTTGCAATGCTTCAGGGCAAGGTGGAAACGGACTGTCCAATACATCTGCAACAACAAGTGAATCGCGAACCTTAAAATCGAATTTCGAAGCGTCCCATGATTTCCCTCCATGGTAGCAAACATCATCTTCGGCTTCATTAGACTGTAATTGAGTGATACGATTCGCGTGAGTTGAAAGTGCTTTTTGCGGGTTGAGGTGCATAGGATAATAGTGAGTTTTACCGTATTGAACACCGTGTTCCTCGAAGACAGATACGCCTATTTTTTTGTACAGTTCAACAACACCAGAATGCCCCATGGCGATGATATCAGTTCCATCATGTTGGTGGACGAATTGGAGAGCAAAAACCATTAATTTAGATGAAATTTGTTGACCTCGGAACTCTGGTGCCACGGTTAAGGCACGAACTTCATAGGTCGACGAATGGCGTCCTTCTGATTGAGAATACACTGTTTGGTCAAGAGTTTCTTGCGAAAAATACTTTGAAACACGGAAGGGTTTGTCGGTGGGGGGATTCAAACTGATGTATCCTGCAAGTTTGTTTCCTGCCATACATGCAATGAAATTCCGGCCAGGATCTTCGAGTTGCTGTTCAATATTGATGTCATATTGCTGTAATTCAGTAGCATACACCTCATGCCGAAGTGATGAAATCTGCTCCCATATGTTTTGAATTTCAATATCTTTAGGAAGTGGATAATTGAACACAACAAATTCTTTCATAGTCAGAAGAAAAGAACCTATCTCTTGAATGATTCGCCGGTCAACTTTACGAGGGTTCTATCGGAAAGTCATTATTCCCCTGTCGAGTGGACTGGCTATGCGAGCAAAGGCTACTCTACTGGTTCTCCTTGTCATGACTGTGTCTTTAGCAGGCTGTTTTGGTGCTAACGAAGCGCCAGCAGAGGCTGAAATCGAACCGGAAATGGACCAACGTATCTTTGTTACCAACGGTAGCGGAATGCCTGTCGATGAAGCGCCAATCGTCATGGACTTCGTGTTCAGTGATGTTGGTGAAACGGGTAAGGAGCCGAGTATTGGCATTACCTCAAGCGGCTGTATGTTTTTCATTGCCATGGAAAAGCCAATGCGTTCTTGTGATCACGGGGCGACTTGGGAAAACACTCGTGATTTTACTCAAGCCCCATTCACCAGCGACCCTTATGGATGGGTAGACCCAGTAACCGACCGAATATTCAATATCCACATGATGGGGCTTGCAACAACATGGATTGGCTGGTCAGACGATGATGGTGAGTCTTGGCTGGGTAATCCGTATGACAGTGGACCAATACCGCTTAATGACCACATAAAATTGGCTTCTGGCCCATGGACTGATGCCGGGTACGGTGGTCTTGGTCAATTGAGCCCACTCTACTCAGAAGCAGTCTATTTTTGTTACAATAAATTAGCAGGTATCTTTTGCTATACCAGTTATGATGGAGGAGCAACCTTTCCAACCGGTGGTCAAATCTATGGCTTAGCAACGAGCGATGGCGGTTTACATGGAGCAATTACCACCGCCCCTGATGGTACTGTGTATGTGACTCCAAGAGTTGAGATACCGGCAGTAATTATCTCCAAGGATAACGGATTGAATTGGGATACTCGAGAGATGGGCCAAGATGTTACAACTCCAAACCCTCGTAAAAATTCCGAAGTTGCAACCGATAGCGAATCCAATGCATATCACGTATGGACAGGTGCCGACCAAGGCATCTATATGTCAAGAAGCATCGATTCAGGAGATTCTTGGGATTCGGAGAGTATTCGGATTAGTCCTGTTGAAGTGATTTCCACTACATTTCCTCAAACTGATGCAGGAGATCCGGGAAGAATCGCAATAACCTATCTTGGAAGTGAGAATGGTTCACTGCTTGGAACAACAGATATCGATGGTAATAATTGGACTGGTAATGGACACTATGCACCAAATGGAGTACACTACCACCTCTATGTCACCTACAGTCTAAACGCACTCGATGAGAATCCTGTGTTCCATACCCGGAGAATTTCTGACGACCCAGTACAAGTTGGCGCTATGTGTTTGAACAGCGGCGATTGTCGTGATGACCAAGGAGGATCTAATCGGAACTTATTGGATTTCAACGACCTTCACATTGACACAGAGGGACGTGTTTACATTGCATTTGCAGATGGTTGTATTGATGCTTGTGCATCAAGCAGTGACCCTCAACCTGCAGATTCCAGAACCGGCCGTGGTTCAGTCTACTTCATGGGTAACGGGCCAAGCCTCTATGTCGAAAAAGGCGAGTTGACTTCTCCAGTGTCCTCTTCGACTGAAATGATGAAAGCATCTTCACTCCCACAAATCTGTGAAGCAGAACAATGCCGTAATGAAGACCAAGAAATCCTTCTCATCGAATCTTAATAGAGAGTTTTTCAAGTCAACGACTAAGAACTCGGCAACAAAGGCAAGTTCATGTTCAACCAATTGAACTTGAAGAAACCTGCTCAGTGGCACCTTGCATTGTCCCACGAAGAATCCAATCTGAACGAGCGAGCAATCACAGTTGTTTTCTTCGCAGGATTAACCGCATTGTGCGCACAAGTAGCATTTACCATGCCTTGGTCTCCTGTCCCGTACACTTTGCAAACATTTGCAGTTTTAGCAACCGGTGTCTATCTTCGACGTAACGATGCTTTTGCATCTGGATGTTTGTACTTGATTGTTGGTGCTCTAGGAGCACCTGTTTTCGCCGAAGGTGGAGACACGCTCTTCTCTGGCACAACCCTTATCGCTTCTGGAGGATATCTTCTCGCCTTCCCTTTTGCTTCTGCAATTATCGCTGAAGGACTTGATCGGTCCAGACAACAAGGCGTTTCTGACTTGAAAGCACAACTTGTTTGTTGGACTGTAGCAATGGTTCCAGTGTATGTCATTGGAACCGCTTGGCTTGCACATTCATACAGCGTAGACTTTGCTCAAGCATACGCATGGGGTGTTGAACCATTTTTGCTTTGGGATCTTGCTAAGATTGTCGTCATGGCCTTGGTCACAACCAAGTTGTGGTCATATTCATCTTTTGATGAAGAACTTGGTGCGGAAGATTCTGATGAAACTCCACCAACTCAAATCGTTTGAGGACTCGACATGATTCTCTTTTGAGCGAGATTTCTCCACTTTTTGAACATCGCTTCACACCGTTTCATTCATGGATGGGGCGCGCCCGTCTCAACGCATGGGCAGCGTCGGCGACCTCTATCATCACTTCTTAGAAGCCGTCGACCAAGCGGCTATTTCCAGTGCTGCATGGCGCGGTCTTGGTGAAAAAGACAAGGCCGATGAAGCTGCAGTCGAAGCCATGCGTCGAACCTTCGATAACGTGCCTTTTGATGGCCGTGTTGCCATTGGCGAAGGTGAGCGAGATGAAGCACCTATGCTCTACATCGGTGAAGAGATTGGCAGTATGGTTGGCGTTGTCGGTGCTCCACAAATTGATATTGCAGTTGACCCACTTGAATGCACCAATAACTGTGCATCGAACTCTCCAAATTCTATTGCCGTTCTTGCTGCTGCACCCCGTGGAACTCTCTTGCATGCTCCAGATTGTTATATGGACAAAATCGCAGGCGGACCTGACCTGGTTGGTCATATCAGCCTTGATGGTGATGTTGCCTACAATCTTGAACAAACTGCAGCGGCTCTCGATAAAGCAGTTTCAGAAGTCCGTGTAGTCGCACTTGACCGAGAACGCCATACTCAACTGTTCAAAGAGATCCGAGCCAGTGGTGCTCAACTCGAACTCATGGGAGATGGTGACGTTTCCGGAGCAATTTGGGCTGCACGTCCCGACGGGCCATTCGATTTGTTAATGGGCATTGGTGCTGCTCCTGAAGGTGTTATCTCCGCTGCTGCAATTCGTGGCTTAGGTGGCGTATTCGAAGGACGTCTGGTCTTCCGTTCTCCTGGAGAAGAAGCTCGTGCAGAGAACATGGTTGGCGACGATTTGACCCGCCTATGGGAAGCGCATGATTTGTGCAAGAGTGAAAACGCAATCTTTGCAGCCTCCGGTGTTTGTGATGGATATCTTCCAGCAGCGGTTCTTGGAGAAACGCACACAACAACCTTTGGCGAGGTTATCGATGTCGAAAGTGGCACCGTTCGTAGAATCGAAACCACTCGACGTATTTGATTCATCAAGCGGAGAGGCGATCTCTCGGAATCCAGAAAACTTCAGACTGAGTTTTGGGGCGTTGCACTTGGTTGGATACTGGATGTATCAGCTGGGGTCTCGCCGCTCTGGGTCAAGAAAAGAACCAGAACAAGAACTCCACACACCATAGGTGCGAAAAGTAGCGGCATGAGGGCAGACAAAAATTGGGTAACTGCATATACAGTTAGCCCGAGTACGCCCAAGATGTACCCAGCAACGTTTGTTGCTGAGAATAGTTTCTTCATGTTTGACAGAATTGTGTTCATGAATTAAGGTAACAAGAGGGGGGTATATGAGGACCTGTTTTTTCCTAACGAGAATAGTGAAGAGTTTTTTCGGCCCACTGCGGACTGATTCCCCCTCAGGAAAAAAAAATATTTCTTGCGACCCTCACACGGGATGGCCCCTTCTCGTTCGACTCTTTGTGTTCGTGAACTTCAAGTGTAACGGTTTCTACAACCTTGCATGGCGGTGCAGCAAGTACGCATTGAAGTCCGATTGCCGGAAGGGCATTGGGCAGGGGATGTAACCCGCAGTCATCCCTCAGCAGTTCTCCGTATTGAAGAGCATATGCCGTTACAGAAAGGGAGGGGGACCGCCAGGGCCTCATGCAGTGAAGAGATTACTGAAACAGTTGTATCTCATCCTGGTATCGAAGAGGTTCGTAGTTTTGGGAAGCAAAGTTTTGTCGTCGATATTATTGCAGGCGGTGGAGGTTTTCTCAAACCGCTTCTCAAAGTTGGAGTGATCCCTCATACACCTTTCGAAGTCCGAGACGGTTGGGTCGAGTGGACCATTTCTTGCGCTCGAGAAAAAGTTCGAGACTTGCTCTCTGGTTTTGATAGCGAAGAAATCCCATATCACTTGGTTTCCACACGAGGAGTTACCAATCGTTTGCTCACACCTCGCCAGCGCTATGTGTTTGATACAGCGATGAAAGAAGGCTTCTACGATGTACCTCGAAGAATCACCTTGACTGAACTAGCAGTCGTTCTCGATGTTGCCAAATCAACCCTTTCAGCTCAGTTACAACGTATTGAGTCAACCGTGCATCATGCCTTCGCAGATGATATCAGACGCCGTAGCCCCTAACATGTTCGTACGAACATGTTCGCAAAGGCAATAAGGTAGACCCGTACCTCGCAATGACATGGACAACCTACCGAATACCTGGGAAGACTGGGTCTCAAACTTTACTGAATGGCAAGACCGTGTTGGTTTCAACCGTGATTGGATGGGCGACTTTGACCTCTCGATTCAGTTTGATTGGGACCGTGCCGGCGAAGTTATTGAATTTGGAGATTACAAAGGACGTCCTAAATGGGAACGCTCTCTTCAAGTCCCTCAACAAAGCATGCGTGATGCTCTGGTTAGCATGATTACTGTTCAAGGCGATACTGAATTTGCTTCCGTCGAACAACAACGCCACCTCCTCGCATCTGCTCCAACCGACTACGACCGCTATGCAGCAGCTCGTATCATGTCTGAAGAACAACGCCACGGCTGGCAAATGGCTTACCTCTTGATGACCTACTTTGGACAACAAGGACGCCGTGAAGCACAGAAACTCCTTGAGCGCAACGCCCAAGACGGTGACCGATTGCTTGGTGCATTTAACCGACCTATGCCTCATTGGCTTGATTTCTTCTGCTACACCATGTTCGTTGACCGTGACGGCAAGTTCCAACTCGGCATGCTCTCTACCTCTGCGTTCAAACCTCTCGCTGCCTCCATGGGCCCAATGCTCAAGGAAGAATCCTTCCATTTAGGAACTGGTTCGAACGGACTACGTCGTGTCATCAAAGCAGGTATCATTCCTCTTGATATGCTTCAACGCTTCTTCAACAAATGGGTCTCTACTGCACATGACTTGTTTGGTGTGGACGCATCCTCCTCAGCACACTGGTCGTATGTTTGGGGCGTTAAAGGACGCTGGGACGAGCGAAAGAAGCTCGAAGCAGGTATTGAAGTCGACAAGGAAGTTCTCAACGAAGAAGCACGTGGTCATTACCATACTGAAATTGTCGGTGAAGTCGAGAAGTTGAACGGCTATCTCCCTGAAGGGGCTAAGAAATTAGTCGTACCTCACGAGAACTTCTATCGAGAAATCGGCCCATTCCGAAAGCAACGCTTTACCACTGAAGGTGAACCTTTCACCGGTACTGACGAAGAATGGAAGGCATATTTGCATGTGACGCTTCCAACCGCTCAGGACGAAGAAGATCTCAAAGAACTGTTCAAGCAGGAATGGGTTGCTAACAAACCACTTTCCGCACGCCAAATTGCCTCCGGCATTGGCGCTAAGGCTTGAATATTCGTCTCAGATGGAGGGTTTGAATGATTCCAGTATCGCTGTTTGGCATCGATGTGGAGATGTGTGAAGCATTTTATGAGGCTCTTCCGCAATTAGTCGCAGACACTGTCGATGATGAATCCTATGCGAATGCATTGTTTTCTATTGAGAGTGAAGCACTACTTGACCACATCCGTGTCGCAGACCAATGGGCGAATCACGATCCTTTTGCATGGCCCGAAGACATCAGTAATGAAGTTGAAATGACGCTTCGTACGGTGAATTATCCCGATGTCTCCTTACTTGAACACCTTTTGACGCTTGACAATGTCGATGCTACACGTGTTTCGGTCTGGATGCACTTTTCCACCAATCTGTTTCCTCTGTACAGTGAAGCAGCATGTGCAACCTTGACTCGAATGGGTGTTCCGACTCCTTACAATCCGAGCGATATTGCAAGTTACGGTCTGTATGTCTCTCGTCTTGAAGGGTTGAAATTGTACGCTCCAGCAGCGGGGTTACCAGAAATCGGTCTCCCTCGTTCACGTATGCTCCAACTTGGGTTGGAGCGGTATGAATGAAACATCTTTTGATTCATCTCAAATTATTGTTTGTCGTAGCCGTCTGGGGCTTTGGCTGGCCTGCAGGTCGAGTGATCGCACAAGATATTGCACCTTTTGTCGCCTCTTGGCTTCGCTACATCATTGCTGTTGCTTTCTTCTTTGTTTACTTACGACTTTCCAGCCAGTGGATGGTGCCATCCCGAGATGAATGGAAACGAATTGCATGGATTGGTTTCTTTTCGACGTGCTTGTATCAAGCCTTTTTCATGACCGGCATGAAGTATACTGCAGCAGGCGATGCATCACTGATGATTACTTTTAATCCCTTTTTTACCGCATTGCTCGCCATTGTATTTCTCAAGGAAGCGATGCATTGGCGACTTGGTGTCGGTATTGCTCTCGGAATAAGTGGAGTGGCAGTGCTGTTTTTCTATTCACCAAATGTTGATATTCCATTCTTTGACCGAGCCCTCGGCGATCTGTTAATCGCTTGCGCTGCATTTGCTTGGGCATGTAATTCAATACAAATGAAGAAAGCTATGACTGAACCAGCAGCGGATTCAGAGCGCTGTCTTTCCCCTTTACAGTTGACCGTATGGTCTTCTGTTGCAGGTCTTCTCATGCTCACGCCAGTTGTTGCAGTCGAAACATGGATCGTTGGAATTCCGGAACCTTCGATGGATGGTTGGATTGCTATGATCTTTTTAGCGGTCTTTTCTACAGTGATTTCATACGTCTGGTTTGCAGATGGAATACTCACTATTGGCGCCGGTAAGAGTGCATTGTACGTGTATCTGGTTCCTATCTTTGGAATCTTTAGCGGTTACCTGATACTGGATGAAAAACTGGGCGCATCTCTCATTGTTGCATTTTTGCTCATTGTGGGGGGAGTCGTACTTGCTCAAAGTAAGCAACCTATACCCAAGGAACCATGATGAAGTTGAACCCATTGGCCTCACCATGGAGATTCGTTGCGTCGCCGTAATAGGTGCAGGTACAATGGGTGCAGGAATTGCACAAATCTGTGCACAAAGTGGTTGGAAAACAAATTTGTTTGATGCTTTCCCTGAAGGACTCGAACGTGGGATGCAACGTATTGATGCATTTTGGGACAAAGGTATTGCTCGTGGTAAAACGACTCCAGAGCAAAAAGTGCAATGGTCTGCCAACTTACACGCTGTCGCCGATATGGCAGAAGCAGTTGGGCACGCTGACTTGATCATCGAGGCAGTTCCTGAAATTCCAGAACTCAAGCATTCCATTTTTACAGAACTCGACCGTTTGGCACCCCCGCATGCCATTCTCGGAACCAACACATCATCGCTCTCAATTGCAGATATCGCGGCGGCAACTTCGCGACCGGAAAACGTGATTGGAATGCATTTTTTCAATCCAGTTCCAATTATGAAATTACTCGAGTTGGTTCGTCATGATTCGACCAGTGATGCAACTATTGCTGCAGCCCAAGCTGCTGGAACTGCTATGGGGAAAACCACCATTCTCGTGAAAGATATTCCAGGTTTTGCTACAAGTCGGCTTGGAGTTGTTTTGGGCAATGAAGCAATTCGAATGTTGGCTGATGGTGTGGCCAGTGCAAAAGACATCGATACTGCGATGGTCTTAGGTTACAAACATCCAATGGGTCCTCTTGCTTTGACCGATTTAGTTGGACTTGATGTTCGCCGTGACATCCTCAAGAATTTACAGTCATCGTTCAATGATGATGCGTATGCTCCACATCCATTGCTTGAAAAATTGGTTGCAGCAGGCCGTCTTGGAAAGAAATCGAATATTGGTATCTACGATTGGTCAACAGGCGAAGCAGAAGAAACTGAAATGCCTGAATAATCACAGTTGAGTCTCACAATGCTTGCAATGTTTCGAAGTGTAGTCATGCCCTTCTTTGGGACATTTGTTTCACCCCTGTTTGAAATCCGGCTTTCGCTTTTCAATGAAAGCAGTGACGCCTTCTTTGAAAGCAGTTGTTGTTCCCGCAGCTTCGATCAAAGTTCGTTCATGCTTGAGATGAGTTTCGAAATCATGAATTGATTGTACATCCAGTAAGTGCTTCGTTGCTTCTTTGGTATGAGTGCCCCATTGACTCCAACGTTCAGCGATTCCATAGGCTGCATCGAGGAGGTTTTCATCTTCGACGATTGCATCGATTGCCCCAACTGAAAGGCATTGCTCCGCATCCCATATTTCATTTTCAAAAAAGAACCGTCGGGTGACTTGATTGCCAACAAGTCGAGGTAAGAGCCATGTTGTTCCACCGTCGGGTGACAAACCCATACCAGAGTAGGAAGCGGCCATTTTTGCTTTAGTCGAAGCGATACGGGCATCACAAGCCAGTGCCAAACCAAGTCCGCCGCCAGCACATGCGCCGTTGACAGCAGCGATGCATATGGTTGAGGATTGCCGCATACGAATCAACAAAGGGTGAAGGATTCCAGTAAGATCTCGAATTAATTGAGGCGCATCTTCATCTTCAATCGATTGTGCGAAAGCGTGTATGTCTGCGCCTGCAGAGAAAAACTTCCCTTCTCCGGTGAGCACGATTGCTCGAACATTTGGATGAATGAGTCCAGCATCGATAGCCTGGGCAATTTGAGGAAGAAATTTCCGTGAGAACGATTGTGTCGCTGAGTGACCTGAAAATCGAATTAAACGAATACCGTTGTCAAGATCGCTGGATGTAACCGACATGTGTGTCCCTCAAAGTTTGATGTTGACGTTCTTGATTTTGGTGTAGAAGCGTAGAGCATCTTGGCTTTGTTCGATACCAATTCCAGATTGTTTCCAGCCGGTGAATGCAGTTTGAGGGAAGGTAATCGGGTATTCATTGATTGAGACCATACCGCTTTCCAAATCTCGAGCCATGTTGTGCGCTCGACTCAAATCATTGGTCCAAATACCGTTCAACAAACCGAACGGTGAGTCGTTGGCTAATGCCAATGCTTCAGCATCTTCACTGAACGATGTAACTGCTAAGACTGGGCCAAACAGTTCTTCATTGAACAAAAGATTTTGACTGTCAACACCAGTAACGACTGTTGCTTCCATGAACGCTCCATCACCTTCTACGATGTTTCCCCCGCAGACAACTTTTCCACCCATTGCTAATCCTGCATGTAATTTCTCCATGACTTCTGTGCGGTGGTTTCGATGAACGAGGCTTCCAATTCGAACACCTTCTTCCATTCCAGGTCCAACTTTCCATTTGGCGACTTCTGCAACAACTGCATCGACCAATTCGTCGTGAATATCTTCGTGAACAATTAATCGAGAACCGGCCCAACACATTTGTCCAGCATTCATGAAGATTCCAAAGCAAATTGCTTTGGCAGCATATCGGAGGTTTGCATCCTTAAAGACGATGTTTGCACCTTTACCACCAAGTTCAAGTGTAACTGGTGTAAGGTTTTCACTTGCTTTTGCCATGACTGCCTGTCCGGTAGGAACGCCTCCAGTGAGTACAATTCCATCGACGCCTTTGTGACCTGCAAGAGCATCACCAATGAGACCACCTGAACCAGTGATCACCTGAAGCACTCCAGTCGGGAGTCCGACTTCTGCTTCTTCCATTGCCTTGGCCCATGCGACTAAGGACAGTGGTGTCCATGAAGCAGGCTTTGCAATAACGGTACATCCAGCAGCCAATGCAGGTGCAATGGAGCGTAGAGCGAGTTGCAGTGGGAAATTCCAAGGAATAATGTGAACGGTTACACCAAGCGGTTGGCGCAAGGTATAGTTGAGACGATTACCGGGGACAGGGA
Organism: uncultured Candidatus Poseidoniales archaeon; assembly: GCA_905182715.1. Classification (GTDB taxonomy): domain Archaea; phylum Thermoplasmatota; class Poseidoniia; order Poseidoniales; family Poseidoniaceae; genus MGIIa-L1. The sequence continues at coordinate 21,158 of CAJJCP010000007.1, forward strand.
TTGTACTTCCTTCGATTTTATCGGAAAGTCCAGCGAAATATTCCAGAGTCCATGCCCCGAAACGAATTTCTGACAATGCTTCACGGAATGTCTTACCATTATTGTTTGATTCGAGAACTGCAAGTTCCTTTGCTTTGGCATAGGTGGCCTGAGCCATCTTGTTGAGAATACGACCTCGCTGTGCAGGGTCCATATTCTTCCAGCTTGAATCGTTGAAAGCTGCGCGTGAAGCATCAACACATCGGTTGACATCGCCAAGAGTTGCCTTGGGAGTTGTGGCCATTATTTCCCCAGTAGCGGGGTTGAGTATCTCGGCTGTTGCACCATCTTCCGCATCGCACCATTCACCTGCAATCGACATTTGTTCTGCGCTCATGTTCCACTCCAAGCGTTGTCCCCTCAAAGGCATTCGCTTGACAAGACTTGCTTTCAAAGAAAGGTGAAGCAGTGGCTATGGGCGAAAAGACTCTTGAAGCGAGTTCGCTGTGCACACAGTATGGCTCGAGAGATTGGTTTGGCACAAGCGGCGGCTCGGACCATCGCAGGCCGAGCACCTCGACTGTTAGTCATCGCTGGAGCGACTGGAACTGGAAAGTCTACTGCTTCAGTTCAAATCGCCGCCAAGAGTGGTTTTGCACGTCTTCTTTCCACCGATGCCGTTCGTGAGATTATTCGCTCGTGCGACGAGGAGAGAAGTGAACCTGCTCTCCATCGTTCCTCTTTTTCACAAGGAGATTCGGGGGAGCCAGTAATCGATTGGCTGGATACATGCCAAGCCGTCGAAGGTGGAATAATGGCGACGATTGATCGTGCTCGTCGAGAAGGTATTGACCTGTTGATTGAAGGTGTTCACATCAATCCGAGTGAACGCTTACTCAGAAGTTGGCGTGAAGCAGGTGGCATTGCAATTGGATTGGTCATGACGGTTGGTGAAGATGAACGTCATCGTTCCATGATCCGTTCACGTGATGCTCATTCATTCCGTCGTGCAGACCGTTATCTCGCCGCATTCCCTCGGATTCGTGCGATTCAAGAAGGCTTGATTGAACGGGCTAAAATTGCGTCTTGGCCTATTGTTGATTTATCGAGAGTGACCAATGATACTGAACGAATCAAGCATTTGTTGGACTTGGCGTGGAATGAGCATATTCAGCGTCGCTAAACATGGGTCATCTCAAACGAAATGGCAACAGTAAGCATTGCTGTACCATCAGATATCCCTAATTCTCCCGAAAAATGGAGCGTTGTTGGAGATGTTTCATTAACTTGGAAATCAATGAGTTTGATTTCGATTCCCCTCAGTTCACCATGGTAGAGCATGTCATCATGGACACTTTGAAAAGCAATCTCTCCCGCATCGAACGGTTCTAAGCCGCCGTCAATCCACAACTGAGTACGTGCTTCAGTGAGTTCTGGAATCGCTTCTACAACTTCAATTCTGGCAACCAATACTCCATCCGAGGCAGTGTTGTGAGGCATGGTTAATCCGGCTACTTTCACGCTGAAAATAGCCATTGAGAGTAAGGACATAAGCAAAACGACCCCAGTTGCAAGCAACATTTGCCCAGCGTCACGGTCTTCATGTGATGGATTCGAAACAGGTCGCATCAAGCACCACCTCCACGGTTCCAAACATCGAGAGTGACCGTCCACGAATTTTCATCAATCGCAAGCAGATGGTGTACTGTTACGGTTCCTCCAGCAGGCGTTCCTGTGTTGCCGTAAGGTACCGATGTACCACTGTTTTGTGAGAGCCAACAATTCGCCTCTTTTCCTGCTGCAATTTGTTCTTGTAACAAGAGACATGCTCCATCGAGTTCTCCATTTGTTAACAATTCACTCAATCGGTTTTCACCTGATACTTCTGCTTCAAGACCCAAACCATATCGAAATGCATCATCACCTGTAAGCTCCAATCCCGCTTCATGCGCGACTGAAGGAGCATCTGGGACGTGAATTCTGATGAGGAAGGTTGCCGACATGAAGAACAACCAAAACAAGGTTAACATCTCAAGGATGTGTATTTGAGCATCTTCGTCATGACGCATTCAATCACCAAAGAATAACGGCGAGGGCACGAAAGTACCTGAGGATGGATTGAGCCCAGGTACCTCGGTAATACCTATCAAATTCGGCGTGAAAGCCAAGAAGTTGAACACGACTAATGCAACAACAATCATCATTCCAGAGTGCTTGAATCCGGTTGAAAAGCGACCGGTTGACATTAATCCTGCCATTGTTCCATTTCCTACCGCTTGCATTGTTACCCCGTAATAGAATACCGTCAAGAAAAACAGAGGGTCGATGTTACGAATTGTCATGTTTCCAATCGTTGAACCGCCCTCAGTACCGCCGGTGTTAGAACCTGCAATCGCAGGGATAAAGACAACAGCAAGGGTGACAATTACGCCGAGGAAAACAAAGTACGATGTCCAGATAACAGCAATATACGAGCCAATTGCTCGTCTTCGTTCACCTTCAAGGAATTTCAATTCACGAGAATCGTTTGCGGCAGTAACCAGAATATCCGAAATTTTACCACCTGCACGATCGGCTTCTGCAATCAAAGCAATTGCTCGTTGAACCAGTGGCGTTCCGACACGGTCTGCGAATTGCTTGATGACATCACTGAACTTGATACCCCAACTCAGTTGGTCAGACATTTTCTTAATTTCTCCATTCAGTGCCCCATATTCGGATGTCGCAAGAGTTTGAATCGCCACCGTCATCGCAAGGCCACCTTTCCAGTATTCCGCAAGGTCTCGAAGAAAGTCAGGGAATTTTTCTTCAACTGCGTTTTGGGCATTCATGACTCGTTCCCAATAGTACGAGGCAGGATAGAGGAAGAAAAAGAACATCAATCCAAAGAAGTTGAGGAAAATGAATGGGCGAACAGATTTAGGTCCCAATTCGAGTTCTGGACCAAGCCAAAATGATTTGTTATTCATGTTTGAAGGAACTCCGTCGTAATAATGTACAGTGATATCGAAATTTACTCTGGTCAGTCGTTCACCCTCGGTCATCGAAAATACAACTAATTCGTACCGTTTTTCCGGAGGTATCGTATTCATCTGGATCTTACAATCATCACCAGCCCGATCAACTTCGCCTGAATACGAATCCATAATTTCTCCACTTTGGGAACGTATGGCAACAATATATTCTGCACCGGAGTTTGCCGTTACACTACAATTGACCCATAAGGGTTGGAGAACAACAACACCACCTGTTTGGTCAGATTCTACACCAGGTACGTCGAAATTCTTGCCCTGTTTGGAGACCGATTTCCATTCTTCATCCTCCCATACGATACGATTCGGCGCATCCTGAAGGATGGCACACGATTGATTTGCAGCATAATCAGGTTTAACATTGGTATTGAAATGTTGACCCATAGGGTTGCCTTGCGAATCCTTTGCAGTAAGTCCACAATACAAATTTGTGAACATTGGTTCCCCGTTGGCCGTTGCGATGAATCCTGAGTTAGTCGCCCAAACTGCTGCAGTCCCTAACCCGAGTAAAATCGATACAAAGAGGATAGCGTAGAGTTTTGTCAATGTAGAATCATCCTTAGGCAAATCGAGTTTCACTGTTATTTTTTCCTTTTTACGTGCCATTCATCTCACCTCCTCTCACATATCTTGTTCCTTACTGCTGGTCCAGACCAGTATCGCATATGCGATGTGAATCATTGGTATAAATCCAAGAACAATGCCGTACAGCATTCCTTCAGACATTTGTGCTCCAGAGCCTGAAACCCAGAACATAATGACCAACATGACAATCAAAAACAGTGGCATAGCCACTGCAACGACAATATAGGATTCAGCAAGAAGGGCAATCGATTCCAAGAACATCTGCATGCGAGTTCTGTTTTCACGCATGTAGTGTTCTGCACGGTTCAAGAAAAACAATTTGAGTTGGCCACCAGCAGTAAGTGTTCCAACCATGCCTTGGAAAAATTCAGTCAACCATACCGAAGCGGCTCGGTCGACACTCATTTTCATAGCAGTAATTAAATCAAAACCGAGTAATGTTACGTCTCTGTACACCATCGCAGCATCATCCGCAACATCGCCATAAATTTCTTTATTCATGGCAAGAGATCTGAAAATCTTAGATGGTGTTGCATTTGCTGCAGACATAGCAGCGGTATAGGATGCAGCATAAGGGAGGTATTTTTCAATCATATCTCCACGTCGTTTCGCTTCCCGCTTTGCACCGTTTTTATTGTATTTGTAGGCCATGTAAGGTATGAGTAATCCACCGAAGAAGGTGATGAGGATTTCTGCAAATGGTGGGAATACTTGATACTCAAATCCATCGCATCCATTACCAGGTTTTGTCGGGTCGATCAAATCTTGATTCCAATACTCCCACTCGAAACAGTAGGCGATTGTTGTTGGGTCTTGAATGCCCTCCCAATACGCAATAATTCCTATGTCGGGGATGAAGAACAAGGCGACAAAGGCCCAACAAATCAATGTAATGGCCAATGATGTCATGAGGGCAGTTGCGAGGTATACCTCGGGCATCATCGGCATTGAACCTTTGACAAGACTTTCGGACAATTCCTTATCATTTCGAGCACGCTTACGCAGCAAGCGGCCGAGGAAGCGGTTACAAATCCTCTGCCATGTGGTCAAGTCCATCGAATCACTTCCATGTATGTCTTTCAATTAAGTCCATCAACACGAGCCATAATTTCAGTTGGTCGCACATAGTATTCGGTGATAATTTGAGAAACTTGGTCTGCTTTGCGGATATCGTTCAAAACCATCCATTCAAGGATGCGCTTCCGAGTACGCAGTTCACGGCGCATATCATCTTGGGAATAATTGAGTTTGACCATAATCTTCTCCAAGACATAGGATTTTCCACTGAATACGAAATCATCGGTATTCACATCCCAACGGAACACTTCATTGGTGATGATTTCAAGAGAGTTCGGATCAATTCCAACAATCTCGACCAACTGCTTAGCACGTCGAACACGTCTTCCGTTAATACGGGTCTGGATTTGAATCACACATGCTTCCAAAGCTGGTAGAAGGACACGAGGTATGTCGATCGGTTTGTTTTCTAATCGGTGAACGAGAGAAGGGACAGAATCGGCGTGCACAGTTGAATACGCACAGTGACCTGTAGCCATTGCCTGGAACAGAACGTAGGCTTCTGCACCACGAATCTCACCGACAATGATGTATTCGGGCCGTTCACGCAGTGCTGCTTTGAGCAACTCGAATTCTCCAATCACTCCTTCTGTAGATTCTCCACCGAAACCTTGGCGAGTCAAACCCGGAACCCAGTTTGGTTGTGGGATGTTGACTTCACGAGTTGATTCAATGGAGACGATTTTCATTTGCCAAGGTATGAAGATGCACATGGCATTGAGTGTCGTCGTTTTACCGGATGCAGTTCCTCCGACAAACAGCATTGGGACTTCATTCTGGAATCCAATCCAAAGATAAGCGACCATCAATGAAGACATGGTGCGGAATGCAACAATATCTGCGGGTGAAAACGGGTCGTCTTTGAACCGTCGAATACAGAATGCAGAACCTCTTGTCGAGATTTCATGGCCTAATTTCATGACAATTCGAGAACCATCCATGAGTGTTGCATCCAGCAATGGAGATGCAACTGAAATGTGCTTGCCACAACGTTGAGCGAGTTTGATAACATACGATTCAAGTTCGTGGTCGGTGTTCCATACGCAGGTCGTTTCGACCGATTCAAATTTCCGGTGGTAGGCAAAGATTGGTACTCCGGTGCCGTCCATGGAAATATCTTCGACGTTAATGTCATTCATGAGGACGTCCATTTGCCCATATCCAATGAGGTCACGGCGTAAATAATAGAAAATCTTGGATTTCGACTTTTTATTAATTTTCATGCCGTAGGCTTTGATGACTTTATCCATTGCAGTGCGAATATATGCTTCAGGATTCGCATCAATCTCTTCGATATTTGCGGTAAGGGAGCGAATAAAGATGTCGAGAATCTCGTCACGGTATTCTTGTTCTTTTTTGGTCATCGGTGGTTCGATGATTTGATAGATGATATTGAGCGTTTGTTTGTCACGAACAATCCGGGCAAAGGCGTGCGGTGGCAAGACTGGGTACTTGTCAAGTTCGTCGTACTGGGCACGTTGTTTTGCCCGCTGACGCTTGCCTCCACCTTTGTTTTGTTTTCTCGCCATGTGTGCACCCTCTGCCGAAGCAATTTATCACAGCCTATGGCCGACTATAACACTTGGGTGAAACACACCCCTAAAACCGCTACCCTGCGGCCCAAACTGATAAACCGTAAAACGCCTGTTTCTTGAGAATGATTATTCTTGGTTTGTAAACGATTTAAGCCAAGTAAAACACGAACTTCGAAACATCTCTAAATTGACATTATTGTCAATTAAAAAATCCGATTCAGCGATGATTTCTTCTAAGCCCCAGCCACGCTCACGTGTGTCGCGAGTTTCAAACGCTTGCCGATCCCCATCTTCCGAACGTCCACGGTTTTGAATCCGGGTAAATCGAGTGTCTGGTGATGCAACGACGGCTAAAGAAGAGAACTTCTCACCCCAGCGCTGTTCAAATACCACCCGTTCAGCGGTACCCCGCATACCTTCAATCAAAACGATTGAATGTGATTCAAGATGAGTGTCAACGGCATCTGCCAAACGTACTGCAAGAACATCCTCGCCATGTTCAACACGTAATTGAGCTGCGATTTCACCAAATATGCCGGGAGTCTCTTTGAGTTCTAAACGAGTGACTTCAGCACGAACCATATCTCCCATTGAGAGGACTGGAATATTGTTTTCAAAGAGTACATTTGCAAATTCTCCTTTGCCAGAACCCGGCATACCGCACACCGCTACGACTCTGGCCATGCTTGTTGGGCGTAAGCGAATGCACATCAAGATACCTCCATCTTCAGGGCGTTGGATACGATTCAGTTCGAAAACTCTGCTCGGCCCCATCGTCGGTCCATGAGTTTCCACAGCAAAGCAGACGCTAAGATCAATGCAACTGATATGGCAATCATTCCTTTGTAACCTTGCTCGACCATACTTTGGTCATACATTGCAGCTGTTGCAGCAAGTCCACCCTCCGAGGTTCGTTCCCACCAATTACCATACAGGGAAACATCACCTTGGGTGAATGAAAGGAGGAACAAGAGGAGCAATGGAATCACGGTACCAATCCAAAACCAAATCATAATCGAGGCATCGAAAATGGCTTTATTTGGTCGTAAACCCATCAAGAATGCAGTGAGTGCGACGATGTAAATCGAATTTGCAAACATGACGATAATACTGGTTGGTAACGCACCCCATTCATCGAGTCGCCAGGCCATGAGGACAATGAAAATCAAAGAAATCCATGAAGTAGCAAGGAAATACACAACGACTTTCGCTCGTATGAGTTGTGGGACGCCAAGAGGTAATCCATTCATGAATTCAGGTGAATCTAAAATCGTTAACCATGAATAGAAATTGAAACCGAAGAATCCAAGAAACGGTGCATATGAAAGTAAATTAATTGGGATTGGTGCTTCTGCGAAATCAACGAGCCATGCCATTCCGAGCAGTACTAAAAGTGGAATGGCGTATGACACAGTCATCTTTTTAATCGAACCGGAACGAATCAAATCTACGAATTCCTTTGCCACTATTAATCGAATTTCACCTTTGCCAAGAAAACCCAAACGGTTGTAGATTGGTGTGAGAAGTTCTGCTCGTTCGACAACGGATACATCAAAATCATCGATGATGAGTGCAGATGAACAGAGTCCAACTGCTAAACTTGCCAGTAATGCAAGTACAGTGCCCAGTATACTCTGTGAGTTTTGAACACCTAACCCCCAGAGCATCGTGCCGATATCGAATTTACCCAGGCCAATGGCGATCCCCAGTGCCACAATAAGCATGGGTCCAAAGATGGTAAACGGTCGCCCACGCATCCATAGCGCCGAAGCAAGGAAAGCAAGAGCGAGTCCTTGGGCTAAGGTGATAATCATTGCAATCCATGTCCAAGGTAGGCTGGACCATTCCAAAGGTGTGGAAATACCTGCAAGTGATTCAAGCAAGATTCCGACCGCCATTCCAGCAACAACTGGAGAGAGAATAAGCATGACGTAGAAGCTCAAATCCTTGATGAAATAGGCGAAATGGGCAACTGAATTTGGAAGAGGTTGGAGTGCTGGTGCGGCTAAAAGGTAATTTTTAGTTCCTGAACGATGAACAATTGCATCATGGCCCATGAATGCAAAAGTACCCATTCCAAGGCTGAACATCAGTAAAGGTAGATGGAGAGCGAATCGTAATTCTTGCCAGGTAAACGTCTTTGATTCAATATCCGATACTTGGGCAGATGAATCGCCTACGAGAAATTGTAAACCGATGGTTGTGATGGCAGTTACCAGAGTTAACAAGAGAGGAAATAAGACCATTTGACGCTTCTTAGCGAATTCAAGACTTTTCCGCCCTTCTTCCTTGAACATCACGAGAAAGGTTGTAGAAAAAGCATTCCAGCCACGTAACGGTTCATGCAATTGTTGATCATGAGCACTGGTCCCCAATGAGTTGCCAGATTCCGGTGCCGGCTGAACATCGGCAACTTCATCCCAATCACGGGAGACTACGCTCACTCCACTCACGTTCACTCCTCCTCGTCATCCTGATTTTTTATGCCTTCATCACTCAATCGCTCAACGTCTTCAATCGAACGCCCTACCAATCGAATAAAGACATCTTCAAGTGTTTCATCCTTGGATTTTTTGAGTCCTTTCACGGTTCCAGCTGCAAGCACTTTGCCGTTGTTAATAATCGCCATCCGGTTACACATCCGTTCAGCCATTTCCAAAACGTGTGAACAAAGGAAAATAGTTCCACCATTTTTGACGTGCTCAAGCAGCCAATGTCGGCATTTCCTCTGATAAATCGGGTCGAGGTTCGCGAAGGGTTCGTCGAGAAACAAGAGTTTGGGTTTGTGAATAAAAGCGGCAGCAAGCATTACTTTCTGACGCTGGCCTTTGGACAAATCCTTGCACATCGTGTCTCTTTTTTCTTCCAATCCAAACCATTCAATCCAGTGTTCTACTTGCTCATTAAGATTTTCAACGGTCCTTAATTTGGCTACGAACTCGAGAAACTCAACCGGTGTAAGAAAAGAGGGTGGAGATTCAGACTCGGGAACAATACCAATGTTTGCTTTGACTTTCTGTGGGTCGGATACAGCATTGATTCCAAGTACCTCAATCCGCCCTTTACTTGGACGAAGTTGGCCGGTAAGGAGTTTGATAAAGGTAGATTTACCTGCACCATTTGGGCCAAATACGCCAAAAAACTCACCAGCATGGACCTCGACATTGAGAGGATGTAATGCAATGAAGTCACCGTATTTCTTGGCCATGTCTTCAGCCATTACCAGTGGAGCAAGTGATTCAACCATGTGCATACCACATCATCATGGTCTTTGAGTTCTTGGTTTCTCCATCATGAAAAGTCCAATTTAAGCGGTCGGTGAAATGATGAACTGAAACCTGCTGGGGGTGGTATGGGCGCCCCGCAGACCGATGTACTTTCGATTGAAGAAATCCCCGTTAATGACCAATTGGACTTGGGTTCAGTGGCCCTCGTGACCATTCATCGTCCCGACAAACTGAATGCATTGAATGCTGAAGTTATGGCGAGCCTGAAATCGATGGTCACATGGGTTGAAGCAACCGATTCAGTACGCGTTGTGGTACTTACTGGTGCTCAACCAAATACTCCTCCGGAAGGGAAGCGAGCTAAACCGAATGCCTTTGTTGCAGGTGCAGATATTACCGAATTTGTCGGTAAGCGTAGCGATGATATCCGAACGATGTTCACAGATAATGCGGTTGAAGCCTTGTGGAATTTAACGAAACCAACCATTGCTATGGTTGATGGTTTCGCACTCGGTGGTGGCTGTGAAGTTGCTTGTTCATGCGATCTACGTATCGCCAGCGATCGCTCACGATTTGGTACGCCTGAAATCAACCTTGGGCTGATTCCCGGATACGGTGCAACTCAACGTCTTGTACGCCTTATTGGCTATGGTAAAACGATGGAGATGGTAATGACTGGAGAAATGATTGATGCGAATGAAGCGCATCGTGTTGGCTTAGTCAATCATGTCTGCACTCCAGATGATTTGCGAGAGTATACGCTTGACATGGCTCGTTTAATAGCCAGTAAATCTTCAAACACACTTCGAGTTGGAAAGCAGACGATTCGTTCTGCGCTTGATGTTGGATTGACTGAAGGAGTTGCAATTGAAGCAGAAGCCTTTGCAAGTCTGTTCGACTCTGAAGACAAAGACATCGGTGTCGAGGCTTTCCTAAGCCGAGAGACACCTCAATGGAAGCACAAATGAATATGGCTTACGCCTTCTGGTGTTTGAGCGACGGGTGGAAGATTTCCCTCCACCGTGGGGCATGGACAGGCTACTCTTCACCGGCTACGGTAACCATTCTCACGTGCAAAGTCGCGAAAGTGTGCCATATGGACAGCGTTCGCTCTGACAAAGCGGCGAGGCATAACGCCTTCCCAACGACCGAGGAGACCGTTCCAAACGCGGTCACATACAGTCGCTTGTAAAATCTTGAGCAAGCGTTGGTTGGTTGCCGTCTTAGCGGCTTCTGTCGGGCAGCAAGGCCCTTCGCTACGGTTCTCGTCTTGCTTGGCGCGTTGCTCCAACTTCTCAGCAACCCATGCAAGGCGAACCTTTTCAGCTTCAGGGTTATTAGCAATAGGGTTTGCTTTACCAGTTCTTCGGGCGCCAGTTGGGCGTCCAGTGCGTCGATCCTTACCGTTATGGAACGGCTTAATGTTACGGTTAGTTCTCATGATTTTTATCTCCAGATATGTCTATGGCGTTGCCAAAACTTCGCCATTGCATAATGCTTATCTGGATATTTAGTTCATCATGAGTTCTCCTTTTCGAATGTGATTGTCGGCAGTTGCTTCGGATGTGGTGTCACTTCTGCCTACAACTTAACATGGTGTCGACTCTATATAAAAGCGCCAAAGGATAGCCCTAAGAAGGGTCTTTTTACTTTCAAAAACCGATGACTATTTTCCAGGCAATTGCAAAAATAGCAACATCTGCAAAAGCATGTGCTATCCACGCAATCCAAATGCTTCGATATTCGAGATACAACCATGAAAAGACTGTTCCACCGATGAAGACTCCTATTGAAGCAATGATTGCACCGAGCGGATCGAGAAAGAAGATGAGTGCAATACTGTGGTGCAGCGTGAATACTGCTGAAGAAAGAAATGATGAGCGCCATTTCCCTTCAACAAATTGCTCGATTTTAGAAGTAATAAACCATCGAAATACGTATTCCTCCAGTACAGAATTTATGAACACCCAAAACACAATCGCTGCGGCAAATTTCCACGGAACAGTCAAGCCAACTGGGTCGAGAATTGCCTTCAGGGCATCAGGCTGTAGCATCTTTTCTCCAAGAACAAAATAAGCAAGCCATACAACAAGCATCATTCCAATCCCGAGAATGAAAGCCATGCTCCATCCACCCTTTTCAACAGGGGAGAACGAAATCTTCTGTTTTTCTATACGCAAATGCCAAAATGCAGGTAAACCGAAAATCCATATTTTGATGACTATAAAAACCACCACAGCGAAAGCCCCTGCTTTGAGGGCAAATCCTGTTATGACTGAGATACTCGGTGCAATAGCAACTAAGAAGAGTCCTAACAGTGCAACCTTTCGTTTCCGAAGGAGGACTTTTGAATTCTCAAGGGGGTCTTCGGTCATTTGACTCAAACCACACTTACTGCAACCCATCTTCAATGTTGACACGAATCTTTGTGTCAATTTCCGATTTCATCTTTCATTTGGGCCAAAGCCAAGCTTGCACTTGGAAGGGGAAGTGGTAGTGCCATCGGTGCTCCATCGAGGCCAAGAAGCGGTGGCAGTGGACTTCCATCAGGTCCAATCAACGGTGTAGGTTCCTCTCTGCCTTGCACTTTTTCAAAGCCATCATCGAGAGCCGTTCGAAGTTTCAACACTCGAGTCTCATCGATTCGAATAAATGTGGCTCCGTAAATATGTCCGGATTCAGGATGCTCAGGTGTCACTAAAACCGATTGACCATGACCTGGTGTTTGTAGCAGTGCAACCAAATCTTCTCCAGCAGTTTGTTCTTCCCACATACGTGCAGTTGATGCGCGAATATCTGCCAGTTGTCCTCTACGTCGCAATTCGATTTTTTGTCGAATTTCATCATGCTTTATTCTTCTTTTAAGAATCGCCGATTCAATATCTGCATTTTCTACAGAGTCCGGGCTCATTTCAACTACAAATTCGTCGGCAACATGGACTTCATCCATCTCAAGTGTGACTTCGACTATTTCTTCATCGTGAATTACGGTATCGATGGTCATGGCGGCGAGGCTTTCTTCTCTTTTTGATTCAGCCGCTTGTATTTTAGCAAGTTTTCGTTCTCGCAAGGTTGCTCCATCAAGTTCGCCTTCAGTGACTGGCAGTGGGATTTCGAATTCATTCTCAAGTTCACTTTCTTCTGCTTCAACAGTTTGCGTGTTTTCTGAAACGGTGCGTTGAGCGCTCGGAGCAGATTTTTTTGATCCCATCATAATCCATGCAAAGGAAAAGACAAGCACGGCTGCGATACAAATCCATTTGAATTCGTCGGTTAGTTCACCAGCTTCTAACAGGTAGAATGCCGCTACAGCGAGGGCACAAAGTCCAGTCACCGATCGTATGAATCCCATGTCCCTCAACTCACTCCAGTTACTATTAACTTATCATGCTGATGGCAACTGACGTAGTAAGTCGTTTAATGCTCTACTACGATGGCTGTAGGCCTGTTTTTCTTCGATTGAAATTGCTCCAAAGGTTTTGCCATGTGTGCTTTTATCTCCGTATTCGCCTGGTGGGAGAGATTCTCCAAATGAATCGAGATCGTTAGGAGTAAATACCGGGTCAAAACCAAATCCTTCTTCCTCACAACTTTCCAAAGCAATCCATCCGGGGCACCTCCCATTTCCATAGAGTATTTTACCGTTCATCCATATTGCAGCAACCGCTTGAAATTCTGCCGAGCGCAATTGAGCACACTGAATCGTATCTTGGCTTTGGAGGTGATCAAGTAATCGAAGAATACCATTGTAGCCTATTGTTTCCAATGCGTAAGCGGAGTATACTCCTGGGAAACCGTTGAGAGCATCAATGAACAGTCCAGCATCTTCAACCAAAACCATATCTTCGGATTGTTCACCATTCGGTAGGTGCGATAATGCTTGAGCAATTTTCGATTGTGCGACCTCTTCGAGCGTATCCGCTTGTGGTTCAACAATGGTGCCAGAATCAACGATAAGTTGGCGAACAGTATAGCCTAAAGGTTGCAGATGATGTGTGGCTTCTTTGAGTTTACCAGCATTACCTGTAAGGAACCAAATTGTTCGCGTCATGGCTCTGCTATGGCTTTTGTATATTGAGTTCTACGGAGGAAATCGCTCATATCGTATTTATTTGAAGCGAGCCTTCAAAGGCCAACCTCCTGAGCCGTTGTTATGTTACAACAAATTGGCATTGTCGCTCTCGGGGGGGCTCTTGGTGCCGCACTCCGGTATGTGGTGAGTGAATGGGTCTCGGTTGATTCATTTCCTTACGCCACTTTGTCGATCAACCTCGTTGGTTCTTTCCTCTTGGGCGTCATGGCAGTAGGTTTAGCTCAGAATCTTCTTTCAGCAAATATGGCATTGTTACTGGGTACAGGAGTCCTCGGTGCTTTTACGACCATGTCTACCTTTTCTGTAGAAACGGTTCAGATGTTTGAGCAAGGTCACGGAAGTTCAGCCATCGTATATGTGTTCATCACAATGGCATTTGGTCCGCTTCTTGCTTTGCTTGGATGGAAACTTGGTCAATCTATTTTTGTGTAAAGACATGGATTTATGTAGGGCTTGCTGCTTGCTTCTCTTCAAGGACAACAGAATGAAAAGTTTCGTTAGCCCTAAGAGTTGAAAATATGAAAGAACATAATTTAATCCAAACTTTGAATGAAGCCCTCGGATGGGAATTGAGAGCGACCAACATGTACGCTCATTATGCTGCGAATATACGTGGAATACATCGCCTTCAACTTGCACCTATGTTTACGGAAGAAGCCACAGAATCTACAATGCATGGAGATATCGTTCGAAAAGCAATTGTCAAACTCGGAGGTATTCCGGTCACAGAAAGAAACTCCCATGAAATTATTCACACGACTCAGTATGAAGAAATGTTAGTTCATTCTCTCGAAACCGAAACGCAAGCAGCTGCTGTGTATGCCGATATAATGGTCGAAATCGAATCACTAGGCGACCAAGAAATGTATGACGCCATTGAGCAAATTTATCTTGCCGAACTCCGGAGTCTCGAAGAATTACGGCTCCTCATGGATTAATTACCCGTGGTATCGAACACGTGAACGAACATCTTCCAGCCGCTTCAGAACTTGCTGTGAGGTCGGGACGGCGCCACCAGATTGTTCAGGTGGTGAACCGAGTCGCTCTTCTTCAGAAGCATAGCCTTCGAGTAACGTGTCGATTGCTCCTTCATGTTCTGGATGTGAGGCGCCAAGAATTTCATCAATCACATGCAGGTCGATTCCAAAACGTTCAATCTCGTAATCGATTGTAGCGAGTCCAAAATCGATCAACGAGGGATTGGCATTTTCATCGACAAGAATATTGTTGGTCGAGAGGTCACCGTGAGTGATGGCTTCTCGGTGAAGTCGGCGAATCAAAGCACCAGTATTTCGTAAAGTCATGTCGATGAAATCGTGCGAATATTCATCGCTTCGTAATATTTCAATCAAAGGCAGTCCAGGCATTCGTTCAAGGATTATTCGACCCGATTCAGGGTCGAGGTCCCAAACTGCGGGAACATTTACTCCTCGTCGTTTGAGCCGGATAAGAAGACGAGACTCACTCATCATTCTTCGATAACCAAGACGAATGTCAAGGTCTGGATGACGCCATTTGCGGGGGCGACGGAGTTTGCGTACAGCGTCGAGACCCATCCATGTACCCGCCCATACTTCTGCTTCGGCACCAAGGTGTAAACGCTCGGTCGGGACAAAGGCCATGGAGGGCGCTTTTGTTCCCCATTTATCAACACTTCAGCAAAGGTTTGCTTCAAAAGGGAGGACTTTGTGCCAGTGTTGAACAAGATGACCGTATCTCTGCCAATGTGTTCCGTGGATTTCATGGATACCACCCTCTCTCCAGAAGAGCAAGCAATTGCTGAGAGAATCGATGAATTACGCGAGCAACTCGGTGATGAGTTACTTATTCTTGGCCACCATTACCAACGTGATAGTATCGTCATGCATGCAGATTTCCTCGGAGATTCATTCATGTTAAGCCAAAAGGCGGCTGAATCAAAGGCAAAGTACATCGTTTTCTGCGGGGTACATTTCATGGCTGAATCGGCAGATATTCTCACCACAGATGAGCAAATTGTCGTGCTCCCCAACCTGCGAGCAGGATGCTCAATGGCTGATATGGCTACACTCGTCGATGTTGAATCTGCATGGGATGAACTCTTACTCGAAGCAGGTCTTGAGGACCCGATCCATCGTGAAGACACGACCGCATTAGCGTCGCCTGATGATCGATTCTTGGTACCAGTCACTTACATGAACAGCAGTGCTGACTTGAAAGACTTCGTTGGCCGACATGGAGGAATTGTCTGTACCTCAAGTAATGCGCAGGGCGTTCTCAATTGGGCGTTTGAACGAGCTGGTAAAAACGGTGCTGTCTTGTTTTTCCCCGACCAACACCTTGGACGAAACACAGGTCATGCCATGGGGATTCCACTCGATTTAATGCCGACATGGACTCCTGGTATCGGTGCTATGGGTGAACTCAAAGGAAGTCGAATCATTCTTTGGCACGGCTTCTGTTCAGTTCATAAGCGATTCACAAAGCCTCTGATTGATGATTTCCGTCTTCGCTATCCCGATGGAATCGTTGTTGTCCATCCTGAATGCCCGATTGAAACTGTGGATGCGAGTGATGCCAATGGTTCCACTCAATTTATTCGCGACTTTGTCGCAAAACAAGCACCTGGTGCTGAGATTGCGATTGGAACTGAAATCAATATGGTTGCCCGTTTGGCTGAACAACATCCTGACAAACACATCGAATGTCTTGACACTGAAATATGTCCTTGTTCAACAATGTATATGATTCATCCAGCGTATTTAATGGATGTTCTTGAACGAATTGTTGATGGCGAAAAGCCGAATCAAATTCAAGTCCCTCCATCGATTCAAGAAGGTTCGTTATGGGCACTTGAGCGAATGTTGAGCGTCAAAAAGTGACTACTCTTCTTCGAACTTTTTGATGGTTTGCCGTGATTCGGATTGACGTTGTACAATATGCGTGAACACCAACAACACACCAATTATAATTCCAATTTGTAAAATTACGTTGGAATAAGGTGTGATTTCAGGAACCCACGAATGAATGTGAATGGTTACTTCTCCGTCCGCTGATTGCTCGAAATAAACCAAATGATGTTCGAGTACATGCGGACTCCATTGATGCAAGGCGTCAGAAGTCAACAATTGCGTATGGTTATTGGTGAGGTTGACGAATTGAATTTCTCCGTCCATATATTTGTCAATTGGATTTGTTGGGTCCAAGTGGTCACGGACCGACCATGCTAAAATGCCATTTTTCATCGAAGGTCCACTCACCGCATATTTGGCATTACTTGCAAGCCATTGGTGGCCACTGGAACGGTTGTAGACGACCAAGCGTTCGGTTGCAGAAACATTGACAGTCACCGCAATATAATTTTCATCAAATACAAAATCGGTTATTGTCGCATTGGTCATGTCAACAGGCGTTCCCCATGATTCAAGAATTTCATCCTCCTCGGGTGTTGTCGAAGCATTGATCTGTTCAATAGTAATTGAGCCAGCAGAGCCAATCCGGGAGAATTGAATACTTGTTGGTTCGTTCTCTAAGACCATTGCAATTTCAAGACCATTCGCTCGAATGAGTTGAATATTTGTGACATTAAAACCAAGTGGTACTCCATCTCCCTGTAGGTCATATGCGCTCAATAGCCCATCCTTTTCGAGTATGATGTACTCAACTTCTTCAGTTCCGGTCAATACGATTTCATCAGGTCTCTCGATGGCAATCGTCAACATTGGTTCATTGGAAGCGGAGATTGAGTTGAGGTTGAACACCGAAACAGTGGTCTGATTGGCTACTGCGAGTTTGGAGCCGGAGAGGGTATAGGGCGAATCGTATTCGATGCTCCCGTTCAAAATCTCCCAATTCATCTCAAGGTTCGCAACATCATGAATCACCATCACAGGTCCAGTTGAGCGATTGTCAATGGTTGCCATCCACCCATCTCCAGTGGCAACATCTTGAGGTGCTTCTATCCCACCAGCAGGCAAAGATTGATGACTTAATTCCCAAGTAATCACCGTAAATAACATCAAAAATACGAGAACTGCTAAGACTCCAGTTTCCTTACTTTGAGGGTTCCGATAACGTTTGACGACATTTTTACACCGGTTCATGACAATTCCGAGTGCTTTTTTCGGATCGGTCAAGAGCGTCACAATTCGAGCATTCATGGTTCGCTCATCGAATATTTTCCACCAAGCATCAGAGGTTCGGTCTGCAACTGAGACGGCGAGAGCAGCAATCAGCATGCCTCCTATGATGTCTGAAAACCAGTGTATTCCCAAATAAACAATGGTAAAAGCAGTGATGAGTGTGTAGGAGAGAACCAAAGCTCGGTATTTATTCCAACGGCGGTCTTCATCGAAGCGTGTAAGGCATAACCATACAGCAAATGGTATTCCAATGTGAAGGGAAGGCATTCCGTTTGTAAAGGGGTCAATGCGCCGAAACCAATCACTGATTTCCGGAGTTAAATCGTACGCGAGAGTTTCCATCCCAGGAATATAATCCCCAGTCACTCGAACATTGAAGAACAGATAAAAGGGAATTGCCAAAATGTAGACCCAAGCAATACTAAGTGTCATTCGGTCTGAAATCCATCGGTCATCAAAGAAGGCGAAGTAGAACACAGAAACATAGCAAATAAACATGAATCCTGAAACATAAAAATGCGTGAGTGCAATGGTTAACCATTTTGCTTCAAACAGTTGTTGTACTTCCAATACCAGATCTCCTTCGAGTCCGTAAATGAACGGCGTCATGTCCAAGCCGGTATTCGCAATGATAATGCGGTCTAATTGGTCGAGAATATCCTTTGAGTTGTAAATGATAAACACAATTGAAAGATGAATCCAATACCTTCGAAAGAAATCGACAAATGTTGGGAGAGTGATTTTCACCCATGGCGGTTTGAAAACAGGCAACAAGATGACACCAAGCGCTAATGCACTTACCATCCAAGTCAGATAGATGCCATCCATCAGTTAACCTCAACCCCTACGGGGTTGGGGGTCACACATGAAACCTCGCCAATCAAAAATGCTCGATATACCGTTCCTTGGATTACCAAGCACCGTGAACATAGGGTTTTCCATTATCGGGGTCTCTTCTGTTTGCGAGATCCCAAATACGTTCAAATCGAAAGATTCCACTTGAACACCCCTGTGTCCATTCAAAACCAAGAGCATAGTTTCCTACAATGCGTACTTTTGGTTTCTCTTTTGGTAATGCTTCGACTTGCCTTCGGAGATTTTTACTGGCTTCATCCTCGTTTCGGAGGGGTGAACATTTGGCACAAGGGCACGAGTGACGTAAGTCATCATAGGTCACTGAGAATTCTGAACCATCAGCATAGGTGAGGAGAACATCGGTTTCTCTTCGTTCGAAACGAGACATTGTTGGCATTTCGTCGGTCATGTTTTCACCATCAAATGATTTCAAGCCCTGCTCCAGGGTCATCCACAATCTGCTCTTGTAATGCAGCAACGATTGCAGCAAAAGCAACAGCGGAAGGGCCTTCTGGTTCACTTACAATTCGGTGAACTCCGTCGTCTCCACCCCGGACAAACCCAGGGTCAAACGGTAGAGCGCCAAGGAACGGTACGCCAAATTCTTCAGCGGTCAGTTTTCCTCCACCTTTCTTGAAAATATCCAAAGTGACGCTGAATTCTCCAGCATCATTTGCAGTTGCTTTCAAAGTCTTTCCAGCAGGAGCAGCAATTTCGATATCTGAGCCCGGAGGTGCCTTGCCTGAGATGGTGTAGCCACTCATGTTCTCAACGACTCCAAGGACAGGGACTTTCAATGATTCAGAGAAAGTAATCGACTTTCTGCTGTCAAGGAGGGCCACTTCTTGTGGTGTGGTTACGATGACCATCCCATCAATATCTGGAAGTGATTGTGCTACAGTGAGCGGTTCATCCGATGTGCCTGGAGGGAAATCGATAATCAGATAATCGAGGTTTCCCCATTCGACATCACCGATAAATTGCTGAATAGCTCCGAGTTTAATCGGTCCACGCCAAACAACAGGTGTATCTTCACTGTCAAGTAAAAAGGCCATTGAAATAACTTTGACACCAAGATGGCCTTTCGCAGGATGAATACGTCCGGATTCAACATGCAAGCGCTGTCCATCAAGTCCCATCATTTTGGGAACGTTTGGTCCTGTGATATCGATGTCGAGAATACCGACTGAGAGGCCTTGTTGTGCCAGTGAAAGTGCGAGCCCTGTGGAGACTGTAGATTTCCCAACACCACCTTTTCCAGACAAGACCATGACCTTGTGCTTGATTTTTTTACCAATTTCTTCCATTGACATCTTACGCTTCATTTGTGCATAAGCCTGTTCCATTTTCTTTTGTTCTTGAGGAGATGCTTCCGCAGGTGTATCATCCGCATTAGGGTCGTGGGTTGTGACCGGTGAATCCGACATGGACTAAGCACCGCGCTACCGTACTTCAACCCATCTTTTATGGCCGCTTTTGAATCAGCACCCTGCGATGACTTGAATGGAGAATGGCTGTGATGAGGAGAAAGGCCGAAGTGAGGAGCATATCGAAGGACTGGTCTGCATACGCCCATGCCAATCCAATCGACAAAATCAACCCAACCGAATGCCCGATTGCATTCGCTTGAATTTTTTGTTCGAGGCTCTGTACTCTTCCCAACACGATGATGCTTGGGCCAACGGTAAATGTCATCAAAGTAATCAATGCGGCAATGAATCTGAATACCATTTCCCACCCTTGAACAGCGACGATAATATGAGCAAAAAACAGTGCGGCATAGAGCGTTGCTGCAATGCAAATACCGCGAAATAAATTCGAAGCACTTCGGAACATAGTGATTCGAATTGCCCTTCCTTTGATAATGCTTCTCTTTAGATAATCAATAAATACAGTCGACATCATGGAGAACTATGCGTCTCTTATTTGTCTGTGTTGGGAATTCTTGCCGATCTCAAATGGCGGAGGGAATTGCTCGTTCAATGGGCCATTTTGCTGATTCTGCAGGGACTCACCCAGCAGGAAGTATCGCCAGTAATGCAGTAGTAGTACTCAAGAATCGTGGGATTTCAACCGAAGGGATGGTTCCAAAGAATGTCAACGATTTCTCGGCTGATGATTACGACATGGTCATCTCCATGGGGTGTGGAGTTCAATGTCCATTGATGAAACTTGACCAAGATTGGGAATTAGAAGACCCGGTGGGCCAAGCCCTTTCAGTTTACGAATCAACCGCCGACGAAATCGAGCGAAGACTCAATCTCTTGCCTTGATTATTCTTCTTCTTCCTTTTCAGGAACATCGCCAATGCCATCGAGTTCGATTGTTAGAACGCTGACAGTCCGTTCTCTTTTGTCATCTTGAGTGAGCGTTTCCGAAGTGCAATGTATTTTTCCAATAACAACTTCTGCCGGTAGACCTTGAGCGATGATTCCATTTCTTCTCCGGCAAATTTCTGCCACATCTACAGCTCGGCCAATTGTTGCTCCTCGAGCGACAAGCTGAACTTGGCGGTTTCCTTCATCCATAGTCATAACGACAGCTCGGACATATGCATGCAATGGTTTTTTTCCAATAAAAATCGAACGTCTTTCCGCCATAGTGTCATCTCTAAAAAGAACTATTCAAGGTCTCTCGGATAAGAGTTCGCTTGTCAGGTCACCAAAGTGAATCACTCGAATCGTCTTCTGAATGGGGTGCTGAGTGGCAGGAGTACGGACGCCGGGATTTGAACCCGGGTTCAAGCGTTGGCAACGCTCGGTGATAACCACTACACTACGTCCGTAGATGTATTCACCCGTAAGAACAGGAGTATAAACGGTTGTCGGCTCGCCTTAGTGCTAATTAAATCCGAAACGGTCTTGACCTTCTTCGCTTTCAGGTCTGTTACGAATGGAAATGACGACAACGACTGCGACCCCAATTCCAAAGACAACCAGAACACCCAGTAAGACGCCAGTCGATAAGAATGAACCACTTACACCAGGCAAGATCGATGTTTCTTCTACTAACTGGACGGCTATAGAGGTTGTAGGGCTCACTTTTCCATACACGTCCGACGCTTGAATCAATACTTCATGCGTGCCAATTGGAGTACTACTTCGAACTTGCATTTCGACAGAATAGATTCCATCATTGGCAACCGCATCACCGTTACTTCCGTCATCATACATGCTTTGCCAAGTTGCTTGAGAAGTAAACGGCGTGAATACGCCCAGATTTGCTTGTGCTACCAGAATACCGTCGTAATCGCTGATTGCTACTTCGAGTACAACCGTAGAAGTCGTCTCACCTTTTTCCACTGTTTGAACGCCTGGATTGATAATGACAGGTGCTGTATTGAGGATGTTTATGTTCATCTCTTTCATCATTTCACCTGAGATATGGTGTGGTCCATAAATTGCTTGAAGTGTAGAATTCATTCCATCTGCATGCCAAAGGGTTGTAAACTCACTTTTACCAAGGCCATCGGTCAGGATAAGCGGCAAAGTTTGTTCTCCCGGTGTCATCGAATCAGGTACCGTAAAATTACCAACCCATACACCGTTCGATTGAATCAATGGCACGAGTCCACCTCTCGATTCTCTCAAATCAATCATAACACTCTCAACGCCATGACCATCATAGGCTTGAGCATTTATGATCATGACAGTGCCACGTGGGCCGGTATCTGGTAGTACCTCAAAGGCATACAATCGTGGGCCTTGATTGATGATTTCAATGTCTCCAGTACCCGTTGTGACCAGTCCCCATGTATCGGTTGCTGTCACATTGAGTGAACGGTTACCAACTTCAAGTCCGGGGGCCAGAATCTTTGTCGTGAAACGGTTGTCACCAACGGTTGTATCACCATCGATTCCACGGTCATTCATACTCACTATCCCGCCTCCAAGCGGCGAGAGGTCGACTGTTACCGTGTCGACATTCAACTCGTTATCGCCGATGTGGGCTACAAGAGTGCCAACACTTCCTCCTTCTCCATAGATGACGCCCTCTTCGAGGTAGAGTTCGACAAGGGTAGGTGCGGTGTTGTTTTCAGCTGTGATAATAGAAGGAGAGAGGATTCGTTCAACCATTTGACTTTCAGTGAAGTTGGCAGTTTCGTTTTCATCTCCATATGGGATTTCTAACACTCTGTTCACACTTGAAAGAAGACCCATCAGAGGGCCTTGGTCAATGATAGACCCAGTCGCATCACCATTTTCACCGTACGAACCAGTCCAGTTGACAACATGTAAATTGAAACCATCTCGAGGGTCATTTCCGGTCGATTCTGCGGTGATGACCAGTGAGAGGCCTTCTTGGTCTGCAAGTCGAATCGTATCACCTGGAAGAAGTGGGATTGGCATCAGGCCAGTTTCTCTTGAAATCGTAATCTCTCCCAAGATATCTTCCGATTCTGGTTGAGTTGCATTCACTTGGATTGGGCTGTTTTCAGGGCGCTCATCACCACTTGAGGGGTCAGCACCAGTTTCTTCCCACACCATCCGAACGGTTCGGTTCTCCCATTCGGATTGAACGACTTGGTAATCCCAAGATTGGTTATGGTTTGCCCCAACGCCTTGTCCATCGAAGAAGTTTCCTCCATTGATTCCAGTGAGATTGAACCAAGTTTCTTGGTGTATGACGTTGACTAAGAAAACGACTTGTGTGGCATTGGCTTGGTTGCCTGTTTCTTCTATTTCTCGGACGATTCCAAAGGTGCCTTGAGCATCACCGGTGATGACGCCATCAAGGTGTAAGTCATCCTTCAGCGTAATTCCGTCCTCGGTTAACCAGTGTAAATCATGAATCGTTCCGTTGATAAGAATACTCGAGTTTTCATCTTCTTCATTGACTCCAAATGTGCCTTGTCCAATGAACTCGGATTTTTGGTCGGTGCGAACACCGTCTTCCCATCGTTCAAGAACAGTCAATCCATCCAGAGAGACATCCATACGCAAGCCTTCCTCGCTGAGGACCATATCTGCCAGTGCCTCGAATTGTGTATGTTGTAGCCTTCGCACTCCATTCTCATCCCATGTTTCTAAGAAAAATACGCTGACTTCACCCGTTACATTGAGGCCTTCGTTCCCTTCATCATTCTGTTCATTGATCAGTAGGTCTCCAGTTGCTTCGATTCGGAGGCGTTCAGAGAGGTCTCCATCAATCATCGAACGGTTAAACCATCCTTCTGACACATTGGCAGTTACTTCACTTCGTGAATCGCCATCGAGTGTGACTAAGTGGAGAATCCCGCTTCCTCGAGCATCAAAGACTTGCGAGGTGAGTACTCCTGATTGAATCGTCTCATTCTTCCAAATCGAGTCAAGAGACAAAGTGAGATTTGTTGAACTGTCCTCGGTATTTTCAAGAGTCGTTAGGTTGCCATTTCCAAGTTCCCAAGAATTGAGCACTGTTCCTTGGCGCATTTGCCAGCCTTGTCCATCGAAATCTAAAGAGAACCCTTGTTCACCATCTTCCGTCATGTAGGTTTGGTCAAGGTCCCATGTGGTTTTGAGTAGAACTTCATGATCCGCCATTGGTTGATTCCAAGTACCAACTGTGAATGAACGAGTCGTTTGGACAGGTTCTACGAGTGCAGTACCATCCCAAGCGTTGATGGTGACAAGAATCGAAAGTTCATCGCCCCATTGCAGCGTCGTGTTGAGTTCAGCATGAGCAACACGCTGGTCGTCAACTGAACTCCAAGAGATGAATACATCATTGGCCAGAAGTGTACTATTACGTTGATGTGTGACGTCGATATCGATCTCATACGAGCCATTGTCAGCAAAGGTGATGAGATATGCATGTTGATTGAGACCATTCTCTCCTTCAAGCCAAGCAGCGTTTATGGTTGGTTGCGCAGGCTGCCCATCTGCAGTTGCGATGAAAACAAGTGGAAGAACCATCATCAAGAGAAGTGCAAATGCAACCACCGGTTTCCGCATGCTCATAGAAAGAGGTAGGGTCTGCTCCTCTTCAATACTTGCGGTATGATGTGCATTCAGAAAGGTTTCAAGGCCTTTCTTCACAAGTCCAAAACATATCCGAAAAGAAGAGGTGCCACGATGGTCGCATCACTTTCGATGACGAATTTCGGCGTTTCAACTGCGAGTTTTCCCCAAGTGATTTTCTCGTTCGGAGGTGCCCCTGAATATCCTCCATAGGAGGGGGATGATTCACTGATTTGGCAATACCAAGACCAGAGAGGTACTTTTCTCTCTAAATCTTGATGCAAAAGAGGTACGACACATATTGGGAAATCTCCAGCTATGCCACCACCTATTTGTAAAAAGGCCAAAGAATCGGTTCTTGACTCGTACCATTGCGCTAACTGAATCATGTATTCAATTCCGTTTTTGAGTGTCGTCGAACGAAAATCACCTTCAATACAGTGTGCAGCAAAAATATTGCCAAGGGTCGAGTCCTCCCATCCTGGGACATAGAGGGGTAGATTTGCTTGAGCCGCAGCAAGCAACCAAGAATCGTCAGGATTTGCTTCATAGTTTGGCTCTAATACTTCACTCATCAATAACTGATAGAAAAATTCGTGAGGCAGTTTCGAGATGTTCGCGACATCTGCCTCTTTCCAACACGATACGATATGATGTTCTATCTTGCGGAATGCTTCTTCTTCGGGAATACAAATATCGGTCACTCGGTTGAGGTTTTGACGAAGTAATTCAGCATCATCTTCGGCTGATAAGTTCCGCCAATTTTCGATTGAAACATACGAGTTATGAGCAACGAGATTGAACAGGTCTTCTTCTAGGTTCGCACCCGTGCACGAGATTCCAGCAATGTGACCTGCGCGAATCATTGGTGCTAAACTCCTACCAAGCTCTGCGGTACTCATGGCTCCAGCGAGGGTGAGGAAGATCTTCCCTCCATCTGCTAGAAATTGAGTGAGTGAATGTGCCGCTCTTGCGAGTTCACCAGCATTGAAATGCCGATAATGTTGGTCTACAAATAGTCGCACTGACATTTCATTCCCCCTCATGTAAGAAGCGAGGAAGGTGCTGCCTTCGCTTAAGTGACAGCGATGGTATTTGCTCGATCAATTGTTGATGGATATCATCCGCTAAAGCGTTCGGGTCAGAATCTCCACAAGTGAAGCAATCCAAGGCAAGCCACCCCTTTTCAGAATAGCAATGGGCAGAAACGTGACTTTCGTCGAGCAAGACTACAGCCGCAAAACCTACGGGCGAATTAGAGCCATCAAATTGTTCAACATGCGAGTGAACATTCCGAGCATTGCTGCGTTCTACTGCTTTTTCAAGAATTTCAAGTATCCACTGCCCATCATTTTCTTTTGGTGAAACATACTCCGTATAATCGAGGAATACATGGGCCCCGTGGGCTTGGAAATTTGTCATGATGTTCACCTGTTCTTTGCTTCGGGTCCTAAATCCTCTCTTTGAAATTTGTCTTGTTCAATGTACATGTTGCTTGAAAAAAGTCGATTCGATGGGGTTCCTTTTCCGGCCGAGTACTTCTCCATGCGGACTCCATCGCCCTTCATTACGTGCTTTGAGATGAGCAGCAATGGCTTTTGTTGCCAGCATTGCAGCTGTGAATTGAGTGATTGGCGTCTCTTCTTGGGCCACAATTTCGTTGACATCAACGCTGATCACTGTGGCTTTTGGGGCGGCAAAGACTGCTTCAATTGTTTCAATGACTTGCCAAAAAGACAGACCACCAGGCACCGGAGTGCCCGTAGCAGGCACGAGACTTCCATCGAGTCCGTCGATGTCGAGCGTCAAATGAATCGGGCCTGAAAGCGTTTCAAGCGTCTTTAGCCATTGGCTCCATACCTCCTTTCCACGGGTTGGAGATTGCGTGTCTCGAGCGAAAAAGGTTGTAATTCGCTCGTCACTTTCAATCAATTCCAGTTCTTGTTTCGAATAGGCTCGAATGCCGACTTGAAGCAAGCGTCCAATTCCTAAATCGAGACTTCGGCCTGCTGCACATGCATGCGAATATGCTTCACCATTGAGTTCTTCACGAAGGTCTGCATGTGCATCGATTTGAACAACAGTGAGACGATGAAGATCTCCATCGATAAGTGGGTGATGTTGGGCAGCAAGGACTAACGGTGGTAAAATCCCATGTTCACCACCCAGAGCAAGTGGAAAACAATCGCCTGAATACCAGGGTTGTAAATAGCCGCGAATGTTGTCTAATTGTTCTCCGAGATTCTTTCCTTCCCCGTCCCATTCAGGTGCAGTAAAGATGTTTGCTCCAGCTGGTAAATCTTGACCCAGTGCATCATCAAACAATTCAACTTGCCCGCTTGCAGCAACGCAAGCAGCAGGGCCTTGGGCTGTACCTTGGCCGTAGGATGTTGTGAGTTCATAGGGTAATTGTAACACTACGACGTCTACATTTTCACCCTGTTCGGGTAAACCGAGGAAATTACCCTCAACATAGTCTTCGCTCACAACCTTGCCCTTGCACAGGTGTTCTTGAGGCTGTTGTTTGATGTTGTTTAAGGTGAGTCGCTTGTTGGGCTGTATGTCGGGGGGCATCTATTGCCCCGGCATTTCGAGGCTTGGAGGGATAAAATTGACCGATTCTTCTTCTTTTCATGAAATATCATCGATGAGTCTATATGGGTCGGAGTACAATATAATATGTGTCTGCGAAGTAATTTAGCGGCCAGCGGGGGAATAAAAAATGACAATGACATTATCTGAACTTACACGAGCAATTCAACAGCACATCGATTTGGAGATGGATGAAGAAGTCGCACAAGGAATGGCGGAACACGCTCTTGGATTCTTCGGCTTCTATAACCGTATTATTGACAATGCTTTGGAACCAACCGATCGTAACTTATTCTACATGTTCCAAGATTACGAACTCCTTACAACTGAATCAGAAGAAACGACTCTTTGGGACGGTCGTGAATGGAGGATTCACTACTGGAAATTCAAACCGGACCTACGCGAACGGGTCGAATCATACATGCAAAGAAACCGTGACCCTGAAGACATCGATCCTTTTGCTGACATCTACGGTGGTCAAACCAATATCAACTCCATTTGGACACGTGAATCTGAAAGGGTTACCAATCCCAATGCGTTTACTTCGGATTGGTAAATCGTTGGTTAAGTTCTTGAACGACCACCGTGACCGAAGTCCATGCGCGTTTGGGCTCTTTGTGTTCTTCTCTTAGCCAGTGCGTCTGTGCCAATGCTTACATCGGCACAACAGCCTGACATTATACAGGAGCACTGGTACCATACGTATGCGACACTCACAGCCGATGTGAATGCTTGGGCTGACGACCATCCTGACATTGTTGACTTGACTATCGCAGGCCAAACTGAACTCGGAAAGAATCTCTGGGTCGTACGGATCTCAGATTGGAGCAACGATACAAAAGCCGATGGAACGGACAAAGAAATCGTCTATATTGATGGAGGTCATCACGGTAACGAACATCTCGGTACTGAATTGGCGTTCCTTACCGCTGAATTCTATATTGAAGGGTGGGCTGCTGGAGACCAAGAAGCGATTGACGTACTCACAAATACCGAACTCCATGTTCTCATTATGCTCAACGCTGACGGAAATGATTTAGACACACGTTGGAATGTCAATCAAGTTGATTTAAATCGAAATTATGACCATCACTGGAACGAACAAGACGAGACACAGCCAGGCTCAGGTCCATTTAGCGAAGCAGAAACTGCAGCGAATGCCAATTACATGAATACTGTTGTCCCCAATGCCGACTTGTATGTTACAATGCATACTGGTGTTTGGATTATGTTGCATCCATGGGGCTACATTCCAGACCAGCCGATCGATTGGGAAATGTTTCATTTCATTCGAGATGATGTCCACGCCAATATCTCAGACATTCCAATTCGCAATGCTAACGAAGGATTGTATCCTAATTCAGGGACTTCTCGTGACTACGGCTATGGCATCATGGGGTACCCGACATTCACCTTCGAGACCGATGATGAACAATGGTTACTCGGTACTGTTGAGGCACTTTCTGACCGCTTAGGAGAAGAACTCGAAGTTATGCGATACCTTATCGATAATGTCTATAGTTGGAGGGCTCGTTTAGAGGTCCAATCAATCGTTCTTGAGGATGATGAATTGACATTGGATATCAATAATATCGGCCGTGCAACGACAGCAAATGCAACGCTGCAATATATTGATTCATCTGGTAGTGTGGTTTGGAATTCATCGAACTTTTCAGTAAATGCTACCAATTCTGCACAGGTCTCTTTCGATACATCTTCTCTTTCCATGACGACAGATGGTGCTTGGGAGTTACGGTATCAAGTACGAATCGTAGAATCTGCTCGTTGGGTTTCTGAACCAATTGAAGCGGACATGGTAGCGATTGTTGAAGATGATGAGTCGAGTTTCCTGGTCGGTTATGGGTTGTTTAATCCAGTGACCATCATAGCTGGCTTTGTGGCTGTTGCGGCAGTGATTCAAAGCGAGAAAGAAGAAGAAAAATGATGAATTCCATCACTTCTCTTTGCTGATATGTAGGCGCGAGGTTTCAAGTGCTTCAAGGACTACGCAAACATAGGTGAACTCATGAAAGTAAGCGTAAGCCCCGGCCACAACATTAACGGAACCCTCATTCTACCCCTTTTCGAAGGCTTTGATGCACTACCTGAAGCACATGAAACTGGCCTTCATACCGCATTGAAAGCCCAAATCAACCGTATTCTCCAAGATGGAGATTTCAAAGGAAAGATGAAATCTACAATGTCTATTCTCGGTGGCGAAGGTGGAAAAGCAATGTTAGTCGGCCTCGGCAAAGAAGACGATGCTGATGCTCACTCATACCGCAAAGCAGGCGCAGCAGTCGTTGCAAGCCGAAAGAAAGTTCATGGCACAGATTTGACTGTTGTATTCAACGGTACTTCCATCGATGCAATGGGTGCCTTTGCTGAAGGTATGCTCTTGCGTGATTATTCCTATGACCATTACAAACAACAAGAGGAAGAAGACAAAGAAAGTGAACTTGATGTTCGAATTACTTGTGATGAAGGCCAAGAAGATGAACTTAATTCACTCATCAAGATTCATGCTGGTGTTGCCTCAGGTGTTCACCTTTCACGTGATCTTGGAAACTGTCCTCCAAACGACATGTACCCTGAAGCATTTGCTGACCAAGCATGGGAATGGGCAAAGCAATACGATGATGTCGAAGTAACCATCATCAATTACGAGCAAGCAGTCAAAGCCGGAATGGGCGGACTGGTTGCTGTCGGTATGGGGTCTGCACGTAAACCGTGCATGGTCATCTTCCAACTCAATGGTAAGAAACCGGGTCGATGCCCTCTCCTTGTCGGTAAGGGAATTACTTTCGACACTGGCGGTATTTCACTCAAACCTGGTGCAAACATGGACGAAATGAAGTACGACATGGGTGGCTCTGCTACTGTTTTCGGGACCATGCAAGCTCTTGCATCGACTGGACACAAAGGAAAGGTCGTTGCCATTACCTGTATGGCTGAAAACATGCCTTCATCCAATGCTCAACGTCCAGGAGACGTCATCAAAACCCTCTCTGGAAAAACCATTGAAATCCTCAACACCGATGCTGAAGGACGCCTCGTTCTCTCTGATGGATTGTGGAAAGCTGGCGAATTTGACCCTGAATACATCATCGACTTTGCAACATTAACGGGTGCATGTGTCGTTGCTCTTGGCCACGAAGCAACCGGTCTCTGGTCCAACGATGATGACTTCCGAACTCGTATACATGATGCTGGAAACGCCGTTGATGAACTCGCTTGGCCTATGCCACTGCTCCCTGCTTTTGAGAAGGAAATGACCAATTCTAAGATTGCAGATACTCGCAACCTTGGCGCTGGTCGTTATGGTGGAGCAAATACTGCTGCTGCCTTCCTCAAGCAATTCGTTCCAAACCGTAACTACGAGAAAGACGGTGAACAAATCACTTGGGCACACATGGATATCGCAGGAACATACTGGGGTGCAAAGACCAACTCAATGGTTGGAAACGGTGCTACAGGTATTCATGTTCGAACCATGTACCATCTCATCACCAATGGATGAAGCGACTTTCTGAGGCCGTAACTCATGCATCGCCGTGCATCACTTCCAGCACGCATCAATGTTTTAGGTGAACATACAGATTATGCCGGGGGTCTCGCACTTCCCTTTGCAACTCACCTCCGTTTAACCTTGAATGCCTTCTCATTAGAGGAGGGATACGAGGGTGATGCTACAATCATTGAATTATGGCGTGCAGCGGGTGGCTGGCCAGCACGTTTGAATGTAGAGAGTCAAATCCCCATTGGTGTTGGAATGTCCTCGTCTGCTGCCTTATGTTTGGCAGTCGTATTGTGTGTAAACGGTTCAATGAAGCCTTTGGCTGCATGCTTGGAAGCGCAAAGAATCGAACATCAGGTTCTCAAAACACCGTGTGGCCTTTTGGACCAAATGGCGATGATGTTCGCAAAAGACGGATGTGCAACGCTGATTGATTTCTCAAATCAATCAACTCAATGTGTTATTTTACCTGTTGAATGGATCTTTAAACTGGTCGACTCAGGAATCCATCGAAATCTAAGTGAGACTTCATATCGAAGTCACATCGGCGATGCCATTCAAGTCGCTCATGTCGAAACGGAAAACCAACGGGTGAAGTCGGCACTTGGAGCATCGGCTCAAGAACTCGGGTTACTTCTCAACCAATCACATGCTTCACTGCAAACACTTGGCGTGAGTCTTACAGGAATGGATGAACAGGTCGCTGTATTGCAACAAACAGACGGTGTACTCGGTGCTCGAATGATGGGTGGTGGGTACGGTGGCATGATTTTGGTCTTGGTGGAGAGTTCCGAAATCCTACCAGATGCTCAAACTTTTCACCCTTCACAGGGTGGCTTTGTTGAGGAATTCTTCGAGTGAAGCAAGCCGTTCAGGTGTCCCCATATCCCAAAATTTAGTATTGTCAAGGTGCGTTACTGCCTTTCCAGAAAGGGCGGGATAGACAGTCTCTTCCCAACTCCATTTTCCTTCTTTACCGTACTTGAGTAAAGTTGATTTTTCGACAACACTGGTTCCAGCTTCGTAACCATTCAGCGTTTGTGACGATTTGGTCTGTTTATCATATTCAATTAATTGCCCATCTTTGTGTTGGAGGTTCATCGAAGAATGTGCCTCTGTAACCGTCATCGTTAACGGGGAATCCATCGATTGGTGAAGGTTCAACAAAGGAGAGTAATCAACTGGATGTAAATCGTCACCCCATACGAGAATGAAACGCTCTTCGAGTAACTCTCGTGCATTCCATAGTGCGCCTCCAGTTCCGAGTGGCTCATGTTCTTGATGAAACGTCAGAGCCATTCCGGGGTGAGTAATTCCTTCAAACTGTTCTCCAAGATGACCTGTAAGAATTAATGCATGCATACATCCTTGCCGTTGAGCCCAATCAAGAATATGATGAAGGATTGGCTTACCGGAAACTTCAATCAAAGATTTTGGGGTTTTTTCAGTTATTTTCCCTAAGCGGGTGCCGAGGCCACCAGCCATGACCACAAGTTGAGGGGTTGTATGCGCTTTCACAATCGCAGCATATTCGTGGCCGCTTTCTTTGAGAGTTCTCTTTTTTGTCTCAAAATCAACATGATACAATCCAAATCTTTGGTCATAACCTTCAGCCCACTCGAAATTATCCATCAAACTCCAATGATAAAAACCACGCACGTCTATTCCGTCCGCAATGGCTTCCGCAGTGATGAGCAGATGTCTTCGGATATGCTCAGGGCGCATGTCATCATCGTCATCTGCCACCCCGTTTTCAGTGACGAGAATTGGAATGTTGAGGTCTGTGACCATATCAAAGGCCCTTCGAAGTCCTTCCGCATACATTGGGTATCGGAAATCAGTTCGTTGTTCCCATGGTCGAATTAACGGATCGATTTCAACTTTCGTTGGCATGAATGGTGTTGTCAATAAGTGGGTGTAATAGTTGACTCCGATGAAATCACTGCTGCCTTTGAGTCCTTCAATAGGCTTTGAAAAGAGGGCTGATGGCGGCTTAAACCTTCCATTCTTGAGTCCTTTGAGCCAACAGCGGTTGAACATGCCATCGAGAATTTTCGCCTGCATCCAATGAAGGGGATTCCAACGCCGATAAGGATCGAAAATATTGATGTTCTTTACCAACCCAATTTGGCATTTTTCTCCATTTTCCATTGCTTTGAGTGTACGGTAGCATTGTGCGTGAGCACGCATTAAGTTGAGCGACACCGTTCGAACTCGTTTGAACGAGCGAACACCGGGCGGGAATTCACCGAGAACATACCCCATCGTGGCATAGACCGCTGGTTCGTTAATTGTACACCACCATTCAACACGGTCGCTAAGGTGTTCAAACATCATTGAGCAAAAGTTGACCCATCCGGCGATGTTTTCTTCTTTTTCAAATCCACCTTGTTCATCCCACCACAGGGGTTGAGTGAAGTGGTGCAAAGTCACCATTGGTTGGATGCCTTGAATCAATAGTTCATCGACCAAATCCGAATACCACTGGATCGCTTCAGAATCGAACTGCCCCTCCTCGGGTTCGATTCTCGACCATTCAATTGAAAATCTGTAATGCGACACTCCGAGTTCTTTGATGAGTGTAACATCTTCTTCTCTCCGATTCCAATGGTCACATGCATCGCCGCTCAATTGTTTGCTTTTCGAACGTGGCTCAAACGCAGACCAATTATTTGTATTCCCTCCTTCAATTTGGTGTGAAGCAGTAGCTACACCCCACATGAAATCTTTGGGAAATGCACTCCCGTCTTTCAGTGAACTGTAATCAACAGTATCCCACTGGCGGTGTTCTTCAGTCCACACATGCTTTCCAAGCATGAAACAGCCATGAGGTTTTTTGTTCAACAATCCGCTTGTAAAGCGCACATCTTGAAGGTGCGGATAGCGGGAGTCGAACCCGCGACAAGAGGTTGGAAACCTCCTATGTTACCACTACACCATATCCGCATGATGTGAATATTTGTCCGAGAAGCCTCTCCTCTTTGAGTGAATCGGTCTTTCAATTACCAATTCACGGCATAGGTGGTCGAGGTGGTGGAGGAGGTGGAACTCTTCCACTGGCTGACAATGCTTGTCGAAGGCGATCTGCTGGAGGTTCATTGGTTCGTTTCATGCGAGCAGCGATGACTTCACGAGCGTGTTCAACCCGTTCGTCTGCAAGCCGAGACTTCGATGCATTCCCTCGAATGATGAGCATGCCCATCAAGAAGAAGAGTACAATTCCACCAAGCAAAGCCTGAATAATTGGCATTTCTATAATCTCGCTTAACGCACTTGCGTCATCATCCAGAGAATCACTTTCATCAACGATTCTGGTATCAAAGACTCTCAAGTTGATTGATGCTGAATCCATGGCAATATCGACGCCAGGTTCTTTGATGACGATATAGAGATCGAAATTTCCAATCGCTCTTCCTTCTCCACTGAAGAATATAGTTTGAGTCAAACCAGTTGTTTCAGTAAAGGTCAGAACTTGTATTTGTTCTGAAGCAATAATCGAAGAGATTTGCTGCCATTCGACTCGGACCGTTATGTCGTTAAGTTCACTTACAACCGTACAACTGAATGAGAAATAATCTTCCTCAGCCAGGTTGAGTTGGATATCGGTTGGCGTGCAGATGATTGCACCTTCAGCAATGTTACGTGTTGGGTCATTGATCCAGTGGTCGGGTCTTGAAGCTCCAGATGATTGGTTATCTCCATATCCATCGCCATCAATATCAACCCATTGTGTAGGCTCGTTCGGGAATGCATCATTCGAGTTTGCATAGCCATCTCCATCCGTATCGATACACCCGGGAGCATTTCCAAGTGAAGCCGTTCCGAATGAGGTTGGACAAACATCTCCATCTGTGCCTTGTGGGTTGTCGCCCCATCCGTCACCATCGGTGTCAAACCATTGAGATGAATCATTATTCCACAAGTCATTGGTATCGCTTGCTCCATCGTTATCTGAATCAATACATCCGTAGACGTCACGGAATGATGTTCCGATTACAGTTGTACAATTATCGGGCTGTGTTCCGTTTGGATTGTCTCCAAATCCATCACCGTCGATGTCCGACCATTGTGTGGCATCATCTGGGAATAAATCACCGCTTTGTGATGAACCATCGTTATCTGCATCCGGACACCCAAAGACGTCGAGGTTTGAGTATCCTTCTTCGGAAGGACAAGAATCAGGTTCTGTTCCTAAAGGATTTTCACCGTATCCATCGCCGTCACTGTCGTTCCATTGCGTTGGATTCAAAGGAAGCGCATCGGCTCCGTTTGCACTGTTCCAGCCAGACGCATTTCCAAATGGAAGCGTTGGGTCTGAATAGCCGTCACCGTCTGTATCTGGGCAGGCATTTCGGTCAACCGTTGAATTTCCTGGTAAGTTGATACAATCGTCTTCAAGGTCATCAAATCCATCTCCGTCTGTATCTTGAGTGCGAGTCGGGTCGTTCGGGAAAGCATCGCTTTCGTTTGACATTCCGTCACCATCGTCATCGACACATCCGTAGCGGTCAATCGTTGAGTTTCCAGGAACACCAGGGCATGCATCCGGTTGAGGACCGGTTGCATTGTCACCGTAGCCATCACCGTCTTGGTCAAGCCATTGATTGGCAAGGTTTGGCAGAAGGTCGATCACATCGTCCCATCCATCTCCATCGGTGTCAGGGCAGCCCATACGGTTGCCGAGAGTTGAATTTCCAGCGAGGGTTATGCACGCATCAGGCGTTGTTCCACCCGAGTTATCTCCATATCCATCACCGTCAATATCAGACCATTGGGTTGAATCGTTGACTTGAGCATCCTCTTGGTCCGCCCAACCGTCTTGGTCAGTGTCCACACATCCAAGGGTATTATTTTGCCATGAATTGCCTGCAATCGAGGGACAATCATCAGCTAGATCTCCAGTGGCGTTATCGCCAAATCCATCACCATCTGCATCGCTCCATTGGGTGGGGTCAGTTTTGAAAGCATCTGAACCATTATCAGTTGGTGTCCAATTTGGGTCGGGGTCGGAATATCCATCGCCGTCGGTATCAGGGCAACCCATACGGTCGACCGTTGAGTTTCCGTTAAAAGGTTGGACACGCATCGTCGATTTGGTCAGCAATGCCATCATTATCATAATCAGACCATCGGAGTGGATCACTTGGATGGGTATCTGCTCCATTTGCCATCGTGAATCCGAGGTCGGGGTCGCTGTATGTATCGCCGTCTGAATCTGGGCAGCCGTATCGGTCTCCCGAAGAGGTTCCAAGAGTGGAGACACAGCCATCAGGGAATACGCCGGCTGGATTGTCTCCATAGCCATCTGAATCCGTATCTACCCACTGGGTTGGTTCGTTTGGCCATACGTCTGCGCCATTGGTTGTCGTCCAAACTGAGCCGTTGTTCCCTAACGGGTCAGGGTCTGAATATCCATCGGCATCGGAATCTGGACAACCCAATCGGTCTTGGGAAGAAGTTCCTGTAACACTAACACAGGCGTCAGGGTTTAAGCCGGTAGCATTGTCACCGTAATTATCAGAATCTGTATCCATCCACTGGGTCTTATCAATTGGGAATGCATCAGCAGTTCCAATTGGATGGGCCGGCCAACCTAAAGTTGGGTCCGAATAGCCATCTTCATCACTGTCTGAGCAACCAAAGCGGTCGATGGTCGAACGTTTTCCTGTCGCAGCATCGTTGACGCACGAATCAGGGTTGTTTCCAGTTTGGTTATCTCCATAGCCATCACCATCAGTATCGAGCCATTGGGTGATGTCATTCGGGAATGCGTCAGCAGTACCAGTTGGGTGGGCTAACCAGATGAGATCAGCATCTGAATAGCCGTCACCGTCGGTGTCCGTACACCCAATGCGGTCTTGTGAAGAGGTGCCTGAGGTTGTTGGGCATGCATCGCCTGAGTTCGCAGGAGGTGGATTGTCTCCGAACCCATCGCCGTCAGTGTCGTTCCATTGCGTGCTGTCTCCGAGGAAAGCGTCTGCGCCGTTGGAAACGAGCCAAACTGAACCATTGGTTCCACTTGGGTCAGGGTCGCTGTAGGTATCGCCATCTTCATCAGGGCAACCGTTTCGATCACCTGTGGAAGTTCCTACCACATTGATACATCCATCTGCGCCTTGTGCGATGGTCCATCCTCCAAGATTACTTTCGGCATCTGAGAATGTATCCATATCTGTGTCGACACAGCCGTATCGGTCACCCGTGGAAGTTCCATCGATTGAAGGGCAACTGTCAGGATTGTTTCCTGCCAAGTTATCTCCATAGCCATCACCATCTTGGTCAGCCCATTGTGTGATTTCGGTAATGAACGCATCTGCACCTTGAGCGATGGTCCAATTACTGGCGGGGTCTGAATATCCATCTCCGTCAGAATCAGGACATCCTTGTCGGTCGTGAATTGAAATGCCGAAGGTAAATGCACATTGGTCGTTTTCGTCTACAGTTCCATCAAAGTCAGCATCTTGAGTCAAGTTGACCATGAGATAGCCAGAATTGACAGCGACTGAAAAGAATTGAGGACCACTTGCAACCGATGTACCTAGCACGTGAATCTCCCAAACTCCTTGAGCAGGTGAGGTAAAAGTCAATCCCTTGAGATTGTTGATACTGTCTGACAGGTTGGTCCAGGTTCCACTTGGGTCTTTGATTGAAAGATCTACATCGTTGACCAAATTAGCAGAGACTACAGGGCTACTTGTAGCATCGTTGTATGAAAGCATAATTTGCATTGTTGGTGCTGCGTTCGGGACGCTAATGCTCCATCCGCGTTCTTCACCAGTCGATAACGATTCGCGGTCAACAAATGATGCGGAAGCGGCATCAAGTAGGTGAATTCGCCCCCAACCTTCGTGATTGTTTGGGGCGGTTTCACCAGCCCCATTTGTAACATCATTGTATTGTCCCATCATGTCGACGGCTGAAGTTGCCAAGATTCCTTTGACCAAGGCGGACGAAGGGTTGGAATGGTTGACGTTTTCGATCAAATGTTGTAACAGCAGGGCAGCTGCCCCCGCCGAAACCGGAGTGGCCATGCTTGTTCCACTCATGAATTGGTAATCGCCACTTCCGCCTGAATAACGAGATTTCGTAGAAAGAATATTGGTGCCTGGTGCGGAGAAATCCGGTTTAAGTCGATTATCATCCGTCGGGCCTCTTGAAGAGAAGGTTGCCATTCCAGATATGTTATCTCGATGCCCATGCTGGCCATGAACCTGTAGCATTGATCGTAAGTTCTCACTTGCTCCGATTGAGATGACGTTTTTTGCTGTCGCAGGTGAACCCATCTGTCTACATCAATTTCACCATCGGCATTTGAATCGCTACCCGAGTTTCCTGCTGCAAACAAAATGACTAACTCGTCATTTATCTTCGCAGACATATCGACTTTCATCGAATCACTCGTATAGGTACCATACACTCCCGGAAAGCCTCTGCTCCAAGAGTTGGTATGGACTCGACTACCGTTTGCAACTGCTAAATCAAAAAGGTCTCCAATATCATTTGGAATGCCGGCAGGTGAGGATCCTTGGCCAATAGCCTGGAATAATAATTGTGCTTCAGGTGCCATTCCAGCATTGACTCCACTGCTGTCGGTGCCATCTCCAAGAACTGAACCGGCCACATGCGTTCCATGGCCGTTGAAATCTTCAGGTCCATCGTCACAAGAGCCAGGGCTCCCACCTGACCAGGCACAACTCGAAGAAGGGATTGGCATAGAAAGAATACCTTTGATGTGGTCTTTGAAATCGGGATGCATATTTGAATTATTTACTCCATTGTCGAGCCCTGAGTCCGCTACTGTTACGATGATTCCACTGCCATCTAGCCCATTCCAAGAGGAGTTTACATTTCCCATCTTTGTGGAATCTTGAACGTCATCAGCATGAAGGATTGTCGCTGCAACTGCATTTGTATATTGAGCCATATAAGTCATATCAATGAATTCAATTCCACCTTGCTTAGCAAGCCATACGATGCCACTTGTTTCGGCAAGAACAGTAGCGAACCTTTCACTTACCGAATCGACAACGATATCCTTTCTTTGGAATATGCCTTCAGGTAATTCATCACCAGAAAGAACCAGATCTACAATCGCTTTTCCTTCCATCGAATAACTAAACTCACTGTAATCTACTGTGCCTGTTATGGCCTCAATAAGGATGTTGCGGATTTTGTCTGAAGGATCAAGTTGTACAATTCCTTCGACTTCAAGTTCTGCTAACATTTCAATTGAAGTACCTTGGATTTCACAATGGAATCCATTCGGAGGAAGGAAAGAGAAACAATCAATCCCTGCTTCATTAAGTTCGTAAAACCACTCAGTGGGGACAGGGTATTCATGTGTTAGAACATACCATCCATTTAGATTCGATGATTGCTCTGTCCATTCGGACCAATCTTCGAGAGCCACAACACCTGCATTTCGATACAAGAGATTGAGTTCTCCCGCACCTTGATCAGGATGAAACCAGCCGTTTGAAGGACTTTGAGAAGGTGAAAGTCCTATTTGATTTAATAAATCTAAATCTTGTTCAGTATCGAGGGAGATTTCAGGTCCTGAAGGGGATGCAGCGTAGGTAATCGGGGCGAGAACCTGTAGGAGCATGAGGGCGGCGAAAGTGATTGCTCGCACGGAGGGGGTAGGCGTCATATGTACCAATAAACGCAACTCCCACATGAATGATTTGATTACAAGTCGGACATGTGTGGCTGTTAAGAGGGTTCAAGAAGCACGGATTCGGCGGTTGACTTATGTCAGGGCATGGTAGGGGGAGTGCGAAGGTTCAATCACTTGAACCCGAGCAAATTAATGAGACCACTCAAGTACTCGGAAGTCAAGTTTGGCGAGTCGTACCCTATGCGTTCAGATACCCTCGTCGCTTGGTTGCAGGATTTCTTGGAAATGCCTGTGCTCGGGTTGTGGATTTAGTCCCCTTTGTCGCCATTGGATGGGCGGTCGATTACTTCACATCCGACATCATGGTCGGCCCTATGTTTGTTCAAGATGCAATCAATGCAATTCATTCCGAACCGGCCATTGGTTATGGTGTTATGATTTTTACAGGGTTTGTGATGCTCGCATTTTTCCAGGGTATTTCGGAATATTCATGGCAAACTCTTGGTTATAATATTCAGCACGATTTACGTATGGATGCAACCCGTTCACTCATTGCCATGGAGGCTTCCTACTATGATATGCGTCAAACAGGGCAACTGATGTCGATTCTCTCAAGTGACGTTAACCAATTAGAAGATGTAGTATCAGACTCATCAACATCGATTATCCGGATCGTCTTTACCTTTCTCACTGCATTTGTGATCTTGGCTTCAATGTCGATTAAATTAGCTGGAATCTTATTTGGACCTATCCTTCTTATTATTCCGTGTGTGTATTGGTTTTCAACTCGAGTTCAGCGCAAATATCGGAAACAACGCGAATCGACCGGCGATATTAATGCGGTTTTAGAAAACCTCATTTCAGGAATCTCTGTCGTTCAAGCATACAATGCACAAGCATGGGAATCCGAACGAGTCGCTCGTGAATCCGGAAATTACCGGGACCAAGCAATGGGTGCAAGTCGAGACCGGAACCGATTTTTACCAATGATTTACGTTATTGCAGGAATTGCATTTGGGTTGTTAGTGACTGCGGGTGGATATTTAGCGGGTGAAGGCGAAATCTCAACAGGAGAACTCGTGACGTTTTTGCTCATTAGTACCCGAATGACCATGCCTATGTTCATTTTTGGAATTCTCATCAACCAACTTCAGCGTGGCGAGGCAGCCGCAAAGCGTGTCTTTGCTACCATCGATTTAGAACCTACAATCTTCGATAAACCCGATGCTATTGAGTTGAATGAAGCGATTGTTTCTGTCGAATTCAAGGATGTTCACTTTACCTATCCTGGTACTTCAATTAAAGTGTTGAGCGGAATCTCCTTCAAAGCAGAAGGTGGAGATTTCCTCGGAGT
Organism: uncultured Candidatus Poseidoniales archaeon; assembly: GCA_905182715.1. GTDB lineage: Archaea > Thermoplasmatota > Poseidoniia > Poseidoniales > Poseidoniaceae > MGIIa-L1. The sequence continues at coordinate 61,681 of CAJJCP010000007.1, forward strand.
TATGGGACACACCGGAGCAGGTAAAACCACGATTCTCAAACTCTTGATGAGTTACTATGTACCGGACAGTGGGGACGTTTTAATCAACGGCCAATCACTTAACGATTTCACTCTTCATTCAGTTCGTGACAAAATTGGATTTGTCAGCCAAGAGCCGTTCTTATTCTACGGGACTGTAAGTGACAATGTGAGGTATAATCAAGAATCGACCGATGAAGAACTCGATGTCGCTCTCAAACTTGCAGGTGCTTGGGATTTCATTCAAGAACTGGAAAACGGTTTGGATACGATGGTTGGAGACAGAGGTGCCAAGTTGAGTGGCGGTCAACGTGCTCGAGTTTCATTGGCAAGAGCTCTGCTCAAGCGACCAAGTTTGTTAATCCTCGACGAAGCTTCCAGTGCCCTCGATGCAGAAACTGAACGTCGAATCCAAGAAAACCTCCTTGCAAGCGGTAGTGATAGAGCAACCATCGCCGTTGCTCATCGATTGAGCACTATTCGTAATGCTAACGAGATCCTTTCCATGGTCGATGGAGCGGTTGTCGAACGAGGAGTTCACGATGACTTGGTTGCAGCGAATGGCGTCTATGCCAGCCAGTGGACCATCCAAACTGGCGACATGGCTGGACTTTCCCTTGATGAAGACGAGTCTTAGATTCGTTCACGTATTGGACGCAGTACTGCTGTTTCCTCGCCGGTATCAGCCTGATTTTTGATGATGCGATCTCCCAATACAATTCCCCATGAAATGAGGATGAACAAGGGTATTCCAAGAACAAGAGCCCAGACGGCTATTGACAAGTTAGAGAGGTAATAACTCTCCATCAGTTCAGATGTGAGGATGATTGCTACGAACAGTATGATTCGCAGTATGACGAGACTGAGGCGGATCAGTGACCAAATCTCTTCTTCATCTGTCGCATGATCTGGTGTATCGAGTTCTGCCAATCGGTTATGAAGACGACCGGCCATATGTTGACTTTCCACCTCTTAACCAAATGCCTTCCCCTCTTTTCCAGAGGTTATTGGGCCTTTTTCACAGGATGTCGAATCATGCCGTGCGTACACGGTCATCGATTTGTGCACCTTCGCCGGCTTTACCGCCAGTGCGGCGAATCTCTCTCCATGCTTTGATGACACCTTGGCCGTACGCCCATTGCGCTAAGAAGACAAAGAGTGGTGCAAAGAATACCGTTCCAATCGAGCGATGAGGTGATGTGCCAATTGCAGCACCAAGCCAACAGATGCCGATGTACAGACAAACCAAACCGAGTGGAATGTGGAAGGCGATGCGTGAAAGATCCCAATCACCAGCAAGGGTGAACCAGAGTTCCGCTTCTGCTCCTCCAGTGATGGCGCCGTAGAGCATTCCAAGCAAAGCCACGACGACAAGTGCTGGGAAGAAACCGATAGCGGTATGTGACCATGTAGAAATCTCAGGCCATCGCTTGTTAGCAACCATTCGAGTGTAGCCATAGTTTCGCATTTGCTTCATGTAAGGCTTGAATGGACGTCGGCGACGATGAGGCATGACGTTTGAAGGGTCGATGAAAAGTTTGTGTCCCGCACGCTGAATTTTAGCGTCCAATACCACATCTTCCGCTCCAATGCATCCAGGTTCAAAGAAGTCAACTTCGCGAAGATTCGCCATTCGATGAGCGCAATTGACGCCAGGGTTGTGTGTGATAGGGACGAGGTCGCCTTTTGGTTGAGCGCCGTATCGAGTTCCAGCGGTCATGAATTTTGTGCAGAAAGCAACATCGGCGCACTTGGCTCCGAACGGGTCTTCATCAGGTGCAAAGTTTGGTCCACCGACTGCTCCGACTTCCGGATCCTTGAACCAACGAACCAATTTTTCAACCCAATCGAGAGGTGGAATCGTATCATCATCGGTGAACAGGACCAATTCATGGTCCATTTGTCGAAGTGCATAATTGCAAGCATCGGCTCGGTTTCGGGAAGGGTCTTCAATCCATGTTGCACCGTACTTCTCACAGACTTCTTTGGTATGGTCTTTTGATTTTGAATCGGAAATGATCACTTCAAAGTGAGGATAGGTTTGATTTGAAAGGCGACCAAGTACAATGCCGAGTTCATCTGCATTGTTGATGGATGGTATCAACACGGCGATTTTGAATGCTTCACCGTCTTCTTTGAGAAGTGGAGCCACGGAACCAGATGATTCGCCCATGATTCGATGCAAGAAGGCCGCCCATATCAATCCAAGGGAGATTCACTTACTCGAATCACTCAGCAACAGCGGAAGACTCGTCGAGCGTCTTTCCTTTTTGTGTGTCGGTGATGGTGACCGAGATTGTGCAGACTTCGCCTGCAGCACATAGGGCACTACTTTCTGCAATTGTGACACCGTCACCAACAGACCAAACTTGGTCGGTTGTGTCTCCGAACTCTACGAGAACGCAGCCACCGCCGGTTGCACCAGGGTTGTCACAGGTCACAGGAGCGCCATTGTTGACTGAGATCTTTACAGAAATCGCAGCCCAATCGAGGTCCCTTCCTTGGGTCATTGTTACTCGAACCAGGTTGTCTTCAATTCCATCAGATGGGGATCCGTTCGCATCTTCAGCGTCGAGCACAAAAATATTTGAATCATAATTTTGAATTGGTGCGAATTGAGGTGTATTGACATTGATGAGTTCTGACGTTCCTGCACCGTTGCTGTCAAATGCCACAAAGGCAACAGTTGTTGTCAATTCTGTACTTGCTCCCGGTACGGTGTGCCATGCTGCGAGTGGAAGGTAAAGAGTGGTGAATCCACTCTGAGTTGATACATTGACGTCGATTATGCCATCAAGGTCAATATCCCATCCCATTGTCATCGCATCGCCATCGATATCGATTGCTGAATGATACATGGAGATATTCGCTCCAATCGTCGAGGTAATATTTGTCGCAATATCCATGACTCGATTTTCATCGACCCCGAGCATTGGGTTGAAGTAGACATTAATGTTCGGAACATGATTGATATTCGCAGTGGTTGATGTTGGCTCTTGACCTTCAGCAGGAGGGGTAACTGCATCGTCGGCGAGGCCGAAACACCCAGTCAAAATCAAAAGGCATGTCAGTGTTACAATATTCAAAGTACGAATCATTTCCATAATTCTACTACTCGGCGAAAGCCCTTCAACATATCTCTGAGTTCACTCATGCGCGGAAAGTGATGATTTTCGATTATACCGCGCCCGACGCCCCACATTTTATCCTTCATGGATGTTAAGTTCATAAGCCGTCGAAAGTGAAGAGCAATTGGAGAGGGGTGTATCTCATGTTGAACGTCACGGCCCGACAGGACTTGATGAGCAAGATTATTGAAACGTTAGGAGTTGTAGTAGAAGATGCGAGATTTGATTTTGGCGAGAACGGATTAGAAATCCGAGTCGTTGACCCTTCGCACGTTGCTATGATTCAGATGAACATTGATTCAGCTGCGTTTGATACCTGGGAGCTCGATGAAACCAAACTTGGTCTTGAGCTTCGTAAAATTAAGGAATTAGTCAGTCTTGGCGGACCGACTGATATGATTGAAATGGCGTACGGCGACGAAACTGGTGTTTTGACCGTCAATCTTGGAAAGATTGACCGAAACATTCGACCACTCGACAACACCACCATGAATCCTCCAACTCTTCCTGAACTCAAACTTCCTTGTAAGGTCACAATCTCTGGTTCTGATTTCACGCAAGCCTTGAAGGCAGCTCGTCAAGTTGGCGATTTAGTGAATTTCAGTATTGATGAAAACACATTCACAGTTCATGTCCAAGGATCTACCGATTCAGTTACAGTTGCTTTCAATAAAGACGAACTGCAACACATGGAATGCGAAAAGCCTGCTCGAAGTCAATACTCTTTGACCTATCTCGTCCCTTTGTCGAAGATTTTTGGAAACCTCGAATCCGTTAACATTGGCTTTGGTGAGAACTATCCACTTTCAATGTCTTTCAATTTCCATGATGGTGCTGCTGAAGTTCAATACTTCCTCGCTCCACGGGTTGAAAACGACTTCTGAGTCGAACACAACTTTTAGCACGCCGTGCAAATAAGTATCAACAGTGTGAGCAACGGCTCAAGAGATCATCAAACAACATTGAAGTCGTTGTATTTCTTCAACTGAGGGATGTATTCTCAGTATTCGCGCCATCCTTTGCCGCAATCTTTGCACGTGAGCATTCTTGTTTCCGGTTCATCGGAAGAACGAGTTTGTTCAAGATAAGAGAATACATAGATGCTGTTACACTTCTGATTCGGGCACATGTAGGTGCCTGTAGTCAAGACACCGTGACGCTTGTCAGAATCTTTGATGACATCATACACACGGGCCCTTGATTCTGTGCTTGAGGTGGCTTGCGAAAGGTCGACTTCTTTGCCGGTCGTTTGATCTTTGATGACAACATTTGCAGGACCATTATATCCGCATTTGTAATTGGTACAGGCGATTTCACCCTTGGGGTTAGGGAAGGACAGTGTTCCACATTCGGGGCAAAACATAGCAACAGGTTATACAAGCATTACTTAGGCTTATCGGAAAGATGCCTTGATTCAAAATGAAGATGTGTACCGCTTTCTTCTACGGGATGTCAAAAGATAATTGGAGGGAAGGGTGAAGGCGGAGTGCTCAATCGGAGGACCATGTGGCTCTGGTATGACTGGCGTGCAGCAGCGATTGCCGATACCAATGGTTCGATCGTCGATGTTGAACAATGGGACGGTTTTTACGACCAGCGTAGTCTTGTTGCTCGACTTGAATGCATTGCTGAAGGTGGTCTTACCCCAGAAGCAATGGTTTTGTTAGAACGCTTCCCTGAAGCCAAACCTCGCGTTCATGGTGAACTTGATTTGCCTGACGCCGATTGGCCTTTGCCGGATGATGAAGCGCAACAAGCTGCTGATGAAGCAGCGATTGCTATGGCTACCAGAGGCGTTGCACAAGCCGCAGGTGACCCTGACCGTCGTCTCGAACATTTGATGCGGGCGAGCGATGAAATGCGCAGCACCTTCATCACTATGGAAGCACGCTTGGTCGAATGGGTTGGCTTATTTTTGCCTGAAGCACGATTTGGCCAAGACCGTTCAAGTCTTGGAAAAACGGTTGGCGAAGCAGAATCATTGGAGCACCTCTCGACAACACTCGACGTACCTCTTCCACCCGTCGGTCCTGGGAAACCCGAATGGAAAGCGCTCAAAGAATGGGGGCAGAGTGTCTCTGTCTTCCGAGGTCAACTGGACCGTTTGGAAAATGGTATTCGCCATTTAACACTCGAACATCTTCCTTCTCTGTCTGCCCTTTTGGGACCGTTGCTTGCGGCTCGTCTTTGTGTTGAAGCGCATGGGCGCATGCGTCTTGCTCGTCTTCCTGCAGGAACCGTTCAAGTTCTTGGTGCTGAAAAAGCGTTTTTCAACCATCTCAAAACAGGTGCGCCACCTCCAAAACACGGTCATATTTTCATGCATCCTTGGATTTCACGTTCCCCTCGTTGGGTTCGAGGTAAGATTTCACGAACCGTTGCAGCCAAAGCGAGCATTGCGGCGAAAATTGATGCCTTTGAAGGTGAACCATGGGGCGAAGAAGAAATGCGAGAACTCGAACAAAGAGTGGAAGAAATTTGTCAAGCATTCCCTTCACCACCTTCACGCCGAAAATGAGGTCTGAATATGGGGAAAAACAACAATCGTCGCCGTCAGACAATGTTGTCTTGGGCGGTGATGAAGGATGGCCGAGCATTATGGTCAATGAACGCTGTACCTCGACAAGCAGTCTACGGTGAATCACTCAGGTCTTTTTCTGGAACTGAATTTCGTCGTTGGGATCCTTCACGTTCCAAACTTGGTGCAGCCATTATGCGAACTGAGCGTGACCCTTCGTGGCTCTTACCAGAAGAAGGCACGACTGTCCTCTATCTCGGTGCAGGCCACGGGACTTCAATCAGTCATTTGCACGATCATTTGTGTGGCCAAGGTAACGATTTACGAGGACGTTTAGTTGCTGTTGACCTTGCACCACGATGTCTTCGAGAACTCATTCATATGGCAAAGAGTCGACCTGGTTTAGTTCCAGTGTTAGGCGATGCAAGAAAACATGCTGCTTGGGGTGTCTTACTTCCTCGTAAAGTCGATTGGCTGTTTCAAGATGTTGCTCAAGCCGGTCAAGTCGATATTTTCATCGGAGCATGCCGACGTTTCCTCAACCGTGATGGAACTGGCCTTCTTTCACTCAAAGCAGCCAGTGAGCGCTGGACTGGAGAAGGAGAATCCGCATTATTTGATAAGGTGGAACACCAACTTAACACCTCTGGCTTTGAAGTCGAGGAACGTATTTCATTAACCGGATATGAAGACAATCACGTTCTTTTCGCCGTTCGAAAGATGGAGTGATTCGATGCCCGAATTACCCGAAGTCGAGACCGTTCGAACTGGTTTAGAACAAGCATGGGTTGGACGAACCATTACGCAAGTGACGCTACGCCGAGCAGGTTTGCGTTTTCCATTTCCTGAAAACATGGCACAACGATTGACTGGCCAAATGATTACTCAAGTTCGTCGTCGAGCAAAGTACCTTCTCATCGATACTATGGACGAACTTGTTTTTCTCTCTCATCTTGGAATGTCAGGACGCTATACGCTCATCACAGCATCTGAAGTTCCTCGTTATCTTGAAAAAAATGCGAGTTCAAAACATTCAAAGTTTGGAGAACTCACAGGTTTTGATGGGCGCCATGACCACATGGAATTCTGCTTCGATGATGGTTCGGTCGCCGTCTATACTGACCCTCGAAGGTTTGGCGTTGCCGATCTCTTTGAACGGGCAGAAGAGCCGATACAATCCCTCCTTGAACATCTTGGTCCCGAGCCACTTGAAAACTGGACTGCACAAGATGCAGCTCGCGATGCCAAGGGAAACGTTCACCGATTAAGACCACTTTACTCGACCAGCGTTTTGTTGTTGGTGTCGGTAATATCTATGCTTGTGAAGCTTTACACCGTTCAGGTATTTCTCCAATTCTTCCAACCAATAAACTGGTGCGTAAAGACGGTAAGCCAACAAAAGCCCTCATCACTTTGGTTGAACAGGTCAAAGAAGTTCTCATAGCAGCAATTGCAGTTGGTGGCTCAACACTCAATGACTTCGCTGCAGTCGATGGAACCCTCGGCTATTTCGGACATCATTTCCAAGTGTATGACCGAGAGGACGGCCCTTGTCTCAAAGAAGGTTGTAACGGAACGATTGAACGCATTGTGCAAAGTAACCGTTCGACTTTTCTGTGTCCTCGGTGCCAGAAGTAGTCACAGTAGACTCAAGGTGACTGAGCCTGCAAAAAACCAGAGGGCAACTGCAGTCAAGTTTGTAGACAACTTCTCCATTCTGACGTAATTTCTCTAACACGGGCGTGCCGGTTAACACGATGGCCACAATCATGTACCAGCCCATGTCGATGGTCATACCAAGTAATCCAATGACGATCTTTGTTTCAATCCCCATGCCAGGTTTGAGTACTTGGGCCAAGACTGCTACCAAAAAGAGAGCGATTTTTGGATTAAAGAAAGCGATTGCAAATCCCTCGGTAAACCCTTGACGGCCTTTGCTATTCGATTCGAGATCGATGTCTTGTAAGGCATTCATTTCAGCCGTCCACATGATGATTCCATACCATATCAAGAGCAAAACGCCGATGATTTGCAGAACTAAGAATACATTGGGTGCGTTTTCTAACAGTAAGATCAAACCGAATACTGCACTTCCAGCATAGATGCCAAATCCAACCCCGTGACCAACGGCACAGGCAACTCCTTGTCTTCGTCCACCGATGAGGGTATTTCGTAATACGACAATTAAACTCGGGCCAGGCGATGTTGCACCGAGTGAAAAAAAGATACCTGCGGCAAGAATTGCTTCCCACGCTATAGGCTCCATACCCGGTCGTGATGGCAGTAAGACATCAACGCTTCTCACGAGAGGCCTTCACCCCTCCGCAATGGAGGTGAATGAGAGGAAGCGGAGAGGTGAGGCTTTGAATCGAATTACAGGCCGTAAAAAAACATGGTGGAGGGTCGGTTCTCCGACATTCGTTCTTCCATTTCTTTCGAAACACGTAAGAAATCGTGATGCACTTTTCTTCGTTTTACAACACGAAGATATGCCATTCGAAGGCTTTCCGTAGTTGTCGGCTGCGTTCTCACTTGTGGTCGGTTGTCCATGTTTTATCCAAACCACCTACTCCCTCTTGAAGGTTCGCTTTCTTGCATCATACACTTATTTACTGTCACTTTTCAGCAAATATATTCATTTAGAGTAGGATTCCGGAAATAGCACACGCTCTTCAGCATAAGCGCATGTGCTCTCATGATTTCATGGGCACTTTCAAACACTCTCCAAATGAAACATTTCCTCATTGTATTGCTAAACCTTCATGTGCATTGCCGATGTAACACGAATTAGAGAGCGAAAATTTGATATTTTTGTTCTTAGGGTGAGTACATGAAAACGACGTATCGGATGATGGGGATTGCCGACTTCATCACTTTGGCAAATGGCCTTTTGGGCTCAGCTGCAATCATGTTCATCATTCTCGCTGTTGAAACACTCCAAAACCCGTATTTCGATGAAGGCGTAAAATCAAATTATATTTGGTTGGCCATGGGGTGCATTTTACTCTCTGCTATTGGAGACATCATCGATGGTCCGATCGCAAGAAAATATTCGAAGAGGAAATTACTTGGTGGAACATTAGATGTCATGTCGGATTGCATTTCTTTCTGTGTGGCTCCTGCCTTGTTGATGTTTGTAATGTTCGGGCGATGGGGTGAAGCATCACCTCTCTGGTCGGTCTCCTTAGGCATTGCTGGTTGCTGGATTATTGTCACAGGAATGCTCCGATTGGCACGATTTCAACATGAAGATGGTTCAGATAAAAATTATTTCCATGGCCTTGCTTCACCAGGAAATGCCATGATCTTGATCACAGTTGCTGCAATGATATGGCTCCAACCTTCATCCGGTTATGGCCCTGATGTGACGACCAATTGCATTTTCTGTTTTGAAGCAACGAGTTCTTCGCACGAGAAGCCCTTTTTCGACTTTTTAATTCTTCCAGTTATGTTTCTTTCAGGTGCCTTGATGATTTCTGACCGGAAACTCTCCAAAGCAAAGAAAGGCATTCCAATGAAACTTTCAGCGCTTCAACTTCTTTTCATCGTCTCAGCAACAATTCTCTCAATTCTTAATTCGACTGAAGTCGGTGAGAATCTCATCAATACGAAGTTTCAATTTGTATTGTACGGTCTTTCTGCAATCCTGTTAGTTGTATACGTTGTAGCTGGCCCTAAAATTGTGGATATGGATTCGAAAGAATCATTTGAGTCTGAATAATATTCCTACTTTTTGAATTCTTTTGCACCTCGCGACCTCTTTGAAGAGTTTTTGGCGTCCTCTCAAAACCAAAATGTAATTTTTCCTTTAGAGGTATGACCCGCGTATACGCGTAGAAGAGTATGTTTCCGCGCATGCATGCCGGCACAGTCGCTCACGGTACAGCAACCTTGGCAGAAGTAATGGCAGCAATTGAGGCCTATTATGAGAGATTAGGTCCGAATACTGCGAGGCAAGAACACACTCTTGAACTGACGATTGTACATCTTGATGCGAATGAGTATCAAGAAATTGAGGTTCCACATTTGTGGAACATTCAAACTTAAGGATAAGCGTACGGATGTCCTTTTGCAATATCGACTGCAATGTGGTCTGGGCGAGGTGTTAGATGTGCATTGTAGATGTTTTCAAAATGTTTCTTTGCTTCAGCCGTACTAAACTTCGTTTCAGTCGTTGAAGGAACTCTTTTCCACGAGATAACCCCAGTAATTTCTTCATCAACCCCAAGCATATTTGTCAACTGTGCTCCAGCCTGTTCCTTTTCCCATTCTGCAATTTTCACTGCACGCATGGTTTGAAGGAATTCCATATGAAGGTCCTTCAAAGGTTGTGTGATTGGTAAGACTGGATTTGATTTATTGGCGAGTGGTATTGAAGCAGGTGCGGCATCAGTAGCTACTTTCTTTGCATCATTCAGAACTGGGTCGACTTTTGCTAATGTTCGTCCACCTGTGATTTTTGGCCCTCCATTTGAAGTTTGAGAGGTAACGTTGCACATTGCGAGTTGTGGTTCGGTAAGTGCTGCCAAAAACCCATTTTTATCGAATGTTGGCCCTTGTGATTTTTGTTGAAGATTAATAATTCTTTCAATACCATCAGAAGTACCAATCATGGCACGCAATTCCTTATCCTTAATTTCGTAAAGGGCTTTCGAGATTTTCAGACCTTCATCCGCCGCAATGTAGGCTTGATGCATTGCAGATTCAGCAGGAGTCGGAGCACGAACATTGCCATTGCTTACTGTTGCTTTCAAGATATCTTTGTTTAGAAGCAGAGGTTTCGTGACTGCTTGCTCTGCTAACACTTGTTGAACAATCGGGATCGCTAATGACATCACTTCACTGTGATTCATTTCAAACCATTCACCAGTAATTCGATGTTCAGCAAAATAATGGTGCATATAGGTTTCAAGTTTGTCTACCATCGGAACTTGAATGTCCCATTCGGAATATTCTTCTCGAGGGTTTGCGGTCTTATGGTCACTCAGACGTGCAGAAACCGGACGCTCTTCACGAGTCAGTCCAATTTTCACATACCCTCCAACTTGGTTCGTCAAAAAATCTCGTTCTCGAATGAAATAAATGTAGCCAGACACTATAGTCATGTTATTAAGAGGGGTAATTTAGTATTTGAATCTGCGCTTTTTATGTAGTCTCGACATGTAATCAATGTACTTGCACACAATTACCTCCGGCCCAGGAAATGGGGATACGCCCTTTGGTGTGTGTTTTACACAACTGTTGTTGTGCGAGTTGGTGTAGAGTCACCTGTGATGGTGACCCCCCTTTGGTGTACGGTGCACACTGCAAAAGCAGAGGGTCTGGTTCGATTCCAGAGAGGTGTCACACTGAGAAAACCTCAAGTCAAACGCCTCGAGTAGGCATTCGATGGCTCAACGCTTGTACCACAGTTCCTTCTTGGTACTGCTGATGCTGCTAGCGTCTTGTCTACCAGGTGACTTAGCGAAAACAGAGGCCCAAATTGAGGAGCCGCCCGCTTGGCCTGAAGGCAGTACTGCCTACGATAACATGGTCAGCATGACGCAATTCGGTTACCGACAAATCGATACAGCAGCCAACGAAAACAGTCGCAATTGGATCGCCAGTGAACTTGAATCAATGGGCTATGAGGTTGAACGTCAATCGTTCACCACTGAAGTCTGCACCAATTGTCAAAACATTGTTGTCACCATCAATGGAACTTTGGAAGATGACTGGCGCGTAGTTGGAGCACATCACGATGCCATCTGTTACTCTCCTCCACCGCTGATTGGTGTTACCTATCCAACCTGTACCAGCAGTGGAGCATACGATGACGGAACAGGCTCAGGCGCGTTGCTTGAACTTGCACGAACCTTCTCTGAATGGAATGGAACGCCCTTGCACACCTGGAAATTAGCATGGTGGGATTACGAAGAATGGCAAGGCAGCGGTAGCCCAGAGGGAGGAGGGAAAGGAAGTCTGCATTTTGTCGAACAACAGATTCCTGACAACATCAACGTGACCTATGTCAATTTGGATATGTTTGCGCTTAACTGGCCTGTCCCTACACCTTTTGCCAGTCAAGCAGCTGGTTGCGATGAAGACTTTTGGACACTCTACATGTTTACCTCCCCGGTCGATGATTGGTCGTATTACGAAAACAATGGATTGGAAGTCACCGAAGAGATGCAAAGCAATGCTGAATGGTTTCAAAGTCATTTGAAAGAGATCAATTCGAATCTGTCACATCCAGAAGAATGGGTTCGAGTGATTGACGATACCAAAGGCAATTCCGACCATTATAATTTCATCATGAACAACCATACGGCAACGTGGTTACGCGGACAGCATCAGTACATCTTGGAAGAAGGTGATGCGTGTGAGCAAACGCCGAAGCATGCACAAACAGACTCAGTAACCACCATCAACACGATGGCAGGTGGAAGAGAGAACGTTGAGGCTGGGCTGCAAACGGGGCTTGACATTGTAGCGACCATGGTATGGTGGGATTGGCAGACGCCAGAGATGCTTGAGGCTCAAGAGCAAGAAGCGAGTTCGCAAAGCGAGACGAGCACCCAACTCTCGACGCTTCTCATTCCGTTGTTCTTGCTCATACTTGTTCCGGCAATTTTCTTCCTCGTTAAGAACACTAACAAACTCAAAAATGAGTAATCAAAGTCACTCTCCATGGTGTGACCTTGGATTATTTGAACCAAATCACTACTTTTAAAGTATTTTTTAGGCTATTCTCGAAAACAATTGATTGGCGATAACCTAATTAAATAAAATTGAATATTGTGATTTATGCGAGATACAATCAAACTGATTTCAATTGGAGAAGTCGCTTTCCATCATGAAATGCGTCAGAGAAATAATATTGCAGGAACTAAGTTGGAATTTCAAAAGAGTTTGACGGAGTATAAGATTCTACTTGAGGCTGGCGTGTTTAACAAACCCGTAGAAGTCAAAAATCAGACACCATTTTCAGCAATAGGAGTGCCCAATGAGGAAGTGCAAATCACCTATGATTTACCTCACTGGGAAGTTTTTGACAATACGGTATGGAAGTTGTTTGTCCAAATGAATTTTGATTATGTAAACAAAGGCAAGATTGGCATCTCTCTTAAAAATGGAGAATACTTTGCAGCAAATGGTATTTTTGTAAATAGTGATTTTGTATTTTTGAGTAAAACTCTCTACGCGCCAAAAACCAGTGGCATCGACATAGAGAGTTCAACTTTTAGTCAGCAAGTAATCGAATGGATGAAGAATTTCTCATCAGCATGTGATTATCTGAGATCCGAATACTTAGAGTATAAAGATAAAAGATTCATTCCTCTTATTGTTACCAGAGGATATAAAATTTCTAATGAGCTGAAAGAACAACTCAAAGAATCTCATGGTAATTATTTTATCAACGATCGATTCGTTGACGAGTTGCACAGAATTGCAGGCAAAAATGGCAATTTTGCAAGAACCGTTCTATGCCAAGAGTTATTCAAAGGAGAGCAATTGCCCTACCAAGTTCCATCATTCAACGCACTGATGGAAGAAATTGATGGAGCGAAGGTGTACAGTTTCTTTGCCAGTGCCAAGGATGTTGTAGATACAATGTATGTGCACAGAAGACTGCCCCAAGATACTGGTTTCGCAATGGCATATCAACGAATGGTTAAGCCCGACAAGGTGCAGGAGATAGGGAAATATCTTGAAGCAACAGCCTCATTCTTCCCTAAACTCTATAGTTGTCGCAGTCAAAGGTGAGGATTTCGAACAAGTCGAAGGAAATATGGGTAAATTGACCTTGCCGAATATCTATGGGAATATGTGGATAATTGATGGCCAGCATAGATTATATGGTTCTGCATTTTCAAATACTGATAAACCAATTTCAATCTGTGCCCTTCAGGGCTTAGACGGCATGCTTCAGGCTAAACAGTTCACCTCAATCAATTCTAACCAAACTAAAGTGTCTGGTGATTTAATTTGGGATCTGAAAGGCGAATTGTTTAGGGATGCGCAATTTGAGTCTTCAGAAAACAAAGAAAATGAAATCATGTGCCGTCAATACTACGTATCAAATGTTTGGAAAGCAGTCAATCAAAATCCCAACAGTCCACTCTCCTCGAGAATTAGAATACCAAGCCAAACACCAACCGAAGTTCTCGGTTTCGGAGCGATGTGTAAAAATTTAGATGATCCAACTATATGGGAATCTGGGGTTCTTGTAAGAAAAAATCAACCTGATGATGTAGTGAGAGACGTTGAAGATTTGTTGGTTGCAATGTTTGCTGCAATGTATGAAACAATGCCTAATGAATGGGCAAAAAATACTAAAAATGTAAAAGAAAAGAACTGGTTGTTGATTTCTTATTCGATGGAAATCATTTGTAAATTATTCAAAGATGCATGTCTGTATTTCTCCTCAGCGAGAAGTTTTTCTAATGACTGGCTAAGTGATGAAGTTCACGAGCACTGATGTATAAGTTCGGTACCGAAATTTCTGAAATGATCGTAAGTAAAGATTATGGATTTTTTGCTGGTGAAAAAGACATAAGAAAGGCGGGTAATCAATCAATTCGGAGAGATTTCTACAGTGATATCATCGTTGGATTAAGAGAGGCGAGTCCGACATTCTTTTCTCCTGAATTCGCACCAGGAATAGGGTTTGAGGATTATACCTCACTGAAGATAAGCAGCAAGACTAAGCGTAGATTAGAAGAATTAGAATTCCAACTTAGAGCAGCTTGTATTGCGGCCTTAGAACTTGAGGGGCCGAAGGTGATCACCAAATATCTGAATTCGAAATACCAAAATGCCATTGAAATTGGATTAGAGCAAGAGAAAAATTGGAGTGACATCACTATCTTTACAGAAGAAAAGAAATTTGAATATCTTACACTTTCTCAGTTATTTGAGATAATGATTAAACGATTTGATAAGTTTGATTTCACCGTGAAAAAATCTTTCATGGTTGACCGTTTCAAAGATGTTCAACTAATTAGAAATGCTATTGCTCATCCAAGAGATTTTCCAAGTTACAATGCGAAGAAGGCTTGGTTAGTATCACTTGACCAAGTTACTGAATGGTTCAAATTGATGACGATAAAAGAAGATTTTTAAGTTATACAAACACTGCAGTGAGAAATACATAATGCCGATATGCCGTTGAACTATTTCAATCTAATTCCATTACTGATATCGATCTAATAGATTAATGTATTCAATCCATATTTGTTCAAAGATTCTCTTTTTCCAAAACACTTAGATCGTGCGGTTGTAACGACTATCCATGCCACGTGAAGTAACCTCTCCAGATTCGTGGTCAATACGCAAACTCATTTCAGCCTTAGAAGCTGGAGAACGAAATGATACTAGTGCTTTGCATGTAATCAAAATACCACAATTTCAACGAAATATAATGTGGGGTCAAAAAAAGCAAGAATCATTGATTGATTCTATACATAGAGGATTTCCGATTGGGGCTCTCATGTTGTATCAAAAGTCATCAATTCAGGAAGTAAAAGAATATCAATTAGTAGACGGTCTGCAAAGAGCATTTTCGATTTGGCAATATAAAAGAGAGCCATTGATGTTTTTTGGGTTGAATCGAGTCGGTGCAGAACTCAACGCACTGATAGAATCAATCAACAAAGCAACAAATGGTAATTATACCATTTTAGAATTGAATCCGGTCATGGAAATATGGAAAAAAAGAAACAAAAACGACTCTCCTGTCTGATGGTTTTGATTCCCACAATCTGATGAACATTTTACAGAATGAGTTTTCTATATCACTCGAATCTCATTCGCTTATATATCCCTCAACTCTTAGTTTTCTTGAATCTGTCAAAGAGAAGGTGAATATCGACGACCAAGAAATACCAATCATAGTATACGAAGGAGACCCAAAACATCTCCCCGATATTTTTGAGAGAATAAATACAGGAAGTGTTCAATTGTCCAAATATCAGATTTTGGCAGCCCAATGGGTCGATGTATCTGTTAGAACACAAGAAAGAGAGATTATCCATTCAATAAAAAGAAAACACCGTTCATTAGAAGAAAAAGGATTTAGAATCGATATTTGGGACGAATCTAGATCTGATTCGGAATTTAGTTTGTATGAGTATTTATTTGGAATGGGTAAAGTTCTTGCAGAAAAACATTCATTGTTGTTTTCAGCAAAAGATCCCCACGAAGAAGAATCAGTTGCGTTTGCATTAGCCACTGTAATAAACCAGTTACCCATTTCTAAAATGTCTAATATCGAAACTAAGTTCAGAGAAGAGCTCGGATCGTTGCGATTAACTGAATTCTTCAAGGCATGTGATGATGCTGCTTCATTTGTTCAAGAGGTTTTAGAACCGAATATCGGTTTGAAACTGAATACGAGAAAACAATCCCACGCACATAGTACGAACCAAATCATTTCAATGATCTCAAGATGTGTTGTTGGAAGATATGACCCTGAAACTTGGAATGAGAGAGAAAGTTGGATGACTGAAAAAGAAACTTTACGTAGAAGTTTACCCCAGCATTATCTTGTAGATTTACTTCAACAAAATTGGAAAGGCTCGGGAGATTCGAGACTTTTCAAAATGACTTGGAAGCAAACTGCCGATGATAATTATGCTCCATCTAATTATTATTTGTCTGAATTTGACATCTCCAGATTCGAAGGTATTCTTGATAATTGGTTTGAACCCCAAATTGAGAGGTCCGAATATAAACGGGCTAATGAAGGCTCTGCGAAACAAGTTGTATTGAAATATCTATACAGCCCGAGAGTCTCATTCAGAGATAACTATGAGAATAATTATGAGATCGAACATCTATTTCCTGTGAGTAGATTAGTACGTGCTTTAACCTCAAATAATGACGAGGGATGGCCAATAAATTGTATTGCAAATCTAGCACTTTTCATTGACGCTACAAATAGAGAGAAATCTAACAAGACTCTGGTAGAATATCGAAATGATCTTTCCCAAGATAACATAGATATATTGGATGAACAATTAGATGGAATGCTATTTTGTGATATAGACAAAATATCAATAGGTGAAAACTTTTGCAAATCTGATTACATCCCATTCCTCAGAGAAAGATATCAAATTCTGAAAAATACACTAATTTCAAACATGTCGCTAGAGGAATCAATTTCTGAACAAACTGCTACCGTTCCTGAAACTGAAGAACTATCACTATCTGAAGAATCGACATTTGCAGAACCTGTTGAAATAAGAACCAATCTATCAGATTTACTTGTAACTCCAACATCCACCTTTTTCACATTCGGATTTAATATTCCTGTTAGTGAACAAGATCCATTCATCTCTCACTTTGGTTTGACACAGGATAATCTAAGAGTGCCAATTGAAATATTGATTGATGGTTTAGCACACGAATCACGTATTAGAATTCAATTTCAGCCAAAACGTGTTGTAGTTCAGTTTAATTTTTTAAGTGATGTGCGAAGAGAGATAAGTAGAATGCTAAGCCAATCATTTTTGGATGTTGCCAATGGGCAATTGTCATCAGAAGTTTGCAGAATTACTCATGTTGAAGGAAATAAATTCACATTACAAAAAGCAGAAAGTTAACTGTTTTTGGTCATCACCAAGGATTCTATTTGCCGTTTGTGCGGATAATCAAGGGTCTTTAAGTCCCCATCACTTGTTCTCACCATGCGAAGAGTGTTGCTGGTGCTCCTGTTCGCAGTCATTCTGCTCCCCTTAGCCAGTGCTGAGACCTATCGCATCTCTGGAAAAGCCACCTATGCAGACGGTTCAGCAGTTACACTTGACTACGTCTCAGTGCAGTGTGAGCAATCGAATTTTGATTGTTACAAATACCGTGACACCAGTGCTTTGACCGATGTCTATGGTGACTTCACCATCGTCATTGATGCAGAGGCAAAAGAAGACGGTTTGGAAATCCAGCTCGCAGTGCGTGGAGAATCATTCACGCATTCCATCGACATATCAAAGCATCAAAACTCAACTGATGGCAAGGTCTACCAAGACCTTCAATTGACTCAAAACCCTGCTTCAGGTGTGTTCATGGGCTTTGGTTGTTGCATTGTCTTATTCGTTCTGGTGTTCGTTTCAGTTCTGCTTCGCACTGGGCGACGACTCTCAACCGCTCGAGGCCGTATGGAATTCGTCGGCTATCGTCCAGCTCGACAGTTAGAATGTCCCAAATGCAAGTCACTGATTGTTCAACATGAATTGATCAAACATCTCATCGTTGACCACGATATGGAAGCCGTTGCTGCCGGTCAATTAACTGGTAAAGTGATGCGGAGATTGTGGTCAGAAGAAGAGTGAATTATTCACATATTCCGTCGGTATTGCCCATTGGCAATGATGTGTCCCTGGCCGATTGATGAGATCAACATCCAGAAGTAGTAGCACTCCTTGGATCACATATGACTTCCCGATTTGATAGAGTCAGTGATATTCTTGCTGTCAAAAGAGGTGACAAAGTCTCACGAACTGATCGATTTAAACTATTCACCGGTTCCGAAGTTGGAAATACGCCCCAAAAAGGAATAAACTGGCTAGGAACTCCTCCAAATTACTTGCAGGTCATTGCACGATGCTCGTTACATTCAGGATATTCAGACAGATGGATCGATGAAGGCTCAGGGGTTTTTCTATACTATCTGATGGTCACAAATCGCGGAACAAAAGAAGCACTTGTAAACTACAACTCTAAAGAGAATTCGGCCTTGATTGAACAACGGAAACATGGTGCCCCTGTTCTATTAATCATTGATGAAAAATCAAATTTGTTAGGTGTGCATGGACGATTTGAAGTTGTTACATTGTGCCATGATAATCCAATACACCCAGGTGTCGATTCAGTGCTCTTGAAAAGAATATCAGACTAATTAAATAGTAATTGAACGATTTCATTTCGACTTGGTATTTTGTTTAATCGATTCTAGAATAACTTCTCCGAGCTTTTTTGCCAACAACGGTGGAACGGCATTTCCAACTTGTCGAAATTGACTTGTCATTGAACCAGAGAACTCAAATGAATCTGGAAATGATTGAAACCGTGCTGCTTCTCTCACTGTAATCGTTCTATTGTGGAATGGATGGATGAACATATAGCCGTCCTTGGCCATGTGGGCCACCACAGTAGGTGCCGGTTCATTCCAACGTATTCTCCTCATTTTATCTTTGAAATTCTTCGATGGATACATTACCCATCTTGTTCCGTTCTTATTTTCAATGTAATGTCGATTCTCAACAGTTGACGTTTTTAAATTGGCCTTTTTAAATCCAGGAACCAAAGCAGTTGACCATTGACTTGGGTAAAGGTCACCATAGATTTGTTTCGGTTGAGATGAAGGGTAAATTATCGGACCTTTAGATAGAGATGGAGATCCACTTTTGATAAGAGGAAATATCACTCGATCTCTATCATTTACATTCCGGGTCCAGTGGCTTGTTTTCCGAGAGGACTTACCATTAACTTGATCACCATTTTGACGATGGCAAATCCAATCACGCATTTGTTTTCTAAAGATTCCGCCCTTAGAACTCGAACTCTTGTATCTGACATCAACTACACCGTTCTTTGTAGGAACAATCTCGATTAAATCTTGAATAGCATCTAATGCATTCAGCGTATTTTTCTTTTGCTCTGGGATTGGGAATTCGCACTTATTCAATCCTTTTTTAGAACCAAGAAAAATGATTCTCCTTCTGTCTTGTGGTACGCCAAAATCTGCTGCACTTAGGACTCTTTCCTCTACATGATATCCAGTAAATTTCTTTTTAATGACTTCAACCACTGGATCCTCATCGATTTGATAAGATGTCATTCCTGACACATTTTCCATAATGAAATAATCAGGTTGAAATTGTTTTACATATTTTACAAATTCGAGAAATAAGTGATTCCTCGGGTCGTCGATAAAACGATGCCGCCATTCTTTATTTTTCTTATAACTGCCTTTTTTATTCTTTATCAAATCTGAAATCTTTGATCTACCAATGAGTGAGAAGCCAGGGCATGGGGGTCCACCTGCGATGAGCGAAATCTGTTCACCTTTCTTCAAAACACCAGAATCAATTAGTTTATTGTGAAGAGTTTTTGGTTTGAATTTAGTAATATCTTCAATCTCCGTATGATTGCCAATATTGTGTCTGTATGTTTTACCAGCATCAGGATCAAGCTCAACAGCAGCAATAACTTGGAATCCAGCACTTGTGAGACCTAAACTTAGCCCTCCTGGGCCTGCAAATAAATCAATCGCTTTGAAATCATCAGAGCCCACATTTGTTCGCATGATTATCTCCTTAATGAGCGTCCTGGTTGGTTCGTTATGATGTGTTTGAATTCAATACTAAAATTCTTGTCCGACTCATTTTTGGTATTCGGGATAATCTCGGTCAGGATCATACCCTGCTGCGCAACACCCAGTCCAAGCACGCAAGATGACTCCTGCCTGCTTCTCAGAGGGTTTCTTACCTCTCGATACAGTGTTAATGAGAATGCTGGTTAATAATTTGATTGCCTATGGAATCAACACACCATTGGCTTTCCCCCATCGGTACATTTCCCAGAGTTTGTTTTTGCCAAGTTCCATCACATACTCAGCGGGATCGCCTTGAACATCTTGCCCATCCTGCATCATCTTCAGGTTCCAGTGCAGTAAATTCTGTCGGCACAGGCAGCGACCACACGGCCTCTGTGCAAGCTTGGAGACTTTCGCCCACTGCTTTTGGTCGTCTTCTTGATAATTTCGAATTAACTTGTCAACAGGTTTTGCAAGCACAACGATTGCCTTCTTCAGATCTTCTGAAAGGTCGTCCATTTTCCAGATATCAACCAAATCCAGTCTGTTTTCAGATAATTTTGACAACCAACCAAGCACGTGTGGCAACGTTGCTGAACGCAATCCCGAAAAAGTAGTGGCCATGAAATCAGAAGCGAATTTGTGGATCTTTGAAAGTCCAATTGTCTTTTTGTGGTGCATTTCAGCATCCCAATTCTTCTTTGCGACCCGCATTGTCAACTCGTTATGATAGTGAAAGAAACCTTTATTTTTGCCTGATGCTCCAATGTGGGGTGAGCCCCACCAAGCGTTCCAAGCAATACCAATAGCAGATGCGTGGATGACATTTTGAGGCGGGTACTTGAGTTGCCATCGTTCAAACGAAGCTGCGTCCATGGTCAACTCCTTGGTTCTTATTTCCCCACGGCGTCGCTCATAATACCAGCCCTTTCCTGCTGAAAACATCTTTTCCATTTCTGAGATCTCTTGTAGTTCCGGGTGAGGCGGCATGTTGACCATTCGATCAGCATCATTGACTTTGCTTTGAGTGTTCGAATACAGACTGATCGATTCGAGAAGCCCCTTGCGAGCGTGAGGGTTTTCAGTCGTGAGAACAATGAACTTCATCGGAACGAAAACTCTCGATAAATCCTCGCCTTTCTTCATCGCCTTGAAGATCGATACGGACGTTTGTCCGCCATTTACGACTGAGATTTGGTCGGCAGAGGTAAGCTTCCCTTGAACAATATTCGCACCTTCTGCAACGACTGTGATTCCGTTATTGTATGAACAAAATCGCTCAGGTTCATCGATAATCGTTTGTGCAATACCTTTGTTTGGGCCTACTTGACCGAGGAAATGGCGAACGTTTCCATCGAGAAGTGGAATCCCAAACCGATCGTACAGTCTGGCAAGGGTCTCACCAGGAATCACACCCATGTGCACTTCGTGGTCTTCAGCGTTATTACGTGCAGGAATAAGTTGAGGCAGCTCTCCAAAATCTTGGAAATTGACGTTTAGTGATGAGACTTCGGATTGCCCATTAAACTCATTTAAGTCCACAATCTCTGTTCGCAAATCACTGTTTCGAGCCCTCATTTTATCTGAATCTTTGACTCGCCCAGCGCACAGTATGACGAGTAATGTGGTTTCTGCGAGGTTGTTGTGTTGTGAAAGCCGTGTGAAATTATCTCTCAACACATCGAGATCGGAAGGAAAGCCGCTTGAGAATTCAGTACAACTTTGTAAGAATCTTTCTCCTTTCTTGATCAAGTGTTCAATCTCAGACCAATCAACATCTGAATCATATGTCCAATTTGATGCAGAGATCAATGCAGTTTCTCCTGCTATTGAATCTGCAATGCCACCCACAATATCGTACTCATTAGGCGGTAAGAAAAACTCTGGATTTGAGACCAGTCCACGATCGGTAATCATCGATTCAAAGGTATGGTAGAGGGCAGCCTGCACGTTTCCATTCATTCGCCTTGTGTTATCAGCCATCAAGTTTTCAAATCGGGTCATTCTTCTTCCTCCATCATTTTCTCAAACGCATCGTCAAGAGCAACCATGCAAATGGCATGATATTTGTGCAGTCGAAGCGATAAATAGTTTCTCGGCCCCATTTGCATAACATCCCGCAACAGAATCGTTTCATCATTGCCCCAAGCGTTGGTATGATTCAATAATTGATGAATCGATGATTGAATGGTTTGATCATTTCTTTCCTTCAAACCGAAACCGCTGGCATACATTGTACCTCGATGGGTTGAGAATCGGGTTAGGAAAAGTAAGTTCCCAAGAAATAGATTCAATTTTGAGTCATCTAGCATTCCCACCTCTTGGCTACCCAGAACTCGCTTTCGGCGAAGGTTACCCATTTCCGTGATCACTTCACCGGGGGGATAGATAATTGGCTCGTCGGCCAATAATGAACCCACGTTTGGGTATAATGCCGTTTTGATTTCGTCTCGAGCATTGCCAAGTAAACGAATGAGTCTTTGAGTGTCGTCACTACGAGGGGGCTCTAGTTCTCCTCGTGAAAGGAGCGAATGGATTGCAGAGGTGTATCGTCTCAACAGTTTACGCGCAGATACTTTTTCTATTGCTGCGTTTTTATCAGATCTCCATTCGGGTTTTTGACCGAAATTAAGATCCCATTGCTCTGCTTCACTCTGTTCGCCCACTCCATTCCATGGGTTGAGGAGTGTGCCAGTTACTCGCTCTTTCAATGCTTCAATTCTAGACTTCAACTCATCGAGGTCCATGTCAAACGTTGTAGCAAGTTGCTGAATTCCGCTCTCGCTTTGAATCGACATGTTTTTCAAATACGCAAGGCGAATACCGATCTTTTTGAGAAGTTGAAGAAGAGTTTTCTTGGAGCCTTGATCAATGCTATTTGTGACAAGACGGATACTTTGTTGACTCTCATCTGCTGAATCTACACATAAATCCCAACCACCCTTACCCAAATGTATTTGTCCCCCTGTGAACACTTGGCAAGGATGGTTGATTTCTCTTTCCCCAAGTTGAGGGATGAATGGTTCGAAGCCTGATTGATTTTCCATTTGTGCTGATTTGAGCGCAATTATCAGTTGAGCAAAGCCCCATTTTGAGTTTACGTCTACCCCTTCGGTGTTTGTTTCTGCACTTTCTAGCACACCTCTGAAATTCGCCTTTCCAATTGTATATTCAGCAGCACCATCACATTCCAGGAGTTCGACAAGGTTTTGATCCAAAATGCAAATACGACTATCTTTACCAGGAATCGCCCATGAACAGGCATCTACTGTTTGACTTTCGCTTTGAATATTAAATAATGCGATTGCATTTTGATTGCTCATGAAAGCATAGTGTGTGTTGATTCTGCAGTTTCTTCCCATGCGACGAAAATCGTCGTATGGCACTCGGTATTGAAACACAGCTGGATTTGGGGGAAGGTTTTTTGAGGCGTAGAATAGATTCCATTTTTCCTCGTTTGTATCTAATCCATCGATTACTTCAAGAACACTTTGCCAAGTTTGGGCTTGGACGCCTTGTAAAGAGGATCTTAGAGCAGATAGTGCAACTCCCTCCTCCTCTAAAACAGAATCCTGGATAGCGTTCTCAAGTAGAGCCAGAATCGCATTTTTATGGTCTACACCAATGCCTACTTGGTTATCGTCCAACAGTCTGAACACGCTAGAATCACTAAGAAGACTAGAATCAAGGAGTTGAACCATTTTAGCAAATCCAATTAGTAAAATTGT
This sequence comes from uncultured Candidatus Poseidoniales archaeon, assembly GCA_905182715.1. Classification (GTDB taxonomy): domain Archaea; phylum Thermoplasmatota; class Poseidoniia; order Poseidoniales; family Poseidoniaceae; genus MGIIa-L1. Next base: position 85,369 of record CAJJCP010000007.1, read on the forward strand.
TCCGAAATCTGTATCTTGTTCAACTATTTCATCGATCACTTTGTGAACTCCTCTACATAAACCTAAACGTAATATGTCGTCTGCAGGTAGAATATCCACTTTAATTTCAGAATAATGAACTAATTCCAGATCTTCAACCATTCCTAAATATTCCCATTCCTCTTCATCTTCATTCATTAGCGAAATGATCCATGGAATTGCTTCGTATGATGGCGTTTCTGAAAACCCACACATTCCTAAATCTGTAAGTGGTTGACTTTCTCCAAATGGTATCAATTGCTGGCTATCAAATGCAGGTTGTCTTTGTCTTGTGGTACGTACAGAGGCTCTTTTGATTGAATACATCCCTCGAGATCCTGCTCGGTTCACTCGTATGAATGATGCATTTAGACGGGGGTAATTTACTATCCGTTCTTGGTTTATCATAGCAACTAATCGTAAATTTTGAATAAATTCATTATCCTGAGGCCACTCAAAATGGATTAGCAGTTCTTTTATCCCTATTTCACGAACTAAAACATTTTTTTGCCTTTGGTTTCTGTTGCCGTTCAAGTTCAGTACATGTCCGTAAAAATTAGAATAATATGATGCAAGATTTGCATTCACTCCGGCGGCACTTTCTGCCCAATTTGGTCTTAGAAAAATATCGCTTTCTTGATTATAATCTCCTCTATCGTTGTATGTGACTTCTTTTGGAAGTGTATTGCTGTGACTCGTCACACTGAGCGTGGGGATTTTGGTCCAATTTTGAGTCTTTAAATTATCTAGTATTATTTCAGTTTGCGGGTATGGATTAACCACTAAAACTGCCGAATTATCAAATTCAGTTCTGTAAGACGGTTTTTCGAAAAAATCTGATATAACCGATATAATCTTTTCTGAATTTATTGGTTCACCCATTATTGCAAAATAACTCCTCTCAGTCAAGATTTCGACCAGGCTTTGGAGAATCACATCAGCATTATCTTCACAACCGGGGCAATTTGGCATAATTCCATGTTCAAGTTGCTCAGACTCAACAAATCCGCCGCAACCCTCACCATTGTATGTGCAAAAGTATTGTCTCTCACTTAGATCACGAGATAAATAGATTCTATTATTACTGCTAATCTGAGTGTAGTTTTCTGCATTGACACCCCTCCACAAGCCGATTCCAGTACCGGTAGTCTGTTGAGTGTTAATATTCCAAGCAGTGAGTGTATTTGTTAAAATAGTCCAATTTTTCTTATATTTCAAATCTTTAGGAAGGATTGCTAACTCTTCTCGAGAGAGTCGAATAGTGTGATCAGAATCGTTGTACAGTGCTTTCACTTTAGCGACAAAGAAAGAACAATCTTGCGAGTTATTTACATGTGACGAAACAGAATCGATCACATCATTTGGAATTACGATTTGGTCTCGAATGATTCGTTCCATCAATCGATCAAACCACCATTCATCTGATGCCTCGGCGGGAACGGTAAGGCAATAAAAACCGTCAAACTCAATCCATTTATCTTTCTTTTGATTGTATTTATGTGAAATTTGATTGTCTTCATCTATGAATCTCAGTGATGAGTCAATTGCATAATTTTTCATTTGGCCCAAAATGTCACAGTCATGTGGCTCTTGGCCAAATATAAAGTCTTTAACATTGGCTTCAACCGGTATTTCATACCAGTCTTGATGAACGACTCTCGGGTAATCATTAACTAATTCCTCGAGTAGGTTTGCTTCACTCAGAATAGTATATAATTTGTTTTTCCCAATTTCTGGGATTGTCCAGGTTAGAGGGGCGTTTTCTTCATTCAATATTTCAAGATCATCCTGGGCGATGGAGTATGGGATGAAATCAAACTGCTCCAGCATCACCTCTTCTCGCTCTTGAATCCATTCACACAAGCTCATCCCGTCATCAATCTTCCAAAAGGCGGGGATTCTGCGAATAAGGTTGGCATTAATTAACTCACCACTGTAGTTGCAATATATTGTGCGACCTCCGAATATATCATTGTAATTTTGAGGATTAACTCTCCAATCTAAAACTTCATTTCTCTCATGTTTGAATAGTATTCCATGGAATGGATTTATGAGAGGGTGTCGAATGTCCGATTCAAACATCACATCAAATGGTGTTGATTTGTTTAGTAACGAAAGGTCTTCATTTTGATGAAGATAATTTGCTAATTGAGGAGCACATTTCGAGACGATAAACTGAAGCAATGCTGCATTTGCTTTTTTTGCAATTTCATCGTTTTTTAACTCTTTACGCGTTGGAGAAAGAATAAATGGACCGTCAATGATCCAATTTGATTTATGATATAATTTCTCTTGTGGCCACCCAGTAGCAGTGGTAATTTCGGCCATTGAAAATAACCATGGAGAATTCACTGAAATTTGGTTTAGGTTCATTCCAAGAGTTACACGTTTTTGAACATACCAATCTTTAGGTTCTACCATTAGCCACGGATTTTGGTCTTGATTTTGTAAAGATGAATAGTGTCGCTTTTCTCCTTCGATGTATTCAGTGATTGCGCTGCTAACTTCTTCTGATTCCATTATTTGTGATCGAATGCCATAATTCGTTCTTCAGTGATTCTCTCTTTACGGATTACATCGTTACTATCTCCACACTCTGGACAGTCTGGTACTAGCGAATCTGGACCGTCTGGTGCTGCCGAGAAAGGAACATCTCCGCAATCATCATATGTACAACAATATTGAAAAAGCAAATCATCATCACAAGGAATACGTTCAACATCAGAGTTATCTCCACACTCTGGACAGTCAGGTATAAGCTCGAAGGGAATTGGTTCACAACTTTCATAGGTGCAAATAAATTTATTTAAAGAGATTGTAGATGCCAAGTCAGTTTTTGTGAATGATTCAAATATTTCTTGATTAATAGCAGGATTCTCTAATGTTTCCAAAGTATTCACTTCATGTATGATTTCAACTTCATCCCCCATCAAATTGATTTTTATAGTCACTCCATGATGTGCGAAACGTATCATAGGCAACCATTCATCAACGATCTCTTCAATCGAAGGATGTTTGAACTCATCAGTTGGTTCTGAAAACCTAAATGATGTTTTTCGAATACTAGGTTCACTGTTTTCAGGAGCCTCTGTGCCCTTTAAATGTAAAGTTTCTTGATTGTATCCATCGCCTTCAAACCGATATCCAATCTGAATTTTTTGATTGCCGTCCGAATGTTCATGTTTAATTCCTTCAAAGAAAAGCATCCATCCCTTAAAACCAATACCAAATCGTCCTTCGGAATTAAAAGATCCCCTTTTAGTAGTCATTCCCGGAGCATATAGAGACGCCATTTCTCCCTCAGGAGAGGTCGGTGTAGGTCCTTTAAATGACCTCCCATCATGGGAAAATACCATTCCTGAATCATCGATTATTAACTCAATCGTTAAGTGTTCATCATTCATAACTGAATCCAATGCATTTTGACATAATTCCCTAATGTATTGCGTAAATGGAAAACTTCCTTGTGCTTCTTCCCTTGAAACAAGATGTCTGATTTGATTTCTATAACCGAGTTCAAAAGTACTCGCATCCTGAATAATTTTTCGAGCTAACCACCAACTGGCAGTTTGGAAAGAATTCTCTGGTCTTTGTATAATTGTCCAGATATTTGCGTCGGGATTGTTTCGGTTCTCTAGAGCTTGGTCGTACCATTGGCTTACTTCAGGTTTCCATCCATAATCTTCTGAATTCATTTTAATCTCTCCACAATAGCAATCGGTGTAAGGGTATTAGAAAACCCCCTAAGGGTTTCTATTTCTTCATCTCGCTGTACAATGTCTTCCCCAAGACCTTCAATGCGAGCAACGCGCCGATTATGCCCCTCATGATCTTCCCCGCATTCCTCGATTTTATTTTGGATTGCGTTTTTCTCTCGGTTTTTCTCTTCGTTTCGTCTGCGTAGATCGTCGATTCTTTGAGCGACATGCTGCTGCCCAATTTGATCCCCAAGTTCATCAAGTAGAAGGGGCTCAATGGAAGAGATATCTTCTTGAATGAAAAGGGACTTCATGGATTGGAAGACAATCGACCATGCTTGCCTTTCAACGCCATCTCCCTCATCGGCGAAGAGTTGCTCACCTTCGAGTGAGATAATTCTCAAACCTCGGTCATGGAAATTGGAGCCCCCTCCAATGGTCAAGTTAGAAATTTCTTTATTGATTGCGAGAACGCATTTATCGACAGGAAAATCGATGGATATTCGAATCAACTTCTCTATTTTACCACATTCATCTAAAACTCCAGGGAATAATTGAGCAGAAACTTGTGAGAGATTCGGCAACAGGTCCATGCCGGGTGAGAGTGATTCCCAGGAGCAAGCATACGTCAATGCATCAGCATGGTTTGGGATTTTTGGTGAAAACTTCCTTGAGAGTGCGGGGGAAATCATTTCGAGATCTCGTACATTTCGAATTCGTGTATCGCCGAGAGTAAGACGAGGGGGCCAGGGTTCAGTCTCGCTCACATGTCCGTTTTGCAAAATGGTCTCGCTGCTTCGAAGGAACTGTTCAGAAACACAATATTCGGATATAGCGGCACATCTAAGCCTCTCCGCTTCCTTTAACCGAGGGCCAGGCCAATGGTTTTGATCCTCGCCCCCGTGAAACATCACATCCAAGTGATTCAGTTCGTCATCCATCAGATGGGGTGAATGAGCAGAACCACCCGGGTGAATTTCAATCTCATCAGCCCCCTCTGGGATATATGATCGCTCTGATAGACCTAAACTTTCGGCTGCTTGTTCATATCTGGTATTGATTGTCTCTTCAAGCGTTTCGTGGTGTGGAATATCGTCACAAATCATGTGTATCACAGAATAATGCCTTCGAGTTGAATCACTGCTGATTCTTCGATCAAGCCTCCATGTTCGTTGCTCCATTCGTTGTGGATTTGGATTTAAATCCCAATGAACCAATGTGGAGGCCCATTCCATATCGAGGCCAACCTCGCCAGCAGCTGTGCAAATCAAAATTGGGTAGTGATTCTCCTTTCCAGACAATCGCTCACATTCCTCTAAGCGTCTTTTCGCATTATTGACATCGGTGCTTCCGGTCAATTCGAAGAGATCCAATTGAACCCCATCAACAACAGAATGCCGAAGATTAATTTCCCATTTGAGACTGTCAATCGTTCCACGCCAATCAGTGAATATTACGCAACCGCGCTGGGTGACCCGACCGGGAAGGCCTTCGTCTTGGTGTGCCAAATCTACCCGGATTTGGTCGACGAGTCGTTCGATTCGCGGGTCTGCCATAGTTTGAACGTGTGCCCAAAAACCTAACGATTGCTGATTTGTGAAATCCCAAGTCACAGGCTTTTCTTTTGTCCCACAGTATCGTGGTTCACCACTTTCATCCGTGTTCTTTGGGTTCTTTCGATGCGAACAAACTATGCGCGTGGATTGATTGAGGGTCTTGAGCAAACCGACTACCTTGTCGTTTCTTCGTATTTCGGACAGAAAGTAAAGAATGTCTTCTCCAATTGATAATCGCTCTGTTCGCTCCTTACGAATCCTGAATTGTTGCTGTTCATCCACATGGCGAGGAATAAGGTCCACCCGAAGTACCATGCTCAAGTGTCGACCATAGGGGTGCAAATCTCGAACACGCCGAAGTGCATGACTTGGTGTGAGGGTTGTGCTTCCATCGCAAATTGAATCGAACCAGTGAATTAATGAATCAATTTCGGCCTGGCTGAATTCATTCCACTGTTTTGGGTATTGTTCATCGCGAAGCATTGTCAATAAAGGCATCAACAATTCGGCAGGGCATGACGTAGTGGCATCGTTGGCATTACGCGCCCATGTAGTAACGGCAGCAAGTGATTTTTGCCATTCGTGATTCATTTCGCCATTTATACTATTCGTATCTTGTTTCCACTGACTTTCTGAACCGAGCATGGCAAGAATATATTCTATTTCTTTAGTGTGAATGTTAATTGGAGTAGCTGTTACGCCAATTGCAAAACGTGCCTTAGCGCAGGTTTGTTGCAATACCTCGGCTTGAACAGTTGGGGTGAATATCTCTTCCTCATCTACAATATTCCCCAAACCTTCTTCATCACCGCCCTCTTCATTTTCTTCAAGCGTCATTCCAGTTCGACCTTGATGCGCTTCATCGATCACGACACATAGGGGAGTGATTTCATTTTCACGTCCACTCCAATGGTAGATCCAAGAAAATTTCGACATGATGACAATCTGGTTATGATGTTGTATTGGGTCAAAGAACCGTGCGCTATTGAGCATTTGAACACGGTCAGGATCGTCAGAAAAAACGGCTTGTAAATGATCAAGCCAATGCTCTTTGAGCAACGGCGGCACAAGAATTAAGACAGGGCCCTTTGCATCTTGTTGAATCGTTGTCCAGCGAACCGCTAAGGAAACTCCGAGTGTTTTTCCGGTTCCCCCTTCATCGGCCACAAGTACTCGCGTCCGACCAAAATTTTCGAGCCCTTCAATATCGTGAAACCAATTTGTTGCAAGCATATCGCTTACGAGAAGTTGATGTGAATCGGGGGTGTATTTGCTTCGGTCAATCCCGTCTGCTAAAGGCCACCCCGGGAGAGCATGGAGCAAACCACCTACGGCTTGCAACCTCAATTCGTCGAGCTCGGAAAGAGGTTTAGTTCGTCTCCAATCTCCTTCTACACGGTGTGTTGCGCTCTTGAGATCATAGCCAAAAACACGTTTTGGTTTGCCATCTAAGAGTCGGAAATCTGATTTGATGGTCAAGATATCCCCCCTAAAGCTAAGGTGACTGTGTTACGAAGAATTTTGACGCTTGGGCCTCGTATTCTGATGCCCATTTCTAAATTTCTGTCTGCGCCACTGTATGTCAAATTCGCAGAACCTACAATCGCTTCTTTATTATCAGAGATGATGACTTTAGCGTGCATGCTTCCTTCTACAATGTCGCTGTGCAATTTGACAACCGCTCCAGCTTTTACCAAAGCATGGTACACTGAAGTCGCTCGTTCATTACCGAAGGTTTGTTTCTTGTCTAAGTGAATAATCACTTCGATCCTCGAGCATTTGGACATTATTCTTTCCGAAATTTCGGTAGAGCTCAGCATGTATCCGGCGATGAGCAGAGATTCATTTGCACGGTCTATTGTATCTAGGAGATTTTTCCGCATGAGATGCGCACCTTCAATCTCGGATGAAATAACTGATGGTCCCAAAAGAACCCTCACTTCATCTGAGTAGTTGGTTGACATTACACCACCACTCTCAAATTCCTGCGCCCTCGACCATTAATAAACGATCAAGGAACATGTTTCTATGTTCACAAGATGTTTCTGGATTGAACGTACAAGCATAACATCCAATTTCAGGCAAGATTCTTGATGGTCCTTCTTCACACAAGGGGTCCATTGAACACACAACTGAGTCCCTTCTGACACGATCAAGATAGATTTGCATATTCGGGAGGAGAGAGATCAGTCCACCCAAAGTACCATCCATCCCTCCTTCAGTGACATAGAGAAGAACTGCGCCGGTCCATTTCCCATCAGGTTTTTGAACAGCGTATACTCTTTCAGAAATTGCTGATGATGAGTAACCAGTTTCAGCTTGAACAGCGCGGATGAGATGATGAGAAAATGTGTGCCACCAGACAAATAATGGATGAGATTCTGTAAAGAATCCTGGTGCTTCGTGTTCACTCGGTTTCCACTCATCCTCTTGCATTAAAGCGGTTCTTGGTGATCTAAATAAGATCCAAGGAACTGGTTGATTTTGCTCATTGAGTGAATCTTGGACCAAGGTTTGGTGTTCCGAAATCCACTCATTCCACCTATTTGATTGGATGAATGGATCAGATTCTTCATCGAGCGTAATAAGAATACCTTCGCCGAAGGCTGAACTTGCTGCATACCAATCATCGCCGTGAATGTTATGTGACAAATCAATCGTTTTCGGAGCGATTTGATTTTCTAAATCCCCAAGAGCACCTCGCGAATATCCTGTCAAAGCAGTAACGCTCCTCAGCCTTTGGATAGGCTCTCCCATGAGTTTCAAGTTGCCAAAGGTAGCGTAGTGAGGGTCATCCTCCATACTGAAGATAATGCTCCTTTCATCATGGTCATAAACGTCTTTTGGCCGAGCAGATTCGACTAATCCTTCAAATTCATGTTTATATGAGTCAAGTGCCGAGTTGGCACTTCCTCCGGCTTGGATTCGAGACCATTTTTCCTTAAATTCAATTGCAGTCTGGCTTTTCAGAATCAGAATAGATAATTTGTCAATTAAGGGGTGTTTGTGCAAGGAAGTACTGCCTCGAATCAAGAACTCCATCCACTGAAGCAGTCCGGTGACCTCGCCGTCACTCGGGACTGGAAATGAAATACGATCGCATAAGGGAGTCACC
>CAJJCP010000008.1 GCA_905182715.1 uncultured Candidatus Poseidoniales archaeon
GTTTTGATTTGACTTGCAACTGTATCGATATCACGGTGGTTTTGTCCCGTAAGCTTGATGATTGTTATTGCTGCCATAGTGATACCTCCGATTCATTCCAATACAAGTGAGAATCACTTCTTGTCAATCTTCAAACAAACGCCAGCTGCGACGGTCTTACCCATGTCACGGATAGCGAAGCGGGAGAGTTCAGGGAACGTATCCATTTGCTCAATTGCCATTGGCTTGTTTGGTTGGAAACGGATGAGACATGCGTCACCAGTCTTGAGGAAAGACGGGTTAGCTTCCTTACCAGCTTTGTTGGTCTTCTCGAGAAGTTCGAGGAAACGAACTGCAACTTGTGCGGTGTGTGCGTGGAAAACAGGTGTGTATCCAACGGAAACTGCCTTTGGAATATCCATAAGTTGAATTTGTCCAACGAAAGTTTCGTCGTGACGAACGAACATAGGCTCGTTGTCAGTGTATCCAGCAACGTCACCACGGCGGATGTCGACTTGTGCAAGGCCACGGACGTTGAAACCAACGTTGTCTCCAGGTTCTGCCTTAGGGACCATTGTGTGGTGCATTTCGATCGACTTGACTTCAGCAGACTTTTGTGAAGGGTTAAAGACAACAGTCTTTCCAACATTCAAAGTTCCAGTTTCAATCTTACCGACTGGCACTGTTCCGATACCGGAGATCTTGTAGACATCCTGAATTGGCAAACGGAGAGGCTTGTTGACTGGCTTGCTTGGCATGGTGAGTTTGTCGATAGCTTCGAAGAGTGTAGGACCCTTGTACCATGAACAGTTTTCTGACTTGTTGTAAACGTTGTCGCCGAGCAAAGAAGAAGCAGGGATCATTGGGATATCATCCGGCTTGAATCCTGCCATCTTGAGAAGGTTACCAACTTCAGCACATGCTGTCTTGTACTTTTCTTCGGACCAGTCAACACCGGAAATATCCATTTTGTTAACGTGAACGATGATTTGCTTAACACCAAGTACCTTTGCAAGGAAAGCGTGTTCCTTGGTTTGGGCGTTGACACCGTCGTTAGCAGCACAGAGGAGGACCGCTGCGTCAGCTTGTGATGCACCAGTAATCATGTTCTTGACGAAATCTCGGTGACCTGGAGCGTCAATAACAGTCCAGTAGTAGTTTGGAGTGAAGAACTCTTTGTGAGCAACGTCGATGGTAATACCACGTTCGCGCTCTTCCTTGAGTCCGTCCATGACGTAAGCAAGACCGAAACCGGCTTTACCTGCCTCTTGAGCGAGTTTTTCATTCTTTTCAATAACGTGGCCTTCAATATGACCGGAGTCCAAAAGTAAACGTCCGACTGTTGTTGACTTTCCGTGATCGACGTGTCCGATGAACACGATGTTTAGGTGAGGCTTGCTCTTATCTTCCCATTGACTTCCCATGATAATTACTCCTTATCGAGTCCTCCGAACAACCACCCCTATTTGAAAACCGCGACGCGCCAACACACAACCGAATCTGGATATATGCGCTTCTATTCGCCCTTTAGAGTCAGCAGCATAGGTATTTACAAAGATTTTCCACTTTGATTCACTCAGCACCGTGAATCGTGCCGTCTTCTGCGATTTTATACAGACGGATGGTGCTGGTTGCACCTGAGATGGCTTTTGGACTGCCCGAGATGGCTACAACTCGGTCTCCAATACCAATGGTCCCTGCTTCGAGAAGTGAATGAAGAGATGCCTGCATGGTCTGTGAGCCGCGTTCGAATTCTTCAACCATCAAACCTTCAACACCAGGAATCAATTGTAAACGGCGCATGGCACGAATTCGATTACTGACTGCTGTAACGGGGATGCCTGGACAATAGCCAGCAACCAAGCGGGCAGCATTTCCATGTTGTGTAGCTACAACGATTCGTTTCGCCTTTGAGATTTTGGCGAGTTCAACGCCTGCGTGCGCTACTGAACGAGTTGAGATAAACCTCGCCAAGACACTTGGGCGTTGTTCAGATGAAGTCAGTCCCTTTTCGCTCGCAACTGCAATTTTAGCCATTGTTTCAACAGCCGCAAGAGGATATTGGCCCAATGCTGTTTCTCCTGATAGCATGACTCCAGTAGCGCCATGTCGAATGGCCCCTGATACATCGCTGACTTCAGCACGGGTCGGGCGAGGTTGCAAGGTCATTGATTCAAGCATTTGAGTTGCGACAATGACAATCTTTCCTCGGGTGAGTGCACCATCAATAATACGTTGTTGCGCTTCAGGGACATCTTCAAGCGGTATCTCGACACCTAAATCTCCACGAGCAACCATGACCGCATCTGCAGAATCAAGAATTTCTTCAAGGTGTTCAAGAGCAACAGGGTGCTCTATTTTCGCAATCAAAGGTACGTGTAAGCCGGCTTCACGAATTGCTTTTTGCGCAGGTTCGAGGTCTTTGGCAGTTCGTACATAACTCACCGCGATGTAATCCGCTCCAGCCTTGAGTGCATGGGCTAATGCAGCTTCGTCGTTGGGACCGATCGCAGGAAGGTCAACCATTGTTCCAGGAACATTGACTCCTTTTCGTTCACTTACAATCCCTCCATCTTCGACAAGGCAATCAACGATGCCACCGGGTTGTTGTGGAGAATGAATCACCTTGAGGCGAATCAGGCCATCAGCAATGAGTACAGGGTCGCCCTCGTTTAATTCTGCAGAGAGGCCTTCGTATTCAACTGGGATCTTACCTGAATCAGCATTGTCCATTGATTTCTGGCCACAATGGAGTTGGATTGAAGCACCACGTTCCAGTATTACGACGCCCGGAAAACGACCTAAGCGAAGTTTTGGACCTGGTAAATCAGCGAGTATACATGTTGGTCGGCCCAATTTTTCTTCAAGAGAACGTATACGTTGATACAATGGCGTTTTGTCATCTGGAACACCATGTGAGTAGTTGAGGCGGCAGACGTTGACGCCTGCTTGAAGCAGAGAGAGTAAAGTCTCCTCGTCATCACAAGCAGGACCGATGGTGGCTACAATTCGTGTTCGGCGCATAAAAAGTCCTCAGTTGCCAAGAGTTAAACATCTATCTCAATAGAAACACTGTTTCAACGATAATGAAGCCGAATCACAAACGATTCAACTTGTAAGTCATTGACTTTTTCATTACGGATTTGGAAAACCCATTCACCGTCACCGTATGTTGATTCGGTATCGGTGAACATGTATGAACTGAGTGTAAGATGGACACAATCGTTGTTGTCTTCATCACAATCGCCATCGGTACGTTGATCTAAGGCCTTACTCGAGGTGTTACTCGCCTCTTCATCCTCTTCATTGAGGGCATGGATGTCGAGCTTCGCTCGGCAGTTACCAGCGCCGAGTTCAATACAACCATCGTCTATTTGGGGGTAAGTGAGTTCACCAACGGCTTTACGGATGGTATTGCCTTGGTCTTTGTCATACACGATGTTCACATCGAAATCAAGCGTTTGAGCATTTCCAGAGTTGTTGCCGCCCATTTCGAAATCGGACCATTTTCCAGCATAGCTGACATAGACTTTGATGGTATCAGAATCAGTCAAACCTGCACTGTTAAGGATATGGAGGTTCACTTCGTATTCACCAGGGGCTACGTTCGACCAGTCGATCGTTTCGCCGGAAAAGTCGACATCGTTTTCAGAGTCACCATCGTTATCTTTGTCCGTTCCCGAATCAAGGTCCCAGTTCCATTCTGTAATGTATTGGCTGGAATCACCTGCTTCGGATGTTGCTGCGTCTAGAGTAACGGTCGTGGTTGCAGAAATATCACGGTCGGTCATGGATTTATCCATTTCACAAATCCACAAAACGATATGTGTCGTTTCATCTATGTCGTCATCGGAGCAATCTTCATCATCTGCATATTGAGTTATTTCTGCAGATGGTGGCTGAGCTGTGGCATCAGCGATGGTGACCTCTTTTGTTTGCGAAGAGGACTTTGAACCGTCTGAAACCGTCAATTCGATGGTTTTCACACCTGTCGTATCGAATTGCCATTCAGCAGAACGACCCGTTTCATCAATCGAGCCATCGGCATCAAAATCCCAGCGATAGGTCAAGCCATTACTGGGTGTCGAACTCGAGGCATCAAAAACTACAGTGTCTCCGGTTCGAATATTTGACGATGGCGAATAGCTGAAAACAGCAAGAACCTCGGCATCAGAATCACTATCGCCGGTGATGGCAGTACAACCAGCAAGACTGGAAATAACCATCAAGAGCGCGAGGAGAACGGGCATAGAGGCCGACTTCATAGGATGAGTTGTAGGTGCCTTCATCAAAAGGTCTTCCTTCTTTCAAGTCGAATTAGAAGGAAAACAGTGATGTTTGCTTGTTGCCAGAGACCAATTCTTTCGCGGTCCAACCGAAGGCTTCGGTGATTCGCCCTAATGCTGCTGCTAAACGTTCAGCGTAAAATTGACCATCATAGGTCAAGATGCCGCCGTTTTCTTCATTTTCCAACCAAGGCACGACCCGCATTGGCCGTTGAGATGCATCTGCAACGATGTAAGAGACCTTCATTCCGGAAGTAAAACCAAGGCCGAGAGCAATTCTTGCTTTCGCAATGCGAACTTGAGCCATACTCTCGGGGTTGGCATAATCTTTGGTGAAATCGATGTCCCCGTTTGAAGAGACTCGCCCTTTACACGATTTAGCAAGAATAAGTTCACTGGCATCAACTTCAGAGTTTTTCAGTGCTTTCACTCGAGTGAGTGCGTATTTCACCAATTCATCACCTTCATCAGAAAGAGCATGGCTGAACATGCGCTTCATGGTCGAGGTGAGATAGTTGAATGAATCGGTACGTTGCGTTTCATAACCGCGGATCAACATTTCTTCTTTTGGCCAAACAACTTGCCCGACGTAGCGCTTTTTCGCCCCATGGCTGAAAAAGACTGAAAGTCCTTTTTCAAATTCAAGAACAGCGGAATCACGGCTATAACGTTCTGCAATCTCAAGGCCAAAATCGATCATGGATTGTTTGGCAATTTCCCATTTCTCAATTTTTTCAACAGCATCTTTCTGCCCGTTTTTAGCGGCAAGAATCTCTTCTTCTCGTAACGATGAAGGCGAATGTTCGGCAACGGGTGACCGGACGAAAATTGAATCGGTATCCGAATAAACAACTCCATGCCCTTCTTCTTCTAATTGAGCGATGATGGCTTTGATGTTATGACGAGCCCACGCGGTAATGGAAGAGCCAAGATCACGGTGGGTGAAACGGTAAAATCCACTGGCAAAGACGCCATAAAAGGTATTCATGAGAATTTTTACCGCATATTGCATCGAATCATGGAACGCTTCTTTGGCAGCATCACCTGTGTTCTGAGCGTCTTTGAGCGCAGTCTTATGCACATCACGTTGCTCCATTAGATTTTCAAGAAGCCGTGGAACAAGGCCTTTGCGAACCGATTGATGACGGAAACGAGCACCTGTTGGTGCAGTATGTACAGGCTCACCCTCTTTTGGTTGGTCAGGTTGAGCAGGGTCAATTCGAGTGGTGTAACAGATATTCTGGCCAATCATAATCGAAGGATACATACTCTTGAAATCCAAGACTGCAATCCAAGGATGAAGTCCAGCATCGACTTCGTGAACATAGCCGCCTGTGATTTGTCCTTCTTTGGCTTCAGCAGAGCCTGTTAATGGAACGGCGACGTTTTCTGCATCGGCTAAACGTATGACTAATGAATCGACCAGTTGGCTTGTACTTCCAATGGCGGCAGAATCAAACGTGACTTTGGCAACTGCTGCAACCGCTTCTTTGCGTCGAATCACTTGTAGAGCGTTCAGAATATCAAGAGGTAATGCTGCATCCCGAATACAATATTCCATCACTTCATCTGGGCGGTTGGCCCATTCCATGTCCATCTTCGATGCATCGACATCCATTTTGTGTTTCTCTTTATCATCGGGAAATAACAAGTTACTGATGAAGGAAAGAGTTTCACGTTGAGGCTTCAACGCCATTCGAGCTTGCCACCAAGCATCAACAACACTTCGACCTGCAAGATTCCAAGCACGAGAGGATTGGCGTCGAGGAAAGAGGCCCGAACGACTGCGCTTTGACTCAGATTCGCTTTGTTCAACCCTCCCCCATCCAAACAGTAGGGCGCGCTTTCTCCACTCCTTCGACTTCGCTTGAACCTGCATCCGGTCATTTAATCGTGGTAAATCAAAATTATCAATATTGTATCCGGTAATGATATCGGGGTCCATACTACGAACAACTAAGGTCAAATTTTCCATAATACTTACTTCATCGCCTCTAAATGAGTACTCTTGCCGTGTCCCAGTCCCCATATCTTCGACCCAGGCAGCAGCACACAGGATGGTTTCATGCTCAATACTGGTTTCTAAATCAAACGAAAAGACCCGGAAAGGAACTGGGAATGGATGGCAATCTTCGAGTTGAGTGACGTCACAGGCAACCGTGACATCGACTGCATATCGCCCCGAACCGCCTGCTTGGATGACTGCATGTGTTCGTTCGAGGTTTTCATCAGGTTCATTTCGTCGGTCCACTACAGAGCCTTGAACTGAAATATGCATTCCGAGATCATAATCGAGAAATAACCGATTGAGAAAAGGAATATCCCCCGAATAAATTTGCCATGATTGCTTTGCAATTGTCTTGCGCAAATTGGGAACCAAGAAGGGTTGTCGGGCAGTGACCGACCAGATTGGTCTTTGACCAAGGTCGGTAAGTTTCATGACTGGACCGGTCACTTCTACGACATCGTTCATATTCTCGATATTTTTGATTCGGTCTAGAATGAAGTCACTAATTTCCATATCTTCACGCCAAGCACTCAATGGAGTGATCTCAAACGAGGGTTGGAGCCCGGATACAAGAAGGCATACAGATTCACCATTTTTACTGCGGCCAAAAATTTCCAAGACCGTTTTCTCAGAAGTGCCTGTCTCGGGATTGGCTTCAACCGAATGGTAGCGGCCATTGACGACTCCAATGTCTCCTTTGTATGTCATCAATCTACCTCAAGATGAAGGATGGCGACCCACTCTAAGGGTCTTGCCTTCGGTTGCATGTGAGGGGAATAAATGCCAACACTCCAAAAACACGCCTGTTCTCCATGTTTTACGAGAGGAATGATTGAAAGCCCGAGCCCCTTGGGTGAAATGCTAAGGCAAGGTGCTCATGATGTCGGAAGAAATTGATTGGGACGGCCTTACATTTTCACTTACCCCAACGGATACAATGTATCTCACTGAAACGAGTTCCACAGAACCTTGGATGCCGGGCACACTACGGCCCTATGGACCAATCGAAATGTCTCCTGCATCTGGAGTTTTGAATTATGGACAAGGATTGTTTGAAGGGATGAAAGCATTCCGAACCTCGAAAAATCGTGTTGTTTTCTTTCGCCCAGAAGAAAATGCTCGTCGAATGCAACGTGGCGCAGATCGATTGAAAATACCGCCTGTACCTGAATCGATTTTTATTGATGCTGTTGAGCAATGTGTTCAAGCCAATCTGCGATGGGTCCCTCCTACTGGAAAAGGTGCCATGTATGTCCGACCATTACTCATGGGTTCCGGTCCTATTTTGGGCGTTGCTCCTGCACCATCGTACACTTTTTTGGTGTATGTCACGCCTGTTGGCCCCTACTTCAAGGGCGGTGTTTCTGCGATTGACCTGCTCATTTCAGAAGAATACCATCGTGCTGCACCTGGCGGCTCGGGTGGCGTGAAAGCAATAGGGAACTATGCTCCTGGGATGATGCCAAGTCGAAAAGCAAAGGATGCTGGATTTGCGGAAGTCATCTACCTTGATGCTGAAACCCACACCTACGTTGAGGAAGTTGGAGCAGCTAATTTCTTCTGCGTCAAAGATAACGTGCTTTACACCCCTGAACTCACTGGAACGATTCTCCCTGGAATCACTCGACAATCAATTATGGAATTAGCACGGCATAACGGCTATGAAGTCATCGAAACGAAGGTTTCTGCTGAGTTTGCCATGGTTGCTGATGAAGCGTTTTGTTGCGGTACTGCAGCGGTCATCTCACCGATTGGTTCAATCACCAAAGGTGAGAAGAAGGCAATCTATGGAGACCAGAAGCCTGGCCCAATTACTGAGCAATTATACAATCACCTTGTCGGCATTCAAAATGAGACAGAAGAAGATATCTTCGGATGGTTGCACGAAGTACCACAATGAATCATCGCTTCTTGAAACCGGAACGTTTCTTGAAACTTGGCTTGCTTGTGGTAGAATCTTTGGTTTGGGTTTTTCGTTGTGAACGAGCCCGGCGATCGCCAGCTTGAGGCCCTTTGGCAATACGTTCATTCGATGCATCCTTTTGTTCACGTTGCATTTGACGCCATTGTGCGCCAATGAGTTGGAGGAGTTCTTCTTTCGAATTAGCGCCGACCGATTGTTTGGAACCTGCTACGAGAGACCCACATTCTTCCTTCTTTGAGATGAGGACGGGATGGGTGAGAGACTCCTTCATCACGCTTGATTTTTTTCAAACCGAGTTTGCGTGATGCCAAAAAGAGGCCTTCAATGTCTGGTTTGATAACTGAAGAATCCTTTGGAACTCTCCGGCCGCTTCTGCGAGAAGAACGGGTATCGAAATATCCCGGCCAAACACAAATTCGGTCAGGATTGTGGTCCATTTAAATTCACCATTTGCACCGAAGAGCGGGAATGACTTGAACCCTGCGGAACGACTTCAGTCAAGGAGAATGCCGTTGATAACGCCATCCTTGCCAGGTCGAGAAGTAATTCGAACTCGACCTTGGTCGGTTTCGATCACTGCACCTTTCACCAGAATGTTTCGTCGAACGTAGTTCGGGTCTGATTCGTTTTCGATGACATTGTGAATAGTTCCGATGGTTGTGGTTCCCTTCTTTGGATTGTTAATTGAGACACGGTTTTCGGACATGACGCGAACAAGGGTGTTTCCACCGGTTCGGCGGTAAATCTTGCGCTTTGATTCTCCAACGAGAGCCATTTGTTTCTCAGAAGAGATTTCCGTAGAACGCTTGCTACGAGCCTGTACTTTGCGTCCGCCACTAGGTTTACGTCGAGAGATACCATGCCATTGAGCCATAATTATGCCACCTTGCAGTCCAAAGCCACCAACAGGGCATATAAGAAAGCAACCCTACTGACACTGTGTTTCAATAAACGATAAGATGGTGCCATCTTGTGATTCAAGTGTCGCATAAACTCGGTCATTTGGATGGAGTTGGCCAACACCTGCTGGCGTTCCTGTAAACAGATAGTCACCTGCAGAAACCGGAGCCCAAGTAAGAAGTTCTTCGACTTGTACAGCTGGTGAAAGTGTCATTTCAGAGAGAGAAGCGGATTGAACCAAGACGTCATTCACCCAAAGATTCAGGCAAAGACTTTGTTTTTCATCATTCAAAGATTCAAAAGAGCGCTTCCATTCAACAAAGCCTCCAACATAAGCGCTGCCGCGGAAGCACTTTCCTTTCGTCCACGGTAATTGCTCCGTCCGTAGTTCACCTTGCGTTAAGCGGTCGGTGAGATCAAGACCAACGGCAACGGCTTCAGGCTGCGCATGTTCATTCAGACGTACCACGCATTCGATTTCATGATGGACTTCGCCGGGTGTGAAGAGACCGAAATGGGCCCAGTCCGTTGAAGACAATTATTCGGTTTGACAAAGAAAATTGGTGTTTCCGGCTGTTGGTTGCCCAATTCAGCAGCATGTTTGGCGAAGGTTCGGATGGTGCACCAGAGGGCCATATCCGAACCAAGCGTTTCCCCTTCATCAAGCACGGGGTTTAGCCAAGCGTCAAAAAGAGAGGTCGCCTGTGAGGTTCATGACCCGTGATTGGAGTATGAAAAAACGACGACCTGTTCGTCGAAAGAAAGTCGCTCCACTTCTCGTAACTCTTGAACAAGCACTCAGTATCGACCTTCAAGTCGATGGCGCGTTTCTTGAAATGGCCGAATACGGGCCATGGTCAATGGTTTTAGTCAACAAAATAGCCAAAGCAATCGAAGTGAAAAATGAAGAGAATGAACGTTTTGTATTTCTCACCCTTCGTGGATTCCTTGAACATGATGATGCAGCTAAATGGGTTGAAGTTGACCACGGTGCCATTCCTTTTTTGATGAAGGGTGCTGATTGCATGGTGGCTGGAGTTCACGCTGCAGATGCAAGTATCGAAGTTGGCGATCTTGTATGGATTCGTGATATGAAACACAAACGTCCACTCGCTATCGGGTGGTCAACAATGAACGCCGATGACCTCACGAACCTGTCAAAAGGAAAGGGTATCAAAACTCTCCATTGGGTTGGGGATGAACTTTGGGACATGGAACCGTAATCGAGGGCTTTTTCACCTTACACATAAATACAACGTCGGAATGGTGTGACTATGCGTATCCGCAGCATGATGGTTTTGCTTATCGTGACCATCATGCTCATGCCCTTAGCGGCTCTGGGGAGTGAAGTCGTTGCAGGACAAGATGTATCACCCTCTGAGGATGAGGTCCCGTTTTCCATTTCGAAACGCACCTCCCCTTCAGTCGATGGACAATCATGGGCTCTCACAGTTGTAATGGATGATGACGTCTATGAAAACGGAACCAGTTTTGAAATCACAACACAAGTCTGTACGAACAACGGTGTGTGCGACCCTCCAGTCTTGATGGATGCATCAATCGATAACAAAGTCCACTCGATTACAGTGACGCCACCTTCAGACCACACCTATGTGAATTGGAGAGTGAAAGCAGTTTACAGCGATGATTCCTACACCAATTATCCAAATGGCGACTGGTTCAAAACCTGGTCTTCATGCTATTTCCAACAAGATACTGGATGGGACGGCATTGATTTCAAGGATGGAGCATGTGACATCGATTCTGGTGATGCAATGCCTGGGTTTGGCTTTGCTGTAGCCACAACCAGTCTTGTAATGGCAACCGTACTCATTCGCCGTGATTGAGATATTCAACCATACGCTCGACAAACCTGCGTTGTTCAATACCCCATTCGACCAGAGTGACCTTACATGATGTTCTGGTCTTGGTTAATTTCCCCTGAATAAATCCTGCTTGTTGCAGATCACTTGTCACAAGTGGTAAATTTTTTCCTTTGAATGAAATCAAACAACCGTTGTCTACGATGGAGGCTTTGCCGAAATGAAAGGTCAGGGAAGTTTCTTTTTTATTGACGGTAAAGGCGACACTACCGGCTTTGAGAAAGCGGCGCAATGCAGAGAAAAGAGCGGCTCCGTCCCCCTCCGAAGACGAACCACCATAGGCAGAGAGAAAATCTAATTCAGTCGAGTTCTGTTCCATCAAATGGTCAAGATCGCGACTTTTCCGTGGAGTTTCGCTCATGCTGTTCATGTTCTGTAGCCTGCACTTGTTCTTGGATATGCCGCACCCATGAGATTCAATGAAGAAGCAAAATGTGATGAGTACCATCTTCGCAACCATTGAGTTGAAAAGGCTGAGCGAAAGCGTAGGGTATGGAACATGAAACAAATTATCCTGACAACCGATGGATGATTCTCGGAGTGATGAGTCTCAGCCTGGTTATTGTGATGTTGAATAACGTCACTTTGAATGTTGCACTCCCTGAACTTTCCAAAGACCTCAAGGCCGATAACAGTCAATTGCAATGGATTATGGATTCCTATGCACTTGTCTTTGGAGGGACTTTGTTACTCATGGGTGCACTTGGAGACCGATTTGGACGGAAAGGCGCACTGCAGATTGGTTTAGTTATTGTCGCCTGTGCCTCAGTGTGGACCGCATTGTATGCTGAAACTTCCAACCAAGTCATCTTCGCTCGCGCAGCAATGGGGTTGGGTGCGGCTCTTGTGATGCCCTCGACATTGTCGGTCGTATTGGTCGTATTTCCACCGGAAGAACGTGGAAAAGCAATTGGTATTTGGGCGGCAATGGCTGGAATTGGAGCACCTATTGGTTTACTTGTTGGCGGATGGGCTGTCGAAAATTATGATTGGCAAATGGTCTTCTTGATTAACGCTCCAATAATCATTGTAGCTCTCCTTTTGGGCGCAGTACTCGTACCTCGTTCCAAGGATGCAACTGGAAAACCACTCGATTGGTTCGGCGCTTTTCTTTCAGTCGTTGCACTCGGATCTTTACTCTACGGAATCATAGAAGGTCCGAGTCTTGGATGGGGTCACCAAAATGTTCTCCTCGCTTTTGTTATCTTTTTCATTACCAGTATAGCGTTTGTACAATGGCAATTGAAGTGTGAATCTCCATTGTTACCAATGGAGTTCTTCTCTCAACGGCAGTACAGCATCGGTTTGATGGCTATTGCGTTGGCCATGTTTGTGATGTTCTCGTTTATGTTCATGCAGATGCTTCATTTCCAATTAGTTCGAGGACTTTCACCTTTGGAGGCTGCTGTTCGGTTCTTCCCCTTACCACTTGGTCTGATGCCTGCTGCAGCGAACAGTGACAAATTCGTAGCCAAATTCGGACGAAGAAAAGTCATCACGTTCGGACTTTGCCTTGTAGCGGCGGGCATGATGTTGTTCGCATTGGTAGACCGAAGCACAGCATATGCACAAATCGCAGTGACATTCACCCTTCTTGGACTTGGAATGGGACTCACTATGGCTCCTTCGACAACGGCAATTATGGAAGCAATCCCTCACAACAAAGCCGGTGTTGGAAGTGCAACCAATGATGCGAGCCGTGAAATTGGCGGTGCATTAGGAATCGCAATAGGTGGCAGTATTCTCAACCAGATCTATCAGTCGTCATTAGTGATTCCTGAATCGCTCATGACCTACAAAGGAGTCCTGATGAATTCATTTCCTTCAGCAATGCGTATCGGGGCAGAGAACGGAGCAGATGGAGCATTGCTCATCGCTTCAGCGCAAGATGCGTTCGTTGAAGGTATGGTCGGTTCATGCTACATCACAGCAGCCGTAGCTGTTCTTGCAGCGATCATCGTTTGGACAATGATGCCTGACGAACAGCCTCAAGAGGCTTCATCTGAAGAGTGATTTCACTCATCACGGCGGGAGGAAACAAGTGCTGCTCCAGCGAGAGCGACTGTAGCCATCACACCGAGGAATCCAGGAACGGACTCTTCATCGGAATCCATGTCACTGTCATCAACAGGGGTTGGGGCAACAACTGCTCCGCCATCACCAACGACGACCTTGCCGAACATTTCTGATGCCAAGTGAGGTTCACAAGCATAGTAGAAGGACGTGCTGTCTACATCGAAGGTGTGACGGAAATCAACAGTTGAAGAAGCTGCACCAGAGGTAACACCATCGACAGCATAGGTTGTTGATTTATCGCCATCAACTTCTCGAACATTGTGAGCCATTGATTCATCTGTCCATTGCCAGCACACTGTTTGACCGACTGTAACGGTCACTTCTGATGGGCTGAATTTAAGACCACTTGGAGCAATGCCAACAGTCACATCACAATCTGGCAATACAGGCTCAACAACATCAGTTGGAGGCATCAAGACCGCATCGATCACATGGATAACACCGTTGCTTGCTGGTACATCAGCAAGGACAACGGTTGCGCCGTTGACGGTCACTGTTCCGTTTGAGACAGTGAATGTGAGGTTGTCGCCGTTGACTGCCGCTGCAACCAATCCATCGGTAACATCTGCAGCATTCACTTGGCCTGAGACCACGTGGAACAGCAAAATATCTGCCAGAGCGGCAATTTGTGCATCGGTTGTGAAGTCATCGAGGTTAATGCCTGCTGCGGTGAATGCTGCGTCAGTAGGTGCGAACACGGTGAAGGGTCCATCGCCTTGGAGCGTAGCAACGAGATTGGCTTTGGCCAATGCAGCAACGAGCGAAGTATGGATACCAGTTGCGCCTGCTGTCATTGCGATGTCAACGGATGGAGTCCACATGTAGGACTCACACACTGCTTGACTCACGTTCGAGACTGCATGGGTGATGGAGTTGTAACATCCAGTAATCTCTTGACCGTTCATGGTGTAGTTTTCGAGGTACATGAAAGCACCACAGGTGGCTTCATCGGCTCCAGCCACAATCATGTGGGTGTTGAGGTTGTAGCAAATTTCTCCTGGTGGGCCTACAGGATCTGCTGGAGGCATCAAGACCTTGTCAATAACGTGAATCACACCATTGCTGGTGGCAACATCTGCGATTGTGACATTTGCACCGTTAACAGTCACTGTTCCGTTTGAAACTGCAAACGTGAGGTTGTCGCCATTGACTGCTGGTGCAACCAATCCGTCGGTCACATCTGCTGCGTTCACTTGACCTGCAACCACGTGGTAGAGTAGAATGTCTGTTAGTGTTGCAAGTCCTGCTTCTGTTGTGAATTCAGAGAGATTAATTCCTGCTGCTGTGAAAGCTGCATCTGTTGGAGCAAACACTGTAAATGGACCAACGCCTTGGAGCGTTTCGACCAAGCCTGCTTGGGAAAGTGCTGCAACAAGAGCGGTGTGAACACCAGTGCCGGTTGCGACTGTTGGAATATCACCGAGTGGTTGAGGTGGAGGCATCAAGACCTTGTCAATAACGTGAATTACACCGTTACTGGCTTGGACGTCTGCAGTCGTGACGGTTGCGTCACCAATCATTACAGTTCCGTCAGTAGCGACGGTGAAAGTGGCATCATCACCGTTGACCATACTTCACAGTCAGTCCGTCAGTAACATCGCTGGATGCAACTGCACCAGAGTAAACGTGATAGAGAAGTATGTCGCTGAGTGTAGCGTTTTCTTCAGCAGTGTCAAAATCTGCCAGGTTGATGCCCGCTGCTGCAAATGCTGCATCGGTCGGAGCGAAGACCGTGAATGGGCCGGTCGCCCTGTAATGTCGTCACTAAATCGGCATGTGCAAGAGCGGCGACCAATGAATCATGGACTCCGGTGGCTGCGGCATTCGTTGGAATATCATCGGTCTCGGCCGCAGTTGCGTTGAGCGGGAGAGTGGTCATGACGAGGCTGGCTAATATGAGGGATGCTAAGATACGCTTCATGGAGTTGTCGATTCCCAGCCCCTACTTAAAGGAGTGTAAAAACACTTGACAATCAAAACGGAGACCGGTATTCATCGACGTCTTCAGCAATGCGAAGCAGTTGATTGTACTTGGCCACTCGGTCGCTTCGCGCTGGTGCACCCGTTTTGATTTGGCCGGCACGGGTCCCTACAGCAAGGTCAGCTATCGTTACATCTTCAGTTTCTCCACTGCGATGCGAAATGACGTTATTGAATCCGTTTGAAGTTGCGAGATCCATAGCTTCGAGCGTTTCGGTTACGGTTCCAACTTGATTTAATTTGACAAGCATGGCATTAGCCGCACCTAGTTCAATTCCTTGCGCTAAGCGTTCGGATTGAGTGACAAACAAATCGTCACCAACGGATTGTACTCGGTGGCCTTCCCTCTTGGTAAAATTCGTCCAGCCCCGCCAGTCATCTTCACCAAACCCATCTTCAATAGAAAGAATAGGATAGTCGTCAAGCCAACCAGAATAGACATTGGCTAGTTCTTCACTCGACAGAACTTTCCCATCCATGTGGTAACCGTCTTCTTTGTGGAATTCAGTGGCTGCAACATCTAAAGCAATACCCATTTCATCAACGGAGTATCCTGCACTTTCAATGGCTCGAACCATGTACTTGAGCCCTTCTTCATTGGCAGGTAGATTCGGAGCAAATCCTCCTTCATCTCCAACTCCGCCGAGCAATCCATCTGCTCTGAGTTCTTTTTTGAGTGCATGATAGGTTTCCACACCTGCTCGGAGTCCTTCTTCAAAAGTGTCAAAACCATGCGGCATAACCATGAATTCTTGAACATCGACGTTGGTTGCAGCATGTGCTCCACCGTTGAGAATATTCAGCATTGGAACGGGCATTAATCCGCCAGCGACGCCGCCAATGTATTTCCAAAGCGGCAACTCATGAGAAGCTGCGCCAGCATGGAGGCAGGCAAGAGAAGCACCTAGCATGGCATTTGCTCCAAGTTCGGCTTTGTTTGGAGTTCCATCCAATTCAATCATCAGTTCGTCAAGCATCCGTTGCTCATCAACCGGCATTCCAAGAAGAGCCTCTTCAATACGCTCGGTCACGTTATTGACTGCACGAGATACGCCTTTTCCAAGATATTTTGTGGTATCACCGTCACGCATTTCGAGCGATTCATAGGCACCTGTTGAAGCACCTGATGGGACTGCAGCGCGTCCGAGAAGATTACCATCAACATAACAATCGACTTCGACGGTTGGATTTCCACGACTGTCGAGAATCATTCGAGCATCGAGACCGGTGATATGTCCTGACATTGACTTCCCCATTTCACCCCAATCCACGGCGACCTTTGAATGAAACGGAGAAACATCGCAAGAAGGTATTTTCAAACATTTATGATGATTCCTTCCGCAATCCGGAAGCATCCTCCGTGACAAGGCCGTAAAAAGGCATGAAGGTGGTTTGATATACTCTAAACCGTAGGACTGGACATGCCTCGTGTTTCAGAAATCGACCGCGCTATTCTTGCACAACTACGAACCAACGGACGAATGTCCTATGTGGAACTCGCAAAAGAAGTCGGTGCATCAGAACGAACTGTGCGTACGCATGTTCGTAAAATGGAAGAGGATGGAACGATCAGAGGCTACACCGTTCGAGAAGGAGGCGTTGGATTAACTGCTCTCGTTCGTATCAAAGTGTCACCTGGTGCTGAAATTGGCTCATTCGCCTCCGAAGTAACTGGATGGGAGGGAATTGAAATTATTTACGAAGTATCTGGAAGTGCGGATCTGGTCGCACTGGTTCACGTTGACGATACCATGTCCTTGCGAACACTGCTGGATAAAATGTGGCTTGCTGCACCGAACGAAATTGCTTCTACGACGACTGAGTTAGTTCTTGAACAATACTGATCATTCTTCTTCCGACTTAGAAGTCGTGACTTCTTTCTTTACCGGGTCATCTGGAAGACTGTAATCGATTCCACAACTTCTACAGACGAGGTTTTTATCCCAATCACATTGACGGCGGCAACCAGACATTCTATCACACTCACATTTTCCATTTGACTGAGCAACCAATCGAGTCTGTGACCGATATCTCTGGGGCGACTCCGGCTAGCATGGCTCGTATTGCATCATCTAATTCGGTCATCTGAACTCGTGTAGGGTCTTGTGGAGAATCATCCATTCGCCCTTTGTACACCAATTTCAGTTCATTATTGAAAAGGAAAAACTCTGGTGTTCTTTTGGCATCATACGCATGAGCAACGTCTTGGGTTGCATCGTGCAGGTATGGGTACGACATGCCCGCGGCTCTGTTTTGCATATGTTCAAACGAGTCATTTGGATAGGTAGTGGGGTCGTTTGAATTAATTCCAACAAAACCAATATCGAGGCTATTGGCTTTACCTGCCATCGCTTCCAGACGTGAGATACTGCCGATGACATACGGGCAATGGTTACACTCAAAGACGACAATCAAGCCATTCCCTCGACGAGAGGTATCAAGAGTCATCGCTGAAAGCCCTTGAGATTCATTCGAGTTTTGGAGTTCAAATGCTGGGGCTGTGTCTCCGATATCGAGGGTCATGTGTCTATTGAGGGCGTCGTGACTCAAAACACTTCGCTTGAAAAGGTGGTTCAAACTTGATAAACGGTCGATTGAAAGGTAAGCATGACTCCACTCGAAAAAATTTCTTCGAATTACCCTCATGAAAGAAGAGCAATGCAGTGGCTTGACCAGATTTGCTCAGACCTTGACTGGGTGGCCGTAGAAAGCACATATGGTGAACACAAAGGTTATGATTTTGAACATGTAACGTTTGAAATCACTCTAAAAGCGGAATCAAAACGGATGTATCATATTTGCGGAATGGTCGCTTTAGGTAAAAATGAACTTGTTTCGCTTCATCAAATTGAGGTCAAGGGAACGGTCCCTCAACTAAACGAACCAGCGGTACAAGACCCTTGGTGTTCGCTCTGTATCAGCACACAGCGGGGAGAGGGTGATTTACCACTTGGTGACCGTTTAGGTTCGATGATTTTGGCGCTCCGTAATGATAAGGCATTAGCCAAGTCCATTCCATTATTAGAATTGTTTTTAGCGCATGGATCTGAAGAACATCAATGGATATTAGGCTATTACTCAACAGGTATTTCATTGGATGATGATGAACATGAAGTGTATGGCCAGATTCCAATTGAACTACGAAATTTATCTCATCACTTCGCGTGTATCGAAGATGAATTACAAGGTTCAGTATACTCTTCTGAAAAAAGACAAAGCATCCTTGATAACGAAATGCGCGCTATTTCGCAAGGGATACGAGAAAGGAAGCAAGTAGAAGAGTGATATCGGGCGAGAGTTCATGACTCTTCACTCGATGGTTCGTTTGACCACCATGGAAACTGAACGATGTGGCGGGCATATTACGCTCTTGTTTTCAATTTGGAAAGAAGCCCATCTTGCACGTTTACAGGGCAGCCGTGGAGCGGGATTGAATCTTGCAGATGGTGTAGAAGCCACAGTTGAATATATCTCCACAAATCTACCTGAAGTTGAAGCGAAGTTGTCTTCAGGGTCCCAATTAGATACACCTGCAGGACCAATTCAGGATGGGGACATCCAAATCGATGTTGTAGGGATGGATGGAATAGAAATGCTTGATTCCAAACAAATTTACATCGACCTTGTTGAAGAATTGAGAATTGTTCGTTTACTCAAACGAGAAGATTCCTACCGCATTCGTGTTGAATTAGAATTACCGACAAGCCAAGGCTTTGGAATGTCGGCTGCAGGTTTAGTAGCAGTTGCGCGAGCTTTTCGAACACTCACCGGAAAAGGCACAGAAGAACAATACTTTCGTATCGCTCACCGAATAGAAAGAATACGAGGTTCTGGACTTGGAGATGTTCTTGGAATTTCTGCTAAAGGCGTTGAATTACGCCTGGAACCAGGAGCACCGGGTTCTGGGGGAGAAGTCGTCAGCTTTACGACCAGTCAGCCAATTCTCGTCACTTGGAACCCAGAAGAAAGTCGGCACACTTCAGAATATATTGATGATGCGGGTTGGCAGCGCTCGATCTCGAAAGCGGGAGAGCGCTCAGTATCTCGTTTACGATTGAAGGATTGGACGTTTGAACGATGGGCTGACCTGATGCTTGAATCAAGGAACTTTGCTGAGAGTTCAGGATTACTTGAAGAACAAGCCCGCAAAAAACTTCTTTCAAATGTCCAAAAGGAGATTTTACTCCTCGACCTCCAATCTCGGGTAAATGTTCGTTTATGCATGCTCGGAGTTTCGCTGGCAATACTGCCGAGGCGGCTAGATAGTCCTCTTGTACTGGATGAATTGGAGAACATTGCTGATGCATTACGGGCGATTGGACTTGGTGTTCGAGCAACAAGAATCGAATGATTACTCGCCCGAACCTAATTTACTCAAATCCAAAACATTGGCATCGAGTAGTGTACAACCTGGCATGAAGAGGTTTTGAGAGAAGCCATGCCTGTAAACAACCGCACCGCTCCCCCATTCCTCGATATAGCGTGCCATTTGTTTCGCCATTTTTTTACGCTGAAATTCGACATCAGCTCCGTAGAAATGTTTAGCATCAATCCATGCAACTGGTTTGCCATTGATTTCTACATGGTCAAGAAAGAGTAAATCAGGGGTACGAACAGGTCGACCCAAATCTTGCTTTTGTTCCTTCACCATTTCGGGCTGACGGCGTAATCGAACGCCTTGTTCTTCAAACCAATCCGCTAAAATATCCTCAAATAAATCGGCTCGTTCTTGGGATTCGCCTTGATCGACATTTGAGACTCTATCCGCAGCCTCGGCGGCTTCAAACTCGGTTCGTTCACGTTCGCTTAAACGGCTAGGCTGGCGTAAACTTTCCTTGATTTTCGATTTAGACCAACGCATTTCAGTAAGAATGATTCGGAAAATATTCATCGGTGGGAAATCAAAACGGGTTGACAAATCGACAACACTCACGCCTTCTTTGTAGAGTCGTAACATGGTTTGGCCCTGAGAGCGAAGGCGCCCATGCCCGTACACTGTTTTTTGTTGTAAAAGAGCAGATCGAAGAGAGAGAGCTTGTTCAAGTGTCATTTTGTAATCTTTAGCGATGACTGCGATTTCATCAACGCGCTCGTCTTCTAACCAGCCAAATTCGCCCTTTCGCATCACCTTATCGGCCATGGCCTCTTCATCTTTCAATGGTACAGGAGAGATGTCCCATTCAAACTTGAATGTCTTTGGTTCCACTCCATCATCGAGAAAACCCATCGGTGTAGGTTTTTTGTCAAATCTTTCTCGTGCTTGTGTTTCCATTTCAAGAATAACAGCAGCATTCCGCTCTTCAAGTGTTTTTTTGGCTGTGCTGCCATACCGACGTGGGCGGTTTTGTCGATTACCACCGCGATTGTTCCGAGAATGAGGTTTTTTTCCTCGGCTGGGTTGGCTCATTAAACATCGTCGTTGCCGACCGTCTTTGAATCCTCGCCTTCGGAGATTGTGAACGAAAAGGGTTGAGATTCACCATATGATACGATACCTTTGGTCGCAAGGTCGTTGAGCCATTGGGTTGCAAACGCTTTGGCTTGTGCATTGACGCGACCTCGAAAGAGTCGAGCCCACCGAGGAATGTCCCACCAAGCTGCGATTTCAATACCCCCTTCTTCTTCACACAATATTGTGACTGTCATTCGCAGTGATTTCAGGGCGGTTCCGACTGTTTTCCCTTCGCGTTGTTGCCCTAGCCATTCAAATTCAATTTCCTTAAAGTCTGGGTTTTCACCCGTTCGAATTGTTTTAACAAGCCATAACTCTTCGATTAAGCGTTGACGCTCAAGGCGATGTAAATCAAACCGTTGACCTTCAAGAAGGAAACCTGTAGTCGACGAGAGAACCCTTTGAGCTGAACCGTTCCAAGAAGGCCATGAGTCCAAATTCAACAGATTTTCACCAACCTGTATGGACTGAAGAGGCTCAAGGGCATGTCGCCAGACGCCTTGAGGAGTATCCATGCCATCTCCACAGAGAAACGCATCATGAACTTGTGGGACAAAAAGCACACGGTTTCAAATGCTGTAACAACATCCGATTATATATGCGCAGAAGTAGTATTTGCAAAGTATTGGTTACTTTACTCGTTCTGGGAAGTCTCTCTTCGATACCAATCGAAGGAAGTCAACTGTCAAATGACATAAACACTACATCTGCTGTTGACGGAAATAATACAACTGCATTGGGATGGGTCTCGCCGTTCGGAGGGCCCCTGAGGGATTATATTGTTGATAGTTTAGTTTACGAAAATGGCACTACCGTGTCAGCAGGGTGGTTCCAAGGATATCTCCGATTTCCGAGTTCTTTAGACTCCATCGAAGCAACTGGGGGGACTGGTGATTTTGATTTCTTTATCGTATGGATTGATGGAAATGGAAGCCTAATTTCAGCGTTAAACGGGGGCTCAACTGATTTTGACTCCATTGATGGAATCGCTTTGATGCCAAATGGTGATCTTATAGTCGCAGGAAGCTATTGTTCGAACAGTGATGATGACCAATGTCAACTTGCCCTCGGAGACCTCATGCCATTGCAAAAAACAGATGACGTGGATGGGGGGAATGCCTTTCTCGCACGTCTTGATTCAAACGGCTCATGGTTGTGGTCGACTCAAATTCAAAATTCAAATGAACTATCAGTTCTAGACGTGATGGTTTCGAATTCCAATGAGATTCATTTCGGAGTACTCTTCCAAGGGCTTTTGGAATTTAATGGAAGTGAGGTTCGAGGAGGAGCTTTACCGAATTTACTTGTTGCGACATATGGTGAAAACGGTCAAGTTCTGTCACATAGAATGGCGCAAGCCGATGATGGAATCGAAAACAGAGGCGCTTTGTGTATGGATGGGACGGGGCAGATGTACGTGGCAGTCACCCATAGGGGTTCATTCCATATCGGAGGAGATGGCCTCGAATTCGAAGGAGATGGTCTCGAATCTTTCGGTTCAACGGATATATCCGTGGCTAGTTTTTCTGAATTTGGTTGGAACTGGGCGATTTCTGCTGGAGGTATTGGAGCCGAAAAGGCATGGGACTGTGATGGTAAAATCACTTCAGGAATTCATGTCGTCGGGGAATTTTCCGGCAATGCTTCCTTCGGATCCATGTTCACATCACAATCAAACAATGTTGATTTCTTCATTAGTGAAGTATCTCCAACAGGCGGTTGGGTAGACCTTAGCCATGGAGGTGGATCAGGAATTGAACGCGTTACATCAGTGATACATTCTCAACAAGGTAGCACCTATATTGCTGGAAGTAGTTCCGCAGAATTGACCCTTGGTGAATATATTTTACAGGATTTAGATGGAGTTAACGCCAATTCGTATAATGATGTGTTCTTGGCCGAATTACTCGCAAATGGCTCATGGGGGTGGGTCGTTCAAGCAGGAGGCGATGGAAATGATGAGCCAACCGCCCTTTCTCTCGGAATCGATGGCTCGCCATTGCTCTCATTCATATTCTCAGATACATTCGGCGCGGGCTTAAACTCAACCTCCAGTGAAGGCGGCTACGATGTCGGTGTTTGGCTCTATCAAACGGATTATGACAACGATGGAGTGCTGGATGGAGAAGATAATTGTGCGCGGATTTCAAATGCTGATCAAACGAATCTCGATAATGACCTTCTTGGCGATGTTTGCGATGAAGATGATGATAATGATGGCATCATCGATGCGAACGATGATTGCCCACGGGGAGATGCGAATTGGTTTTCAGAAGCCTCTACTGACCATGATAAAGATGGATGCAACGATGCAACGGAAGATTATGATGATGATGAAGATACCGTGTTTGATCAAAATGACTTATGCCCGTTAGGACCAGTTGGATGGATTTCTACTCTTGAAGAAGATGCTGAAGGTGACGGATGTGCCGATATCGACACCGATAACGATGGCTGGGTTGATCAAATGGATAACTGTCCAGATGATGCAAATCCCGATCAACTGGATTTAGATAGCGACAACATTGGGGATGCGTGCGATATTGATGAAGACGATGATGGTGTTGCCAACCCTTCGGATAACTGTCCGCGTGACTCTACAGGTTGGACTTCAACGTTTATCAACGATCATGACCAAGATGGATGTCATGATTCTCTGACGGACTTCGACGATGACGAGGATGGTGTAGGGGATGCAGATGATTCATGCCCAAGAGGTGAAATTCGCTGGGCTACGAATACTTCGATACCCGATTACGATGGCGATGGGTGTCGTGATTTTAATGAGGATGAGGATGATGATGCAGATGGTGTGCCTGATTCAATTGATAATTGTAAAACTGGCATAATTGGGCCAGCTGCACCAGGACAAGACCTTGATGCAGATGGTTGCGTCGATAGTGTTGAAGACCTTGATGACGATGGAGACGGAGTGCTTGATGTCAACGATTTATGCCTTCGTACGACTCTTGGACAACAAGTTGGGATTACTGGATGCAGTCAATATCAACTTGATGACGACCTCGATGGTATTCCGAATGCGATTGATTTGTGCCAAAATACAGATGCTGGTAAAAATGTCGATTCTAGCAGGTTGTCATCTACCCTCAGAGAATTCTGCCACCGATGGAGCATCTTCGAAAGATGGATTAACCATGTCTTCAGTTTTGTATTTCTTTGCAGCGCTACTCCTGGGCGGAGCCGTCTTTGTGACTTTAAGTAAGAATCAATCCGGCGACTGAAGCACTCTTCCCAACCACCTCCACGCCCAAAGATTTCCCTAAAATTGGAACGTGATACATCTACGAGTTCTGAAGAAGAATAACGGCGTCATCACTTTGCGAGTACTTTCGATTTTGTAAAAGCAAAACACCATTCAACATATAAGCGAACATTCGTTCAGTGGAAGCTATGTCGCCTATCATTCGAGTACTTCTTGCTTCAGTCTTACTTGTGCTCCTTGCTGCTGCTCCGTCGATCGAAGGTTCTTCGACTGGAAAGCAAAACCAAGCAAATGGATGTTCGTGCCATAGTAACGGAGCAAACGGGATTACGGCCAATCATAATTTCCCAACCACGTATACTCCTGGCATGGTGTATTCAATCACCATCGATGCAACAGGTGGAACTCAAGCATTTGTTGGTGGTTTTTCATTACAAGTCGATAAAGGGTCTTTTTCAAATGCAGGAACCTTGGTTCAATTTGCAGGACTGAGTGCAACACACACAGGCTCCGGCGCTCTCAGTTGGACAATGGATTGGACGGCCCCAAGTTCAGGAAGCGGTTCAGTCAACATGGCATTAGCGGTTCTTCAAGCAAATGGAAATTCCCAGAATTCTGGCGATACATGGGACACAACATCGGCCACAATTATTGAATACATCGCACCAAACCAACCTCCTTCTGCTTCAAATTTGATGATTTTACCAGGAGGAGATACGCCCGTCGATGAAGAAATTATGTTCTCATACATATTCGATGATGCAGATGGTGATTCCGAAGTAGATTCACAAATCCGCTGGTCAAAGAATGGAGTCGTCGTACCTGCATATAACGACATGCAGATGTTGCCAGCAACTGCTACCTCCGTAGGTGAAACATGGACCGTATCAGTGACTCCAAATGATGGAAAAGACTTGGGTGCGACTGAAATTTGCCCTGATAGCGCTGTGATCGTTGATGTTGATTCTGACGGTGATGGGACCATGGACCTCGATGATGCATTCCCACAAGACCCTTCGGAAACAACCGACACCGATAGTGATGGAGTCGGAGATAATGCCGATGTGTTCCCAAATGACGCTTCAGAAACCATCGACAGTGACAATGATGGTACTGGAGACAATGGAGATGCATTCCCAAATGATTCTTCAGAAACCAGGCTCGACAGTGACGATGGTGTTGGAGACAATGCCGATGCATTCCCGAATGATGCTACAGAAACAGTCGACAGCGATGTAGATGGTACTGGAGACAATGCAGATGCATTCCCGAATGATGCTTCTGAAACAGCTCGACAGCGATGAGATGGCGTTGGAGACAATGCTGACGCATTCCCCAAGATCCAACTGAAACCACTGATTCAGACTGGATGGGGTTGGAGATAATGGTGATGCATTCCCGCAATGACTGCGACTGAAACCTTGGACTCTGACATGGATGGTGTTGGAGACAACGCCGATGCATTCCCGCAATGATGCTACTGAAACCCTCGATTCCGACATGGATGGTGTCGGCGACAATGCTGACGTATTCCCCCAAGATGCGACTGAAACCCTCGACTCAGACATGGATGAAGTCGGAGATAACGCCGACGCTTTCCCGCAAGATGCGAACGAGACTCTCGACTCTGACAATGATACGGTGGGCGACAATGCCGATGTATTTCCTCACAGGATGCTAATCCGAGACGACTCGACTCCGACAATGGATGGCAGTAGGAGATAATGCTGATGCATTCCCACAGTGATGCTTCCGAAACGATGGATTCTGATATGGATGGCGTTGGAGACAATGCCGATGCATTCCCTCAAGATGCGACTGAAACGATCGACTCTGACATGGATGGAGTTGGAGATAATTCAGATGTATTCCCTCAAGATGCGAACTGAATCACTCGATTCGGATAATGACAGTGTTGGCGACAATGCTGATGCATTCCCACAAGATGCGACTGAAACCCTCGATACAGATGGCGATGGAACTGGAGATAATGCTCAATTGATTGCTGAAACCCTCGCCGCTGAACAAGCAGCAGAAGATGCTGCTGCTCAGAAGCAAATGATGACGATTATTGCCGTAGTTGTCCTCCTTCTTGGCGGGGCTGCTGGAGCTGTACTGTTCATGCGCAAGCGAGGAAATGATGACGAAGATGTACCTTCAAAGGATTTCACACAGCAAGCAATGCCAACTCAAGTTCAACCTGCTCAGCAATCATATCAACAACCTCGTTCAACAACCTGTTCAACAACCTATCAACAGCCTGTTGTTCAACAACCAGTAGCAGTTGCAGAACCAACGGTCCTACGACAATGGACAGATGAAGCAGGCTACACCTGGAGAGCCATGGATGATGGTTCAAACTTCTGGTGGACTGGAACCGAATGGCAAAAGCGCTGATTAAGCGTAGACAATCGCTGGTGCAAGTGGAAGGGATCCACCTGCAGCGCCCGGTATTATCCTCTGGTGATTCACCGAGAACAACGTGAACTGATTGAAGACCGAGTTCTTCAGCAATGAAGGATGCTCGAGTGGATAGTGCTTCGACCTCATCGAGAGAACTGCGTAAAAGAATTCGAGAAGCATCGTCCCATTTGAAGACTTGAGGCAACATTTTCTTACCCCAGTAACCAATAATCTCGCCCTTGCGGTCTCCTTGAGCGATGTCCATTTGTGACAGAGTGGGCTACGAACTTCTTCGGGCTACCACCTTGTTCGAGATATTCGAGTGCTTCAACAGCCATCATTCGTTTCCAAGTTGGTGAAACGACGATGGTAGCAGATTGAGCTGGACCGTCAAGGTGCCTCTCTGCAACGTCTTTGATCCGGCGCGCTGAATCAAGCACACTGCGTAGTAAAGTTTCACAGTCCAAAGCAGTTTGCTCAGAATTTGTGATTGAAGGAAGTTGTTTCATTTCAGTTCCACAAACGAGCCCTTCCCCACCAATCGTTTGCCACCACTCCTCGGCTAAGTGAGGTGTTGACACTGAGGCAAGGTGCGTCCATGATTGAAGAATCTGCATGCCGAGTTGTGAATTCTCACCACCCCTGCGCACATACCAATTGATATCTTTGATGAGTTCATAATGCGATATCTCAACAGCCCGTCGTAAATCGAAAGTATCCATTGAAAGTTGGAACTCTTCACATCGTTGTTTCAGACGGCCAAGCATCCATGTATCCATTGAAGAAGCGTTTCCATTCCATTCAAGGAGACGATCGGGCATGGTTGCCATCTGCATTATAACGCGGTGATTTGAAGCGATAGCTGAATCTGACCAATCCATTCCTGCGGTGGGGTTTGCTGAAAAGAGAATGAATAAACGAACGGTGTCTGCGCCGTATTTTTCGATCATGTTTTCAGGAGAAACGGTGTTGCCAAGTGATTTACTCATTTTAGCAGAGCGTTCTGACAAAGGTGATTGGCAATGAGGACATGGTGAGCCTGCATGGGCAACTGAAAGAGTCAATTGGCATGATTCACACCATGGGGCTGGAGCATTCACCATGCCTTGGCATAGTAATTCATTGAACGGCTCATCAATTGAATGCAAGCCCAAATCGCGAAGGGCTTTGGTGTAAAAGCGAGCGTAAATGAGATGCATTTGTGCGTGCTCGATACCACCACAATAGAAATCAACATTCATGAAGTGATTCATAAGTTCAGGGTCAAAACACATCTCGTCGTTAAGAGGGTCCGTATAACGCATGAAATACCATGATGAATCGACAAAAGTATCCATTGTATCGGTTTCACGTCGAGCGCCTTTACCGCAATTTGGGCAATCGACATTGAGGAAAGTTTCTGATGTTTCCAGAGGATTGCCGTGGCCGAATTCAATATCGGTTGGTAATTCGACAGGTAAATCCTGTTGTGGAACTGCTACAACACCACAATCATCACAGTGAATCATTGGAATTGGAGTCCCCCAGTAGCGTTGGCGAGAAACAAGCCAAGGTCGAATTTTCCAATTTATGGTTTGTTTACCTAGTCCCTTTGATTCCAATGCATCGGCGATTGCAGTTTTTGCAGCTTCACCATACAATCCATCAAAACCTTCGATTGGAGAATTGACCATCCAGCCGTATTCCGTTTCTGCAGAGTCGAGCGGTGCTTCTGAGTCTCCGCCTTCTTCCATGACCAAAACCCGCTTGACTGGGATCTCGAACGTTTGAGCAAAATCAAAATCGCGCTCGTCGTGACCAGGGACTGCCATTACCGCACCTGTACCATACGAGGCGATCACGAAATTACCAATCCAAATTGGAATTTTTTCACCCGTTAAAGGGTGGAGTGCAAAGCGCCCAGATGGAACGCCTTTTTTCTTCTTCATGTTCCGAATTCGGTCGAATTCAGTTAGAACGGAGACTTCATCGTAGAGTTCTTGCCACGCAGGTTCAAATTCTGTACCTTTGACAAGTTCTTCAGCCATTGGATGTTCTGGAGCAAGTGTGACAAAGGTTGAGCCAAACAAAGTATCCGGTCTGGTCGTGAATACCTCAATGATGGCCTCTGAATCTGCAACTTTGAAAGTGATCTGAGCACCTTCTGAGCGGCCAAGCCAATCACGTTGTAAGGATTTGACATTCTCGGGGAAAGAAATAGTGTCCAATCCATCGACAAGTTCCTGGGCGTATTTATTGATATCAAGGAACCATTGTTTCATCTCTTTTTGAGTGACTGGTCCATTACAACGCCAGCAACGGCCTGCTTTAACTTGCTCATTAGCAAGTACAGTTTCACACTGGCCACACCAATTGACTGGAGCGTGTTCTCGGTAGGCAAGACCCTTTTCGAAAAATTGAGTGAAGAAGTATTGATTCCATTTGTAGTAGCGCGGGTCGTGACTCTTCACCTGCCGTTTCCAATCATATGAAAATCCCATTCGCTTGATTTGCTTTGTTATTGAAGCCATGTTGCGCTCAGTAATTTCGTAGGGGTGGCCCCCTTCATCCATAGCAGCATTTTCAGCAGGCATTCCAAATGAATCAAAGCCAATTGGATACAACACATCGAATCCCATCATTCGCTTGTATCGAGCGACGGCGTCTCCAATGGAATAATTTCGCACGTGCCCCATATGCATTTTACCAGAGGGGTAAGGGTACATTTCCAAACAGTAGAATTTAGGACGGTCAGTACGGATTTGGCTTTCAAAAACTTTGGCTTCATCCCACTTCTGTTGCCATGCAACTTCGTCGACGGGAGTATATTCTTTGGCCATATTGACACCAAATGTCTTGCGAGACAAACATCCGTATCAACCATTTGACTTGAATGCCACTCTTCATGTGGGTGGAAATTATCGGGTATTCATGGCCAAGACCGTCACCGTACGAGTTCCGGTTCGAATCGACCTTGCGGGAGGTTGGACCGATGTTCCTGCGTATTGTTCAAACCAGGTAGGTGAAGTGATCAACATTGCCATCAATCGGTATATCACGGCTGAAATGCACATAGATGATGACCGGAAAATTACTGTACAATACAGTTCAGATGTCCCGATTGGTTCAGGACTCGGCACGTCGGGAGCGATGAATGTGGCACTTTTAGCAGCAATATCGGGAGACGGGAGGACCCCCGAAGATATTGCAGAACTCGCTTTCCAGTTCGAAGCATTGCTCGGGAATACTGGGGGGCGGCAAGACCAATGGGCAAGCGCCCTGGGAGGAATTCAACATCTCCGGTTCGAAGGGGATACTGTGACATCGACCCAGTTGAATCCTTCTCCAGAATTTATGTCTTGGATTGAGAAGAATCTTTTACTTTTTGACAGTGGAATTACACATGTATCTGGTGACCTTCATCAAGAGGTCTGGAAGAAGTACAGGAAGGGTGACCAAGGCATCAAAGACGGTCTTGAAAGAATTCGTCATATGACTCAAGAGATGCTTGAAGCGATTCAGAGTGAATCTTCAGCATCTTTCGCTCACAGCCTGTACCGAGCAAGTTGGAGTGTCAATTTACTCGGTAAAGAATTTAATGAACCCTTTGAAAAGTATCTCAAACCTTTGCAGTTTGATGAGTCGATCATGGCTTGGAAAGTAATGGGTGCTGGAGCCGGAGGGGTTGTGGGTATCGTTCTGAATGATGGATATGACCGGAAAACAGTCACTGAACTTGCGAAGGAACAAGGTTGGACTGAAATCAAATGGGCTATTGAACACCAAGGAATCGTTCGAGAAGTCAATCTTCACGAGTGAAATCAGTATTCGTTTCTAGGAGGAAAATCGCTTCGCGAGTTAACTTGTAGCGGTTCTTAAGACCCATCTTTCTTTTCTCAACTAAACCGAACTTCTGCAATGTACGCAAATGGTGTGAAACGAGTTGTTGACTCTTTTCTAAACGGATTGCTAACTCGGCTTGTGTTGGGAATTCACCCAACGGTCCATCTTGGTCAAGGAGGGTGAGAATCTTACCTTGTAGGCTGTTAGGGTCAGGTGAAAGAGGTGGGACTGGCAAATCGTCCTCACTCATATCCGGGTTTAGTGAATTCGTAAGTGGGTAGTAACGCATCAAGCGGCCATCTTTTTTACGCCAAATACCTTCTTCGGACTCAAGAATTCTCAGATGGTGGGTGATTTGTCCATTGCTCATGTCAAGAGCAGCCATGAGCGCACGGAAATGGCACCCTGGGTTGGCTGTAAGATACCCCATTAACCGTCCTCGTTGGTAACGACCGTCAGTCGTTTCATGCGTTCGACCAAGAAGACCCAAGAACCACAATCCTGCTGCCGACGTAGGAATGCGAAGCGATTCATTACTGAGTACAAAGGTGAACAAAAGGGACAGAAGAGAGCCGGTCGTGACCACGACAATGACCGACGGTACGAAAGATACAGTCTGTTCCTGAACGCTCAATTCCTCATCGGATTCAGATTGTTCAGGGAGAGGTTCTGGTGTTTCAAGTTGTGATTCAATCTCGACGCCTCGTACTTGGAATGACTGAGCTTGGAAATTTTCACAGGCCGGATGGGCTGGAGCATCGATGACTTCGTAGGTGCCACTCAAGCCTTGTTGTGGAAGCCATTGTCCGAGAGTTGCACTTGAAAGTAAGAGTTGGCCTTCACCGAGCGATTCAAACATCCAACACGTACCTTGTTCAGTTTGTAACCCAGACCAAGTTCCGCTGATGAGGCGAGACTTCTGTACAACAACAACCTCCGCTGATTGCTGCATAGTAGTCTGTTCATCAGCAAATGGCCATGAAAAGACAAATCCAGCTCGAGTCTGTGGATTTGCTTCCAGATCCAAAACCATTTGATATTGACCTTTAGGAAGCGGTTGCAATTCCATATCAACCATATTGATCATGCCGATTTCAAAGACAAAGGGTGTGACATTGTCACCTGAAGGAAGGACGAAATGGCGACCATCGTAGTAGTCACACATTGATGCTTGTAGATAGACTTCTTCTACCGTTGATAAATCAATGATTGAAATCATCACAGCGCAATGTCCAATCAAACGTAAGTCTACCTCTCCATTGAGGGTGATAATCTCAAGACTCAAGTTGAAACCTGTTTCGGTTGGGAAGACCTCTGGATTCAATTCGATTTCAAGAGGTGATTCGCATCCTGAGGATGCAACGTGCTCATATTGAACACTCTGAATACTCGAGAGATGAAACTCCGGGATTTCTGCTATGAGCGTGTATTCCCCAGACATCACATCACATCCCTCAAGGTCTGTAAAGGTCCAATCTGGTAGTGTAAATTGCACTTGTCCATTTGCTTCAAGAATGTAATCGAGTTCCAATGCGTTACAGTTTTTCAACATCCGACTGTCAAAAACAACATCGCCTCCATCATTCAAAACCCACATTTCAGCGCGACAAGAGTTGGTAAATTGAAGTGGTACTGTTTCGACTCCAATATTTGTCATAAGGAGAGTGGAGGCAAGAATGTCTCCCTGTGAATAGAAAGTTTTTAATCCGTTTTGGTGAAGGAGTTCGGTCGATAGGATGTTTTGCAAAGAGGAGTCAATAACATCTGAAGCATCCAAAGTAAAGGATATTGATTCAATGATCTGTTGAGAAGGGAAGCTTGCCTGAATCGTGTTTAAGCCTTGAATTAACGAACCATCTTCAAACAAAACGTGACCTAGAGAGGTTTGTTCATACGGTTGAAGATAGGTAAAACTTGCAAAGCATGGCATGCCTAAGGAAGTTGCGGAATTGATATTCAATTCAATGAGGCAACCGGCAGCCGGTGGAAAAGTAATGACTTGATTTGTAGGATTACTCAGTGTCACTCCGAGAACGATTTCTTCGTTCTGTTGGATTTCGTTTAATCGACTACTGACTTCAATAAGTAATTCGATTTCAGGTGATACTTCGACCGGCGTTTGGACTTGAATGACTTTCGAAGCAATCGATTGAGTGGTGGAGTGATATGCGGACACGGTATAGATCCCAGGCTCTACAAACGCACCATCTTCAAGTTGAAGATCCCATGATAAAACATCGAAGGAATGGGTTTCACTTTCTGCTAAGTCGATACTCTGAGCCTGGCCCCGGCATGAAGATGAATCATCAAGGAGGAGAGAGCCAGTTGCGTTTGCAACTTGTAAAACAACACCACAAGAGGGATCGTTGGCAATCGTGGTCGATGCCCCAATGTTGGTGAACATTGCCGTAAGTTCAACCGTATCTCCTGCCACATACCATTCATTCAACGGAGATGAAGTTTCTTCGACTTCAAAGACGACATCGGTGGTATCGGCACTCGAAATAAAGGGGAGAGAGGAAAGCAGCAGCAGCGACGCGAGAAGTACGACGGTGCTACGCGTATCGCCGGCCATGAACAATCATTTCAGTCATTACTTGAAAGGCCAGCGGTGCAAACGATGCGTAACAAAGAACCAAACTTCAAAGTTGGTTGAGGTCAAGCATTGTCGGTACTGACGCATCCTGCGTTGCTTGTTGCTGCATTTCATACTGCTTCCATTCTGGAGTAGGTTGTCCTTCTGTCCATCCAAGTTCTCGAGCTTCGTCAAGTTGACCGGCTGCCACGTAATGGTCAATCCATGCAAGGCGGCGCTCCTCTTCTTCAGAGAAAGCAAGGTCTGTCTTTCGTTCGTTTTCACGGTTCAAAGAAGATTTACGTTTCGAGGAAGCCTTGGCGAGTTGTGCCACGAAAATTAACGCAAGGAGGAACACAATGGAACCACCCATCACGAGGATTGTGGCCGAATTCGATGAGAAATCAAGTCCACTTTCTTCTCCACCTGTGTTCACATTCGGGTCTGAAGTAATCGAACAGGTCACCGCATTCGGCCCAGTCAATACACCATTCGTGACGGCTGGATCCCATGGGCACGGGTCATACAAATCTGCACGGCCGTCTGCATCACTGTCAGGACATCCGTATTCTTCGAGGTTTGATTCGCCGTATTCCTTGCGGCAATCATCAGGCTCAAAGGCACTCTGAGGCCCGAGCGGGCCTTCTTCGCCATCGGGGTCAAAGACGCTGTTATCGCCATAGCCATCACCGTCGAAGTCATTCCATTGGGAAGGTTCGAATGGGAAAGAGTCAGGTTGATAGAAACTGGTTTGGTTATCGCCCCAGCCATCGCCGTCCATGTCTGACCATTGGTCGGCGATAAGAGGGAAGGCATCTCCAGATTGATTACGGATAGTGAACGTTTGACCGATGTTATCGAGGTCTTGAATCGTATCATTGAACCAATCATAGTTATCGCCCCAACCGTCGCCATCGGTGTCTTTCCATTGAAGTGTGTCGTTCGGGAAAGCGTCGTCAACATCTGCCCAGCCATCAAAATCTGCATCAGGGCAACCGTGCCGGTTGTTTTCGAAGGATTTACCGTAAATATCTACGCAATCATCGCCACTTGGAACTGCTGTATTATCGCCAAATCCATCACCATCTGCATCCGCCCATTGGAACGGATCCATTGGGAATACATCAACGGGGTCGACAAAACCATCACTGTCTGAATCTGTGCAACCTCGTGTTTCAGGGTCATTTGAATTTCCAGAGACCAGTGGACAAACATCGGAAACGCCTTCGGAGACGCCGTCGTTATTTTCATCGATGAAATTGTCGCCATAGCCATCGCCATCGGTGTCGTCCCATTGGTTCGGGTCGTTCGGGAATGAATCACCGTTGAATCCACCTTGGTTATCGCCGTAGCCGTCACCGTCGGTGTCTTTCCATTGAGATGAGTCGTCGGGGAAGAGGTCGGCGTTGTTGCCGGATGCATTGTCGCCACGGTTGTCGCCATCTCGGTCAGCCCATTGGCTGGAATCGTCGGGGAAGGGGTCGCCAGCATTGGAGTACCCATCACCATCTCGATCAGCACAACCAATTCGGTCTTCACTGGAAGTTCCTGCTTGATTTGGACATTCGTCAGCGTTATTGCCAGTTTGGTTACTTCCGAAACCGTCATTGTCTTCATCACACCATTGGGTAGGGTCTGTAGGGAAAGCATCAGCTCCATAGCAATCGGTTCTCGCTGGCCATCCAGCATCTGGGTCAGACCAGCCATCGCCGTCTGTGTCGACGCAACCGAGTCGGTCATACTGAGAGTTGCCCCAAATTGTTGGGCAGCCATCTGAGCGGTCGCTCATTTGTTCATCGCCAACCCAGTCGCCATCGGTATCATCCCATTGAGTACGGTCCAGCGGGAATGTATCGATATTGGAGGCAACGGTCAAAAGCAAGCCAGGCCATTCTGGGGCGCGGAAATTATCCCATGAGGCATTTTGGTAATTGTCACCATGGCCATCGCCATCGGTATCGTTCCACTGCGTAGCATCGTCTGGGAACGCATCACCCGTTTGATTCAAATGAAGTTGAGCGCCGTTGATATCGAAATAGTAATTGTCCCCAAAACCATCGCCATCACTGTCGGCCCACTGAAGCGGGTCTACTGGGTATAAGTCTCCTCCATCAGACCAGCCATCGCCATCGGCATCTAAGCAACCAAAACGGTCTTGTGTCGATGTACCAGCAACAGTCAAGCACGCATCGGGTTGGTAAGCAGGTGCAGGATTATCCCCGTAACCATCGCCATCGGTATCATTCCATTGGGAGCCTTCGCTTGGGAATGCATCGACTAAACCATCGCCTTGGTCGGTGGTGTTGTAACCGTCATTATCTTCGTCAATATCAGCAAACCAGTAGTAGACCCCTTCGTCGTTTCGACTATGGGTTGTTACAATATGAGTACTGTCTGGGCTCCATGCAAGACCTCGGATTTCACCGCAATTATTACCTTGGCCAGAATTGCAACCACTGGATGGTTTTGGTCCGACAATAGAATCAATGAGAGCGCCGGTGTTTGATTGATAAATTCGAGCGGTGTTCGCATCATTTTGGTACCATCCCATGCCCGCACCAACTTGGTTGCTGTCGTATGAGAAGTCCGTGGAATAGCATGAAGTCGAGTGGGTTTTCTCCCAAATCCGAACCCATTGAGTGCCTGAAAATTCATACATGTCAAAACTAGAGCCGCTCTGTTCATATCCACCGCACATTGCGATATAGTTGCCATCAGGTGACCAAGCGATTGCATTCACTGAGCCCGGTGGATTGGTCAATGTGTAGACTGTTGCTCGAGAGGTAATATTGACGATGTAAAAGTCACCATTGCCTGCCAATGCAATCAGTTCACCATCGGGTGAAAAAGCAGAATCATAAAACCGGTCTTCGCCGTTCGGATTCATTCCATTGCCCAACCGAAGGCCATCAGACACTTTGACGAGGAAGACTTGGCAATTGGAGCATCCGTTACCAGATCGACCCATTGAAACTGCAACCAGGCTACTGTCGGGTGAAAATTCTACATCATTGACTTGGTCTCCACTTCCAGCATCAGCACTGATTGGGCCGTGGACTGAAGTGAGATTACTCGAGTAGTAAATATCCATTGTATCGTCATCAATTCCAGCTGCAATATACATTCCGTCAGGTGAATAGGCTACTGATGTGACTTCTCCAGTAGTGGCGGCTGACCTGATATTGATGTGAGAGGTTTTGTTCCAAACCCGGACAAAGGTGTCTTCCGAAGCGGTCACAATGAAGTTGCCATCTGGGGAAAAGTCGACATCGGAGTAATCGCTGCTACTACTCGTTGTGAATTCGTTTTGGAAATTCGGGTTTGAAGTTGTCCAACCATTGGCAAGGTCCGATGTACCATCGCCATCGCGGTCAGGGCAACCGTCTCGGTCGATGTTTGAGAGGCCTGCTGCCCATGGGCAATCGTCAACTGAATTCTCAAAACCATCGCCATCCGAATCAGCGGCTGATGCGAGAGGTGCTAAAACCATGATGAACATCAAGAACACTAAGAAAATGGCTTTCCGCGAATTGTCCATGTATGTGGGAGCCTGCATGTCTAAAAGGGTTTATGGTGTAAATGTGCATAAATCTCCTGGCAGAATGTCAATGGATTATTCAGAAATACGCTCTTTTCTTTAGCCAAAAGTCAAGAGAAAGTACCAAAGAACAGTAGGCCAAAGGATTGAGAAGCAGAAACATGCAGCAGAGGATATGAGCGAAGGGTTGCCAAAGGTCAGCATCGCGGTTCAAGACCGCGTCATGCTGCACTTAGCAGAACACCTCGTTCAAAACGACCGATATGTGGTCGGACCGGAACTCACGCGCCCAGGAATTGCCGAGGCATGCGCACAACATCCACCGAATGTAAGTCGGACAATGCGGACGCTCCTAAGGGACGAATGTGTATCTGAACACACTCGTACAATTCGAGGTGAAGATCGTCGTCAAAAAAC
This sequence comes from uncultured Candidatus Poseidoniales archaeon, assembly GCA_905182715.1. Lineage (GTDB taxonomy): Archaea > Thermoplasmatota > Poseidoniia > Poseidoniales > Poseidoniaceae > MGIIa-L1. Next base: position 36,467 of record CAJJCP010000008.1, read on the forward strand.
ATGGCAACTCACTGAACAAGGGCAAGTGTTAGCTGAAAAATTAGCCAAATCCTTGGGCACGACCAAAGTATTGCTTCGAAATGCTGAAGGTGAATTGTTAGAAGTTGAAGCGACAGAAGCCCCTGAACGGCTTGCTGCAGATATTACCTTGTTGCAGGTACTGATGCATGCTCAACATGAAGGCGTACTCACGTTTGGAGATATACGGTTTGGAGTAATTAGCAAGATGAACGATTCGAGTGTTCCGGAGCCTGGACGCTTGACTCCAATGACTGGTGCACATGCAACCTATCATAACAAACCCCCAATTACTCGTCCAGTTCATGGTCGAACTGATGAATTACAAGCGCTTCATGATTGGTTTGGAGAACGAAAACCCTGTGCAGTCGTTCATGGAATTGCCGGCATCGGTAAATCGACTTTAGTAGCCCATTGGCTCAAACAACGTATCGAAAAAGACCCTTACTTGTCGATTTGTTGGTACCCTTGTCAACCTTGGGACCGCTCTCTCGGCCTTGCAACAAGCCTACTCCATCGATTTGGAATCGATGAATCCCACGACCCTTACAATCTTATTGAAACACTGCCACTTACGCCGGGTGGAAGCGTTGATGTCGATTCATGGCGGCGAAGATTACTCTCCTACCTTACTGATGCACGGACGATTCGCGAGCGTTACAAGAACGAAGCTGGAGGCCCTCCACCGTATTGGCTAATTGTCTTGGATGATGTCCATCATATGGAAGAAAACGCCAAGGATTTACTTGGGGCATTGATACAAATCTCACTCAAGGCCCCACTGAGGTTACTGTTCATCTCTCGTACAACGCTTCGAATCTATGATCGAAGAGATGTTCACACTCGAGGTGTGGTCCATGAAATGCCATTGAGTGGCTTGAGTTTGGAAGATACAACGAATTGGCTCAATCAATTAGAACACACGCCTTCAGTAGGTATCGATGAAGTGCATGCTGCAACTGGAGGGCACCCGTTAGCCCTTGAATTGCTTGAGTTATACGGCCAAGCAACACATGAAGATTGGTTGAGGTTTTTGGATGAAGAAATTCTAACTGGTTTACCTGACTATGAATACGAATTACTTTCGACACTCGCAGTTTCAGATAAACCAATTCAGTGGGAAACACTCGCTACAGCAATTGGATGGGAGGGAACTCCGCCTGAGAACCTCATCAAGCATGGACTCCTCCTCGATTTAGATGAGGGGATGTGGTTGCATGAAGCGATTCGTGAACGATTGCTACGCGATGTCGGTCGTAAAAAAGAATCACGGAAGAAACGCTTGAAATGATTCAAAAATCATCAGCAGTCATGTGTTCATCGAGCCACTTCAGTAGTTTTGGCTTCGGAAGGGCGCCGCTTTTTTGGCTGACGAGTTTGCCCTCATTGAAAAGGAAAAGAGCTGGTATTCCACGGACACCGAGACGACCTGCGTTCATTGGATTTGAATCCGTATCGACTTTGGCAACAAGCAGTTCACGTTCACCAGCAACTTGCTCGAGAATCGGTGCAATTGCCTTGCATGGACCGCACCAAGCTGCCCAGAAATCAACCAAGACCCATCCGTTCCCATTCACTGTTGTTTCAAAGTCTCCATCTGTAACTGCTCGTACTTCACCCATAGGCTCACCGTTATGGCCTCAAGGGTCGACATTATCAGCCTTCGTATCAAAATGATTGACAATAAAAAACGAAATGCTCATGGCGATGCTGTGTTTGGGTTCGACTGGGGAGAGCCATGATTATCGCACCAAGCGTCCTAACCGCAGACTTAGCAGACCTTGCTCGCTCTTGTCAAAAAGCAGTGGACAGCGGACTTGATTGGCTTCATCTTGACGTCATGGATGGGAACTTTGTTCCGAACCTGACATTCGGCCCCCCCGTGATAAAGTCACTTCGTAAAGCACTTGGCGAAGGACCCGTTTTTGATGCCCACTTAATGATCTCAAATGCTGAAAGTTGCTTTCAAGATTACATTGATGCTGGATGTAACCACCTTTCGGTCCATGTTGAGGCTGCAACTCACTTGCATCGGTTAGTCACCGCCATTCGCGCTGCTGGGGCAGGCGTAGGTGTTGTCCTCAATCCTGGGACACCCGTTGACGCTGCTTTGGAAGTTCTCTCTGAACTCGATTTGGTTCTTGTCATGAGTGTCAACCCAGGCTTCGGTGGCCAATCATTCATACCGGCAGTGGAACAAAAAATCCGCCGTCTGAAACAAGCAATTGATACCCAAGTAGCCAATGGAGGCCGTCCCGTTCAAATTCAAATCGATGGTGGGGTAAAAGCTCACAACATCGCTATGCTTCGTGATTGGGGCGTAACCAATTGCGTCGTTGGCTCGGGATTGTTTAATGATAAAGCGAGTGTTCAAGAGAACCTTGAAATTATACACGCGGCCCTTCAAGAATGAAGCGAGTTGATGAAATGAGAATCCTTGTGGTTTCTTTGCTCTACCCTTTGCCTGGCAATGTTGCGCGTGGTACATTTGTTGCTGACCATGTACAAGCATTGCAGAGTGACGGGCATGAAGTTCGTGTAGTAAATCCGCTTCCTCGAATGATGCACTATCAAGAAGCACGCCGTTCGACGTTAACCGGTGCTGCGCGTGCACCTCGTGAATTTGAACATGGAGGTGTCGAGGTATTCGCTCCTCGTTACACGGCACTACCTGAACATCCTTGGCCGAACTTTACCGCACGCAGTATTCGAAAGCAGGTCAAAAAAGTCGAGCAGTGGCTTGGAGAATGGAAGCCAGAAGTCATTGTCTGCCACACGCTCTGGCCGGTTGCCGTCTTAGCGAATGCTTTGGCAGAACGCTTGAAAATTCCTTGGGCTGGTGTCGTACATGGATACGATTTTGATGTTGGCTTGAATCATTCAACACTTTCCAAAGTGACCAAACGATTAGCCTGCCAACCGCAGCGATTGGTTGTGGTTTCCCAGCGATTGTTTGATGTGGCAAAAAAAGCCAAGATCCCTGAGGAGAATATTCGAATGATTCCCTGCCATTGTGCTGTTGAAGATGAATGGCTCAGGCCACTCAAACCTTGGAAGGGCCGGTGGAGAAAAGATCGAATTGATGTTTTGTTTCCTTCTGACCCCCGCCGCCCAGAAAAGAACCACTTGTTAGCACTTCAAACTGGAGAGATTCTCGAAAACCGTGGGTGGATTGTCGGGATGACGACGCTTAAAATTCAACCTCGATCGATTGTTTGGGACCGAATGTTAGTTGCTGATTTAACCCTCATTACCTCCAAACGTGAGTCGGGTCCATTAGTCGCTCGAGAATCAATTGCGTGCGGCACGCCTGTTGTTTCAGTCAATGTTGGCGATGTTGCCACCTATTTGCCTGAATCGTGTATAACAGATTATGATGCAACTGCGCTGGCAGATGCTTGCGAAAATACATTACAGAATCGCTGGGATGAGGAGTTCACTCTTCCTGAGAACTTTTCGCAAGAGTCTTTTCTCCAACAGTGGAACCAATTGCTCGAAGAGCTTGTGGCATAAACAAGAACAACAGAACTCCGGTTGCTGCGAACCAAGTGTTGGAGTAAAGTCCAATGCAAGCGAGTGACATGAAGACAAGAGCGAAAAGCCATTCTTTTGAACGGTTAAAAAAGAAGGCCCAAGAATCTGCGAGATGAATCGAAAGAAGGAACGCAAAGGCTGCCGATAGAGTTGAGGCGAAGGCAGCAGCGTACAAGCCTTGGCCGTCGCCCAATGGTGCTTGCCATCCGATCAACAGAAAGCCGGTAGCGGTGGCAAAAGCAACCACTAAACCGATGAAAAACGTGAATTTCCAAGGCCGAAGACCTGCTTGTAATGCCGTATACGTTGGTGTTGCGACTAAGGTAAAACACCACCCTAAAAGTAAAATCATGAACAAATCAACAGCCGAAGCACCGAGTGAACCATCGGTGTATTGAGAAGGAAAAGCAAATGGAAGGAAAACCTTCGCAATGAAGGCACCGGCAAAAATACCAATTGGCAGAAGGCCAAGGCAGATGTCGAGTGAAGTATTCATTTCTTTTCCAAAATCAGAAGGTGAAAAGCGTGCTTTGCCAAGAACTGGAAGAAGTGCTGCTCGCAAGGCTTGCGGTACAACCAATCCTGCTAACCATGCCAACTGTGCAACGTGGAATAAGGCTGCAGAATCGACACCCAATTCGATACCGATGATAAATTTCTCAATTCGGACAACATAGGGAAGAACACCCAGTGTGATGGCAAAAGGTAAGGCTTGCATCATCAATGAACGATTATCAAGCCAAGCCTCTCCTAAATCGCCTTGAGTTCCCTGTTGACCTTCATAGACTCGAACGGTACGCTTCACCCACCAAAGCGCCAGAAGGAAACCGGACACTGCTCCAAACAAAAAGGCTGATGCATACCCGACAACACTGGTAATTCCAAGCGCATAAAGCGACAAATAAGCGACGGTGGTAATCGCTCGTTCCAAAACTTTCGTCCATGCTTCCAGGCGCGCTTCACCGGCTGCTCGAAGCCCTGAACGTGGTGCATAAGAGGCGATATGCGTGAGTGCAATCAAAGCACAAATCGACATCACGGGCAAATGTGAAGTCCAATTTGAATCAATTAAAGGCGATGCAATGACGGCCAGGAGCAAAAACGGAATGACGGCTTTGAGTTGTAATCTGTAAATCCTTACAATTGCAGGCCAAATTCGATGCGGTGCATTGGGACCATCACGGGCCAGAAGGGTCGGTAAACCCAAGTCAAGAACCAAAAATAATGTTGCAAATACATCCAAAGCAATGATGTAAATTCCGTAGGACTCTGTCCATAAGGCTCGAGTCAAAACAACTTGTCCAAACAGGGCAAGAAAAACGGCGATTAAATCTGCCCCAGCAAGCCAAGCGGAATCACGCCCCATCTGTGGAAGACGATTCGCTTTGATGGTCGCCTCCTCCATGGCCGTGGGTGTTGTTCTCGCTCTTTGAAGCATCGGATGAGAACGCGCAGGTTCAAAGCCACCTCCACCCACCGCAGTGTGAGGCGTGCGTATGGTTGCGAGTGAGTGGGTTCAAGCTGAAGTTTTGAAAGCCGTACCTGATGCAGACGTTGAAGTCATCGACCTTCACCGTTCAGGCGACCATTTTCACGTCCGAATTATTTCAGAGTCTTTCGATGGAATGCGCCCTTTACAACGCCAAAAAATGGTGCTTGCAGTTATGAAGCAGCACATCCCTCACCCTGTTCACGCTCTCGACCTCAAATGCATGACACCTGCACAGGCTGAAACCTCAGGCGACACTGCTTTTGACCCGCATGGAGGTGGACAAGGCGTCCACATTCGGCGTATCGAGAAAAATAAGGAATGATTACTATGAATTGGACAAACGAAGAATTGCAAGCTATTGTTGATGAACACGCTCTTGTGCTGTTCATGAAAGGAACACCGAACGAACCTCAATGCGGTTTCTCAAACCGTGCTGCTCAGGCATTGCAGCAATTTGGCGAACCTTTTGCCGCAGTCGACATCCTCAGTGACCAACGTGCTATTCCATCGGTTTGTGCTTGGTCTGATTTCCCAACCATGCCTCAAGTCTTCGTTCAAGGAGAACTCGTTGGCGGTTCAGATATTGTGCTTGAAATGCTTCAAGACGGTAGCCTCCAAGAGATGTTTGATGCAGGCCGTAGTGCTTGAACAAGCAATTTCGCTCAACTTACTGAAGTGCTTCGAGGATCATCGATGCGCCATTTGCTTTGGTCACACGGAGCCACGGCTCAACAACTGTTGTTGCATGTTCGTGCTTGAGCCGCTCCACTCCACCGCCACTGATATTCAGTACGGTACACGATGAAGGCGCTATTTCACCCGAGGCCAAGGCTTGTTGAAGACTGGCCAGAGCAACTGCTCCCGGCGTCATGATATCGATGCCTTCAATGGATTCAAAGAGAATTTTTGCAGTGACTGCATCGTTACGTTCAACCACATAGGTTTCACCGTTTGAGGCTTTGAGAATATCATGCACGCCACCAACTTGCCCATAGGCAGGTCCTTTGTTCATCAAATAATCTGAATACACTTCAACATCATGAGAAGGGAAATCCTCAGGGATTAGCTGTTCTCGCTTCGCTTGCCACGCATGGTGAATCGGGCTGTGTTCCACATTCTGAGAAAGGTGCTGGCGAGGCGCTGGGCCTTCGAATTGACCGGATTCTATCAGTCGTTCTGCCATTTCATGAACGCCAATTGGGCCCGGCCCTCCACCGATGCCTTGGAAATAGTGTTCGGGCATTTTACCTATGAGTGAATGCTGCGTCAAGAATCAATGAACCAATACCGTCTCGGCGAGCAACGTTGTGCACACTGCCTTCCATTTGCCAGCCTGTCAGCTCTTTTGCGATGGCTTTTGCGACTGTTTTTGCATCGTAGTAATCGCCGTCTTCGACAACAACCACTTTGACGGCATCGGTTGGATGGCCGGCTTTCGCCCAGATCCGGTGCCCGTGGTCTTTGCCAACAACCACAATGAGGGGCATAGTATCGGCAAGTCCACAGAAGTGAGTGAAAGCACGTGCTGTATTACCTGCACTGGCGCAAATGAGGCCTTTGCATCCATGGTCGTGCAACCTCTGAATGGTTGGAACGGCTTCCATATCTTTGAAACTACCAGTGGGGCACATAGCGCCTTTTTCAGGCCAATAACCGTGGAATGTCACCCAAAGGTCACTCATGCCGAGAGCATCGCCAAGGGCTTCTGCCTTGTAGGTCGTGGTTCCAGCCACATAGTCGTTCGAAGTTGAAGTTGGGATCCAATCGAGGTATTTCCAAACGCCTTTCAGTGGTTTGACGTCCATTGGCCCATTGAATTCAGCACGTAAGAGCGCACCGTCTGTGTGATGGAGTGTGTAAGCATCCTCGATGAGGTCCCCTGTTTTGAGGCAACGTAGTTTATACTTCATCTGGCGTCAATCCGTAAGAGGTTTACCAACCGCGTAGGCTTTCCAGCCCATGTTTTTGAGTGAATCAAGGTTGAGAACACGGCGTCCGTCATACAAGAGCGGATTTCGCATTTGGCCGAGGAGGGCTTGCCAATCGAGTTCAAGGCATGCTTTGTGAGCGGTAACCAGTACAACCAGGTCGTAGTCTTGTGCTTCGTTAAGATTTGAAATACCAACTACGCCTTCTGGGAAACTGTTGTTGTCGAGGTGTGGGTCCCAAGCAGCAACAGTGATGCCTTTTGCCATCAAAGTCTCAGCAAGTGGTTCTGCCGGAGTTTCTCTTGGATCACCAACTTCAGCTTTGTACGACCAACCGAGCAAAAGCACTCGTGCATCATCGGCTGAAACTTTGGAATTCCACATAATTTCGCTTAACACACCAGCAACGTGGCTTGGCATCGAGCGATTCACTGCCCGTGCAGCGGTGATGAGCCCTGCTGGTACGCCAACATCGGCGGCTCGCTGAATCATGTAATACGGGTCAACTGGAATACAGTGGCCACCTACGCCAACACCGGGGGTGTAGCGGTGGAAATTCCACTTGGTTGCTGCTGCGTTTAGGACATCTTCGACATCGACGTCTAACGCTGGGAAAATACGAGCAAGTTCGTTGACAAGGGCGATGTTAATGTCGCGTTGAACATTTTCAATGACTTTAGCAGCCTCGGCCACTTCCAGTTTACCGACGTAGCGGACATCTTCAGTTGTTAATTTCGAATACAATTGAACGAGTTTCTCTCCGACTTCAGGGTTTTCACAACCGATGACACGTGCGACTTGACGAACGCCGTGTGCAGGGTCTCCTGGATTGAAACGTTCTGGGCAGTATGCTATTTCCAAATCTTCACCGATGACAAGGCCTAATTCTTCGATAATTGGATGCCAAGTTTGTGCAGTTACGCCCGGATAAACTGTTGAT
>CAJJCP010000009.1 GCA_905182715.1 uncultured Candidatus Poseidoniales archaeon
GTATTGGTAATAATGCAGATACTGATGATGATGGTGATGGAGTTTCAGATTCAAGCGACGATTTCCCTGAAGATCCAACAGAATGGGCTGATGTGAATGGAGATGGTCTTGGAGATAACAAGGATCCTCTAAGTTCCTTCGAAAGTGCACAACAAGCACCAGCCCTCTCACTGCTTGGAATTGCTGTAGTTCTTGGAATCATGTTTATGCTCTATCGTGCTCAACCACCTCTAAGGAATGAAGATAAATCTCTTGCTGAAATTGCTGAGGAAGAGTGATTCCTCGTTAGAGATAAACTTCTACTTGTTGTTAACGAGGGTGATTTCATAACACCTTTGTAAACAATTCAGTAGATTGAAGCGTTCGCTATGGAACATATACGTTCCTAGCGTCGGTATCGACCCACTGAATCCCCTTTGTATCGGAAAATAAAATGCAAAGGGGTTTCGGATAACCCCTTGCAACTTATCCGAATCAATTAGTTCCAATACACAGCATGTCCTAATTTTCTAAGTTTTTCACCCATTTCCGTTTCCTTATTTTTCGCTTCATTTTCTTGTTCGATTGCACTGCCTGGGAAGGTTGGACCATCAGTTCTAACAATGGGGTTAATTGATGAAATTCTTGCAAGATTTAAATCGAAACCATGAACATACTTGACCTTCTTTGGAAATTTTCTAGGAGTCGGCGACTCAGAAAAACAATTACAAGGATATTCGTTATTTTCAGGTCTTTCTGCGGTGTGTTGCAGATATCTGCATTCTGGTCTATGTTTAGTAATCCCAACATAAAATATTTTTTTATCATTTGGAAAGTTGCCCTCGTAAGGAAAGTCTGGTTTTTCTTCGAGTACTGCTCTGTCTAACTCGATAACGTATACATGATAATTATTGCAACTCATTTTGCCATCGCAATCTCTACAGTAATCACTACCCATACGCGGACCAGATTATTTTGTGATAAATGATTATCGGGATAATATCCCTTTGTACACCCTCTGTATCGACAGCCATACAGAGGGTACCCATGCAACACCCGTCAGTTGGAAGGGGTCCCCTCTGTATTTTTCAACTAATAACGGGAAAAATACTTCAATACAATACTGCTGGGCTAACTTATGAGCATGCAATTCATCAGGTCTGACGAATTAAACAGAGAACTACTTCGCATTGTCGAAGAAGAGACTGATGAACTATTCCTCATCAGTCCTTACATTAATCTCTCGACAAGATTTAGCAACGCTTTGGTACAAGTTTCAAAGCGTAATACTAAAGTGACAATAATCTCAAGGTGGGAGAAGAAATTCAAACCATCTGATAAAGAATTGTTTGATGCTCTTGTCGATAGAGGATTTGATTTGTACCTTGTAGATAGATTACATGCTAAACTATATTTCACAAAAACGAAAGGAATTTTGTCATCAATAAATTTCCTGAAGGGTTCACAGGAACACAGTGAAGAAGTTGGAATTGTAACGGACGAGCCTGCTATGAAGAGTGAATTTGACAGATATGCCAAAGATTTAATTGAGAAGAGCATAGTACATTGGGGGCATGATTCCATAGCGACTGAAGATATTCTCTTAGTCCCCAATCCATCTAAATCAAAAAAGTATACAGGTGGATATTGTATTCGTACTGGAGAAAAAGTTCCATTTAATTTAAAATCACCATTTACGAAAAAAGCATTTGCTAATTGGAATCGACATAAGGAACCTGAATATAAAGAAAAGTTTTGTCATTTTTCTGGTGAAGAATCAAACGGTGAAACAACTTTCAGTCGGCCGATTTTGAAGAAGAATTGGACGAAGGCGAAAAAAACACATAACTTTTGAACAAACCATCAACTAATTGATTCGGATAAGTTGCAAGGGGTTATCCGAAACCCCTTTGCATTTTATTTTCCGATACAAAGGGGATTCAGTGGGTCGATACAGACGCTAGTGACTGTACTGTGAGTGACTGAACACCCATTTCACCCACAATGTCTTGAGAGGTTTGACAGACCTTTGCGACTTCGTGGAAATGATTTGTCGGTTGTTTATGTCAGCGTATGAGTACATCTTCGCTTGTTGACTCCTTTTTTCATTTACACGATTATGAATGGTTCAACAACCAAAAGAGCAAGGCTGGTGGTAAAATTTATGCGAAAAAATGTTATGGCGTTGTTTCTTGTTTCAATTCTTTGTATTTCAACAATATCTGTTGCTCTTTCTGATAAAACCACTCTTATTGAAGAGAATTCAGAAATGTATTCAACAACACCCTCATCAGTCAATTGTTCGAATGTAACCCGTAGCATAGGTGACCATATTCATGTCGATAACCAGTTGGGTAATAACTCGAATCCTGGTACCCTCGATTGCCCTGTGGAAACGGTTGTGAAAGCAATAGAGATCGCCATAGATAATGATACAATAACGATTCACGAGGGCGTTTATCATGAATCTGTTATCATTTCCGGTTTCCAAAATTTGACCATTCATTCAGCAATTGGCGAACGTGTTGTATTCGATGGTACGCGTAGTATTGCGGACGATCTTCATGCGAACTGGACTCTTTCCACCGGGGGAATACACGAAGTGGATTTAGGAATCAATGCCTGGCAGGTTTTCATGGATTATGAGGAACAAGTTCCGGCCCGTTGGCCAAATGCAAACTTCAGTGATTCTACTGTTCTCAATCAATCACATCATTGGGCACACGGAACGATTGGTGATGGCGGCACATACTCGAATGGTGAACTACAGGATGGAGGAGGTACTGCTGGAGCAAGTAATGGATTGGTTGCTAGTGGAATAGATCCAACTGGAGCAATAGCCATTTTGAATGTCGCCTCCTTCCAAACGTGGAGCCGCACTGTCAATTCATATGACAGTGCGAATGCGACTTTCACATATGATGAGGTGCCGAAGTGGAAGACCAAGCATCACAACTATTTCCTTGAAGGAATGAGAGAACTCATCGATGTCAGTGGTGAATGGTGGTTTAGCAATAATGATGACAAATTGCATATGATGTTCCCGAATGGCACAAATCCAGACACTCTTGATATTCGAGTAAAAACACAAGCATTTGCATTTAACGTAACTGCAAGCGAGAATATCACGCTACAAGGTCTCGAATTCTTTGCTACAACATTTAGGACTCAAGACTGCAATGCGTGTGCAGTATTGGATTCGGATCTGATGTACCCGAGTACTTCAAAACGAGGTCTTGGGATTTCAGGAGAAGATGAGGATGACAGATGGATATCTCGAATGGACAAATGTTCGAACTGTTTGATTGACAACAGTTCTTTCGCTCATACTGATGGCACAGCAATAGAATTTCATGGAGCGGGGTTACAATCTCATAACAATACGATTAACAACACGAATTTCGAATCCATTGATTGGTCGTCATCAGATTTGCCAGGTTTGATGGTTACCGTTTTTGATTCCGGTCGAGATAACACCTTTTCCAATAACACTGTGCATACAACAGGTGCGTCAGCTACGATTAGTATCGGTGACTCTCCACAAGTCTTCTACAATGACATTTCAGATACTGGTTACACGCAGAGTGATGGCGCAGTTGTTCAAATGATGATGAATGAACAATTTGGTGCTGAAGTTGCTTACAATTGGATTCATGATTCGGAAAAGTACGGTATTCGAATGGATGGTCCTGCTGGAGGGACAAATACCGGTAACAATGCAACAGTCCATCACAATGTACTTTGGGATATGAAAACTGGATTTATGGTGAAGGGAGACTATCATTCCACTCATAACAACACTGTCTTTGGAAATGGCAATGATATTGGAAAGAACCAGATTATTGTTCTTTATGAGAATGGGGCCGGTAACGAAAATTCAACGACATCAAATAATGCAGCGGATAAGATTGCGGCCCATCGTAGTAATTCATATTCAAGTAACCCAGTGCCTGGCATATTCATCAGCAATTACAACGGTTATCAAGAATCATCGGGTACAGTAGAGTCAATGTTGGTTGACCCTGCAAATAATGATTTTAGACCAAACTCCAATTCCATCTTAGATAATTTAAGTGCAGGTGCTTACGATGCAGCTGACCCAAACCCATGGACTGCTGGGGCAATTCGGACCTGGCAGCCAATGATTCCTCCAATTCTAGGTTGTACAAATGCCACATCGAATAATTATGATAGTAACGCTGGAGTAAACGATCACAGTTGTGATTTCGATCTTGATGATGATGGTATTCCTGACATTGATGAGATTGAAGGGTGTACCGATTCTACTGCCAACAATTATGATGTGAATGCAACCGATGATGACGGAAGTTGTGATTATGACTTTGATGATGACGGTATTCCTGACATTGATGAGATTGAAGGGTGTACCGATTCTACTGCCAACAATTATGATGTGAATGCAACCGATGATGACGGAAGTTGTGATTTCGACCTTGATGATGACGGTATTCCTGACATTGATGAGATTGAAGGGTGTACCGATTCGACTGCCAACAATTATGATGTGAATGCAACCGATGATGACGGAAGTTGTGATTTCGACCTTGATGATGATGGAGTTCCTGACATTGATGAGATTGAAGGGTGTACCGATTCTACTGCCAACAATTATGATGTGAATGCAACCGATGATGACGGAAGTTGTGATTTCGACCTTGATGATGATGGAGTTCCTGACATTGATGAGATTGAAGGGTGTACCGATTCGACTGCCAACAATTATCGACGTCAATGCAACCGATGATGACGGAAGTTGTGATTACGACCTTGATGATGATGGCGTTCCTGACATTGATGAGATTGAAGGATGTACCGATTCGACTGCCAACAATTTCGACGTCAATGCAACCGATGATGACGGAAGTTGTGATTACGATCTTGACGATGATGGTGTTCTTGATGTTGATGAAGTGCTTGGATGTATCAATTCCACAGCCAATAACTTTGATGTCAATGCAACCGATGATGACGGAAGTTGTGATTATGACCTTGACCATGATGGCGTTCTTGATGTTGATGAAGTGCTTGGATGTACCAATTCCACAGCCAATAACTTTGATGTCAATGCAACCGATGATGACGGAAGTTGTGACTCGAGTGAGCCAATCTTCGATACGGACAATGACGGATTCAGCGATGATTTAGACAATTGCCCAACACTTTCGGGAGTGGATAATGGTTGTCCAGTCACTCAAGGGAAAGACCTTGAGGATGCGGACGATATTTCCAAATTATATCTCACGTCGTCGGTGATTATAATTCTCGTAATATTCTTGCTTTTTCTTCTTCTTCGAAAGAGAAAAGAAGAACAGTCGGAATAAACAGCTCTAATCTGGTTGAATGGATTAGCCATAGTTATGGATTGCTAGATAGGGTAGGCAGTGTACTGGGGACTGAACACCCATTGTACTCTTCCATAATGTCTTGAGGGTACCGACGCGTGAGACGCCTGTCGCAAGGGTAATACAGAGGGGTATCACAATTCGTTCAGACCATGCTTAGGATGAAATTTGCACAACGCATTTCCCTTTTGCTCGACCCGAAAAAGAGCGATTGAACGCCCCCTGCCAGCCATCTTCGGAATCTTCTGAATGGAAGTCCCAAACACCGTCGAGCACAGGCTTAATCACACCGCTTTCGAGATGATTTGCAAGCGTTGAGAGATCCTCATGACTTGGTGAAAGGAAAAGGTAGGTCCAGTTAGCGTTCATAGATTGAGCAGCTTTGTACTCCTTCCGCTTTACCTTCCGCTTCAAGAAGAGTTTGAGGATCCAAGCAGTTCCTCCGATTCTCCTAATTTCATCTAAAGTAGGCGTTCCTGCAATAGAAACAATTCGTCCCCCTTCTTTGATGATTTTGACCATCTCAAGACCTTCTGCAGTTGTATCAAAACAAACATCGAATTTCGTACTGTCATCGTTACCATATGCTGTGACAAAGCTTTCTGATTTGTAATCGAGGACTTCATCTGCACCAAGGCTCTTACACAAATCCATCTTTTCGCCTTTTGATGCAGTTGTAACTACAAGTCCTGCTTTGAATACATGCTTTGCCAATTGAATGGCCATTGTGCCAACTCCACCAGCCCCTCCGGAGATGAAGACAGAGTCTCCTTCTTTCAGCCCAGATTCTTTCAGTACCTGGAATGCAGTCATTCCTGCGAGTGGGATAGATGCGGCTTCCTCGAAACTGATATTGTCTGGCTTAGTGACAACATCAGATGTACGTGCAACACAAAATTCAGCCATTGTACCTCTAAACCACGGTGTCTTCTTGTCATCATCTACATCACTCCATACGCGAGCAAATACAGGCTGTCCTACCGAAAACACTCCTTTGCTATCGGCTTTTTCCACAACTCCTGCAACATCATAAGAAATGACATGAGGGAATTCAGCAACAGGGAAAACAAGTTTCAAATCTCCTGACAGCAGTATTTTATCCACTGGATTAACCGAAGATGCGTGAACCTTGATGACTACATTTTTAGATGCATCAAATCCATGTGGATAAGGCACTTCCATTTTCTTCAATTGGGCGGGTTTGCCGTATTTCGAGAAACCGATGCTGTTCATTGTTTTGCCGTTTGGATGTGCCATCATGACCCCGGCTAAGTACTCCCGTACATAAACCAAAAAGTGGCAGAAGTGTTCTTTTGTAACAATGTTGTAACCTGTGCCTTAATACCAAAATGATACTTAGGATATCTATGTCTCAAGTACAATCACTGCGCATTGAATCAATGTGCGAATCGGCCCGAAGCCATGTTGATGATTTACTGGTTTTACTCTCAAAATCTAAGATGCTCAGTATTCTCTACATTATGAATTGTGATCCTACGCCAATGCGTTTTTCTGAAATAAAAAAGAGGGTTGACTCTTCCTCAACAACTGTTGCAAGACGATTGGGCGAACTTGAAGCCAATGGGTTGGTCACTCGTACTGCTTATGCAACCGTTCCAGCTACAGTCGAATATACGCTTACCAAGGATGCAATTTCACTTCACCCCAGTCTTAAATCGATGTTTGAATGGGTGCTAAATCGAGCAGACAAATCACTTTGAATCTTAACAGGATACAGAAAACCGATATATCATTTCCACGAAATCGCAAGGGTTGTTCCAAACCCTTCAAGACATTATGGAGGAGTACAATGGGTGTTCAGTCGGCCCGTACACTGCCTACCCACTGCTTGGATGGGTATGCAGAGTTATTAACAATATGATGATACTAGTGTAGGTGATAGCAATGGATTCTACTCGTCAAGATTTGCGATTAACAACAATCGTTGTAGCTATCGTGTTTCTCATTGTCTTTTTGATGGTTCGTGCTGTTGGAAATAATTCAGTCGTTTTGAATGGATACTCTGCTGTACTCTATTGTGCAGTGATTTCTATTGGTATGCAATGGATAGCATGGATACCTGCATCTTTCGGGAAAACTGAACGCTTCTATGATTTAACGGGTGGCTTAACCTATCTCACAGTCGTAGGATTCAGCCTTTGGGCGGGTTCACAGTCCGAACCTCCAAGTCCAAGAGAATTAATCATTAGTTTACTTGTTGTCATCTGGTCTTTACGCCTGTCCAGTTTTCTTTATTTTCGTATTCATCGAACTGGGAAAGATGGACGCTTCGATCAACTCAAAACATCGCCGATCCGATTTCTCGTACCATGGACTCTTCAAGGCCTGTGGGTATTCCTAACAATGATCGTAGTTATTGTCATCAATAGTCAAGCAGATTCAGGAACTCCATTAGGGATATGGGACGGTATAGGATTGTCAATATGGATACTCGGATTTGGTATTGAAGCAATAGCCGATAAACAAAAAACAGTATTCAATACAGAACCAAATAATCAGGGCAAATGGATTGACAGTGGTTTGTGGTCTTACTCACGGCATCCGAACTACTTAGGGGAAATTCTTCTATGGACTGGAATCGCCTTCTTTGGAATATCTTGCTTTACAGGTCTCGAAAGAGTTGCTTGGGTATCGCCCATATTCATTTATCTCCTCTTAACGAAAGTGAGTGGAATTCCCATACTCGATAAACGAGCTTTAGAAAAGTGGGGAGATGATCTCGAATATCAAAAATACAGAGAGAATACTCCTGCTCTTCTTCCTCGATTTAATAAAAAATCATAATGTTCGAGAACTTGTTTGAATTGGAAATCTATTTTGGTATTTGTGACCGGTTGAACGCATGGAACCACCTTGAGCTTCGAATGTATCATTGAGTACTGAGGTGTACTTAGAGTGGGTTTTCCGGTATTGTTCCACGGTTCTCACTCACCGGAAGTTCTTGTAACTCAGCAAAACTCAGTTGCTTAATCGGTAAGGCACTCAACGTGTTCAATCGCTCTTTCATAACCATTCGAACATGAAACTCAATCCTGCCCTTACTTCGTGTTAAATCGTAAGAAAGGGGATTGAGTGTTTCGATGACTTGGGAGCCAAATTCATCTCGAACATAGGACCCTCTCCAGATAGAGTATCCCCAGCGGAAAGCAATTCCAACAACCGCAGCTCCATACAAGAGTGTGAGTACGGTTAGGGCGAATAAGACTGCGTTTCCATCTCTTGCTTCATCAAGTAAATTTCGTGCAATCAAAAACAGTAAACCAATTCCAACGAGTGGCTTGAGAATACTTTCGAGCCATTGGTCAACAGGAACCAAACGACCTTTGGATGGGTCAACAAATACCAGGTCCGATTCAAAGGCTGCATTCAGTACACCCAATGCTCCAAGCAAGACAATGTAAAGCCCGGTGGAAAATAATATTTCGATCCCCCAAGAATCAAGGTCAAAGGTCCAGTGGACCATGAGCCAAGCGAAAAGACCCAAAAAAGCACCTTGAGGCACATGATTGAAGTGAATAACGTGTTGTGAGAATTCATTCATTTTTGCCTTTTCGTCCGCTAACCCTCGGTGAGGTTTTGGGATGTGAATAATCTGCCAGTGCATCAGTTGCTCGATCGCATTTAAGCCTCGAACAAGCATTCCTTTCCGGATGAATATATATTCGATGACCAAAAGAATTGGAAAACCGATTAAGATGACTGGGAGTGCCATAATGACTGCCAATGGAAAAATAATAATCGCCGGTAACAGTAAAAAATGAGACACCGTTAACGGGTGAAAAAGATCTGCTTCGATGAGTCGCTGATGGCTTGGTCGGATGTGGAGGCTTCGAGCAACATCGTCCAAGGTTGCACGAAACGGTGCAACTTGCCTTCCAGCATCAATAATTTGTAAGACAGTACTCCGGTATTGCGATGCTTCATGTCCGACACCAATGAAGAATCTCCATCCCAGTCGCATTGGTAAGGCGAGTAACAATGGAATTGACAGCAAACTGGCTGCCCACATCAATGCACTCGTATCAACTGCCGCCATGAGTCTCGTCCCTCCCACTTGGCAAGAGTGTTTCAAACATCGGGTTCATGGGAACCGTTTGGCTAAGGTTGATGGCCTTGATAAGAAACCATTGGGTATGGCGAGAATCGCAGTGACAGACGGGATGGCGCAAGATGCAGTCATTTTGCTAGAACAAGCGGGGCATGAAGTTGTGCTTGGTTTCATCGAGGCAGCGGACTTATTGTCTGGAGCACTTTCGGAATTTGACGCCATCATCGTCCGGAGTGCGACAAAACTTCCAAAGGAAATTATTGAATCTTCAGGTGACCGTTTGAAGGTAATTGGCCGTGCAGGAGTGGGTGTTGATAATATCGATATTGTCGCAGCAGCTGCTGCTGGTATTCCCGTGGTGAATGCTCCACGTGCTTCTACTCAATCAGTCATTGAACTCACTGTTGGGCACCTTCTCGCATGTATTCGTCACATTCCACGTGCAGACCGTGGTATGCGTGAAGATAAATGGGAAAAGAAAATTATGAAAGGAACAGAACTTCTTGGTAAAAATCTCGGTTTGATTGGCTTTGGCCGTATTGCACAAGGTGTTGGTTCAATTGCTCAATTGTTTGGCATGGAAGTCCACGCCTATGACCCGTACCTTCCGGCGAAAGTGGCCAAAGCGCAAAACACGACTTTGCACAAGAATGTCGACACTTTGTTTCAAACCTGTACACACATTTCGATTCATTGCAACTACAACGATGAAACTCATCATTTAGTTAACGCAGAACGTCTTGCTCTGATGCCTGGAAAGTCACTCGATGGTATTCTTTGCGGCAACCACATCGTCAATTGTGCACGAGGCGGAATCGTCGATGAAGAGGCGTTGTTGGAAGCCCTCACTTCTGGAAAAGTCGCCTCGGCTGCTTTAGATGTGTTTGAACAGGAACCAGTCGCACCAGGGAACAAACTCGTTCAACATCCAAACTTCCATGGCACACCACATATTGGGGCAGCAACTCTTGAAGCTCAAGCACGAGTTGGTCGAGACATTGCCCATGCCATCATGACGGTACTTGGTGGCGAACAAGCAGAAACGACAGTTAATTCACATTTACTCAAGTGACACTTTCACTTCTTTGCACCGTGGGTCATATGAAAGATAGATGTCCGAACGCGTAAAATCCACGATATGCGTCTTTTACGTTCATCTCTGCAAAGCCTTCAATCTCAATTCTCACAACCACTTGAAGATTTACCAAGGGAGTTCAAACCTCCAGAAAAATTGCTGTATCTTACCCCACACTTCGAGATTCTTTTGTGTGAAGAATACATCAACTTCAAACACCGCAGACAACATTCTCAATACATGTCGGAAGGACAGACTCCTGATTCTCATGGGTCCGAATCTTCGTTTAAAGAACGAATTTTGGTTCATTGTGATCTTGATGCCTTTTTTGCTGCTGTTGAAATCCTCCATCACAATCTTGACCCCGAAAAACCTCTCATCATCGGCTCAGACCCACAAGGAGGTCGAGGTCGAGGTATTGTTTCAACTTGCAATTATGCAGCCCGAGCATTTGGCATACATTCTGCTATGCCTGTCAGTGAAGCTTGGCGTCGTTGCCCCGGACACCCCTTTGGTCCCGGGCATTACATTCGAGGGAGTCGTGGACTGTACAGCCGTGCTTCACGACAAGTCATGAGCATACTGAAAGAACCTGCTGAGTTTTTCGAAAAAGCGAGTATTGATGAAGCATATTTGGATATCACGGAGCATGTAGGAGGAGACTGGGATGTAGCGTATGCACTTTGCCGTACACTTCAGACCGCTATTGAACAAAAAGTCGGACTGACCGCATCGTTTGGAATTGCCCCGACGCGTATTCTTGCCAAGATGTCGAGTGAAGTGAACAAACCCAAAGGCATCTTTCGTATTCTTCCTGATGAAATCGCTGATTTTTTTGAAGGCCGTTCACTCCGTGAAGTTCCTGGAATTGGTCCCAAAAGAGCAACACAACTTGCTGAATGGGGTTTTGTGACGGTCGATGAAGCCTATGTTCTCGGAGAACTCGCCTTAGGTCGAATGGCTGGTGAGCGATTTGCACAATGGCTCACCCGTGTTGTTGACGGAACCACGAGTTCCGAAGTGAGCCAACTTCGTAGCCGCAAGTCCATTGGTAAGGAGCGTACTTTTTCATCCGATCAAACGGACCATGAAGCGGTTCTTGACGTACTTCGTTCACTCACACACCGAGTGCTCAAACGTTCGAAGGAAATGGGTATTTCTGGCCGATTAGCCGAAGTGAAAATCCGTTATACCGGTTTTGAAACTCACACACACGGTCGTTCGATTCCAGTGGCAATGGATGAACCAGATGTCTTTCTTCGTTTGGCGGAGCACCTTTTTGCGACCAATGTTCAACACAATAGAGGATTACGTCTCGTCGGCTTTCGACTCGGACAGTTAGATATGCCACCTACGCGACAAGCAATGCTGCTTCTTCAGGAAGAAGAGTGATCATTCCAAATGGTGCATGCGTGTGAGAATCGCTGTGAAACCCAACAATTCTTCCGGGATTTCAATACCAGAAACTGGCTGGTTCAACGAAATTCCTTGTTCTTTCTTTGAGCTCCATGTCTCTCCGTTAAAGGTTTGAACAGCCGCTGAAAGATTCCGCAGACGGTCGCCTTCTTCTGTATCTAAGTAGACTGAAGGTTCCGCAGGTGCAGGGAATGCATGAACATCAACTGCAGATTTTCCATAGATACTCTCAGAGATGTGGTGGGTGAAGAACGGACAGACTGGAGTAAATGCTGACATAAAGTCTCGAACAATACGGTGGAGAGTCCATGAAGCAGCAACATCATCATCGTAAAGACGTGATTTCACCATTTCGAGATAATGGCTCGGTAGGACGCCTGTTCCAAAGGTTTTGAGTGCCTGAGTTGCTGTGTAAATATCGAGGTTTTCCCAAGCAGTTTTGACCGTATCCATTGTTGCATTGAATTCAGCCAAAATCCATTTGTCTTCGATGGCCAAATTCCCTGGAGCAGTTTCAAGGTCTTCTGGAATTTCAAATTGAGATGCGAAACGAGCAACATTGAACAATTTTGTTAAAACACCGAAGTACTTCTTCTCAATTTCTTCCGGATTGATATGGAAATCATCACCAACTTGTGCATCGCATGCTTTCCAAAGTCTGAAACATTCACTGCCGATTTTGTTCGCTCGCAGACTGACTGTTTTCTCAGGACCCTTCACTTTCCATGAACCTGTTCGGCCACCAGCTCCACATTCAAGAACAGAGTCGGCATCGATTCCATTGCCAAGTGATTTGCTCATTTTACGGCCCCAAGGGTCCATTCCTAATCCATCGATCCAAACGTGTTTGAATCCAGGCTTATCGAGCAAAAGGTTCGATTTGAGAAGCGTATAGTAAAGCCATGTTCGAACAATCTCCTTACCTTGAGGGCGAAGTGCTGTTGGGAATGCCTTTTCAAAAACCTCTGGTTGATTGAGGTAACCACTCACGAAGAGATTGGAATTGGATGAATCCATCCAGGTATCGAATACCTTTTCTTCACCAATGATTTCTCCGAGTTCATCTTTCATCGATTCAAAGGAACCCAGTTCCTCACGTGTATCTCGCGACAAGACCTGACTGCCTGCAGGCGGTGCTTGACACCATGGTTGAACATATGTTCCAGTCGGCGGGACAATGATTTTAGTTCCATCACCACTGTACCAAATCGGGATTTCAGTATGGTACCAACGACGACGGGATATTGGCCAATCGATGCTAATATTATCCATCCAATCGAGTAGGAATTGCTTGTTACGCGGCGGGTGGAATTCGATTTCTTCAATGTGCTCTTTCATTCGGTCCTGTGCATGTGTTTGTTTGACATACCATTCTTTGAGCAAGATAATTTCAACTGGATTTTTTCCACGTTCGGAAACTGGAATCTCTTGTTCTCGTTCAACGACATTGACGAGTGTTCCTTGTTCTTCGAGATATTCAATGGCTGCATTGCGTGCTTCAATAACCTTCATGCCAGCAAACGGTCCTGCTAAGTCGGTCAGTTTACCTTCTAAGTTGATGGCTTGGAATGGTGTTAATCCAAGTTCACGGAAGACAGCGACGTCATTTTGGTCTCCAAATGAACAAACCATCAAAACGCCTGAACCAAAATCGGATTTCACCGATGCATGGGTTCTGATCTCAACAGAGGCTGTTCGCCCTTCAACTGGAAGTGGAAGTTGAATTGTTTTACCGATGAGATGAGTGTACCGTTCGTCGTCCGGATGGACAACAACGACCCCGCAAGCACAAATCAATTCAGGACGGGTTGTCGAGATGACAATTTCAGTACCATCGTCACAGGTCCACTTGACATCGACGAGGCGAGTTCTTCTTGACTGGCGTTCAACTTCAGCATCGGCAATGGTTGTCCCTTCGACAGGGTCGTAGATATTTGGTCGCAAATCTTCGATGATTGCTCCCTTTTTGAAAAGTTCAATAAAAATTGATTGAGTCACGGTTCGATACGCAGGAGAATCAGTGAGGTATTCACGGTCATAATCGCATGAAAGGCCGACTCTGCGAGCAGTTTTGCGCATAGCTTGCGTAAATGTCTCGATGGTTTCTTCACACAGTTTCAAAAACTCTGCACGGTCATAGGTTTTCATTTTGCGCTTTGTATTCTTCTCAACTGTGAATTCAATGTTGATGCCGTTTCGATCAACACCCCACGGGAAATAGACTTCCTTGCCAAGAAGTCGTTGTGAACGAGCAAGAACATCAATCATTGAATATTGAGCGACCGCACCGATATGCCAAGTTCCAGATGGATATGGGGGTGGAGTATCAATGACGAAGATTTCTTTACCACTGTCTGGATTGAACGCATATCTTTGTGAATACGATGCGGAATCTTCCGAATGGGCTTCTTGAATGCGCTTTTCAAGGTCAATTGACCATCTTTTATCGTTTAATACGGGGTCTGGCATGTGCCTCACCTGGCCTCGCACACATGAACGATGCGATTCCAAACAGCGCTACGACGGTTCACATTTGAACCCAACGGACAAACCATGTTGCTTATTCACCTGTTTGTAATACAGGAATTAGAACACAATCCTGCGGTAAACATTTGAAGGTCCACGAACCACAAAGAAATAGGGGAGAGTATTTTGGTCAAAGACAGTCAAAAAAAATCCGCACCGAAGTCGGTCATTGTAGAATCGAACAGCACTTCAAATGATTCTGAAAAGAAGGGCGGAAGTTCACGCTTCGGAAGCATGAAGCGTTCGAGTACATCTCGTATTCAGTCGGGTGCTATCGACCTCTCTGCAAGAGTTCAAGATTTCAATTCCAAAAATGCCATCGATGCTGTTTTGGATGCACCTGTTCGGTTCCGGCGGGAATGGGAGAAAACGGGAGCTATTGGGGCAATTACTCGCTTCCCTCTTGCGACCGTGGTGCTGTTTTTACTGATGACTTTGTTCTTCGTCACTCATTCGGGGTTCTTTGACTTGTACCTGACTCAATTTGATGATGACCGGGATGAGACTGATTTGAACGTCAACGGTGACCTGGAAGTCTACCTTCCAGAGGGCAGTGAAGTTGGTGAATTACTCAAACTGGTTGAAGAAGATTGGTCGACCAACGTCATGGTTGTTTATGTCGAACTCAATGATGGTAATTATAACATCACTGACCAACGCATTCTTCAAGAGATTAGTTATGTTGAAAATACCCTCAACCCTTGTATCTCCTCATTTGTGTGTGCGAACCCCAACGGTTCTTCTGGCATTCTTGAAGACGATGTCATCTACCTTCTTTCCATTTCCACAGTTCTCAAAGAAGTAAATTCGAGTGCTCCTCGGATACGTGAAGCTTTCATAACTGAACTTGGTCAACTTGGTTGCGGATTTGGTCAAGAGGATTGTCCCTCTGCCCAGGCTGCTGAATCATTCAACGACGTGTTGGGGCTTACTGATGATCAATTTGGAGGAGGATATGAAATCCCTTCTCAAAATACAATTGATTTGGTTATCAATGAAATGTATGAAGATGATGGCTCTCCAACACCTGGTCTTGATAAATTAGCACGTGATATTTCGTGTGGAACTCCTGGATGTGTTTTTCAAGGTCAACAAGATGTACCTGATGGGACATTAGACCGAGCAATTATGGCTATTGCGGTTTCAGATGGAATCTCCGCAAAAGACATTATTTCCCAAACAGAAATGGACTTGGAGAAAATTAGTCAAATGGAGCGCCCTTGTGAATTTGGAGCAGATGGTCAAGCAGTTGTTGCAGAAGGTCTGTGCATTTGGGGAGTACCCACTGGTGAACAGGAAGAACGTGGCGTGAAGAGTTTAGGTCTCTCAATGACCTTAACTGGTCCAGTACCTATTACAAATGCGGTAACTGAGCGCACCTTCGATATGTTTTGGGATATATTTCCAATCGCAGTTGTACTTGTTGCAATCGGACTGTTTGTATTCCATTGTGATATCTTACAAACTGGTTTGACTGGGATTCGTCCACTTCAAGGCCTCAAAGTCGTCATTATTTCAGGTCTTCCGACGCTGTGTGCAGTCTTTTGGACGTTAGGAATAATTGGGTGGCTGAACTATGAGGTGACGATGACCGTCATTATCGTGGGTCCAATTTTACTCGCGCTTGGGGTATCCTACGGTTTGCACATTACCAATCGCTATGCTGAAGAAACAGGTTCGAAGGCAGAAAAAATGCGAGGAGCACTTTCTTCAACTGGAAAAGCTGTCTTTTTATCTGCCGTGACGACCGTCATCGGATTCATATCACTGGTTTTCACGCCAATGGCTCCTATTCAAACGGTAGGTATTGCTCTTTCAGGCGGTATTGTTGTCGTCTATATCCTTACCATGTTTATGGTTCCAAATTTAACTCTGTTACTCGATTTGAGAAAACCTAAACATCCACCTCTCAAACTGTTCGTGAATATTGTTGAAGTTCCAATGAAATACAACCGTGCCGTGATTGCAGTGTTTGGGATACTCATACTCATTTCAGCAACATATGGTCAAGCGAACGTGAAAGAGAACATCGATATGCTGAAAATGGCACCCGATGATGAGGACTCGGTTACTGCCATGATCAAATACAGCGATGAGTTCAATTCAGGACAATTGGGTATGGTCTTGGTACAAGCAAACCTTACCGGAGATACTTCCATCGAAGTCTCGCAGCAAGATCCCGCCGAGAATTTACGGCAAATTGATACTTTAGAAGGACTGTTAAACGATGTCGATGACACTTCAGCAGTTTCTATCGTGTTTTTGATGAAATCTTCGGGTATTGCTCCGACCGTCGCCTGTACTGGTTGCAGTGAATTGGTTCAAACGATGCCGCTTCTTCCTCAAGATATCAAAGATACTGCTGCTGTATTATTGGATAGTTCTGTATCAGGCGGTGCCTCGTTTTGGGATTTATTGACCTCACCGGATGCATATGGATTGCCAGCATCACGCCAAAGTGAAGTTTTTCTCCTGAATGTCTTTTATTCATCAATTACCGATGAGACTCGTGGAATCTTTATCAGCGAAAATTTTGATCGTAGCCTGATTTTGGTTGATATGCCGTACCTTCCAGTTGCAGATACAATCTCCAGTGTCGAAGAAATCGATGACCTCACCGCAACATTTAGTGGTACTGAACCGGGTGATTATGCTACAGATTTGACTGGAGTTGCACCGACGACAATTGAGGTAAACGAATTGATTGTTGGTTCTCAATGGACTTCTCTTGGATTTGCAGTTATCCTTACTTTAATCACGTTAGCAATTGTTTTCAAGGATATTAAGTATTCAATATGGACCACTTCTCCGGTCATTGCCACTGTTGCTTTACAATGGCTTGTTATGTGGAGGATGGATGTGGACCTGTCGCTTGTTACAGTGATGATTGGTTCGATTTTAGTTGGTGTGGGTGTTGACTTTTCAATACACATATCGAACCGTATACGCGAATTGGGAGGCGGCCTTGATGCGATACGAGCAGCAGCCATCGGAACTGGTATGTCCCTCTTTGAAGCAGCAGTCGTTACAACTTTGGGTATGTTAACTGCCTATCAGATTCCGATTCCTGCGATTGCCCCTTTCATTACCGTTATTTTGATTCTACTTTGGGTTGCTGCTGCAAGCGCACTCATCTTGTTACCGGCAATCTTCGTAACTCTTGAAAAAGCCGGGTTAGGGGCTGTTGATGGCCGTTCAGGAATGGTAAAGCGATTAGGCCTCGGTAAGAAAAAGCAACTTGATGTCGACGTTTTAGATGCAGCATTACTTGACGATGTCATTGATGCTTGGTGACAACAATACAAAGAAGCCCCTCCACTTGGGTTCATCATGGTCAATTATTGGTTGATGAAATCTGAGCCAGATGTCTATCCTTTTGAGCAACTGGTTATTGATGGAACGACCCATTGGGATGGCGTTCGAAATTATCAAGCACGCAACATGATGCGTGACGACATGAAACTGGGCGACTACGTTTTATTTTACCACTCGAATTTCAAACCCCCTCATGTTGCCGGAGTGGCCCGTGTATCTCGGGAAGGGTATCCTGACCATACCGCTCAAGATCCGAATTCAAACTATTTCGACCCCAAAGCATCACCTGAAAATCCACGATGGATGATGGTTAATATTGAACCGGTAAAGGCATTTTCAAATATTGTACCGTTACAGGAAGTTCGTGAGAATCCAGCCTGTGAAAACATGCTTCTTATCCGAAAGGGTCAACGGCTCTCAATACAGCCAGTTGATGAATCTGATTTTGATATTGTCTTAGCCATGGGTGGCCTTTCTCGCTCTCAACTTTAGATGTCAAAGTTCAAATGCATTTTTGATTACCCGTGTTTGGTTGCCATGTCCGATGAACAGATTCCGGTCGCTGCTCGAGCATCGAATCTTGAGTATGCAATACGAGATGTCGTGGTTCCAGCTCTTGCCTTAGAGGCTCAGGGACACACGATTTTGAAATTGAATATTGGTGACCCAATAGCCTATCCTGGCTTACCTACTCCTTCACACATGATCGACGCTTATGTTGATGCTCTTCGTTCAGGAAAGAACGGATATTCCCCTTCCTATGGTCTGCCAGAACTTCGAACTGCTATTGCGCAAGATGAACAAAGAAAAGGATGGGATGCGAAGGATTCTGACATCTATGTCTGCCATGGCGTCACGGAGGCGTTACAAATTCTCTTTGCGTCAGTCCTTTCGAAGGGCGATACAGTATTGGCGCCAGGTCCACATTATCCACCTTACATGGCCTATCCCCAAATGTATGGAGCACATACCATCGAATACAAACTCCGACCGGATGATGGATGGAAACTTGACCTCGAGGATATTGAATCGAAGATGGATGCATCAGTACGTCTTTTAGTTTTGATTAACCCTAACAATCCCTGTGGTAGTGTTGCTGGAGTGGAAGAAATTGAACAACTGCTCTCCATTGCTCGTAAATGGCCAAACTGCATGATTATCGCTGATGAGATTTATGATGGTCTTGATTTCACGGGAACTCAAAAAAGTATTGCTAGTCTCTCTACCGATGTTCCAGTTTTCACCCTCAATGGTGTCTCAAAGGTCTATTACGCACCAGGGTGGAGAATTGGGTACATGGCGATTCATGACCCAACACAACGATTAGTGCATGTACGAGATGGTATTGAACGAATGCTACGTTCTCGATTGTGTGCCTCAACTCCTGCCCAATACGGGTATCTTGCTGGTTTGAATTCAGACCGTTCGTGGATGCTGGGTTATTCAGAAAAAGTTGTTCGTCAACGCGATGTTTGTATTGAACGTATTTCACAAATCGAAGGACTTGAAGTCCAATCATCAGGTGGAGCATTCTACATGTTTGTCCGGCTCACCGATGAAAAGTGGGCGAATGATGACAAACAGTTCGTTCTTGACCTGCTGCATGAAGAACACATTTTGGTCGTTCATGGCAGTGGTTTTTCACCATCACTCGGTAAAGGGCACTTCAGAATCGTTTACCTTCCAGATGTCGATGTCCTCAATGATGCCTTTGATCGGATTGAAGCATTTTTGATTCGACATCGATAAAATAACTGAGTTATCTTTGCGATGCTTTGATGATATAGAGTATTACCGAAGAGATATGGGCAAGTTGAGTTTGAGACTCCGCATCTTGCTTTTTTGCACTTTTTTTGCATTTTTCTTCATACAACCAGTTTCTGCAAATCAAATCGCAGAATTCGATGAATTCAAGTTTGAATATTTTTTTCCGCTGATTATTGCTTTTGCAATTGCAATTCCCGTCTGGAAATGGTTCATTCCGAATCAACTCTCAAGCCTCCAAGTTGCGTTTGAAATTGATGATGATTTGTATGAGGTCCACAAGATTACAGGAAGCCTCTCCGATGCTCGCACACTTCTCAAACAAGGTTCAGTTGGATATGGAATCGGCCTCTACATGATGGGTATGACGGGTATACTCATCCTTATTGCTGAATTGTTGTTTGAACCGGAAGTCTATTTCCAACCGAACTTGATTGTTGCGGGTTTATTGATTGCAATACCCGTACTCATCTCACCTTGGGAAACGCTGAACGCCCAACTTGTTGGTATGAGTTCTGAAAAGTTGAAGATGCGTAAATTCACAAGTTTTGTTCGTCGAGTGATCACGCTTGCACTCTTACTTGGTGCTACCACTGCGACTTTGCTATACGGTATTCAAAGCAGTCCTGGCACAATTGAAGCGGTTTGGTTGGCTGCAGCAATGCTCACATTCATGGCCCCTACAATTATGGCATATGGTCGTATTATGGGTGCTTCTTGGAACATGCTCATCATCAATAAATGGCGCACTGCGAATGGTCGCCCGAACCCTATTGATCCTGCTCAACCAAAATTTTTCAACCGTTTATTTTCGCTCCTGTTGGTCATGTTCTTGGTTACGATGCCATTGACTGCATTGAATGGAATTGTAACCGTATTTTTTGTAATATTTGAAAACCCAGCAAACAAGGAAGAAGTTCTGAATTTTGGCGGTATTATTGGGCATTCGATTTACCAACGAATCGATTTGATTTCGGAATTACTCTTCCATTGGCAATTTATCAAATCCCTGCCTCAATTCCTTTCACTCTATTTGTCGCTCAACATTGCGATTGTTGGTCTCGCATTCATTTTTGAGTTAACTCGGAACTTGATCTTGGGAGGCCAATCATTCGGTGGTCTCTTTGGCGTCACACTTGACTCACCACGTGAAATCCGAACTGAGGTAAAAGCACAAACACGGCAACTTACCTTTGCCTTTGCGGGATTTTCGGGGTACACCGTTCTTCTCTTGGTCTTGGTGTGTTACAAGGAATTTGGAGACCTGATGCCGTTTACTGCGTACCTTGAAAGTAAAGGGTTTGATGAAGAAAACCGGTTACTGGCAACATGGATGTTTATCGCATTTGGTCAAGGTGTGTTTTTGTTCACTTGGCTTCTTTCCATCATTCGATTTTCTCCTTTACGCAAGTTGCGTTTTGATTTGAATCCAGATGAGCGAAGAGAAGGAGCAGTCCAATTTGCAGGTGGGGATTGGATGAGAGACCTGGTTAATGAAGCTGCGATTCGTGAAGACCTCGACGGTCTCATACAATTCCAACGTCGTTCGGTTGAAGGAGACCCATCACTTGTCCGGCATGAAAAAGCAAGGGCTCACATGTGGGAACTTGCTCTTCGTGGTTTGTGGCCAAAAGCGATTGAAGAAGCACGTAAGGTTCTCGCTCAGGCAGGGGGAGATGACGATGTCGCTCGAATGATTGTGGCTGTCGGTCATATGTCCTCCCGTCGTCTCGATGCTGCACGTGAATCACTTCATGGTTTACAACAGGCCGAAGGTTACGATGAACCAGAACTCTTGGCTTTCGTTTGTGAATGGCTTGACCCTTGGCAAGGTATGGTAACTGAAGATGATTTCTGGGATTGGGAAAATAACTCTTGCATTGATCACCTTCAGACGCTCATGCGTATGCTTCGCGGCTGGCAACCATCTGGCAGTGATGATTCGATTCACAGTGACCGTTTGACACGTGTTGCACAACTTTCGATGATTTCGCTCATGCGTGCACATCGTAAGCATGATGAGGCACTTGACCTCTCTTTGAAGTTGATTCGCGAGGACCCAACGGGTGTTCGACCTCGTATCGCAGCATCTCTCTGCCTTATCGATAAAGGAGATTGGCACAGTGCACGTTCAATTCTCACTGAATTAAAAGAAAGCGACCCTCAAGACCCTCGCGTATCAGCCCTAAGTAGTATTTTGGGGCAAGCAGGTGACGAGGAAGAAATGGAAGTTGCACTGGCAATTGGAGTCGGTAAGAAATTAAAGAAATGGATTAATTCGGCTCCGGTCAATGCAGTTGCTGGCCTTATGGTCCGTGGAGGCATGGATGAGGCTATCAATGCCAATGTGCTTGTTGCTTCGCATGAAGCATCCCGTAGGGGTATGCCGCCGATATACCGTGCGAGTACTTTGAAAAGAATATTCCAAACTCTTGTTCTCCTGCCAACTTGGATTGTTCTTGGCATTTATATTTCACAAGAAATTGGTCAGGCGCAAGGTATCTTGATTGTACTCACTTTGTTCTTTATTCAATTCGGAGGGAAGCGTTTCTCCCGTCAGCAACGTCGAGTTATTCGCCACCGTGACCAAAAGGCAATGATTGCTTATTCAAAGCGGATGAAACGTTTCAAAGTACAGCCGGAAAGGGCAAACATCCCTGTCGGGACTCATCTTCTCCTCTCTGGAATGTTGGTTACCGTAAATGGTGTTGTACTCGATGTTGGACTCCCTGGGTGGATGACAGTTCGTTTGCCTCGGGATTCTGAGAAATCAGTGAAGGCTCGACTTAAACGCCAATCGAAAACAATGTCAAAGTCTCGACCACCACGTTTGCAACCACTTGGAGAAGGTTGGTGGTTAAAGCGTCCAAAGGAAGAAGGTGCAGAGATCCCAGCATTGGAACGGTTGATTGGCCCAGTTGCTTATCGAGGACGTCAGAACTATATTCAGAATAAATCTGGTACAACCCCTAAACAGAAAACTGGTTCAAGGCCGGATAAACGTTCAGTATCGGATCTTAATTTGCAACAAAGAGGAATTCCAACCAATACCCGTGTTTCTGAACGTTCTCTTCGTATGAACCCTTCAAATTCACAGGCACGGATTGGGAGCAAGAAAACCGGCCCGAATGTACGCCCGTCTCAAATCCGAAATGATTCTCAAGATGATGATGATGACGCTGTCAACTTTAATTGACCATAGTTTGTCTGCAATGAGTTCAAAGACCGACTTCACAAACGATGTTTATGCAGCGTGAACGCGGAACTTGGTCACCAAGTCAGTCTACTCTTTCGAAAGCTCAAGCAGTACTTTCTGCCACAGAAGCAAGTGGCAATTTGTACCGTAACGGCCTTGGCATGATTGCTTCAGAAAATATTGTCTCGCCAATGGTACAAAAGATCGTTTCCAGTGACTTGCACGGAAGGTATGCAGAAGGTCTTCCTGGTAAGCGATATTACCAAGGTTGTGATGATTTTGACACGATTGAAAGCCTTGGAATTGAATTAGCACAAAAAGTCTTCAATGCACCGTTTGCAAACATTCAATCAACTTCGGGAACGGTTTCAAATATTGGTGCATTGAAAGCACTCGCAAAACCAGGTGATAAAATCACAGCAGTCTCTACGGCTGATGGTGGTCATATCTCACATGCTCGCATGGGCGCCGTTGGACTTCGGGACCTGAATCTTTCAACCTATCCTTGGGATGAGGAACGTATGGAGCCTGATATTGATGGAGCATGTTCACTCATTCGAGAATTAGAACCGCGTATTGCTCTTGTTGGCCAATCTGTATTTTTATTCCCAACCCCCTTGCGAGAAATTGCAGATGCAGCACATGAGGTTGGTGCTTCAGTCATGTATGACGGAGCACATGTATTGGGTCTGATTGCAGGTGGTTGTTTCCAAGACCCATTGCGTGAAGGTGCGGACATCATGACGGGTTCATCGCACAAGACCTTCCCTGGCCCACAAGGAGGTTTTCTCCTCTCGTCAAGTGAGGACACAAAGTTCCAACGTAAGTTGAACACATCTATTTTCCCTGGAGTTTGCTCTTCATACCACTTACATCACGTTGCAGGAAAAGTTGTGGCATTAGCAGAATTTGAAGAATATGGTACTGCTTATGCCCATGATATTGTCAAGAACGGTCAAGCATTTGCTTCCGCTCTGGCAGCAGAAGGCTTCGATGTCCTTGCTGAATCTCGAGGGTATACCGCTTCGCATCAAGTATTAACACGGCATGGAGACACTGACTCAGGAGCAGGTGCTAAGGCTGCACGATTACTTGAAGACGCAGGAATCATCACCAACATGAACATGTTGCCTGGTGATACCAAAGCGTTGACGCCATCTGGCCTACGCCTTGGCGTGCAGGAGTTGACTCGTGTTGGTATGGGTGCGCTTGAAATGCAAGAAGTCGCAAAATTGTATGCTCGTGTCTTACTTCATTCCGAAGACCCAGCATCGGTTAAGCGTGATGTGGCACATCTCAAATCTGACTTCCAAACCATTCGTTATTGCTTCAATGAAGATAACATCACGGGATACCCCTTCTGAGGCGAAACAATGCCGAAACCCGAGGATTCAGATCCCACTTCCATCACCCTTCTTGCCTCGATTCAAGATCGTTTTCACTGTATGGATGATGGAACAATACGTGATTCTGATGGGCAGGGTTGGATCGTTTGGAATATTGTAGATTTTCATCGCTGGTGGCATGCATTCGAAACGAATGCTGCTGTACCACTTGGGCGTAAATTGATGCATGCTTCCGCCGACCAAGAAGAGTACGCTCTGGACCTATCCGGTTTTTTGAAAACCAGTTGGTTGATGAGGAAAAAAAGATTGATTTCCTCTCTTGAATCACGATGGTCAGAAATGGGGTGGGGGGTGTATGATTTTGGTTCACCAAGTATCATTTCAAATCTTCTTGCACCCGTATGCAGCGGTTTTGCTTTGGCAGCAGTCGAAGGGATGACGGGCGAACGTAAGAAAATACAATGGCATCAAGTCTCAAATGTTATGATTCAACTCGACATGGAAATTGATAATCGTTCAATATCACTCGCTCCTCCACCACCGCTGTTTTTATGGGATTCTGATTCTATACTTTCCCTATTCTCTGAAGGGGATGCAGTTCAACTTGATCTGCAATCTGTTGAGCATGGCTGGACTCATTCTGGTGAACGTACATGTTTCCTACCTTCCGGTCTCTTTCAGAGACTCTTTCAATATGTGAAACTGCAAGGTCTTGTTCTATCACCGGAGGTACTTGCAGCATGGGACTTACCAGAAGGCCCTAGCACTTCTGATTGGATTCCGTTTATTCTCACTTCGCTCGCAGTTCATGAAATGATTTCTCAAAGTGACCTACCAATTTACATTCAAGACCTTGAAAGCTGGAATCAATTAAATGAGGCCTACCTCATTCCAAAGGGGTTAGGTTCATTCTCTCGCTTGTCCCAACTTGATGAACAAGGTGGGGTGGAATTCGAACTTTATCCAACGTCCGTATTCCCCTTTACAGTCGCATATCTCGTTGCGTATTGGCAGCGAGGAATTGGTCGAAAAGCGAAAGTAAAACTCGAACAAAAAAGTGGTAACTGGATACTCCAATTAACCTCACTTCGCTCATATTCGTTTTGAGAAAAACGATGAATTATCTCTTTGCATCCTACATCACAAGAACACATGAAGAGTTAAGGACTATAACCGAAACACTAAGTCGGTGATTTTGCACAGATGTGCATGGTGTTCAAAATGTCTCTTAGTCACAACCAAATGGCCTATGCTGCAATCATCTCTACGTTGATTTTCGGCTCCCTTTTCGTCGGTTTTTCCGGCTATTTCCAAACAAGTGAGGGTATTGGTGGTTTTGAAAGTGCTGCAGAAGAGGATTTGATTGGTACTGGCACCTCTGTAAGTGCTGCTACTGACACCGATGGAGACGGATTATCTGATTTGCTTGAATCAACTCAATATGGTACAAACCCAGAACTGGCTGATACTGATTTTGACGGTATGAGCGATGGATGGGAAGTTGACCATGGATTGAACCCTCTCGATAACGGAGAATCAGAAGATTCACTGCAAGACCCTTCACAAGCGGAAGAAACCGATGATGCCAACATCGAAAATGAAACCGATTCTTGGCCAGACCCTGAACAAGGTCCAAATGGCGATCCTGACAACGACGGTCTGACCAATCAACAAGAGCAAGAATTGGGCACTGACCCACAGCGGTCGGACACTGATAACGATGGTCTCAACGACCTTTGGGAATCAATGTACACCCAAACCGTTCAAACCCCTGGTGGCGATGTGACCTTGTTCAATCCCCTCAATGGTAACTGGGACTGCCTCTTGCTCGACCAAGCAATGGAGGACACATTGTCGACTTTCTATGATGCTGCTGATGGCGCTCTACCATCTTGGGATGAGTTGGCCAATGCAATGGGCTCACACTCCTGTGACATGGTACTCGATACAGATGAAGACGGTCTTCCGAACTTCCAAGAAGAACTCTACAGTACAAACCCGACTGCTCGAGACTCCGATATGGACCTGCTCGATGATATCGTGGAAATTGGTAGCCTTACTTCAACGCTGACGAACGGTGTCGGTGAAAACTGTAACGTTGCTCTCCTCGACCCTATCGTTCGACAATCACCATTCGCAGGCTTCGAAACCTCTTGGTTCCTCATGGATATGGACGGTGACGGTTACCTCAATGGGCCATCAGACTGGGACACAGATGGCGACGGAATGCCCGACGGTTTCGAATTTTGCTACTCCGATGTGAATGACCATCCACAAAATGATGCTGCAATGGTTCTTAATCCTGCAAATGCATCTGATGGCTACGGCGATTGGGATGAAGATGGATTGAATAATTTTGAAGAATACCAAGTTGCTAATATCTTTGGTCCAACGAACTTCACCTCTCCATGGCGACTCGATACTGACCTTGATGGAATGCCAGATGGTTGGGAATCAACGAATGGTCTCCATCCACGTGATGGTGCTAACGGCAATCTCGATCCTGATCATGATGGATGGGATGTTGATGGCGACGGAGGTGTCTTTTACAGCACTCTCGACTCAACGACGATTGTCGTTGGTATTGACGTACTCAAGGACAGTTGGGTCGAAGCGAACTCAACTGTTGCTCGTGGACAAGTCACACTCGCCGGTGGTCAGAAACAGACCATTGCTCTGCTTGCACCGGTTTCTGGTTACGTTTACCAAATCGATGTTAGCGTCGGACAAGCTGTCGAATCTCGACTCTTCCAATGGATGGAAATTGTCGAACCAGAAGAACAATTCACCAACCTTATGGAATACAATGCTCGTGACCGTGACGGTGATGGAATCATTGACGGTCGTTCGACTGACCCTCTTAATCCAGATACAGATGGTGACGGTCTTCTTGATGGAATCGAAGTAATGGGCTGGGAGATCTTAGTCGTTAACAACGGTGTCATCAAAACATGGGTTACTTCAGACCCCGGATTATTTGATACTGATGAAGACGGTCTTTCAGACTATGATGAATTTGCAAATGTCTGTGCGAGCGGTTCGAACGCTTCCAATCCTGATACGGATGGAGACGGTGAACTCGACCAAATCGAGGCACTTACTGGATATTCATGGGAAGGAGTTGCATATTTCACAAGCCCTTGTATGTTCGATACGGACAACGACGGTCTTGAAGACGGAGAAGAAGTCATTGCAGGAAAAGATAATTTCCTCACCCATGCGAACAATTCTGATACTGATAACGATAGTTTGGTTGATGGTAATGAAGTTCTGTTTGTTCCTCGTCCATTCCAAAACCCTACCAATCCTTTGCAAAATGATACAGATTCAGACGGCATGCTCGATGGCTGGGAAATGCAAGTTCAATCAGCGGAAGAGAATACCAATTCCCACAGTTTGTGGGTGGCAACATCTTCATGGCAACGTCCGGGTTGTGTTGCATCGCAAAACAATGACTGCTCGATGGAAGCAGGTGGCTATGTTTGGCTGAATAATCTCGGTGGTTTCGTCAATGAAATGAAGTACAGCATTTCTGAAATGAACCTCACTGGCTTTGTCGTGCCTTTGAATAACTTCTGCGACTGTAATGGTCGTTGGGCATTAGACCCTGCACTTGATTCTTTGAAAGATGATACATTTGACGTCGATAACGATTCTCTCCCTAACAGTGCTGAGGCTCCTGATAAATGGAACACGAATCCCGTTGACGATGATACCGATTCGGACAACCTTCCCGATGGATGGGAAGTTTATTACTCGGGACTTGCCCTTGCGAATGGTTTAGTCGATAATGGTACAATCAATGCCTACGGTGCTCGTGGAGTAATGGACCCTTCAATGCCCGACAGTGACTTGGACGGTATTATGGATGGTGAAGAAGACCCTGATAACGACGGGCTGAACCGTACTGGTCTCATCAAGAAGTACTGCTCTGGTTACAACGATACTACCAATTCTGATTGTAATATTGATCCAGATACACCTGACGGAAAGAAGTTCTACGATAATTTGGAGAATTACACTAACTTCGAGGAGAAGCAGAATGGAACGAATCCAATTACCAACGATACCGACAGTGACGGTTGGAATGACGGTCCGGAAGTGTACTATCAAGATCACGATGATGATGGAATGGCTACAGGCTGGGAATTCCACTTCCAGTTCGACCCTGATGACCCTGCTGACAGAATGATTGACACCGACGGTGACGGTCACGTGAACTATTGTGAATTCAAATGGGACACGAACCCAAGAAACCCAACCAGTTTCCCTGGACAGGGTGAATTGTGTGATCCGTTTGCTCAGTGATTCTTACAGCAATATCCGAAACATGATGTCCGAACATTGATGTTTGGATGAGTACGGTGGTGAGCATACATGGGCAGTTCAAGGCGGTGCGTATTTTTCGTGCTCCTCTGCATGTTACTCCCCCTCTTACTCAATCTCCACTCGGTTACTGCTCGCTCGCACACGTCGGATTCTCGTCAGTTGACGATCTTCCAGGATGATGGCCTCGTTTTTGACGAGACTTTGTCCCTCAACGGGACTTCGAATTTCCCGCTGGCCAATTCCAATTGGTTTTTGATTGAACTTGTTCGATGAACCAATGAGTGATGCTGGCCTCCGGGACATTAAGCAATGTAATGGCAGTTGGTGAAGGGCAGTGGGCTTGGAGTCTTGACCTGAATGTCTCCATGTATAATTGCACGTGTGGCTTTCTTATTTCGGATGATTCTTCGAACCATCCATCTTTTTCACACCGTGGAAACGATGAACAACCCTTGATTGTGTACCTTGGTTCTTCCAATCATCAACCCTTCATTTTGCCTTTCTTCCCTGTTCAACATAACATAGAATCAGCCCGATATCTTCTCACCAATGAAGACCTTGTGTTGAAAGTGCCACTAATTCTTCCAGCTGGAATAGCAAATGATTCTTTTGTTTATCTCGAGGTGTGTTCAGTTGGAATGATCTTTTGCCTTGATGAAATGGTTTCCTTCGAGGACTTTATTGTCGTCCAAGAAGGTCGAGAGTTGTCCCTCCTTTTTGAACGAGAAAATTTTAATTTATCCGATGGGTTTTGGAAGTTTAGTATCACGGTCAACGATGCAATCCTACATCCTTCCAATCTCGAATACTTTGTAATTCTCATCGACCAGAACATTCCTACCGTGTCATTATCGTGTGACCGTAATGAAATCAATTCTTCCCTTTCGAATGGCGGACTCTTGCCAGAATTGATTTCGATTGAGGAATTTTCTCCGATTTCTTTCTCTGCAATCGTAACCGATGGATATTCAGGTGGAGATAACATTCTCACTTGGACTCTTTTACTTCCAGATGGTTCACGTCGGGCTTTATTACCAATTGAATTCGTGTCTGAAAACTTGATTTCAGTGAAGCCAGATATGGCTGGGACTTGGAGTGTTGAATTATTGGTTCGGGATACTGCTGGTTGGTTAGTCCATTCTTCAATCGATTTTGAAGTGTACAATCTGGTACCGGTGATTCAACTCGAACTTGACTCCTTTGTGATCACTGAGGGTTCCACTGTGACACTTGTTGAGGGTGAAACATGGGAACTCAACAGCAGTAAGAGTTCCGATACTGCGAATGATGATTCAGATTTACTCTATACTTGGTATGTGAACGGTAATACATTCTTGACGGGAAGAAGTACCCTCGAATCCTCTGACTTCACCGAACCCGGGACATATGAACTTCGTTTGGTAGTCGAGGACAATGACGGTGCAAAAAGTGAAGTTTCTTTTGAGGTACTCATTTCAGAAGCAATATCCACAGAAAATTCCAATGTCAATACCATGTTTGTTTCTGTCTCGATTCTCGTACTTATTCTGTTTATCACTGGATTTTTAGTGCGTACATCAAGACGCCAGATGAACCAAACTACAGTTCCGAAGTGGACTGGAAAAGATTCAACACCTAAATTCACTGAGAACGAAGAACACGAACTGTAAGGATTTCAATGCAATTATTGAATACTGTCGAACTGTTGGCAATGTCATGAACGAAGCGGCTATGAGCCATATCGGTCCTCAACCTTTGCCCATCTCTCTTGATGAGTATAAAGCAAGGCAATACCGTTTAACATCTCAACTTCGCCCTGAAGATGTTTTGATTGTGTGTGCTGCTGAAGAATCAACACACTCGAATGATGTCCACTATCCATATCGAACCATGAGTGATATGTTGTATTTTGTTGGCTGGAGTGAGCCTGAGGCGATTTTTATTCTACGCTGTGTCGACGGCTCTTGGGTTTCAACACTCTTTGTTCAACCGAAAGATACGCTCAAAGAAATTTGGGAAGGGCGTAGACCCGGTGTTGAAGGTGCACTCGAACACTGGCCTATTGATGAAGCACATTCTCTCAACGACATGACAGATATTTTATCATCATTTGTTGATAAATCTCATCGAATACTTCTGCGAACAGGAGTTCGCTCTGACATTGATGATTTCATTCGAACAGCCATTGAACGCCGTGATCGGTCACGCCAGCACTTTGGTTCTGGTCCAATTTCTCTCGAAGACCCCAGTGCTCGAATTGCTGAACTTCGACTTCGCAAATCTGCTGCTGAAATAGAACAAATGCGTTTTGCTTCTGATGTCAGCAGTTATGCACATATTGCCGCTATGCGTCATTCGAAACCAGGACGTATGGAATATCAGTTTCAATCAACCATTGAAGGTTTCTTCGTATATGCCGGAACTTCAGGTTGGGCTTATCCCTCAATCGTAGGTTGTGGTGACAATGCTACGGTGCTGCATTACAAAGAAAACAACGATGTCTGCGAGGATGGAGAAGTAATTTTGATCGATGCAGGGGCGGAATACCGTGGCTATGCAGCAGATATCACTCG
The DNA here is from genome assembly GCA_905182715.1 of uncultured Candidatus Poseidoniales archaeon. Classification (GTDB taxonomy): domain Archaea; phylum Thermoplasmatota; class Poseidoniia; order Poseidoniales; family Poseidoniaceae; genus MGIIa-L1. Next base: position 30,931 of record CAJJCP010000009.1, read on the forward strand.
TTCTTGGCCCATTAATGGAAAGTTTACTGACGCTCAAAAGGAAATTTACCAAATTGTCCTCGATGCACAATATGCAGCCATCGACTGCTGCCGTGTTGGTCAACCTTACACTGCTCCACACGAAGCAGCTCGCCGTGTCCTTGCAGAAGGGCTAATCAAACTGGGAATCATTGAACAAAGTCTCGATGAGGCGCTTGATATAGAAAACGGTGACCTTCGTAAATGGTACATGCACAATACCAGTCATTGGATTGGTCTAGATGTTCACGATGTTGGGATTTACAAACCCAATGGTTTACCACGCTTACTCGAAGAGGGAATGTGCCTCACTGTTGAACCAGGATTGTATTTCGGTGCTTGGCGCCCCGATGTGGATTGCCCTGAGCGGTATGCAAACATCGGTATTCGTATCGAAGATGATGTCCTTGTCACTTCCGCAGAACCTGACGTTCTTACCTCGGCATGCCCGAAAACTATTGAAGATATTGAATCAATAACTGGAAACTCATTTTGAGGTGAATCTATGAATTGGTCATCGATTTTGAAGCGTCAGGCTTTGTGGCAACCTGAACATGCTAAGGAATTCCGCCTTTCCGAAGAAGAGGCAGTTGAATTGTATTCCAACGCTCCATTACATCAGTTAATGAGCGCTGCGCTTCAACGACGTAATGCCATGCATGGTCCGGAAAAGGTGACTTATTTGATTGATAGAAATATCAATTACACCAATGTATGTACGATTAATTGTCAATTCTGCTCGTTCTATCGTCCACCGGGCCATGAAGAAACCTACACTCAAACATTTGAACAAATCTCGCAACGAATCAAAGAGTTGGAAGAAATCGAAGGTGTTAGAATTTTGATGCAAGGTGGAGTCAATCCAGATCTACCTTTCGAATGGTATGAACACCTCATTCGTGAACTTCGAATTCAACACCCCAGCATTGCCCTTGATTGCTTTAGTCCAATTGAAATCGAAGGTATTGCAGAAGTGAGTAATCTCTCGACGTTAGAGGTTCTCATTCGTTTGAAAGAAGCCGGTATGCATGGCTTGCCAGGTGGCGGTGCTGAAATGCTTGTTGAAGATGTTCGAAAAGATGTCTCTCCGAAAAAAGGCGCTCCAGCAAATTGGCTCCGTGTCATGGAAGAAGCCCAATCTCTCGGCCTTACAACCAGTGCGACCAACGTCATCGGATTTGGAGAATCATTGGAACAACGGGTCGAACATATGAGGCATATTCGTGAATTACAAGATCGCTCACTTGAAGAGTCATCGTGTGGATTTACTTCGTTCATCGCTTGGCCAGTTCAACTCGAGGTGAACAGTTTTGGTCGACGTAATCGTGGTCAAAACAAAATTCAGTTGGGTTCAGGTTCAACAGAGTACTTACGCCACGTTGCCGTCTCTCGATTGTTTTTAGACAGCATACCAAACATACAATCTTCTTGGCCAACAATGGGGATTAAGACCGCCCAACTCGCACTCTTTGGTGGTGCAAACGATGTCGGTTCTACTATGATGGAAGAAAACGTTGTCTCTGCATCAGGTACAACCAAGTTTCAAGCTTCAGAAAAGGAATTGCAGGATGTAATCCTTCGTGCTGGCTTCATTCCTCAACGACGCGATAGCGACTATGTCTATCTTGAAACTCCAATGCGAGGTACTCCGCCTGAAGAACTTCAAGCGCCACCACCAATGCAGGTTTGATTCACTTACGTTTGGATTGTTGTCGTAGCGTTATAGTACACGACCCAGATTTCAGCGTGAATATTTCTTTGTCCATTGCCAACACCATCAGATGGTGTATATTCTTGGCCATTGTATAATCCTCGATACGTCAGGTGATTGACTCCACCGTTCATGTCACTCCAACTTGTAATATCGTAGGTCCACTGTTTGACATCTTGACCAGCGCACCATCCAGCTCGACCATACGGCCACGAGCCGAATTGGTTTGCAACAACGCCGCTGCTCACTTCATTTTCACAGCCCTCCCATTTGAACTAGACGAGTGGGTGCCACTCATAGGTTGTGAATCCATTGAGATAGTAGTGATGCTGATGATCACAGAATTCTGCACAGTTTGCATTATCCTTACCAAAACCATGACCAGTAATGGTTGCTACAATTTCGACTTTATCGGCCCATGATGGGACGGTAAAGTTCAGGTCACGGGTATATTTGGTGAGGTCGTTGTACGTTCCATCAAATTGTCCACCAGTAAATGCAAAGTCTGCACTTTGTCCACGGAGTCCACTGTTCCAATTGCTGAGAAGGAATGTCACGGTGAGGTCACCCTTGTTGGCACCTCGATACTTGAACGTACGATTATCATTATTTTCGAGCATAAAGAGATAAGGTGAAATGTCAGTCAACCACTTTCCTTCACGTCCATAGGTCGTAATCCATCGCATGTATTCAGTTCCACATGAAGAGGCGTTGTCTCGATCACAGATGCGTAGATTCGCTTCATAATCCCATTCATGACAACCACCAGTGGAGCCATCACTCTTTTGATGGCGATTCGAGCGCTCATCGCATGCATGTTCATGATAGACTTCGAGTGTATCGTAATCAGTAAGGTTACTCGGGAAAACTGCGTTGGTCGTTGTCGTAAACCCTCCTCCCCAACCACCGGTGTGGCGATAGAAGTCGAGTGCAGTGACTTCTTCTACACCAGAGTCATGCCTTCGGATTTCAACAGGGAATTCAGCATTCCATTGGTGCGGTTCATGGATGAGGTGTGTTGGGTCATTATTCGAACTTGTCCACGCATACAAAGATCCGGTTTCACGTGCCATTTGGAAACGATCAATACCCATATACATCGGTGAATTAAAATTCGAAATCATTTGCCCTAATCCTCCAGTGATACTGTTCGCCCGTTGGTCGATGTAGTGTATTCTTCCTTCCCATGCGGTTTCTTCATTGGGGTTAAGGGAATTTTCAACTGCTGCTTTACGATTGACAATATCGCTGTGATAGGTTGAATCAAATGAACCAAAGAAAAGATGAACATTATCTGGCAATCCCCGAATAAAGGTTCCAGGGTTTTGACCCCATGTTGCAGAGTTTGAGTTTCCACTTGAATCGGTATACTTGAATAAAAAGTAGTAGATGTCATAGCCAGTCCATTCTTGTTGGAAATAGAAGGTTCCATCCAAAGTCGGTACAGAAAAATGTGGGACCGTTTGCATTGGTCCTGTCAATGCTGAACCTGTCTTCCAGCTCACAGGTGATTGAACGATCGCACAACCTTGTGAATCAATGGTCCATCGTTCTGGGGAATCTGGGCAAATGTCGACGTTTGCAAATACGCCATCATCATCTAAATCTGCACAACCAACAGTGTTGACTACGATTCCTGCTGGAGTCCCTGGGCACTGGTCAACGAAGTCATTGACTCCGTCAGAATCTGTATCCCTTTCGACTGCTGCACAACCAACTTCATTCACTTGCGTCGAATTAAGTGGTGTCCTTGGGCATTCATCGAGCATGACTCCGGTGATGTTCACATCGAAGACCCCATCATTATCATCATCGATATCTTCCATCTCATCGTGACATCCATCATCATCATAATCGGAAGTATCATTTCGAGTCCAATTTCTTACACCCTTTGGGCAGGCATCCTCAAGGTCAGAAAGTCCATCATTATCGTCATCAGAATCCTCGTCTAAGTCTGAGCATCCATCTGAGTCCCAGTCACTGAATGAACTCGAAATCCAATTCAACAACCCTTTCGGACAAGCATCTTGTAGGTCCATAACGCCATCATTGTCGTCATCATCATCAGAATCGCTATCATGGCAACCATCTGCGTCATAGTCTGCATCAGGAGTGCTTTTCCAGCCAAACGACTTCGGACAAAGGTCAGAAACATCGAGAATACCATCATTATCATCATCGAGGTCTTCCTCAAAATCGTGACACCCATCATTGTCTTGGTCACTTGCATTTGACGGATTCCATCCATCTGCTGCACCATAGCCGTTCGGGCAGAGGTCATTGAGATCAGGAATCCCATCACCATCGGCATCATCACCGGACGAATCAATGACAACTTGTGTCGTAACTGTATCGCTCATCCTTGTGTATTCACCACATTCGACAACCGTTTCTATTTCTAAAGAGTCTATAACTTCTGAAAGGTCAATGAGTACTTTCCATGTTCCATCATCTTTGACATTACCAGCTTTACTCAAGCCAGCACCGTAGTTCATCTGCAATGTGCAGGAAGAAAGCGCACTGTGATTGACACTTCCTTCAAACCAAATGACTGTGGCCTCATCCAATGAAAGTGTGACTGGAGCTGAAAGTATAGGGGCATCCTCCTCAGGGAATACGACTGTGATTGTATGAACGAGGTCTTCAGGCAGTGGGGCGGAGAATTCGGCTCCATTGAGTGTCATAAACTGTATTTGAATTGAGTATTCACCGATCGTAGCAGGGGTAAAAGTCAACTGAAAACCGAGCACAGTTTCTTCCCAATCATAGGTCGTAAGTTCTGAGGTCTGTGGAGTTATAATTGTCGGCTCTGCCCCCCAACTCTCACCAGTACTTTCTACCGATATTGTGAGTTGAACAGGAGTTCCATCGAGTGGAATTGAATCCGGTAGCATACCCCATTCGGCTTCCAAATAGACTGTATTCGAGACGGAATCTTTGATAGCACTTCCATCTTCACTTGAGTCAACAGCTCCGAAACAACCTGACAATACCATCAGTCCGGTGAAAAAAAGAGCAGCCAAAGAACCTCTTTGCATGAATCGAAGAGGACGAATGCAAGACTTGAATGTGTTGCTCAAATCATACAGAGTCGGATTCTGTTCTACCATCATTGGTCGGGGGGGATTCAATGAGCGAGTTCTCTTTTCGGTGACGAACTGACAATGGAAGTACCCATAACAATGGACCGCCTTTTTGGCGTTGAATACTTACGATGAGTTCCCAGTGAATTCGAATGATTGGAGATGAAACCGTTCCTGGCCAATTCAGTTTAGGCGGATCAAGAGTAATTTCGCCATCCTTCAAATCACTTTTACCACCGAATTCCATGATGCGCATGGGGCGAAGGAAAAGGCCTCCTTTCACTTCATGACGTTCCATTGGCGCTTCTTCACCGCCTCCGGTCCCATCATCGAGACCAATTTCCCAATGATGAGGTAATTCAGTGGTGAGGCCAGGAGGCGGTTGCTTTGATTCATCATGTCCCAGCAAACTGAATATTTCTTCACGAGCAGGAGAAAGAGCACCAACTCTCCATGTAACCTGTACCTTCTTCCAATCATCCCGAATCTCAGGTAGTTCGATTTTTAATTTCAGTGTATTGCCCGCAAGTGGCTGATCAATGATTTCGATATTGGGAGTTTCTGGTGGTGATTTGATGAAGTTTTGTTGTTGTACTAAATCTGCCAGATTAGCCCCAACACGTAAAGCGAGAGGAGAAAAAAGTAGTGGGACAATTACAACCGCCAGAATGGGATAATCCAGTAACCCAATTCTCACGGTTCCAGTCCCAATTCCAGGTATACCAAACGAGCTCAAAACTGGTTCAATAAACAAGTATCCGAGGGCAAGAAGTAAGATCACAACTGTTTTTGAAATGAAGCGGCGCACTGCTGAATGAATTGGATTTGGAGTGAGGTACCAACCTCTGCGTTGCTTATTGATAACCAAGGGTTTTTTGGAATGTTCAAGGTGATGTGATTTGCGTTTGATTTTTGAATCATCAACTGGTTTACCGTCAAGAAGATACCGTTGTTCAATCAGCCAATTCTCTTCACTACCGAGGCGAAAACTTGGCGTACGATCGGTTAATGATTGCATTAGTTCTTCCTGAGTTCCATCTTCGAGAATTATTTTATGTGAGGCAATTGGTAACTCCGAAGGAACAAACCTGTACGATTCAAAGGGTGGGAAACGAATTCTTTGTTCAAGTTGTAATTTTGAAATAAAACCACCACCTATCTGAACAAGAGCCGAGTCCCTGCCTTTAGGGCTAACTTTCGGAATGCTGGAACTTTTTTCAACAGTGCCAAGCCAAGTGGAACGGGCTTTTCGATATCGCCGATTTCATTGATGAGTTCAAGTACATCAGGTCGAGCAAAATTTTCGAAATGCTTGTCTAATTCTTTATCCTCGACATCACTTACGAGTAAATTCCTCAGCATACGAGCCTTGTCTTGGTCTTTCTTCATCGATTGGAAATGCTTTGATGTAATTCTCTTCAGGTTTTTTTCTGAAAGTTCATCAGCGGTAATGGCATTACTTAATGGTTGAAGGATGCCTTTGATTTGTTTGAAACCAGGCCCGATTCCACCACCAGTCGTTGGTTTTGCCATTCCTGCAGCATCGCCAAGAAGCATGATGCGGTTACCAACAGTTTTCTTAACCATACCACTCGGAATTGGTCCGCAAAACCGTGCAATTTCCTTGATATCTTTGAATCGATCTTTCCATAATGGGTGCTGTAATAAATCATCATAGCATTGTTCAACACTCTGACCGTTGAGCCGTTCAGGAGTTGACCAAATGCCAATTCGATGACTTCCAAATCCAGATGGAATTACCCAAGCAAAAAAGCCAGGAGCGATTTCAGAACCACTGTACATATCCAACCAGCGGTCTGTACCTTTGTAGCCTAAGACTTCTGCTTGAAAACCAATCATCATCTCTTTTGGTCGTCCCATTTTGAAATAGCGCCGAGTCCAACTGTGTGCTCCATCACAACCAATGAGTAATTTACACTTGAGTTGTATTTCTTCCCCATTTGATTCAATTTCGAGTGTGACACCTTCTGGTGTAGTTTCTGCAGAACGTGGTTGAGAGTTGAGCCAAAGTGATGCCCCGGCTTCCATGGCTTGCTGAACCACGCCTTGGTCAAACTTTTTCCTACAAACGACATAGGTTCGTAGTTTCCCATCTGTTCCAACAGGCACTAAATTACCACCTGGGCCGTGAATACGTGCTCCATCAATCTCTTCAAGAACGGAGTCGTAAAGACCGACTTCATGCAATGCCTTTGGTGTAACTAATCCGGCACATTGGAATGGACGTCCAATTTCACTGTGCTCTTCGAGCATCAGAACGCTATGACCGAGAGAAGCCAAATGAGTCGCAGCACGCCCCCCTGTTGGACCAGCTCCAACAATGATGACATCCCAATCGGACTGCTTCATGGTTCAAGTCAAGAGTCGGTTGAACATCAACCTTCGGTATGACCGGCTTGAAAGTATGAGTTCTCAGCGCTTTGCAAACTTGTAGCCAATTGACTCGTTCTTCTTGAGGTACAATTTTGATGAGAATTCACGATCTGTCTTTTTGGATATGAAATCACCAAATGGTCCAATCTCTCTCTTTTCAATGAGAGTTTTTGCCTCCTCTCGAGTAATTTCTCTTTTTGAAACTTCTCTCAATATTTGTATACTGCAACCACTGGAACCTTCTGCTGGTTGGTAATGAGTTTCAGTTTCAATGATATCCGCCTTGTGTGTTGGACAAACTCCTACAACGCCTTCGACAACAGTGAATCGAGTGGCATCGGCTGCCGCTTCTCGAGGTGGGAACTCAAATTTGATGCGATTATTGTCACGAACAAGATACGCTTTGAAAGGACGTCCACGCTTCGAAATGAAATCTTCTAACAATTCAGATTTACCATGAGCGAGAATATGCTTCGCTTCTTCAGGGGAAATTGGTCGCTTACACATTTCTTTGGAAACTCCACGGAACTTGCAATCATCATGATCGCATGCATACATTGTCTGTCCGATTCGAATGGTTCCATGGTCACAAGCTGGACACGGGCACACTTCTTCATCAGATGCATCGGATGATGATTCACCACCGCCAATGAATTCGACTTTCCCATCATCAGTGAGCTTAACCGATGCAATGTAGGGTTCTCCTGAACGATTAAAGAAGCCATGCAAATCATCTATTTGTCGGCTTTCTAAAAGGCGCATAGCAGTTGGTTGGTCGAACCATCTACCAGAGGTATCCTTCCAGAGTACAAATGAACATCCTTTGTCTCGACCCTCATTCTTCTCACATTGGTATGTTAATGTGGTTTCAATAATTGTATTTTTGCAAATCAAACAATCTCCAATTGAAGGTTCATTGATGTACAATTCAGTACGGTCGTGATTCTTAATTCGCTCAACCATCTCTGTCGTTTGTTGAATGACTGTATTCATGTAATTCTCTCGAGGTTCTTCTCCTCTTTGGACACGAAGGAGAGAAGATTCCATCTCACCAGTCATCTCAGGTGAAGTAATCCATTCGACAGGGATCTTTCGTAGCACATCGATGATTCGAATTCCATGGGCGGTTGCACTAATGCTTCCACCACGTGAACGTTGAATGTATCCTCGGTCGACTAATTTTTCAATTGTGTCAGCACGAGTTGCTGGTGTTCCAAGACCCTTATCTTTGATTGCTTCGGCTAAAGTTTCATCATCAATTTGCTTACCAGCATGCTCCATCAATCGTAACAATCCAGCTTCCTTAAGCCGGCCTTTTGGTTTTGATTTTTCTTCGGAAAACTCGAATGACTCAACTGAACCATCACATGGATTGCTCGGAAGAACATTCCATCCTTCTGGCAATGATTGCTTCTTTGGACGAACTGCTCGCCATCCTTCAACCTTAATTGTACGGGATTCCTTGGTAAAGTTCTCACCATCCAGTGTCGCTGTTCGCTTTTGAACATCCCATGTTGCTTCCGGATGCCAAGATGCCAAGAAGGTTCGAACGATCAGGTCGTAAAGACGTGTGTGGTCGGAGTTCAAGTTTCCTTCTGGAATTTTCCCAGTTGGAATGATGGCAAAGTGATCGCTCACTTTTGAGTTATCAAAGTTTCTTCCAGCGTTTTGCATACCATCGTCGACAATACGTGATGAATGGACATTATAATCATCTTGAGCCCCTAGTTGACGAATCGTCTTAGCGATTTGTTCATGCATGTCTTCTGGCAAATGCCGGGAATCAGTACGAGGGTAGGTCGTAAGTTTGAATGAGTCATACAAATCTTGTGCGACTCCGAGTGTCTTTTTCGCAGACCAACTAAAGATGTTATTTGCTTCTCTCTGAAGACTTGTAAGGTCGAAGTTCAATGGTGGCTTCTCAACAGAATCTCGCTGGTTCTGTTTTACGGTCGCCTTTGCATCTGACTTTAGAATAGCGTGCAAATGATCATGTTCTGATTTCTCGATGATTCGGTGAGATTTGTAATCAGGTTGGTCAGGGTCATCGACGTGATTGTTGCGCTCCCATCGCCCCTTCCATTCTGCATCACCGGATTTGAATACTGCTTCGAGTTGCCAATAAGGTAAGGGAGAGTGTCCCAAAACCTTCAGTTCATGTTCTACAATCATGGCTAATGTAGCCGTTTGAACACGACCAAGAGAAATAGCAACACGCTCATTCTTCTTACGTGGCAAAAAGGAATTTGCGACACGGGAACCGTTCATTCCAATAATCCAATCAGCTTCAGAACGTGAGTAAGCAGCATCTCGTAGTGCTGAGTATTCCTCACCATCCAATCGATCGTTCCATGCTTGTTGAATCGAATCCTTGGTCATCGATTGAAGCCACATACGGGAACTCTTGACTTTGGACTTTGTGTGTTGAACAATGGTTCGAAAAATCAGTTCACCTTCTCTTGCAGCGTCACATGCATTGACAATTTCAGTAACATCTTTCGCCTTGATGAGTTTTGTAATTGCAGAAAGTTGTTTTTTACCCCTTCCGCCAATTGGTTTGTATTCAAATGATTCAGGGATGTAGGGCAAGCGATCAATCGTTTTTCTCCAATCTTTAAACGCTTCATCGTAATCATCCATGTACTTGAGTTGCAGTAAATGCCCAATAGCCCATGTGACAATAATTCCATTCCCTTCCCAGTGGGTATCGGTTTTTGAAGAGGCCCCAAGAACTTGTGCGATGTCATTGGCTACACTTGGTTTCTCGGCAACTATGATGACACTCATGATTTTACATGCGACCGACGAGGCTACTTGAACTCTCTTATTTGCGAGGTCAGTGAACAGATACTCTTGTATCTGTAGAAGGAAAACCGCAGAAATTAAAGTTATTTTATTCCAGCCCAGAGCGTGATTTATGTTCTTCCCAAGGTAATTCCGAATTTGGGCCGCCACAACCAATGCACCCTGGATATCCTGCTTCATGCAGTTCGCGACAAGCCAAAACCACTTCCTTCCAACCATCATGAACGGGCATTTTTATCCAACGTACATCCGGTTCAGGTTCCTCGCTCCCGATATAGGCAATGAGGTGAAGATTACCATTTTTTTCATCTCGTTCATACATGCATACATCGTTTCGCATACTTGTGCTAAAAGTAGGGAATTGTGTCTTAGCAGGCTGATAGTCACTGATTTCTAAGAGAATCGCTTCAATGTCCTTTTGAAATTCAGGTGGAAGTTCAAGATGAATCTGTGTACTTCTCAACAGTTGTCGAGAAGTTTCTCGGACGACTGGCCAAAGCGGGTCATCTATGCGCACAAACAGTCGTAGAGGGCGAAAGTCTTGAAGGATACCCCCACGAGCGAAAGAATATGGGCATAGGTTATCGGATCTTTGTTCGGCCGACTTTGCGCGCCCAAGATTCCGAAAAAGCACACAGTCGGGCGTTGCTGATGCTCCGTGTTTTCTCTTCAAATCCTGTGACACGTGGTTTGCTTTCGTTCATGTTTCGCCCCCGTAAGAGGCTTCCAATCGAATGTTTTGGCAAGACTTACCAACATCCATTCGGCAATGCAGCAGGTCTCGACAAGCGTGCTGAAGCACTTCGAGGTTGGGAAGCGATTGGTTTGTCTTTCATAGAAATCGGCGGAGTGACCGAGCATGAGCAAGGCGGCAACCCCAAACCTCGGATGTTTCGAGCAACTTCAGCACGTTCACTTGTCAATCGCATGGGGTTCAACAATCCAGGTTCTGAGAAAGTCGCACTCCAATTGAAACAACACTTTTCTAAATTCGGTTCACCTTCAGTACCATTGTGGGCGAACTTAGGCAAATCCAAAACGACAGTACTCGAGGATGCACCAAATGATTATGCTCAAACTATGGACCGGCTTTGGGACTTTTGTGATGTGTTTGTCATCAATGTATCTTCACCAAACACTCCGAATCTTCGTGAACTCCAACACGATAGTGCGCTTGAGTCAATCATTCATGCGTGTAAAAACATCAATCTCAAGAATGCCGAACGTACCAACTCCAAATCCAAACCACTGTTGGTCAAAATAGCACCTGATTTGTCTGATGATCAATTAGTAGCAATTGTGCAAACAGCACGGAGTGCGGGTTGCGATGGAATTGTGGCGACCAATACCACAATCGAACGCCCCGATACTCCTTCTAAAACAGAACAAAAAGTATTCGAACAAACGGGTGGGCTAAGTGGCGCTCCATTGAATCAACGTTCTACGGATATGATTCACCAAATTTATTCGATGACGAATGGGGAATGGCCTATTGTTGGTGTAGGGGGAATACTCTCTGCAGATGACGCTTGGGCTAAAATTGGAGCAGGTGCTTGCCTCTTACAAGCGTACAGTGGATTTGTTTTCGAAGGTGCAGGGCTCACCAAGTCTGTGGTTCATGGCCTCGATAAGAAATTGAAAGAGAACGGATACTCAACACTTCAAGAAGCGATCGGATTCTCCCATCGTAATGCAGCATAACCGGTGATGTACATGTTTTCTCGACGAATTCGAATCCTTCTTCTTGGTGCTGTTGTCACACTTGGGCTTCTTGGGGTCATCTTAATCGAAGCACCTGAACCAACACGCACCGTCGATGAGGTGATGGAAAACCCTTCATCATACATCGACCGTGAGATTGCAGTTCGTGGTGAAATTGTCGATGGAAGTATCAATGCGAATGAAAGTGTATTCATGCTTCATGGTTCCACATTTACATTACAAATTGATTACCTCGATGCATCGGTATCCAATGGTTTAGGTGATAATCGTACTGTCTATGCACAAGGCGTTATGCGTTACATCGATGGTGAATATGTATTTGAAGCACAAATTATCAAAACATCATGCCCTTCAAAGTATGAAGAAGAATCTTGAGTCCTTGACCTTGAAACTTCACGAGCGTTGCGTTCAAATACAGTCAGTTGCAGGACATGATGGGATAGGTGGGGAGCTAGGCGTACCCTGTACCACAAATCGTCTTCACGGTGGGCTGAAAGCCTTTGGGCGGCGAAAGCGGCTTCTTGGTTTCTACACGCGGACGTTGATGTCTCGCCCCCACATGACTCGGGTGCTGTGAACTGTTTCCGGAGGGAAACAGGAATCGGATAACCGGGGGAATAGGTCAGGCCGGGAACGGAGCAGCCCTACTCGGAGCCATGTGTGCTGTGGGGTAACGGGATGGAGGAAGTGTGTGGGTTTAGCTGAGAAGGGCGCACGTCCACCATTGGAATTCCCACTCCTGAGGTCTGATAATGGTTCTTTTGAACATGTATTCAATTTCGCATTTCTTCATATGGTCAACTGCTGGTCGATTTGTTCGAACCAATTGGCCGATCTTTTTTCTACTCAGTATTGGGTGGGAAGTTCTCGAACTTTTTCTCCCCTTTGAATTTGCAATTGAAGACTGGGGTAACAAAGGTATGGACTTGATTGTCAATACCATTGGGTATTACATTGGTTCTCGGATGGGATACGATGCGAATATTGGTCAAATATCAAACACGACATCACAGAACCAGCCAGGTCCTTGAAAGTCTGGTACTTGCTCCCATTGCGACAGAGCATGTTCATCATTCAAGAGTTCAGTAAATTGAAGTTCATGACTGGTAACTGCCTTGATTTCGACTTCCCGTTCGATATCTTCGGAAGGAATCCATGAGACCTGTGCTGAGAGAATGACTTCTTCTGACCCCCAAACAACAGATATGAGACAATCGACCAGCCATTGTTGCTTCACTTCAGCCCTGTACAGCACCTCTTCTAACCATTGAACAAGGAGCAAGTCCCATTGCTTGATATGACCGTCATACGGTGCTGTGATTTGCCATTGGGATGCGTGACGAATATGTGAGTTGATAGTCTTTCGTGCAGACTCTGAGAGGAGTATATCTTGCATTCCAATGGTTGTTTCAGTGAACAAACGACTTGGTTTGGATGCAAATGCGCGCAGACCTATGTCTGCAGTTGTTGGCCTTGGCCAAGCACTCATAGGAACACCTCAGCGCTTAGAAACTTGAAGGTTCCAAGACATTTCGCCAATACGATCGATTAAGTCATCACGACTCAATACAAACGATTCAGTTCGGTTCGCACCCAAGATACATTCACAAGCAGCATTTGCTAAGAGTGCCGTATTTCGAACAGATAATTTCTTTGAAATTGCTACGGCTATAGCAACAGCCGCAGCATCGATTAATCCAATCATTTGACGCAAGTCGTCAAGTGTGCATGGCGCATGAACCACTTCTTCATCACGTGAATAAATAGTGACACCTGCTTCACCAGATAGAACGACCAAATGGTCCCAGTTATGGGTTTCAATCAGGCTTGTCGCAGCCTCGCTACCAGTGGAGACTCCGAGTCTTCTCCTCATTAATTCAAGGCCCTGTGATTGGAAAAGAATCCAATTTACGCCGTGTGTTCGATGCAAACCTGTGAGTTTTGGGTCAGCGATAATAGGAACATCGTTTTGTCGTGCTGCCGCAATGATTCGTTCAGCACCGGCATCGTTCACGACGCCCTGTCCGTAATCGGAAAGAATCAACACATCTGCTGATTGAACTTCATGAATCGCTTGGTCGTAAAGTGATAAAGATGCATCAGAAGGAACTGGATTATCGTCCTCTACATCCCACCGCAAGAGGAGTTGCTCATCGCTCACCAAACTTTCACGGGTCGCCAAAAGACGTGTTTTAACCGTAGTTGTTCTATTTTCAATAATAGCGATTCCATCAGTTGTAACGCCTTCTTCGTCGAGTAATTCCAATATGTTGAGTCCTGCCCGGTCATCACCCACGACGCCAAACAAGTGACTTTTCAATCCCATTGAATTGAGTCCTCGGCCAACGTGTGCTGCCGCACCAACGTCTTCTTCGCGCATGGTTTCTCGTAGAACTGGCACAGGTGCTCTTGAATTGAGGTTATTTGCGTATCCATGGATATAGCAATCCATCATGATGTCACCAATGAGGACGACCTTGCTTTCTTCAGCAGCTTTCAGTTGACTTTTGAGATTATTGAGGTCTTCGTATACAGCCTCTTCTTCATCGGACATACCCATATCGAACCCTCTCATGTGCCCCTAAGAGACCATTCACTTGATATTATCGCGTAGTTCTGCTAAGAGAGTGGCATGTTGTGCTTCAGAAATACCGAGCGTCTCCCTTAATGTCGCCAACATTGCGCCTTCGTCACGAGTGATGACTCCATCGTCCAATGCCGTGATAAGTGTGGATTTGTAGGTGGTGTACTTCTGAGAAACAATTGGAGATTGCTTCGCATCATTCAATAATTTATCATGTGTTAATCGATCAAAACCATAGGCGATCCGAACTGTTTCCAGCAAGGCGATTTCATCATCAATTAATTCTCCATCCATCATTGCCTGACGTAACATGTCGCGATAAATCTCTTCTGGTGGTGGTGCCTTTTGTTCGCGTCGAGCCTCATCTGATAAACGGCGAACTCGCTCTGGATGCATGCCGAGAAAATCGACCACTTCGGAGAGTAAATATTGTTCATCACGGGTAATCTTCCCATCTTCCCAAGCCCGTGCAAATAATCGACGAATCAAATGTTCTCCTGCCTGCGCATCAAGCGATGCTACTCCCTCCGGGTTTGAGACTGGTGAAACGACCGGGTTATCGTGGAAATTCATTCCCTCATCCACAAACGAAAGTAAATCGAGAGATGCTTGGCCTCCCTTGCGCAATTCAGAAAGAGTCACGCTTTGACCATTATAGTTCACCAATTGGGCAAGTATCTTTTCACGTAGAGCGCTTGCTTTCACTCGACCTATTGGCGTCAAACCGTAGACTTGTCGACGCTGTTTTGCACCTGGAACGTGACGTTTGGAATTGGTGAGGTCGCCACGGAGTTCTAATCGTTTAAGCGTCCGAGGTACGTGTTTACGCTGTACGTGTACTGCAGCAGAGATTCCAGCTTGGGTAAGTGCGGCTGGGGCCTCCCATTCACCTTCCGGTAAATTATTATCGCACAAATGCAACAACATTCGTTCTTCGGTTGTCAATGAACCAAGATAGCCGTCAACCATTTCGCTCCCAATGTGTCGTAGAAGTGAAGGCACATAGGGGCATCGGTTACCCTAGAAGTCAAATGAGGCGATGGTGACGGCGTAGCATGGCGAGGCAGAACCGTAAGTTTACGCCACGTCAAAGAACAACGCGACCTTTGGGAGTTTCATTAACCACCAATCTCGCTCCTTCCCAAGCACTTCCTCCACCGACCATGCGTGACGGCAGCTGGTTTGTCGAACCACCACTTTCTTCTCGATTGTATCAAAAAAGCGGTCTCGGTAAAATGCAGAGCGACCAAAGTATCCGCCTTACTTCAGAAGAAATATTATTCTGTCATTGGCATCGTCATGTCCCTCTCCCAAGTGAGCATTGGTTTCAAGAATCCGTGAAGCAAAACCCAGATATTGTCGCTCGAGGTGTGGTTTTTGATACTGCACGCAGTGGTGGTGAGATTTTGATTCCTGTTGAAAACATTCCATCGAAATGGGAAGTTGCAATTCCCAAAGCCACTTGGGCATTACGTTGGAACCGTGAGCAGACTTTTTCCAAGGAACCTCCAGTTGCACATGTACGTTGGGCGTGGACAACCGATGAAATCGACTGGGTCGAAATGCTTGAATGGACAAATACTGTACATTCGTACGGTATGGTGGCAGAATTCTTCGTGATCGATGAAGAAATGGATGTGACCATGTATTTGCTTGGAATGGCGCACCCAACCGGCAATCAACGCCTATGGAGTTCTTTTTCGAATGATGAAAAGAAACATTTGTCAACATTATGGGATCAACGTATTGCTCGGGGTACTGGATGGTACATTCCAAAGTTGTCGGGATGGCCGTGTGATTCGATTGGGGTCGAGCATCTCTCTGGCCGCCACCTTCGTCAAGAAGAAGGTGAATGGATGGATGCAATGCTCAATGATTTAGAATTGCCATCCGAATTAGAACTTTTCAACGACCTTATGCTACGTGGAGTACTCTTACGACCCGGGTTCAAATTCGGCAGTCGATGGCGCGTTTACGATACTCCTGTAGGTGAATCTCACGCACCTTGGCTTGTACAGCCTGTCGAGTTGGCTCCAGTGAATTGGGAATCTGCATGCTTGGCAGTACGTCTTTCTGAAGGTGTTCATAAGTTGTGGTTATGCGCATTGCCATTAAGTGGCAAATGGTTCTACTTGCAAATGCAGAGATGGCAACCTGGTCGTACTTAGAATCGTTCTGCCTCATCAAGTGAGCGTCCCCAAGCATCGGTATTGTTCACAACCTCTTTGACGACCTGTGCTTTTTCAATCGACTGATTCGTATGTGTTCGTTTTGACTTTTTGCTACCCTCATACATCCCTACCAATATCCAAAGTACGCAAATGATTCCAGCACTTCCGAGTAATTTGCCAGGTTCTCTCCATTCATCCAGAAGACTTGCTTCATCATCAAGTGCGGTATATTCGAGTTCAATTGTCCAGCGGTGTCCACTTTGGGAGATGAGAATCAATTCACCTTTAACCGACATTCGATCTTCGAGCAATCCATTTGGTTCAATATCTAAGAAGGCTTTATCATTTCCATCAAGAATTATTTGATTCGATACAGTCCCGATACGGGACAAAGGTCCATCGAGTTGCACCGTAAATGATTGTGATGAATTCCCGAGTGAGGTGACTGGTATCTCGAGCGTGGAAGGTCCGAATGCAGGGAGGGTTCCAGAAAGTGTATCTTCAAGTGGTATTCTCCCAAGCGTTAGAATTTGTGTTTTCAAGTAAAGAGAATCATCGCCACAATAAATGAATCCCTCAAGTGTCGATAGGGCATTAACTGTTGATATTGAGGAATACTGCAATTCAATTTCATTGCTTCCCCCATCAACAAGGAAACTCTCATTGATGAACATTCTACCATCAGAGAGGCTGAGGTCATAGGTCAGTTGGCAAGGTTCAGTGCTTGTAGCAACCATTGGAAATCCATCAGTTGGTAAGTAGACGCCTCCAAAGTCGGGCACATCAAGGTGGAATTGAGGGGTACAGTCAGGAGCAGTAAAGTGAATCATTACTGTTATGTTAATTTCAACTGTAGCTACCCAAGGTACAAGAAAACCATCATGTGTGAAAATCTGTATCCCTTGTGCACCGAATTTTGTTCCATTGAGGAATAGGTCTGACGCTTCTCCTGAATTAGCTCCATTTCGTAAATCTATTCTTCCGTCAGCTTCAATGACAGTAAGCCATGGTTGGTCGGAATCTCGGTTGAGTTCATTCTTATCTTCATCCCCAACACTTCGATCTTGGTATGTTACAAGAATCCCGGAACCTGGCAAATGTTTGTCAAACCCAGAGTTTGAACGGTATTCAATCCAGATGTTCTCTTTATCAGTTAATGGAATATGTAGAGAAGTGCCATTTTCACTCATTCCCTTCATCTGAACACTCGGTCCGATACAAGGTGATTGGGCGCTTTCTGGCCAATTAAGGTCCATTGTTTGACTGCGGTTTGCCCCTAAAAGGTCGAGTGATGCCGAAGATGGAAGTGCTGGCCAAACCCCTCCTCCATTCCAATTCCCACTTGCCATAATGTCCCAATCACCAATACCTTGCCAACTGTTTAATTGTCCTGTTTCATGTACGGGATAGAGGTCCATGGCACCCATTTGATGAAGCATCTCATGGAGTATTGTTCCCATCCCACTTGACCCTGTACGAATACTTGCCATTGTGTAGTGGCCGACTTTTACATCTTCGTCGACTTCTATTGGTTCATCGAACTGAGTGAAATGGCTCCAAATATTGGAAGTTTGACTCGGATTTTCTTCTTGACCTTTGGTCGTGTGTAAAATCAAGAGTCGGTCTACAAGGCCATCACCATCAAGGTCGTACTCATCCCAATCGACATATGTTTCATGGTCAAGTACAGTTTCCTTTGCTAATCGCATGGGCAGGAATGTTCCATCCAATCCCATGTCCCGGTTGCCATTTGAATCCGTACCGTAATCGGTAACGGGGCCACTTGCCCGAGAGATTTTGCTGTTCACATCAATTTGCATGACCGTCGTGGAACCAGACAATTGATGAATGTACTTTTGGGCAATATCATCTAAAAGAGTTTGAGCCTGATTGGCACCCCATGCATCAGTCGATGGTTGTTCATCAAAATCAACAAGTAACACTAACCAACGTTCATTTTCTTGTAATGGTAAGAGGCTTAACTCTTCATCTTCTGAGACGTATGTATTCTCGGCCATCCATTGTTCCAGCGTCTCGTTATTTGAGAAACTCCATGAACTCGCGAGTAACAGTATGATGATGACTGGCACACCATACCTCGGACTCATGCTTAAACGGACTTTGGTGAAGTGTTTGAATGCTTGGCTTTACTGGTTTGATTAAATCACTGTTGTAGAAATTTTGAGAGAATGTATTTTGTCGATAACAGAGGGGAGATGTTTCGGTTCGAGTTGTAGCAAAACCTGTTCAGGCCGAAGTTGCATCCCCCAAGATTCAGAAGTAGGTCGTGTATCGAGAATCAGTTCGTCGACTTTTGAATGTTCAAGGAGAGAGAAAATTCGTTGGGGGATGGTCGATTCAGGCCATGGATCTTCAAGTGTGGCGATTTTCAATTCAATTTCAGTTAAGAGAAATGGAGAAGGTAGTGTGCGGTGGGATTGAGTTTGGAGTAAATCGAGTCCTCGCAACGAACATCCTATAGAATGGCAATTTGATTTGAATGATTTTGGAAGTGGATTTGAAGAACAACCACTGATAATAACATCAGTTAAGCGATGTTGAAGAATTTTCTCCAGCAAGTGTTCTCTTTCTTTGTTTGATGTGCACAGTGAATGTGCGGAATGTATCGGGAAAGGTGCATTAAGTTGCTTTGGAAGAGGTAAAGCAGCCCCGCTGCACGAACAGTCTACCATGACTATATTGCGAACAGAGCCTTCACTGTCCATGATTTTTCTCTGACCAAACATTGTAGGAGGCGGTGAACGTAACCATTTACGTGAACAAAATTCAATTGTACTGATGGCAAGCATCACCAAAACAACAGCGAGCCCACCAAATTCAGGGAGTGACGCAAGGAGCAGCAGGAGAACCAATCCATAGATTCGGATTCTCCACCAATCTGCAGTCTCTTCATTGAGCATTCCCGACATACCTGCCAGCATCATAGCAAATACTGCGCATGCAACAATAATCTCGGACCAAATAACAGCAATGACAATCGAAAGCATGTGGACCGCATCGTAGCGCGCATCGAGTTGCATCGATTGATGAGTTTGATGTCCAGTATCAAACAAGAACGGAAATAACAATCCAATCGTACTCAACACCGCTAAAATTACGCTGCATATCCCTGCAAAAAACCAATTTCTGAGCCATTTCCTTTCAGCGGGAAGCAAACCTGGGCGCGCAAATGACCATGCCTGATGCAAAACAAATGGCATGACCGATAGAAGCCCTAATACGGCTGCTGTCATCCATCTGACAGCACTCCATTTCGCAGGGTCGAAGAGGTTCAGGCAACCAGTCTCACATGGATTGAGATGTCGAAGAACCGCATCAAGTATTGCATCGACTTGCGTGAGCCATGCGATTGTTGAAAGCGTCGACAAAAACAGCAGCAATGTGACTCTTGCTGTTAATTCGTTCAAATGTTCCTGAACAGGACTTCGTTGGTCGTGTTCAAGTTGAAGTGACATAGCCTACCCTCAAGTATCCGTGGAGGAAGAAGATAAACTCAGACAAGGTCTTTTGCTTGAGGTGAAGCACGAGCCTGTACAATTGTTCTGTAAACGCCATATAGGGCCCAAAGAGAAAGCATACCCAAACTGAGCATGATCTCCCATGACAGTCCACCATCAACCGCCCATGCGAACAGGACCAGTAGGATGGCTGCCATTGCACTGCGGCGAACACCTTGCGGGATTGCGAGACTCTTGTCGAGATATTCTGGACCACCGCCAAACTTTCGTTCATAGAATTCACCTTGGATCACAGCTGCTACAATGATAATGGAAAGTGTAGCAAAATAGAACAGGTTTCCTTCATCAAAGAACTTTTCAGCAAGGTTTTCTTGACGTTCTGCCTCAACAGCAGCAGGATCTTCGACTGCCACGAAGAGAGCATCGTAATCGCCTACACTGATTGTTCGTAGTGCTAAGCTGTCATCATCATCATTCGTTGTGGAATCGGGCGGACTAATGGAGAATGAAATAATGTTCCATGCATCTCCTGCGTCAAAGTTACCGTTTCCATTAACTGCATTTCCTACTAATTGGAATGGAATAATTCCGACATCCGAACTTGGTGCAGTCCATGTGATGACCCAGTCATTTCCGACGGCCGATTGCGAGAGTGCACCAGGTTCATCTGCCACAGTTCTCGAACCTTCACCTGGTGTGAGTGTTCCTTTATTGTAGTCCCAAATCATGTATCCGCCATCTGGATTGGAGGCATGTTGGAGTGAAATTGTAAAGTCATACGATTGGTCCACGGTATAGGAGCGAGGAATTCCAGAAATGGAAACAACAACAGAACTTGATGGAGCACCGTCACCGTGGCAACTGCATCCGGTTTCGACAACTAAGGTTTCGCCATTCTTCCAAGGCGGTCCGCCAGGCATTGCCAAAGCGGGTGCAATCAAGAGGAGTGCCATCAATCCAAGGACCAAGAATCGAGTGTTGCGTGTAAGCATAGTCGCACCTATTCTTTCCACCTGCCCCTGCCCTTTGAACGTTCCTTTTCTTCAAGCTCCGCTAGAGGCGCCGAGAACGAAGTGCTCTCTTCCAGTGCTCAAATTTCCTTTATTGCAGTGTTTAATTGAGACATCATGGCTTTTCCGTCACCGAAAAGCATCATTGTTTTATCTTCATAAAACAAATCATTGTCAACACCAGCATAGCCTACTGAGAGTGAACGCTTGATGATGACCACAGTTCGTGCCATGTCTGCATCGATGATCGGCATACCAGCCAGAGGGCCTTCTCCACTTCGAGCAGCAGGATTGGTTGTATCGTTTGCACCGATGACCACAGCAACATCACAATCTGGGAATTCACTGTTAATTTCGTCCATTTCGATTAATTGTTCATAGGGAACACTTGCTTCTGCAAGTAAGACGTTCATGTGTCCTGGCATTCGACCTGCAACAGGATGAATTGCATACTTGACTTCAGTTCCGAATTTCTCAGTAATGAGGTCAGCAAATTCCTTGACTTGGTGTTGACATTGTGATACAGCCATTCCATAGCCTGGGACGATAATGACTTTTTGCGCACCATCGATCATCATAGCGACTTCATCAGCATCTGAACCAATCTTGGTACGTGTGAGAGAGACTTTCTCTCCACTACCACCGAATGATTTGAACAAGACATCTAACAGGGTTCTGTTCATTGCCTTACACATAATGAAGGTAAGAATAAGTCCTGATGCTCCAACTAAAGAACCAGCAATAATCAGTACTGAATTGCCAATGATGAATCCAGTGAATGCTGCAGCGATTCCTGATAGCGAGTTGAGCAGTGAAACAACAACAGGCATGTCGGCGCCACCAATTGGCAGAACCAGAATGATTCCGAGGCACATGAGATTCCAATAATAGCCCACATGTAATCGGTATTTGTTGGGTCTCCAATACTGAGGTAAATCAATGCAACAACGGCTAACATGAGGAGTACTTTGACAGGATTGAGCCAAGCTGGACCCCATGTTGGCGTCTTTATCCACTTTCCAAAGACGCTAATACCGCCTTTGAGTTTGTACATGGCGAGCATTGAACCAGTGAGTGTCATCCATCCGACAAGTGCCGAAAGTCCTGCGGCGACCATTGTCACGGTCTAATTCTAAACCTTCAGGGATATTGCTGCATCTTCGAGATATCTCCAGATTTCTGAAAGCGCAACTAGAGCAGATGCTGCACCGCCAAATCCATTGAACATAGCGACCAGTTCAGGCATTCCTGTCATTTCGACTCGAACTGCCAGCCAATATCCAATTGCAGAACCAAGCACAAGTCCTCCAATGATTAATGTCCAGTCCACAACGCCATTACCTGTCAGTTGCATTTGCAATACGGTTGTAATTACTGCAACGAGCATACCCATTGCACCAAGTTGGTTACCAAATGGTGCCGTACGAGGATGGCCTAACTTTTTCAATCCAAAAATGAACAATGCGGCAGACAGTAAATATCCAACTGAAACCCAATCTTCCATCTTAAGCACCTCTGCGTTTCTTTCCAGCAATCATATTCAGCATACGATTCGTTACTGCAAATCCACCAACGACGTTGATCATTGCAAGAACAACTAGCTACAAAGGCGAGAATTCCTGATACAAGAGTATGTTGAGCATCATATGCAACATTTGAGCCATATAAAGCACCGATAATACTAATTCCAGAAATTGCATTTGCTCCACTCATAAGAGGGGTGTGCAATGTGCAGGGACTTTCGTAATCAATTCAAATCCAAGGAAAATTGCAAGTATGAACAAAGTTATGTTTCCGATTAAAAGTTCTGGAGTCATTCGAGTACACCTCCGAGGCGTGTTTGTTTTGGATGTAAAGCGCCATCTTGGCAAAGTAGAACTCCACCCATGCCGTTAACATAGAAATCAGAGTCTTCTGGTGCGCCTACCAATATGTCATCATCTTCACTGATGACCAGTTCACCCTCTTTCACAAGAGAGGTGATGAACGTTGTCAAGTTGTTTGAATACAACATACTGGAAGTTGTAGCGAGTGTCCCCGGTAGGTTTGATGTCCCTACGATGATGACACCGTTTTCAGTTGTGATGACTTCACCGGCCACCGTATCTTCGCAGTTTCCACCAACATCTGCGTTCATGTCAACAACGACAGCGCCCGGTTTGAAATTTAGAATTGCGCTGGAAGGAACTAGTAATCGGTGCAGGGCGTCCGAAAATCCGTGCAGTTGTGACAATGATATCAGCATCGGCTGCAACTCCACAAACGGTATCGTTGACTTTTTGAATGAATTCACCGGTTAATGGCTTTGCATATCCGGATTCATCTTCGAAATCATCCATTCCATCGACTTCAATGAAACGTCCACCGACGGATTCAATTTGTTCAGCAGCCGATTTACGAACATCTGATGCGTAGACTACAGCACCGAGTCGCTTAGCAGTTGCAATCGCTTGAAGCCCAGCAACACCGCTTCCCATTATGACGACTTTTGCTGGACGAATGGTACCCGCTGAAGTGGTCATCATTGGAATGCCTCTCGGGACGTGAGCAGCTCCAAGTAGGACTGCCTTGTACCCTGCAAGGTTATCTTGGCTGGAATTAACGTCCATTGATTGAGCACGTGAGAGTCTTCGTGGAATCATGTCCATCGAGAGGAGAGTGATTCCTGCATCAATACAGGATTGAACATATTCTGGATTACGGAACGGATCAGCAACACAGGCGATGCGGGTACCTTTTGCAACACCCTCAATCCCAGGGAATCGAATCGAAATGATTGTCTCACATGACAACACTTCATTTCGTGTTGCGATTGTTGCTCCAGCAGATTCGTAATCGGAATCAAGATAATTTGAGGCTTTTCCTGCACCTTTTTCGATGAATACTTCAAAACCTGCTTTCAGCAATTTCTTCATACTTGAAGGGGCAATTGCCACTCGTGTTTCGCCAGCAGGTTCCATAGGTACTCCAAGTTTCATACAATGTCCTCGATTCCCCTTGGTCGCAAATACGACTGGGGATGTTCTTGGGACTGAGAGGAGGTTCTTAGATGACTCGCTTCGAAGTTGTCAATTTCTCACCCCAAATATCAATATTTCTAACTTTTCGCAGATGATACTGAAAGGATTCGACCATGTTGCTTATTGATGGTCGGGTATTGGGACAATTACCGAGGAATTTACAATGAGCAGTCATCGAAGAAAAATCGCCGTTATAGGAGCTGGAAATGTTGGTGCAACATGTGCATTTGTTCTTGCACAAATGAAAATAGCAGACATCGTATTGTTGGATATCTATGAAGGATTCGCAAAAGGTAAAGCGCTTGACATGTCACAAAACGGACAAGTACTCAATTACAACGGAACCATAACTGGAACTTCAGATTACAACGATATTGCTGGTGCAAGCGTCGTCGTCGTCACCTCCGGATTCCCTCGTCAACCAGGTATGACACGAGAAGACCTGATTGCTAAGAATGCCGGAATCGTTAAGCAAGTCGGTGAAGGAATTCGAGATCATGCACCGGATTCGACCATCGTAATGGTCACCAATCCCCTTGACTTGATGACCTACCACATGCAAAAAGTCACAGGATTCC
Organism: uncultured Candidatus Poseidoniales archaeon; assembly: GCA_905182715.1. Taxonomy (GTDB): domain Archaea; phylum Thermoplasmatota; class Poseidoniia; order Poseidoniales; family Poseidoniaceae; genus MGIIa-L1. The sequence continues at coordinate 55,506 of CAJJCP010000009.1, forward strand.
CTGCAAACCGCGTTTGTGGCCAAGCAGGTGTATTAGACAGTGCGCGAATGACACATTTTGTTGCACAAGCTGTTGGATGTTCAGAAGAAGATGTTCAAGCAATGGTCTTGGGCGGTCACGGCGATACGATGGTTCCACTTCCTCGATTTACAACCGTTGGTGGCATCTCGATTACTCACCTTCTTGACGAGGAGACCATCGATGCTATCTGTAAGCGCACGGCCTCTGGTGGCGGCGAAATTGTCAAACTTCTCGAACGTGGTTCTGCATTCTATGCGCCAGGTTCTGCAGCAGCGGTTATGGCTGAGGCGATCTTGAATGACCGAAAGCGATTGATTCCAGCCTCGGCTCACCTCACGGGTCAATACGGACTTGATGATGTATACATTGGAGTCCCAGTGATTCTTGGTGCGAATGGCATTGAACGAATTCTTGAATTAGAATTATCTGAAAGTGAACTTGAATCACTTCAAGGTTCAGGTAACTTCTACAAGTCTCAGTTGAAAGAATTACTCGGTTACTGATTCGATTCTCGTATGATGGCAAGCGAATGGTTTTGCCCTTGCGTTGTAATATATTTGTCATCGATCGTTCCGTTTTCTACCCGTGTGAACTTTTTGCCCTGGCGTCCTCTTGAGATCATTCGAGCGAGAACTTCTTGTCCGATATAGCATCCTTTGGAAGGGTGAACGAGTTGGTTTAATCCGGCTGAAAGAGGATGGTTTTTGTTTGTAACCTCATACCCATTCCAAGGAATTTGATTCTCGATTCTCCATTCATGGAATGCTGTCGGGTCATCATTTGACTCTGCGTCTACTATCAACTGAGGCGATGAGGAGTGAATACTTTTCATCGATGTAACCATGTGTGGTGTCATTCAATGATTCAAATTGTCCAACATTCAAATTAGTAATGCCGTATTCAATGCAAAAGTGATTACGGGAGGTGACATCTACAATCGTTACATCTTGGTTGAGGATACGTGGCGTTACATGTTCGAGCAACGTTTCAATTTGTGAAGTGTGAGATTGGACTGCAAGAAAGTCTCCCATATGGAATACTGTAACCAGGTCGACGATTTTGGCTTGTGTTGTTGTGAATACAGTTTGTCGTACTTCACCTTGACGCATATCGATTATTTTATTTGATGACAAACCATCAATGAATTGTAAGGCATCGACACCTTGCCAAACTGTCAAAGATGCATCTTCGTAAGCCACTCGAGGCATACGAGAGCCTCAAGAAAATGATTCGCCGCATCCACACGATGAATCAGCATTTGGATTGTTAATTTTGAATCCTCCACCCATCAATCGGTCGACGTAATCGATTTCGATTCCATCAAGGAGATGGCTTGAAGCATTTGGGACTAAGACTCTAAACCCGTCAATAGTTACTTCTTGACAACTTTGGTCCGTCTCTTCGACGATTTGTAAATCATACATATAACCTGAGCAACCACCGGATAAGACACCGACTAAAAGAGCCATAGAGCGGTCATCGCCAAACGCATCGACCAGCATTTCTTGTGCCTTCGATGAGATGGTTAAGTTGACATTGACCACTTCCGGGGTCATGAGTTGCACAGGGCCAGATGTATCGCATGTACCGCAGTCCATGTCATTACGAAACATCACTTCTCTATGAACCTGTTCTTCGATTCAGGGAATTACATTGCTTTCAACGGCGTTTGTTTTTGCGTTCAACTTCCTTAAGAAGGATTCCACATCGTCGAATTTGCTCTTTAGCACGCTTAATTTCTTCTGGCTCAAGTCCTCGAGGAATCGATTGTTCGAAACACTTCATGGCGTCAGGATATCGTTCCATTTCCGCATATGCACTGCCCATATTGTACAGGGTCTTTCCACGAACTTCTGCCGGCCGAATAATCATGGCTTGATGATATGCTTCGACACACTTTGGATACTCTTCAAGATAATAATAGGCGTTCCCTCGGCCGTTTAGAATTCGAATTATCATATCGTCATTGCCTGCAAATGAAGGGAGAGCTCGGTCAAACGAGGAAAGTGCTTCTCTAAATTTGCCACCTTCAATCAATGCCACACCTTGATTGTACCACGCTACCTCTTGGTTTGCAATGGAACTTGAGTTGACTTCGGTATCGACGGTTGCGGATGCCAATTGTTGCGCATTGATTGCTGCTTGAGTGAGGTCAAATGCTGGTTGTGTGGTGGTTTCTACAGCCGCAGGTTGAATCTCCTGGGGTCGTTCATTCAATGCTTGAGCCGAATTAACCAAGAGTGATTGAGAAGCTTGAGTCGGTTGAACCACTTCGACATTTCGGGGCTCAGGTGGGGTTTGAAGGCCAAGTGCATTCATGTAATAATCAGCCTGAGTCTCTTGATGATCGACTGGTGCAGCTCTTGGTTCTGAAGCAACTGGTTCTACCATAACCGGTTCAATTGGAGCGGATGGAGGTGGTGCGACGGCTTGGACTGGAGCAATTCCTGAGAGTTCGTCAGCCTTTCGATGGCACTTTTGGGCGGTTTCTAAATCTCCTGCGGATTCGAGTGATCGAGCAAGTCCTCTCCAAATTAATGGGTTTTGACCATCATTTTTAATCATGGATTTCCATATGGTTACTGCCTGGACATCATTCTTTGCGGCAGTATGGGCTCGAGCATGGTATTCAGTTTCACCATCGCCGAGGTATCCAAGTGCTTCTTGTGCCAAATGTGGCCCTTCTGGAAGTGTAGGTGGGATTCCGTGAACTGACTCCAACACGGTCGCTTCTCCTTCTGCCAATTCAATAAGAATTCGAATAAATTCAGTTCTTGCAACATTCATTGGTTCAATTTGAAGAACTGTTCGAGTCGAATGAAGGTAGTTTTCAATATCGCCAGTTTGATTACACAATTGGCTGCACTTGAGTGCAGCCTTCAGATAATCTGCTTGAACATTCATTGCTTTCATATAGCACTCAATAGCACGTGAAGATTCATCTTTTCTTTGATAGATTGAACCTAAATTGAACCAACCTGACCCTTGGCTAGGGTCAAGCGATTGTGCGTGTTCGAGAGCAGAGATGGCGTGGTCATCGAGTTCCAGTCGAGCCATTGCTCCTCCTGCAATTCTCCACGCACCAGCATGTTCTGCTGCGATTGTTTTCAGATGTGGGCTGAGTAATCCTAATGCAGCCTGTGCATCTCCTGAACGAATGAGTGCCGTTGCTTCAGTTACCAAATCATCCATGTTAATTGGCTCTTGAATTGGTTCTTCAATAATTTGAGGAGCTTGTTGAACCACTGGCTCGACAACCACTGGCTCGACTACCACTGCAGTCGCAACTTGAATCTCTTGAGTAGCAGCAACGACTTCAGCTGCTGACTTGAGTTCTTGATATTCGAGATGTTGGTTTTCATCTTCATCATGATGTACTGCCTCAGCCAGTATCGCCGCTTTGTCAGTAACACCCACTTCTTTCATGACTTCAGTAACTTGCTTGTCATCATAGGTTTGAGAAGGGGCTTGCATTGGCATGGATTCAAGAGGAAGGTTTTCTCCACTTTCCGCACATCGGTTTTTGACATCAAGTAATAACGGGTGTCCTGGGAAGAAGTTCAACGCACGAACAGCCATTTCATAGGCTGCAGTATCATCTCCAATTCGTTCGAGCAATGTTGCAATATTTGCCGTAGCTGGTGCATTATCAGGATTGATGTCAAGGCAAATCTGGAAAGCCTGTCTTGCACCACGTGCATCTTGTTCAGCTTCGAGTAAAACTCCACGATTAAACCATGCCATGTCGCATGATGGGTCTAATGCAATCGCTTTATTGAAGGCAGTAAGTGCGCTTTTGGAATCATTTTTCCTTGAGTATTCTTCTCCAAGTTGCAGCAAGTATTCAACAGAGTTTTCATCGTTTGAATCCTCTTCAACAATCTGAGCTTGTTTTTGATTGGCGATCCATTTTACCGCAGCATGTTGGAGTTCTTCTTCCTTTAGGTAATTGTTTTGATCTGTATCCATTGAATGAGCAAAAGTCAGAAAACCTTCGCGGTCCGAAATTGAATGTTGATTAATTACGCGCTCAAGAACATTCTCAGAATACCCTACCGGTTTCACTTCCACATGTTCAACCATGTTTCCAAGTCCAGCCGAACGAAGTGCTGCGGCCATGGATTCAGTAACAGCATCAGATACGGCATTCGTATCTGTAGGATTTGGGGATTCTGCACCGGTTCCGTTCATAGTGTCACCAAGCCTTACCAATTAAGCGACCGGCATAAGCATTGCTTCTCGGCGTGCCATGGAAATGAACACTATATTCAAATGCCGCCGGCAAAATCGTGAGGTATGACTCAGACCTCGCTTCGTATTCTCGGACTCTCTGGAGAGTATCGCCCAACTTCGAAGAGTGGAATGTTGGTAAACTTGGCTCTCGCTTATGCTGAGTCAAAAGGTGCAGAAGTCCTGTTTTGGGATTGTGCTGAGAAACCACTCCCCTTCGTTGGAGAAGATGGGTGTTGGGAGAATGCTCATGTCAAAGAATTTCAAGAACTTGCATCTTCATGTGATGCTTTCTTAATTTGTTCACCTGAATACCACGGCACTATGTCGGGTGTGATGAAAAATACCTTTGATTGGCTTTATGATAAACACGTTGGAGGCAAGGTATTCGGACTCATGTGTACTCTTGGTGGGATGCAAAATTCGAATACCCTCAACCATATGCGTATCATGCTTCGCTGGCTACATGCTTGGCCTGTGCCCGAGCAGTTAGCAGTCGGGCATGTCAAAGAGGCATTTGATGGCGAAGGGAGTTTGACTGACGAAGATATGCAAAATCGACTTCACGCATTGGTTGATTC
>CAJJCP010000010.1 GCA_905182715.1 uncultured Candidatus Poseidoniales archaeon
ATCCATATGAAGCAGCAGGAATTATCACTGCTCAATCGATTGGTGAACCTGGAACGCAGATGACTATGCGTACTTTCCACTATGCTGGTGTTGCAACAGTCAACGTCACTCAAGGTCTTCCTCGTATCATTGAGATTGTCGATGCACGAAAGGTTCCAAACACGCCTACAATGACTATTTTCTTGGCTGGTGTAAAAGAAGACCTCTGCTGACGAAGCACGTAAACTTGCAGCAGCTATTGAAGAGACTCATACAGTGAACATCGCTTCTTTGGAAACTGACGTTGCACAACGACGTTTGGTCTTGAAATTGAACAAAACCAATCTCAAACAGAAGAACATGACAGGTGCAGAAGTGAAGGACAAACTGGAACGTGCTACACGTCTTTTGGTTCAAGCAGACAAGGATAAGAACCCTTCAACCTTGACCCTCATACCTGGTGTTCATACCGAAGAAGATTTGGCTGAGATCGCTGAAAACCCACCTTCGTATACCATGCTCCTTCAACTGGAAGAAAAGATTCGTGACATGCGTCTCAAAGGTATCCCAAACATCACCCGTGCGAACGTCCAATTGGATGACAAAACTGGTGAATATTATCTTTCGACCATCGGTTCAAACTTGACCCGTGTCAGCGAAATCGAGACCATTGACCGAAACCGGACCTACACCAACAACATCATCGAAATCTTTGACTTCCTTGGAATTGAAGCTGCTCGACAAGCCATTGTTGACGAACTACAAGCAACTCTTGACGGAGCTCGTTTGGAAGTTGACGTCCGACACTTGCTCTTAGTTGCTGATGTGATGACTTCTGAAGGCGAAGTTCGTGCTATTGGACGACACGGTGTCTCAGGAACCAAACACAGTATCTTGGCTCGTGCTGCTTTCGAAGTTACCGTTAACCACTTGCTCAAAGCCGGTGTTATCGGTGAAAAGGATTACCTCACCGGTGTTGCAGAGAACATTATCGTTGGTCAACCAATTTCCCTTGGAACCGGCAGTGTGGAACTCTTCTACATCCCTGACAAAGAATGATTTTCTACCCATGAGAAACGATGTGGAGTATGGAGGAATAAAATATGGATCTAAACCGACAATTAAAGAATGCAATATCAACTGGGAATCTACGATTTGGACAACGCCAAGCACTCGATGCGTGTGCTCGTGGTGAAGCAAAATTGATTATTTTCGCTGCGAACTGCCCAACTGAATTTATTGATGAACTACACGCAAGTCACCCAGAAGTGACCAAGTTCCGTACCACACTCGTCAACCGTGAACTCGGAATCGCATGTGGTAAGCCATTTTCAGTTTCTACTGTCAGCATCATTGATGCAGGCGACAGCGATTTGCTTCAACTCGAAACCAATATCGAGTGAGTACTGGTGTTCACTCTGCCAAGTTTTCTTGGCACTGTGAGTCAAAGGTTTGATGTCTGTAGGCGGATTGGTTCTGCTATGCGCCCTTCATTTGCATCCGTATCGGCAATCCTGATTTCATTCTTGATGCTCTCATCCGTCTTTGTGTTGGAACACTCGAGTGAAGCTTTTGAGGAACTAGACGACGTCAGTTCTGACCTCATCGAGTTTACATCCGCACGTGGTTCTTCGAAATCCTTCATTGCTTCAGGTGGCTCCTCTACCCAGAGTATCGATCCATCTCAAATTATTGCGGACCCAAATGGTGGATGGATTATTGGCTCTGAATACAATACAACCTTGACTTTTGGTACACAAACTCTCCAACGAACTTCCCCGTATAACGCTGGAGAATTCTTTTTAGCGACCATTGATGATACAGGTACTTGGCAATCACTGTTCGGTGCCGACCATAGTTTTGGTGCAGGTGGCCTTTCTTACCTTACGGATATCAACGTCGATATCGGTGGGGAAATCTTGGTAACTGGATATTTTTATGGTGAGATTTCCTTTTCCGGAGGTCCAGGTAACCCTACATCAATCATCTCGAATACCAACTCTGGTTTCCATTATGAAGGGTTCTTGGCGAAAGCAGACCGAATGGGTAATTGGCTATGGGCCAATGGGTTTAGCACATTAGTGAACGGTTCAGGTGAATACAGTGTGACCAGCACTCTTGAACTCGACAATGTGGGTGATATTTATGTCACCGGTGAATTTCAAGGCGAAACTGACTTTGGCGGTTTTACATTGAATGTCTCGAATACTCAGGTCTTTGTAGCAAAATTTTCGGGAAGGACAGGCTCTCTTGATTGGGTTGTCAATGGTGGTGGAATTGGTACGAACCGTATTATTGATTCCGCAGTGACTCCATCCGGGGGTCTCAAATTAGCAACAATTTCTGATGGCTTTGCTCAATGGTCGAGCTCAAGTTATGTGGCAGTGGGTACACTTGACGCTGTGATTGTTGAATTAGATGCTACCGGTGGTGTACTTAATCTGAAAGGAATTGGTGCCAGTGGTCAACAAACAGTTGTCACCAGTATTACCGTTGATTCCGCAGGAGATACCTATCTTGCAGGAACCTTTGGTGGAACGATCTCAAGTGGAGGTTGGACTGCCACTGCAATGTATGGTGGAAATGATATCTTTGTAGCACGAAGCGCAGTTACCACTTCCAACAGTTGGGCATTTGTATCAGGTTCAAGTGCAGCTGACGAAGCCCAAGCCCTCGCAGTCACCTCATCTGGGGCAGTCGCGTACAGTGGCTATCTTACTGCATCGCATACCGCAGGCGCCACAACATTGGTTCCTTCAAACCATGATGGTTTTGTCATTGGTCTCTCATCGACAGGTACACTTGATTGGACTGAACTGATTGGTGGTTCACAGTATGACTATGCTTGGGCCATGAACGTCAACATCAGTGACTACATTGGTATCGCAGGTTCGTATTCAGGTTCAATGACGCACGACGGCTCTACTTTGACTTCATCTGGCGGTAGAGATGCCTATGTGTGGGTTTTTGACCCCGCATCACTGAAAGATTCAGACAGCGACAGTATTGTCGATGTCGATGATAACTGTCCAAACGTTTCGAATCCGAGTCAAGCCGATACCGACAGCGACGGCCTCGGTGACGCATGTGATTCAGACGATGACAACGATGGACTCACAGATAATTATCCGGATTATTGTCCTCGGAACAGTGAATTCAATTGGACCAGTATGCAAGATTTGGACAATCCTTCCGCTTCAACTGATTGGGATAATGACGGTTGTAAAGACGATTCCGAAGATTCCGATGACGATAACGACCAAGTCCTCGATGTTGACGACCTTTGTCCTTACACTTCCTATGATCCACCTCGACCAACCTGGATTTCAGATACAGCCACCAACGACATCGACGGCGATGGATGCCGAGACAGTGATGAAGACCTCAATGATGATGCAGATGGATTTGATGATGCCAATGATGATTGTCCAACTCTTGCAGGAACTTCCACAAATGGTACCATTGGTTGTCTTGATACTGATGGCGATGGTTGGTCAGACTCGACCGATGATTGTCCAAGTGAGGCTGGTAATTCTACTCGAAACGGCAAAAATGCATGTCCTGACAACGATGGAGACGGTTGGTCGAATGCTGATGACGCATTCCCCGACGAGGTCACTCAGTGGGCAGATGCCGACTCGGATGGATTTGGAGATAATACCCAAGGTGTCACTCCTGATGCTTGTCCTACCGTTCCGGGAACGTCCACGATTGACCGTTTAGGATGCTTTGATGCTGATGAAGATGGTTATTCAAATTCAGATACGACTTGGAATGTTGGAAACGGGGCTGATTACTTCCCGAACGATCCGACTCAATGGTCTGACTTTGATGAAGATGGTTTTGGCGATAATCTGGGGCAACTTCTCATGGACTGACCGGTAAATCTTCTTGGCCAGGTGAAATGGTAATGGATGCAACTACGCAAGATGCATGCCCTACCCGTTCAGGGAACTCTTGGCAAGATGACACACTTGGCTGCCCAGATGCTGATGGCGATGGCTGGTACGACTTGATGGATGCGTTCTCAAGCGATGCTACGCAATGGGAAGATGCAGATATGGATGGCTACGGTGACAATGCCTCTGGTAACCAGCCCGATGCATGCCCTTCTGTTGCAGGTAACTCAACCATCGATCGTTTCGGTTGTATGGATTCAGACGGTGATGGCTACTCAAACGCCGATTTCTCTTGGGGATACGACATGGGTGGCGATGCTTTCCCTGACGAACCGACGCAATGGGCAGACGGAGACGGTGATGGCTTTGGAGAGAATCCAAATGGTGTCACTCCTGATGATTGTCCTACCGTTCGTGATACTTCCAGCATCGACCGATATGGTTGTGCAGATACAGATGGAGACGGTATTTCCGACCCCGATGATACCTGGACCCTTGCTGATGGTGCAGATGCATGTATTTCGGGTGCTGGAAACTCAACACTCGACCGCATTGGTTGCTTTGATGGCGATGGTGATGGCTACTCAAACCCAGCAGGCGATTGGTCTGTGAGTGATGGAGCAGATGCGTATCCTGATGACCCTCTACGTTGGCTCAAAGACAAGTCTGCAAGCGATGGGGCCTCCTCTTCAACTGTGGTGATCTTTGGAATCGTGGGTTCTTGTATTGGCAGTTATTGCCGCACTTGCCCTTTTGTTCCTCAAAAAGCCTGAAGAAGAAGGTGTTCAAAAGACATGGACTGACGGTACGTTCGCTCCAATGGGTGGTGCAATGCCTGCCATGCCGAACATGGGTGCTCAACCAGCAGTCATGATGCCAAGCTACGCTGCAATACCTGCAGCGACTCCAGCAGTGGCTATGCCTGACTTTGCAGCTCAACCTGCAGCACAACCCGTTGCAGTTGCAGTAGCGCCTGCGGTTGTTGCACCCGTTGCTCAACCTGCACCAGTACAGCCAGACCCTGCTCGAGAATACTACAATGGATTGATCGCACAAGGCTATCCACAAGCTAATGCAATTCAATACACGCAACAGTATTATCCAACATTCCAAGGTTGAACCGTTTCATTTGAAACGAATTGCTTCGGTAAGGACACACCGTGCAGAGTATCCATCATATCTCAGAGTGGTGCATTGAGTCTTGTAAGAATTGGACAAGGAAGCCTCTATCACTTCGATCGTATTTGCAGTCCACGTTGAAGTAACCCACCTTTTTGCTCAGGTTCAATTTCATGCATCACTACCACTTCCTCTTCTTCGTCTTCAGATGACCGAAAAGTCATCATTAAGGAGGCAAAAAGAGCGCCAAATACTCCAAGCCAAAGGAAGAATGGAAGAACATCAAGCGGTGTGTCAAAATTCATCCAGTACGTAAAGTGATTCTGATTTTGAACGATGGAACTCTCCATGGTTTCTGCGTCGGAATCTCCGATCATTGAAGAGGATTGAATCTCAAAGACTGGGGCAAGGTCACCGAGTGATGGTTTCGTATGCATTGCATGAGCATCTCTGGTATCGAGGTAAAACCGAGTTGTTGAATCACCAGCAATGATGAGTCCGGAAAGTTGTTCAGATTTGACTTCGATTTCACTGCCTAAATAGATGGGTAAGGCACTTGGCATCGCATCGAGTAGTGAGAATGTCTTCAGTAAGTTCGCCTGAATAGAACGTTCCGTAGGGTCGACTGAAGCCTCACATGTGTTGACTGGGATTCCCTTTACGACATCGGTACCAGAACAAACGATATCTGTGACTTCATAGCCGGAAACATCGACTTTGTCACGAACTCCAGTAAGAAAACCACCGGTCGCACCTGAGAGGTCTTCCGGAGTGATAAGCCCGAATGTTGCATCATACATTGCATCGTTTCTCCATGACAATTGACTTGAGCCGTCTTGTTGTAGCAACTCACCTTTTTCGCAAACAGGCCTCTCACCTGTACAAATTGTGTAATTCGTGCCATCACCGTTAACCACTTCATCAGAGCCATAGTAGGTTTTGTTCGATTCTAAAGAAGCCCAACCCACACTCATGTCGCTTGCATCCCCTGATGCCAGGACGGCACTGACTGGGTCATGCCATCCGAGAAGCCAGCTGTTGACTGATTGAGTAAGATAGGGCTGCGCTCCAAAACTCGTTATCAATAAATCTTCCACGAACTCACCAAAGATGTCATCAACGACTAATTCTTGAAGGGCTCTTGCTTCATTGGTTTGAATCTTGTAGGCTGCGGCAATCACCTCAAGGTCCCAACTCTTTGTTTCCGAGATTGGTGTTCCAAGGTATCCCGGTGGAGCCTTGCCTGACAGTTCACCGTAGAGGAAGAGCAGTGCTCCATCCGTTGTGGTCAGACCCAACGGTCCATACAATATTTCAGCCGACTGTTCAGGTGTGAGTTCGATGTCTGGAAGTAAATTCATTGTTCCCCAATCACCACCCTGATTCAAACTGTATTGCAGAAAACCACCACTAATTGGATCTTGAGCGCCAAAACTTGTGTTGACAAATTGCTTGGCATTGAGTGTACCATTCCCCCCAAGTAAAGCCATTTGGAGTGAAGAGGTGGAGTTTGACCACCCATTTGCCCAAGGAGTGATTACATCGTATTGGCCTTGACTTAAATCAAAAGTCGACATTGCTTCTGATGGCGATAATCCTAAGAATTTACTTAATCCAAATCCCGTACCTCCTGAATTTGTAGCTAACAAACCAAGTGGGCTATCGGTCCCATCACCGTTCAGCATCAAATTCAGACAGTCAACATCGGAAAAATCGATCCCAAGTAAATTGTTCAAACGGTCAGCAATATCGTCACTGTCGGTGTATGGCGAGCCTCCACCATTCGATTGAAATTCAAAACCTATTCCAACATATAAAGCCCAATCCCGAATCAGCGTTTGAGCGTAATCGATGTTTTCAGAGTCGTCCAAACCGTCACCATCCGTATCCACCATTTCGGCGGCCAAGTAGCCGTAAGCTCTCGCTCGTTTGACCGAGATGGAATCGGTTGGGTTTGCTTCAAGTTCGGATAATAAGGCATCTGGTTCTCCCATAGAAACAAAGGCTACTGGACCCAAATCATTGAGTAATGAAATATCAAACAAAGAATCTGATGGATGAAATGAAGAATTCAGTGCTGTATCGAGACCTTCAAGGAAGTTCGCTATTGGTAAGATGTTTCCATCAAGAGTATTTGGTAACAGTACGCTCACTTGCCCAGCCGCTTCGGCTGCAGTGAGTGCTGCGTATGAATACGAGCCAAAACCAGCCCCTCCAATCGTTTGGGTCATCGAGTCAATGAAATCTGCAGTAGCAATTCCGGCTTGGGTTGTATTCAAATCTTGATTCATCATTCCACTTGAAAAACCAACTTTCGTCAAATCCATGATGCCTTTGAATGCCGTTCCAGTCGCCCCAATTAATTGTGGTCGAAACTGAATATTCAGTTGAGTCAAATCCTCATCACAAGAATTCGTACTTTCTGTAGAGCAGTGATAACTTTTAACAACATTATAGGTGAGTTCACCGTTCTGCTCATCATGGTTTATGAGTGTTTTCTCCGAAGTTATTTCGTAGGTATAAGGACCCTTCTTCTCATACCTTGGCTGAACACTCTCTGCCAACACATCTTCTAAATTCGCTAAATTCCATGCATAATAATCACGTGTTACAGTCGTGGTGGCCCAAGAATCTTCGACGCTCTCGCAGTTTCCGTCGTTACCACAGGCAGAATCAAGGGGAAAGGTAGCAAATTTTTCTTCTACCGCACCAGGTACTGCACCGGTAAACACGATAGGCAGGAGTGTCACATTGATCAGTAAAAAAAATGTTGCAGCACCGAGTAGAATCTTGTTCAAGAGTGAGACCTGCATATGGAGTGATACACAATTTTGGTTGTTAAAGATTGAGCCGACAAAAAATCAAATGGAGTGTACCTCCTGACGTTCTTGAGTAAGTTCAGCATCTGATATACAATTGATGTATTAACCCTCAACATCATTTTGATACTGGATTACGCAAGCGTTGGTCGCAGAGTGTGCCCATGTAATGTGAAGTAGAAACATTTCGCTGTATGTTGGAAACATTCATTGATAAATGGGCCATGTCCGGCAAGGGATATGGAATCCTCGACTGACGCTCGGATGTTCGAAGGCCGCGCCTTTTACAAACTTGGAGAATTCACGCATGATTACCGAAAACAAGTCCTTGCGTTTGGTATTCTTGCCTGTTTAGGGATGGCTTCATTGATGGCTATGGGACCTGACTGGTCCGAGGCTTGGGGCGAAGGAGATCTTGAATCAGTTGAAGCGATTTCGACCATGAACGATGCCTTTAGCGAAGATGGAAGCGACTCTGAAAGTGCTCAAGGTTTTGTTTATCTTGTTCGTCATTCGACGCTCAATGACACTTCCGAGCTCTGGCAACAAGAAGTACAAGATGCCCTTGCTGGTTTTGCTAAATTAGCAGATGTTTCTATAGAGTACTCTTGGGAGACTTCAGGTGATGAGCGTAATGAATTCACTTTAGAGCGTGATGATGGATTTTGGGCACAGAACAAGGTCGTGTTCAACATGTCACGTAAAGATGCCAAAATCCTTTATTCAGAGCATTGGGAATCGGTAGAAATTGATAGCCAGTTTGATGCATGGAGGACTGATAAAACCGCTATTGAATTCACTTTTGATAATCGAATTCAAGAAGACCTTGTCAAGGCAGAACTTGTATCAGGTCCACTTTCACTCATCATTCTCGCCATCGTTTTCGGTACACTCATTGCGGCTCTCTTACCTGTAGGAGTTGGTATTCTCACCGTAGTCTCTGCCATGGGCGTTACGATTTGGTTGTCAAATGTCACGGATGTCACTCAATATGCTGTCAATATCATTTCACTCATTGGAATTGGTGTCTCGATTGATTATTCTCTCTTCCTTGTAAATCGATTCAGGGAAGAGATGGGGCGTAATCCGGATGATATCCGCACTGCTACTGCAATGACGGTTGCTACTGCAGGTAAAGCGGTGTTTTTCAGCGGTGTAACCGTTGCCATTGGGTTGATGGGGATGTTATTCTTCACCAATACCAGTTTGCCAAGCCTGGGTATCGGCGGGACTTTAGCCGTCACTATTGCAATGATCTATTCTCTCCTTGGTTTTACCTGCAGTTCTCGCACTTCTTGGTCCTCGAATCAATACAGGTCGTAAACTCCCTTTCTCGTTCAAGATTGAAGAAAACGGTGAGGATGGCATTTGGTCTCGTATTGCAAACACAGTGATGGACAGGCCATGGGCGGTTTTGATTCCAACGCTCATCATCCTGCTCGGTGCTGGGTTGCCCTTCTTCCAAGCTGAGTTCTCTCTTGCGAACCGTGATGCTCTTCCACCGGATGATGAATCACGACTTGGACTCGACCATATCGACTCTCTCTGGCCACAAAGCACCTCAAATGCTGCTATTGTCGTGATTGATTTTGATGGGACTGACCCGCTGAATGAATCGAACCTACGTCAAATGCACCGTTGGATGGTCTCGCAAGTGGAAGATGAACGGATTGTCGAAGCCTTTGGCTATGCATTGCCACAGATTGGTATGAACGAATCAAGCGTGGTTCAGTTCTGGACAACACCTGCCGAATACCTCACACCAGAGCAAAACGCCACACGTGAATATCTTCGACAACAATTCATCTCTGGTGATGTCACCTATGTCGTGTACGCTATTGACGGGCCAAGTACCAGTAGGGAAAGCCATGAGTTCGTAGAAGATATGCGTGAAGACCGAGATGATTTCACCGACCTGTTGATTGTCGGCGAGGATTCCTCGCTCAAGGTAGCAGGGTTTGCTGCCTACAGCCTCGATACGCTTTGGGCCATTCAAGACAGTCTCCCAATAGCATTGGCCTTCATTCTCATCTCAACCATTGTCTTGATTTTCATTCAAGTTCGCAGTGTCATTATTCCAATCAAGGCAATTGTGATGAATATTCTCTCGATTTCCGCATCGTTCGGAATGTTGGTCTTTGTCTTCCAATGGGGTTATGGAGCAGATCTGCTCAACTTTACACCTCAACCAATTGAGGCTACAAATCCAGTTATCATGTTCTGTATTGTCTTTGGATTATCGATGGATTATGAAGTCTTGATGCTTTCACGTATCCATGAAGAATGGGAACGTACGGGCGACAATACCCTTGCTGTCGCCAATGGATTGCAAAAGACAGGGCGCCTAATTACTGGAGCAGCAGCAATCATGGTTGTCGTGTTCAGTGCCTTTGGTTTGTCTTCAATCATTATCCTCAAGCAAATCGGTTTCGGTCTGGCTCTTGCAATTCTGCTCGATGCAACGATTGTCCGTGCTCTGGTTGTTCCTGCGACAATGCGCCTCATGGGCAAGTGGAACTGGTGGTCACCAAAATGGCTTGACCGCATGCTCCCTGCCAAAGCAGAACCTGGTCATCCAAAACAAGAAGAATCCGAATGACCTGATGTTCAGTTTGAATCATGCGAAGCATCAAGAAGGGGCAGTTCTTGCTTTCAGCATGGACCCATCGAGTCAATTCACACTTCCTCGAACGGGACATGTCTTAGCGAACCGGAGCGTACTTGCTGCGATGACCAACAAACAAAGCCATGAAGACGGCACGCTTTCAGATGAAGAAATAAGGTGGTTGGTTCGACGAGCCAAAGATGGATTCGCCATCACCACAACTGCAGCAGCCAACGTTACCGAACACGGGCGTGGCTGGGAAGGTGAAATGGGCGTATGGGGCGACCATCAACTCCCAGGTCTTACCAAGATGGCTACGCAATTGAAAGCGGCAGGAACCCTGAGTCTCGCTCAAATTTTTCACGGTGGAATGCGTGCCCCACAATCTCTCAATCAGGTTCAGCCTGTCTCTGCCAGCGAAAACACCGAGGCGGGAATGGATGGATTGTATACTCGGGCATTAACTCACGATGAAGTTGTAGAGATGATTCAATCCTTTACAGATGCAGCAGTGCGTTGCCAAAAAGGCTGGCTTTGATGGTGTTGAATTACACGGTGCTCATTCGTATTTGATTTGTCAATTCCTCGGAAGCATCACCAATCGACGTGAAGATGTCTGGGGTGGCGATTTGGCGGGGAGAAGCAAGTTCTTGCGTGACATGATCACTTCGGTTCGTCAAGCAACAGGCCCGGACTTTATTCTTGCAGTTCGTATCTCACCCATTATCGAAAAGGCAGGTATCTTCTTACATGAAAGTCTCGAACTTGCCGAGATATTATGCGCAATGGACATCGATATGCTTCACATCTCTTGCTGGGATGTGTTCCAAGGCGTTGAGAATGATGAAGACGGCCCGAGTCTCACTCAACGATTCCGTGATGTAATTCCTGCACATATGCCACTCGTATCCACAGGCGCAATCTGGTCTTCTATAGACGCAGAATGGCTTATGGATGAAGGTGCAGATTTGATTGGTGTTGCTCGAGTAGCGATTGCACACCCCGATTGGCCAATGCACCTTGGTGACCCCGATTATTCCCCTGAACGTCCACCGTTTAGCGAGCAGCATTTGCTGGATGCAGACTTAAGCCCAGTTTTTGTTGAATACATGAAGCGATGGAAAGACTTCGTTGTCGGTGGCAATTGAAGGAAGGAACTCATCAGACAATCGGACTTCTCCCGAGTCTACGGAAGGTCTAATGTCCGGTCTCCTTAATCTCAGTGCATGGAAGGAATGTCAGTTGACCAGTGGATGGCCCATGAAGCACAGAATGAATGGGAAAACATGATGAAGAAAATTGCAGTGTTTCATGATAAACATAAGTTCGAAGAAAACAACGGACATGATATGGGCTATCGCATTGCCCTTACCGTAGAAGAATTAGGTGAATTTGCAGCTGCGGTGACTAAAGGTAAGCCTCTTGCTGATTGTGCTGAAGAAATGGCCGATATTCTTCTGTTGCTGATGGGGCACTCCTTAGCAATGGAAATTGATTTGAAAGCTGCCTTTGAAGCAAAGTATGCGACAATCATGCAACGACCATCACGGCAAGGGCGTTTGGGATTACGGGTGACTGAATACAATCCAGATGAATGATCATCGAATCCAGTGTTGGAAAATCATCGAATGCTCATCTCGTGGTCCAGCATCAACAAACCGTTCACCAATCATGTGGAATCCTTCTCCTTCCATTGATGGAGCGAAAGCATCAGCACCTTCGACTTCTGTTGCGATAATGGTTTTGTGAATCTCTTTTGCATGTTCGAAAAATAATTGATAAATCTCTCCACCTCCAATGATGAGGACTTCTTCTGAATCTCCGAGTTCGAGAACTTCTTCAAAGGAAAGCACTTCAACATCCTCTCGAGGTGTTCTTGAGAGGACGATGTTCCTTCGTCCAGGTAATTTCCCAGGTAGACTGTCCCAAGTTTTTCTTCCCATGACAATGGTTTTCGACATGGTGATGCGCTTGAAATGTTGCAGGTCGGAGGATTGACGCCACGGTAAATCGCCATCTTTACCGATGGCTCCGTTCAAATCGCATGCAAAGATCATGGTGAACATCGTATCAACCTCACACGGCAATTGGTGCAGAAATATGCGGATGGTGTTCGTATCCGACCACTTCGATGTCCTCAAATGTAAACGAGTCAATGGTTGTACATTCAGGATTGAGTTTGAGTTGCGGTAGAGGCATTGGTTCACGTGAAATTTGTAATTGAGATTGGTCAAGGTGGTTGGTATACAGATGCGCATCGCCAAGCGTGTGTACAAATGTTCCCGCTTTGAGGCCACATATTTGTGCCATCATGTGGGTCAGAAGAGCATATGATGCGATGTTAAATGGAACGCCGAGGAAGACATCTGCACTTCGTTGGTACAATTGACAATTGAGTTTTCCATTGGCTACATGGAACTGGAAGAAAGCGTGGCAAGGCATCAAAGCCATCTCATCAAGTTCACCAACGTTCCAAGCTGAGACGATGATGCGTCGGCTGTTTGGATTGGTTCGAATCATTTCAATGGCCTGTTCGACTTGGTCGATGATTCGGCCATCTTTTGCTTCCCATCTGCGCCATTGCTTCCCATATACGGGTCCTAAGTCGCCGTTTTCGTCAGCCCATTCATTCCAGATGCGAACACCGTTTTCTTGCAGATACTGAATGTTCGTATCGCCTTTGAGGAACCAAAGAAGTTCGTGGACAATTGAGCGCAAATGCAATTTTTTGGTGGTCACCATTGGAAAGCCTTCTGAGAGGTCAAATCGCATTTGATGGCCGAAGACGGAGAGTGTTCCAGTGCCGGTCCGGTCACCTTTCTCTTCCCCTTCATCGAGAATACGTTGAATGAGTTCGTGATAGACCTTCATTGACTCACCATCTGCTTGTCGCAACCGACAGCACTTGAGCATTCTTGAGCGACTCCATCTCAAACCGAGAGGAAAAGTCTGTCACTTCTCTCATCCGGAGTTCGCAGATAGGTTTCAATATCCTCGTGTGTGTATGGGGCGAGTAGAGGTTTCAGAGTTTCATGAATCTTTTCGATATCCCAACATCGACACACATACCATCGTCGTGCCATTTGAGCAAGGATCGAAATTGATTCAGAACTACACCCGATTCATACAAGCCCATTGCTCTTTGAAATTGTTCATAATCCATCGGCAGCATCTTTGTTATATCTTCAAGTTCATATGAACCACTTTTATGTGCCTTTTCGCTGAGAGTTCCGGGTGTCGATTCAATTGGCCATCCTGCCATTCCAAGTAAGACAAGTGAGATTATAGAGTCTATCGAAGGCGTATCGATGCTTTCTTCATCTTTCAATACACAGACTGAACGTTGTGACATGAAGACGGAAATATGAGGGTCGAAATCTTCACAGTTCTTTCGAATACTGTCGAATATGTCGATCAAAATTGTTGGCCCATCATCATTTGAGCAAAGAAACGGTTTGTCTGAACTGAGATTAAAACTCCAAACCGGTGTTGAATTCACAATCGAACACAACAACTCCATGCCTCGAAGTTCCGCCTTTAACCTCGTCGGGCTATAGCCCTCTTCAAGCTGAAGTGTTCCGAGTTGTGTCTCTATACGCTCCACGTAAGGTTGAGTGTTCGACTCTACTTGAACTAAGGTGCTCCGAGGGCAGAAATACTCCCCATTATTTGGTCCGTAAACTTTCTATAGAGTAATGCGAGAGATGCTCGAATCTCATGTTCTTCCTTGGTTGAAAGTTGGAATAAATCTTGAGCATTGGTGTTGCCACCGTTTGGATCTTTGAGCCATTCCATCCAAGTTACACCTTGGCCTGCAGAGAGTGCGATTGGTCGCCATAGACGAGGCGCTTTGTGATCTTGTGGTTTCATCATATCGCGAGTCCCCATGAGTGCCATAGGTACGACGACTGTATCTGGATATGAGGCAGCAAGGCGAGCGATTCCTGTTTTGCCAGGAAGCAAGTAGGGTTGTTCTGTGCGCTTTGAACGGGTGCCTTCGGGGAAAATCCCAAGCGCTTGACCAGAATCTAATACATCAGCTGCACTGGAAAGTGCTCCTTCACCACCTTCGTCTCTCTTTGTTTCAATTTGGCCTGTTGCGCGCATTGCAACACGCATGAATGCGTTCTTGAAATGTCCATCCTTTGCCAAATAATGGGTTGTGCGACGAGCTGAAGCAATCACGAATATAGGATCGACATGGGAGAGGTGGTTCGCTGCCAAAATGACTGGTCCTTTCCTTGGAATGTGGTGCAGTCCATTCATTTTCGCATTCAGAATTGGTCTCAAAAACGGTGACAAAAACATTCGAAGGAATCCGTAACTCGGTGTACTTGGGAGTGGCTTACCGGTTGTTGGAATCAACCAATGTTTTCGAGGGATTGCCATGCATCAACAAGTGACTCCGCCTCCGACATAGAAAAATGCAATTTCGACACTGTTTTGATTGTTGCCATCATTTTCCCCGTCAGACGGCGAATTGCCGACTGCATTTAATCAGGCCATATGATTGAGTGCGAAGTATCAAAGCACTCCGAATATACCCCTCGCCATGGCTCCACAACGGCATGTTCGTTTCGGTCGGGTCGTGACGTTGTCAATTCTTCTTTGCCTTCTGTCTTCCACCTTCAGTCCAGTTGCAGTTGCAGAGGTGGGTTGGAAGGAAGACGGATGGCTACGTACTGCTTTAGCCCAAGAGCGTATTGACTCTGGGGATGAATTTGGATGCTACGGTATGCCGAACATCGAATGGGCTGCAGACCCGGGGGCGGTTGCTCTTGAGTGCCATCAATACATTTCTCAACGGGTTGTTGCGAACCAATGGGGCGATCACCCAATTTCGACTTTTACGCCACCTGGGCTCACGATGAATCAACACAATGCGATCGCTTCCCAAGGATTTGCCGTTCATGGTGATGAGAATGAATTGTCTTACTCTGCATGGCATAATGCAACTGATGAGCCAAAAGATGACTGGGATTGGTACAATCTTGGTCGCCGAGGTGGAAGTCTCGAACAATTGATTGGTTCTAAAGAACAAGTCCAAATGGCCGTTGAAGAAGGAGGTCTCGTCAACTTGTATTGGGTTGGAAGGGTGAATGATGCTACAATTCGCCATGATCGAGATATTACTGCCTACCTCAACGATGAAGCACAAGCTTGGATGACCACATGGGGTGAAGCATGGTCCTATTGGACGGTTCATGATTGCCATGAAACTTCACATTCGAGTCGCTTCGTGGAGAATCAAACCATCATTGAATTTGAATCACTTGTGACCGAACAATGCACTGCGGTCTCGCCGCTTGCTTGGAATGTTCCAATGACATGGATCCTTGATGTCCAAGGAGCAGGAAGTCGTCGATGTACGAGATTCAAATGCCTCACTCGCTCTTCTGGACGGTGTTCGGAAGACTGCAGAAGGCTATACGCACATTCTGAATGAATCTCTTCATCTCTCACTTACACGTGGCCACAATGTCACCATCGTCGTCAATGGTACGGTAGACTATGACATCCTTGGCCGTTCACAATTTTGGAACAATTACTCAGCAGCAGTCACCATTGCTGCCCATGACACGACTGATTTGTTCAAGTGGTCGAAGCGATTTGCCGATGAGCCTCACCTTGTCTTCACTTGGTTAGTTCAGCCACGTGATGGACTGAGTGACTCGGGTTGGCTCCCATTTTTGGCACTCACCGTGGCAGTTTCAACCATTACTGGAATGATGTTTATTTTGAAGAAGGAAGGACTCGGTCCGTTTGCTGAAAAAAATCAGCGACCGACTTCCGGGCTTGAAGAAGGGTCATCGGAATCGAAGTCTGAAGCCGAATAAGGGCGAAGACTTGATGCCATAAGGTTGTCACCGACCGATTGGTGGATACACATATGGATGGCGAAGATGTTGTCATAGACCCTTGGGGAAGTGCTCAATCCACAGATTATTCTCGCATAATTGACCAGTTCGGTCTCTCATCAATGGACAACATGACTCTTCCATCACCTTCTCGCCTTCATCGGCGTGGCATCGTCTTTGCTCACCGTGATTTGGAACGAGTTCTCGATGCACAAAAGCAAGGCGATTCCTTTGGTGTTTTGACAGGATCTCATGCCAAGTGGACAAATGCACATGGGGCACTCGATGGTTATCGATCAGGTCAAATGGTTTCAAGAACTCGGTGGAGATGTCACCATCGCAGTTGCTGATTTAGAAAGCCAAGCGACGCGTGGAGTTTCTTTAGAAAAAGGTCGTAAAATTGCTTTAGAAGAATATATTTCACATTATGCTGCTCTTGGAATCGACCCTGAAAAAACAAATGTGTATTTTCAATCCTCTCGCCCCATTGTTCAACGGCTCGGATTTCAACTTGGTAAGCGAACAAATTTGAATGAATTTGAATCTATCTATGGTTTCAATGGGGAAACAAATCTGGCTCCACGTTCAAGCCCCACTGGTACAAGTCGGTGATATCTTACATCCGCAAACTGATGAATACGGTGGCTTGCGCCCGATTGTTGTTCCTGTTGGTGTTGACCAAGATCCGCATCTTCGTTTGACACGTGGACTTGCAGGCTAAAACCAATTGGTTTAATGTCAATGATGGAAAATCATCTGGTGTTGTCATTGGTCTTTCTGTTCAAGAGGATAACGCTGAAGTTCTCGGTCGAATGCCGAACGGGCGTTTGGATAAAGACCGTCTGAATACCGTCTTTGCAGGCATGGTCGCCTCACTTGAGCATCTCGGATTCTCAGATATTCTTTCGAATCCAAAGCAGAGAACAATCACCGTTCCAAGTGCAACGCCAAGGGACAAATCTCGTATTCAAATCAAATTGCTGGAATATGAACGTTCGCTTGGAGGGATGGGTTTGCTTGCCCCTTCTTCCACCTATCATCATTTTGCTGTCGGTCTTACCGGTGAGAAGATGAGCAGTAGTAAACCGAAAACTACGATTTTCCTCAGAGATGATTTAGCCACAGTTGAAAAGAAGATTAAGCGGGCTTTCTCTGGCGGTCAAGCGACTGTTGAAGAGCATCGCCGTATTGGTGGAAACCCCGATATTGATGTTGCTTATCGCTACATGATGTATTTCTTCGAAGACGACGATTCTTACTTGGCTGAAATTAACGCTGATTACCGTGCTGGTAAGATTTTGGCTGGTGAAATGAAGCAATTGTGCATTGACCGAGCGACGGCTTGGCTGGGTGACTTGCATGACATGCGAGACCAAACAGCACATCTTGTCAAGGATTTCTTGGCATCCGATGCTCGGTAATCACTGCGCATCATCGGGTGAAAACACAGCAGGGTCAGGTCCGATTGGAAGTTCTTCAAGTTCTTCGGCAGTCAATTCTCTTTCTGTGGCATCTGCATCGAGAATCATTGAATGGCCGTGTGGGTCTAAGAATTCTACAGTGAACGTACTTTCTTCACCTGCTCGTTCGATCGATTTGAGTAACGAGTCGAGAATTCCCAGCGATTTTTTACTCTCTTCATGATCATCATCAGAATCAAGTTGTAAATCCCTTTCAACGTCACGCCGAACCATGTTGATAATGTCGACAAATCTATTCAGTACTCCTTCGATGTTACTCACATAGCCAGTCGAATTGGTCCCCGGCATGACTTCAAGGTCTAACTCAGGAATTTTGACTGTGCACGACGATGAGCGAACAACTCGAGACCTGAGTTTTGTGACATCATCCAAAATTAACGACCAGGCGCCAGCCTTTTTGCCTTCTGCGGGGATGAAATCGGTTTGTCGCCAGCCGCACGCGTGGCACAACACGGTCACTTGGGTATGTTCTCCGAAATAGGGGATCTCATCGACGTTCGCAACCATTCCGAGTTGTCCTTCGACAGCACAAATTGGGCAAGGGATGTCAATCGGCTGCTCATCCATCATATCTGCCTTGTCTCCCGAGTTCGTGAGCATCGACGGCAAAGGCTTCCATTTCTACGCCACGTACGCCACGGCAACCCGGTGGGAGGAGCATTAAGCGAGTTTCCGCCATCTGGATGATTTGTCCTCCAAGGTCTTTGTCAATGAACGTGTTAAGCTGCGCGACGGCAGCATTGAATTCAACCGTCTTTTTCATCAAGCGGTTCATTTCAACAATAACTGCATGGTCATCAGCGACCCAATCCATCAATTGTCCACAGCCAGTGATGTCATTCAGCACTGCTCGATGCAGTACCATTCCCATTTGAAGAATCAAGTATTGGAGGGTTTGGGTACAGCACTCCGAGGTCATGGTAGATGACTTCTGCCACAGGTGTTGATTGTGGTTGAGTCATTTCCATGCTGGGCATGTCAAAGGTTCGAAGAGGCTTTGTTTCTTCTTTGGCTTCTTGCGTGGCCACGAGTTTTTCTTCTTCCGCGCGTATTTTTTCATCAGCACGTGCTAATGCATCGAGGTCTGGCATGGACGGAACTATTGGTTCAGATGCAGGTGATTGCTCTGGTTCAGAGTGAACCTTGGCAAAGGCATCGAGCGAAGACTGGGCTTCGTCTCTTTTTCCTTTTTTACCTCTGCGCATAGCAGCGGCTGATGCCAGCCACCTCAAGAACGCTCGCATGAAAGTTGAGAAGATGACGACTTTTGTGGCCCAGTTTACTCTTGCCGTGACTTCGTCGGGTTGATAAGGGTCCGTTGTTACCGAGAATTTGCGCCTCAAGGTTCAAGAGGTGTCGACTGAAACAAGGGATTGATGACAATGGATGCGCAGCAGAATGTATTGAAAACCGGAACAAGCACAATTGGAATCACCTTTGATGGCGGAGTCGTCGTAGGTGCGGACCATCGTGCTACAATGGGCCACTTTATCGCAAACAAAAATGTCCAAAAACTCTTCAAAATTGGAGATAACCTTGCACTTACTACCGCAGGTTTAGTTGGACACGCTCAATCTCTCTCTCGAACTCTTTCAGCTGAAGTTGCTTTGTTTCAACTTCGCCGACAACAACCAATGACCGTTCGTGGTGCAGCAACACTTACTGCAAATATCCTCTCTGGCCGACCTCACTGGGTTCAATTGCTCATTGTCGGTGTTGACGATGAAGGCGGACACGTGTATTCCATTGACTCCGCAGGTGGCTCAATTCCAGACGTATACTGCGCCACAGGTTCAGGCTCTCCATACATGTACGGTGTGCTCGAAGATGGTTTCAGTGAAGGAATGACTCGGACCGATGCATTGAAACTCGCGGCCCGTGCCCTTTACGCATCGGGGCAGCGAGATGCAGCCTCCGGAAACGGCATGGATTTGTCAGTAATCACTGCTAAAGACGGCTTTGTTTCCCTAACTCAAGCAGAAATTGCTAAACTTCTTTCTTGAGTCTTTTTTTCCCGCAGCTCAACACTGCACTCTCCCTAGGGTGAGTATGTGCACAACTTCTGTGCGAGCGCGGTATACGGTGAAATTATGCGTCTAACGTTTAAAGAATTAAAAGATGAAGTGCAAAAGATAGTTCCTAAGGATATTCCTTACACTGTTGAATTGGAAGCAGGGAATATCGCTTTAGTAACTCCAGAGCCAAATAGAATTCTGGCTACCGATGGTTTACTTGCAAAGATCTCTCATAAAGTAAAGCGAAAGATTGTTCTTCGTCCAGATACTTCCATTATGAAATCGGAAATCGATGCAACAAAGATTGTCAGAGAGATTATTCCCGAATCAGCAGCCATCAATCAGATTTATTTTGACTCGTGCTACAGAGAAATCACTGTGCAGTGTGAAAACCCTGGTGAAGCAGTTGGTCGGCGTGGTGTTAATTTACAACAAATCCGAGACCAATCTGGCTGGCTTATTTCAGTTGAGCGAACTCCTCCTTTGGTTTCAAAAACCGTTCACGACATTCGGGGTTACCGACATGCTCACGCTGAAGAGCGTAGAAAATTACTCAAGGATTTCGGACTTAACATGCATCGACCTGTACGCCCAGGTGCTTCATGGGCACGAGTGACTGCACTCGGTTCCTACCGTGAAGTTGGCCGTGCTTGCCACTTCGTAACAACCAATGAATCCAGAGTTATGATCGACGTTGGTGTGAACATCGCATCCGATACCGACCCCATGCCGTATTTCACCGCACCTGAGGCGCTTCCTATGGAAAAACTCGATGCTGTTGTCTTGACCCACGCACATTTAGACCACGCAGGAATGCTTCCAGTTTTGTTCAAGTATGGTTACCGTGGACCTGTTTATTGTACGCCTCCCACTCGTGATTTGATGCTGTTATTGCAAACTGATTACCTTAAAGTCGGTGGTTCTGAAGGAAAGCGAGCCCCTTACAGTATGGAAGATATCCGCACCTGTATGAAGCACGTCGTCGATGTCGATTGGGATGAAACAACAGATATCACGCCTGATATTAAGCTCACATTTTCCAATGCAGGGCATATTCTCGGCTCTTCTGCCGTCCACCTTCACATCGGTGAAGGTAAGCACAACATTGTCTTTAGTGGAGACCAAAAGTACGAGAAGTCTTGGCTCTTTGATGCAGCAAACACTCGTTTCCCTCGTGTAGAAACCCTCGTTATTGAATCGACATACGGCGCTTCAGGCGACTACCAACCATCTCGTCAAGAAGCAACCCAAGAGTTGCACGACATTATCTCTCGAACCATGGCGCGTGGTGGTAAAGTCATCTGTCCAGTATTTGCTGTTGGTCGAAGCCAAGAAGTGATGATTGCAATTGATGAATTATTCCGTTCAGGGACTGTAAAACCCGTCCCTGTCTGGTTAGACGGCATGATTCAAGAAGCAACAGCCATCCACGCATCTCACCCTGATTATTTGACCAGCAGTTTGCGAAAGTCTCTGCTCAAGGATGATGGAGAGAACCCATTCACCAGTGAAGTGGTTCCGACCTGTTAAGGGACGTGAACTTCGTGAAAGTATCATTATGGATAATTCTCCATGTATTGTTTTGGCTACCTCTGGAATGCTTAACGGTGGACCAGTTATGGAATATTTCAAGAACTGGGCGCATGAAGATCGCAACTCACTCTGTTTCGTAGGATACCAAGCAGAAGGTACACTTGGCCGTCGTCTACAGAAAGGATTTGGAGAAGTTCCAATGGTGATTAATGGAAAAACCGAGATTGTCAAGATTGGCTGTGAAATGGTCACTATCGATGGATTCTCCGGACACTCTGACCGTCGTCAACTCCTCGACTTTGTCGACCAGATTTCTCCTACACCTCGAAACATTATCTGCCATCACGGTGACTATCACAAGTGTAACGAACTCGGAAAGACCTTGCGTGAACGCTACAAGTGTCGAACCTATGCTCCACAAAACCTTGAGACAATTCGTCTCATGTGATTACATCAATGGAATCTCAAAACCAGATTCGAGAGGGTCGGGTAAGGTTTGTTCTTGAGTGTTCAGTTTGCGACTGTTGAAGGACCTTTCCGGATGAATAGTTTGCTTTGATCGGGGTTGAACCCTTGTTCATTGGTGATTCAGAGGAATCACCAAAAAGAGACCATGCAAGTATAACAAAAATGAATCCGAGTCCTGATGCAACAGCCAATAAGGTACTCCCTCCACTGGCAATTTTTAGACCAACGCCAGCGATAGGGAGGAATACGGCTGCTAGTATGAGTAGCCTCCGTGAAACTGTCGCCATAGTGCTCACACGACCATGTTCTTCATGAACCCGTTGCATCTGTACTCACACTATGTACTCATCGAAAGGGGAGCATTCTGCATCTGTCGCATGTCCTGGCTGGCTCATGACTGCCGTAGCGCCATGGGGTGAGAATGCAGAGGATGCCTATGACCAAGGCTTGGTTGAACTGGGTCTTGGAGATTCGCGTTTGATTGAAATGAAGGGCGCCATGCTTCCTCTTGGTTTTGGCGCAACTGCGCCTCAGCCACTTCCGATGGGTTCACTTGTTGAATGTCATATTGCGACCGCTTATTCCTGGAATGGGTCATCCGCTTGTGCGGGTGTCGCCTGGGCTGCATGCGTTACTCCTGAAGGGGATGAATGTGCTGTTGTCGCCACAGTGTCGACCGAATTAGATTATGAAGAAACAACTTTGATTCTTCGTCGTCATCTCCAACGCAAATTAGCAAGCCGGGACTTAGAAGTCATTTCATTTGATGTCGCCGTTGATGAAGTGACAGCTGCTGCAGACCATCATGGTGTGGCTATGGCCGCATTGATCTTACCGAATTCTCTCTCACTTGGAGCACGAACTGGGACGGGACCTGTTCGGGGTGCATTGACACGAAAGGCCGTCGAAGAACCTCCAAAGCGAGTGGATGTGAAAGCACCTGCAGCACCAGCACTTCGCCCTGGTGGTCGCAAATCCAGCACAGATTTTTCGCTTTGAGAAGTCTTGAAGTACCCTTGGCGTGAAGCCAAACTGTGTCTGGTGGTGGATGGAATGTCGTTCGTTGCGGCGCTTGTTTAACGTGCCATGGCCATCGAGGGATTGGTCGGATGTGTCCACATTGTGGCCAGAAGTTGCCATCAGATGCTGAAATCGTCATTTCAGTAGGGACAGCATCGGAATTACGTATTGAAGTCGCTCTTGCAAATACGCCTGAAGAACTTCGAGAAAATCTCCGTCAACGTCTTTACTCCAATTCGAAATTAATTCAACATGACGAGCCAATTTCTTTTCACGGTCTTGCTCAAGTTCTTCTCAAATCTACTGATGAAAAGGGCATGCTAACCGTCCAAAGTCTCCAACCAGCCCTCGATCGGAATGGTGATTCACTCGATGCACACGACCTTATTGAGATGGCTGAATCACAAGGTATGTTGGTTCGTCTCAGTGACGATTGCTGGCAACTCCTTGAGTGAACTTCATAGGTAAGACGCCGTGGCGAGGACTGCAAGGGGCGATTGGGTTAGCTTGGCCTATACTCGGGCGTTTGGGACGCTTGGACCCAGGTTCAAATCCTGGATCGCCCACCAACTTCGTTAGAGGGGTTCACTCTGGCAGTATTATTTCATGAACCCAAAGTAAATGGTATCCAAATTGCGTCTTGATATACGATTCAGGTACGGTTTCAGGTTCCATTGCCCACACAGCCTCTTCAAATTTCTGAACCATTTGTCCTTCGATAAATTCTCCAAGGTCACCTTTCTTTGAGGCACTGGAGCAGTTGGAATATTTCTTTGCTAATTTTTTGAATATCTTCAATGGATTGCGAGCCGCTTGAATTTGGTCAAGTATTTCACGTGCATCCGGTTTTGAAGCAACCAATATGTGCCGCACATGAGCTTTTCGGGGTTTACGTCTCTTGTCGAGCCTTCGCATTCATTCTCAACTCCTGCACTGTACGAGTGGCTCCCTTATCAAAAACATGTGCTATCGACCAAGCAACGATGGTGATAAACAATGGCGCAACACCTCGTCCCACCAATTCACGTTCAAGATCGGTACTGATTGATGGAAGAAGAGCAATCCAACCGATTAGATACGCTACGGCAGCGAAGATAGTATGCGGTGTGATTCGACTACTGAACAACCATGATATGTTTCGATGATGATGTCGATACGCCATCATGAAGCCGACTTTTGTAAAAAAAGACAGTTGACGAATTCCGGATTTTTCATTGCCATAGATAGATTCAACCGGAACATGAGCGATTCTGTAACCAAGTGTTGAAAGGCGGATGAGCCAAAAGTTTGGATATCCGTATCCTTTCCAAGAGTCCTTCCAATTCCATTCGCGTAAAATGTCACTGTGAGTTGCCGTATAGCCACATTGGGGGTCTGGTGTCGTTTGTCCCGAAGCAAGCCCAGTGAAGAAAGATAGAATCTGGCTTGCTCGTCGACGTATGTTCGGCATGGATTCAATTCCATTTGGATGAGCAAAGCGGTCCCCTTTGGCATGATCAGCTGCGTTTCCGATGACTGGGCGAAGAAGCGCCTCCATGTCATCGGGATTCATTTGACCGTCGCCTGCCATGACGACGCTGATGAACAATTGGTCCGGCCAATGCTGAAGCAGGTATTGGTGTCCAGCATCAATTGCTGCACCGACGCCCTCACCGTCCAATTTGATGATGTCAACCTTCTCGGAAGATTCCATTGCCTCAAGAATAGATTGAGTTTCATCTGTTGACCCATCGTTAATCACAACAGCTAAGTCGACAAAAGTTGGAAGTGTCTCAACCACTTTTTGGATGAAGCGCTCCTCATTCCTTGCAGGGATGACAACTCCAATACGGTATTCACCCTTCACATGTTTTCCATTTTGTCATAGGCCATGAACATGTGGCTTCATTCTATTGGATTCAAAATTGAACCGTTCACGCTAGAATGGACGAGGGTTTGATATGAAGCCGACTACGGACAAGCATGTGGCTCGTCAATCGTTGCGCATTATTTTGATGGCTCGCGACATTGAGTTAAGACTTGTATCTCTGGTCGTTCGAGCCCGAGAAGGTGCAGATGAAGTGGTATTTATGGACCTTGGTTCAAACGATTCAACGGTCGAATATGCTCAGGAGATTGGTTGTGAAGTACTCCACTTCAATAACGAAGTGAATCTACAAAACATCGCCTCCTTCATTTTGGATTCGAATCTCGAGCCAATAGACTCTACTTTAGTTCTTTCAATCACCGACCAATGGAAATTACGTGACTTGCCCCTTTCTATAAATCGGGCTCTTGAGGACTGGGATGTTCATTTTTCACATCGCGTTGAACAGGCTCAACCGGATTCTGTAGAAGACCTGATTCTCGGTTCAGCAACGCTCCAACACGTTGTACTTACCCATGAAGGAATGGAGGCACTTGCCTATTTAGGGCCCTTGGCACGAACGGCAGATTTGGATGAAACACTTCGCGTCCGTATTGTTGAAGCACGTATGGAGGTCGGTATGCCACAACGTGAATCACTTGCTACAGCTTCGCGTTTTGCTCAACTTTTTTATTGGATGCTTGAAACAAAACATCCTCTCCTCCTGTTTGGTATCCCTGGAATTGTGTTGTTCATTCTCGGTTACAAATTATCGGGCAATGTGGTTGGGGCATTGGAAGAATTGAATTCGACATCAATTGGGGTAACTTTGGCGACTATTGCTATGACCCTCGTTGGATTATTTGGAATTATGGTTGCTCTCATACTCTATATAATGGGTAAACAAGTAGAGCAGATACAATCGCAATATGATTGGCCGTCCCGTAAGTCACAGTGAGCGGATGAATTCTTGAATGGAGATTGAAAGAGATGTTACAGAAAAATATTGAACGGCTCGTTTGCTTAGATATGGACCGAGTATTGGTTGACCACCTCTCGACATGGCAGTTTGTGTATGATAATTTAGGCATTTCAAATGATGAATCATTCGAATTGTACAACCAAGGTCTACTCGATGAGTGGGACTGGATAAAACTGGACATCGCGCTCATCAAAGAAAGCCGTTCTTCCGAACTTCCTCCCATCTCGGATTCTGATTTACGTGGCTGCATGGAAGGAATGCCGATGATGAAAAACTGGAAACCTTTTATTCAAGGTTTACTCGATAAAGGCTACCATGTTGCCATTGTAAGTGGTGGCTTACAACAAACAGCTCGTGATGTGGCAGCGCAATTTCCAAGTGACAAACCCTGGGTTCGGCGTTGGGGTGGAATTGACCGTTTTACAGCACAACGGTTTGCGGACGGGAACGATACTCGATTCCATGTATTCACGAATGGTTGGCTCTTGGGTAAACAAATGCCAAATGGTGAATATGAGTTGGGTGATTTTGGCCGCTACCAGGTCCAAATGGATGGCAAAGGTTCGGTGGTTCAAATGCTTCAACGTCGCTTAGGCGTTACAAAAGAAAATACAGCCTCCGTTGGAGATTCGGCAGGTGATATTGCGATGTTCAAAGAATCAGGTTACCCAATTTGTTTCAATCCGTGGGATGACCGTCCAAAAAAGCATGCTGCGATTGTAATCGAAGAAAAGGACCTGCTCCCAGTTGGCAAACTGATCGATGCGTATTTCTCATCGGTATCATCGTCATCTTGATGAACAATCACCCGTATGGCACATCATGTTCGGATACGATATGGTAAGTTCTCTTTGTCCTCACTGTGGTTTTTTACTCGGAGAATTTATTCCGGGTATTCCGTGCCCGAGTTGTGGCGAAACAATGCTTTAATCTTCGGTGAATGTGACACCGTGTTGCTTCATCAATTCGATGATGGCATCAATGGCTTGTCCGTTAAGTGCCTCAGGTGGGTGGATGCCTGGCGCTAATCCACAGCCCTTCTGTGGGCCATGTTCGAGGAATTGTAAAGCACATGCAACAGTGACTAATCCTGTAGTTCGTGCCATCGAGCCGTTGCCATTCATTCCTGAATCTTGAACAACCCATCGCTTTCGCTGGCTCTTTGATTCAGCGATTACTTCGAGCCATGTGAATTCATCTCGTGTAGGGTCAAACTTCCAAGCGTCGAGAAGCGTCTGTTCATCCAAAGATTCAGATTCGTTGAGCCATTTATCGATGTGCCCAGGCCACCGAACAGTAAATTCCTTCATATTTGTTGCTGGAATGGTTGTAAGAACACTACGCAGCCCATCGGTTAGGAACGCTTCCATTTGTCCATAGCCTTCGACAGCAATCATGTGACGGTCGGTGATTGCTGGAACTTCATACATCTCACCATCCACCTTTATTCGAGCAGGACGCGTGTATTCTTCGATGACGTCAGAAGGTGAAAAGGGCGCCATGTAGGACCATTCGGAATCGGGAAGAGTTGGGTTTCCTCCGACTTTGATGGTGAGATTTTCTAAATCGCCAAGAATTTCATACCCCTTTTTGGCAAGCATGTTGGACATTCCTGGCGCAATACCGACGTCCCACAGCAACACTGCATTGTTCTGAACTGCTAACGCTTGATACTGGTGCGGGTCTTCTGCGGTAAAGGCAAGGTCGACCACTTGGTGCCCAGCCTCAAGCAGTAACGGTCGTACACCGTTGCCAATCCTTCCGGGGAGCATGTTGATGACAACCGATTGAGGAGGCAAATTTGCTAGGTGTTGGAATACATCACCTTCGTGCGCATCGACGTTTGGATGTGAGGACAAATGCTCTGGTATGTTCAAATCAAGCACAGTGACTCGATGGCCATATTCAAGCAAACGCTCAACGACAAATTGACCGATCAGTCCACACCCGAGAGCGATTGCAACAGCCATGTAATCACCTAAGGAGTCACGCGCCGAGATGTTCGTGGGAACGGAATAACTTCACGTATGTGAGTTGCTCCAGCCAACCAGCTCACAACTCGGTCTACACCGAGGCCAAAACCACCGTGGGGTACACCACCGTATGAACGGGTGTCAATGTAGAATTGGTAGGGTTCTTTGTCGGTTCCTTCTTCTTCGAGTCGTGCTAAGATTTCTGCTTCAGACCAGGTTCTCTCTCCTCCGCCGATAATTTCTCCATAGCCTTCAGGTGCCAACAAGTCATGGCATAGAACATAATTGTCATCATCAGGGTCAACCCGATGATAGAACGGTTTTGCAATCTTAGGATAATGGGTGAGGAAGTGAGGGACATCAAAGTCTTGTGTGAGGATTTTTTCCTTTGAATAATCCAGGTCTTGACCCCATTCAACATCATCGCCCTTTGCCTGAAGAATTTCCACAGCCTCATCGTATCGCATGCGTGGATATGGATTGTCGGCATACCGAGCGATTAAGTCCAAGTCTCGGTCAAGTGAGGTGAGTTCCTTTTCTTGTTCTTCGAGTAATGTTCGAGCAACATGTCGGACAACGCCTTCACCGTGCGCCATGATCTCATCATTGGTAGCCCAAGCCATTTCCATTTCAGCATGCCAGAATTCTGTAAGATGGCGGCGTGTACGTGATTTTTCGGCACGGAACGAAGGTGCGATGGTATAGAGGCGCTCGAGTGCAGGCATGGCCGCTTCAGCGTACAATTGCCATGACTGAGTAAGGTAGGCTGTCCGGCCAAAGTAAGGCACTTCGAACAAGGTAGAACCTCCTTCAACAGCACCGGTAACGAAGTTTGGCGCTTGGTATTCAATGAAATCTTTCTTTCTGAAATAATTATGAATGGCGCCAAAAGCAGAACTGCGAAGTTTGAGCATCGATGTCATTCGACTTGTTCGGAGATAGAGGTGTCGATTGTCAAGTAGGAATTCAGAACCACCTGGCATCAGTTCGCCGTCTTCATCCATAGCGGATTCCAACGCTTCTTTGTTAATTGGAAACGGACGCTCAGCATTGACTGGTCCGATGATCTCAAAGGAAGTAGCAATCAGTTCATGGCCACCGTCTGCACGTTCATCAGCGTTGACAATTCCGTGAATGATGACGGAAGTTTCGATGAGTACATTCTTGACTTCGAGGAACAACTCTTCTCCAATGGCATCCTTTTTGACGACGCATTGAATCGTACCTGTTGAGTCACGAAGAACAATGAAACGCATCTTATTGCTTCCACGTTCGCGCTTTATCCATCCTTTCAGTTCGACCTCTTGGTCGTCGTACTTTCCTGACTGAACATCTCCAATCCAAATGGTCTTTACCATGCTCGCACCTGTCTGTGGCTGGCACCCTCTCTAATTCAATGTCACCCCACTGGAGGTTTGATTTCGCTTGAGAAATCACCGTATGAATGACACTTAGTAGGCAAAGGGTCAAACCCTCTGGATAGCGGAATGATAGTGTGTCACGTATTGCAGTCTATGCCATTGGGGGTAATGCACTTTCATCACCGAACCCCGAAAAAGAGGACAAAAGCGCTGAAGTGCTTGCCCATGTGATGTCTGATGTCATCGATTTGCTCGAAGCAGGCTGGGGTGTGGTATTGACGCACGGTAACGGTCCACAAGTCGGGCATTTGATGGAATTGGATTCGGGTAATACTCAATCAATGGACAGTTGGGTAGCAGCAACTCAAGGGATGATTGGGCACGCACTGGCACTCAATCTGGATTCTATTCTTCATCGGCGAAAACGCCCTGAACGTACCGCATGCGTGATTACGCGAGTCTTAGTGAACGGGGATGATGAAGGTTTCAAGCATCCGACCAAACCTGTCGGGCCTATCCTTTCTCCTGAAGTTGTGATGTCTGCTGATTGGGATATCGCAGAAACCATTCAAGGACCTCGAAGAGTGGTAGCCAGTCCTCTTCCGATGAAAGTTATTGATTTGCCCGTGATTCAAAAATTAGTCGAACTGCATGCTGTTGTTCTTTGCGGCGGTGGAGGAGGGATTCCTATCGTTGCGAAAGATGACCATTTTATCGGTGTTCCTGCAGTCATCGATAAAGATCGATTGTCAGCATTGCTCGCTATACAACTGGAAGCTGATGCACTGATCATTTCTACCGCTATTGATGCGGTTCGAACAGATTTCGGTGGTGCGAATGAAAAAATCCATCACCGTTTGTCTTTGGATGAGTGTGAACGTTTTTTGCAACAAGGAGAATTCCCAGCCGGTTCAATGGCGCCCAAAATCGGGAGTCTGATGGAAGCCGCCTTACATCGTCCGGGTTTGAGCGCGATTCTCTGCCAACCTGGCGATGCACTTCTCGCTCTAAGAGGGGAAGCAGGCACTACAATCGTCGTATGATGTTTGGCAAGCACATGTTGATATGCCTGTTCTCAGTCCCGATGGTATGGAAGACACACCATATACACTGATTGAAGCCTCAGCCCACTGCGATGGACCTTGTGGAGTCTACGACCCAGCAAGCGCCCGTGTTGCAGGTGAAGCAGTTCAATCGATGACCAAGAAAATGCTCGCTCTCGAATACCCGCAAGTCTTCAGTTCACAATCGATGGCAACATACATGAATACCATGAGCCGTTATGCTGCAATCAAGGAAGAGGAAGCACAAAAGTGTAAGAAAGAATTATTGGTTCTTTGGACTGATTTCTTCAAACCTATGCACCTTGATGCACACCCCGAACTTCATGATACTTTCTGGAATGCTGCTAAGTTGTGCAGTGCTTGTAAGGTCGAAGTCTCAGCTCAACACGCTCAAGAACTCATGGATGCTATCGAAGCAATTCACAACATGTTCTGGTCTATCAAGGGCCGTGAAGTTCCTTGGATCCGAGCCAGTTGAGGTTCAAACATGACGTCAGTCCGAGTTCGAATTTCGGGCGATAGTATGTGGCCTACCTATCCTGACGGCACTGAATTTGATTTACTCTCTGCTCGTACGAACCAACTAACTGTTGGTGATGTTGTTCTTGTGAACCATCCGTTTCATTCAAACCTACAGATTGTAAAGAGAATTCAATCGATTGATGACGGCCTGGTTTTCTTGGTCGGAGACAATCCTGACCCAACAGCCAGTGAAGATTCTCATAATTTTGGAAGCGTATCCCTCGATGCGATTCAAGGTGTATGTGTTCCAAGAGAAGAACACGATGATTGAGTAGCGGGCCTGACGGGGTTCGAACCCGCGACCGATGGATTAAGAGTCCATCGCTCTACCTGACTAAGCTACAGGCCCATCCAACGGTCTTAACCACCCGTATTTAACAATTGAGAGATTGAACTTCACTTGAGACGCCCATTTGGGTTGACAAAAGTTTCAACACCGTTTGCTCCAGCGAGTACGACGACATCACACATATTATTGAACAAACCAACTTGAACGACTCCAGCAATGTTGAGAATTTCTTTTTCCATTACCACAGGGTCTTGAATGGTAGGACCGCAGTGTGCATCAGCAATCATGTTGCCGTTATCAGTGATGACAGGGTGGTCGCCTGCCATTCTGCAATTTACTCGGCAATCGAGAACACGTCCAAGAGCCCGAATCGTTGCTTGATGAGCAAAGGGTGTGACTTCGATTGGTAGGGGAAATGCACCGAGTGTTTCGACACGCTTTCTATCATCAGCCACTACGACCATGCCACTGGATTCTTGCGCTACAATTTTTTCTCGTAACAGGGCAGCACCGCCACCTTTGATCAATTGAAAATCCGGGTCATATTCATCCGCTCCATCGATGACGACGTCCAGTCCATCGATTTCAGAGAGTTTAACCAGGGGTATGCCAACTTCAAGAGCGAGTTTCTCAGTTGCCAATGAGGTTGGAACTCCAACAATCTCCAATCCTTCTTCGGCGATCATACGACCTAATTCTACAACCGTATGTTTGACTGTTGAACCGGTCCCCAATCCAACCTTCATGCCACTCTTGACATAAGCACACGCAGCAATTCCAGCATCTCTTTTCAGTGTTTCGACATCGGTCATGTTCAATGTTCGGTGGCCAAAGCCCTTGAGCCTTGCCCCAAGAGTCACATCTCTTTTTCTCCATCCCTACGGGATGAGGATTTGTTGGCCGAAGTCTTTTGACCTACGAGGGGCCGTAGTGTATACTATGGGGTCAGTGCGAGCCATGCCACTTCGTTGCTTTGCTGTAGTGACTTTGTTCCTCTTATCCACCCTTTTGCAGGGCTATACCTTACTTCCCGAAGAACCAGCCCTCGATTCGGATGCCTCAATGGAAGCATCAACGCCAATGGGCCAATCACATTTACTTTCGATTGGTTCATTCCCGGATGGAGCAAATACAAACACCCGTCTCGGTGTCCTTGACGGTGCAGGCAATTCAATCCCTTGACCTGAATATCGAATCTGCTCGTCTCCCGTCCTCAACCGGATACTCACTCACCGAGGCACTTGATTTTTCGAGAAATACAGTGTATGATGGCGTAGATGTCAACGGTTCATCACTTACCATTTTACCACAAGGTTGGGATTGGGATTTTGAAAGCAGTACGCACGGCTGGACACTCGGTTCTCCTTCTTGGCTCTGGGGCTTTGACACTGGTCTTGGTCAAACTGGTGGAGTGAGCAGTGGCGTCAAAGCCCTCTACACCTACAACGGGAACTATCCAAATTCGATGAGTTCCACCATTTGGGCCACGTCCCCCGTGATGGACTGCTCCTCATGCTCCGGTGATTGGGAACTTGAGTTTCATGAAGCGACTTCGGTGTTGAAAGCTCAACGTCTACGACCATGCCTATGTGGCTGTCAAGGGCACCAATGGACAATTGGGCGACCGTCTATTCCATTCCAGGCTATCGGTCAATGACGGTTCGAGTGTTTCTCAACAAACCATATCGCATCTACGAACTATGTCAGCCAAGAACCCGTCGTTCCAGGTTCGCTTCGGAATTGGAACGACCGATGGTTCAGTTACATATACGGGTTGGAACGTTGATGACGTTTCTGTTATGCCAAGTGGCTCCGGTGTCTCTTCTGGTGAAGGGAATTGGACATCAGCACCTTTCAGTCCTGCTACACTTGGCCAAGGTGAAATGAGAACGTTTGGTTATCTTCATCTCGATGCAGAAGTCCCATCCGGTGAGGTTCTTGAATGGCGGCTACTCGATGCTTCGACGAGTCAACCAGTTCCTGGTTTCGAACACTCAATCTCCAAATCAGTCGACTTAGGACTGATTGATTGGGAGTCCTATCCGAGTGTTCGTCTCAGTATTCACATGAAGAGCCAGTCCGGAGGAGTTCCTGTCGTTCATGGTATGCACTTCGAAGGCAAAGTCATCGAAGAATTTGGAGAAGACCCAACAGGAATGGGTTGGCAATTACAAAATGTTGGATGGTCAAATGGGCAAGTTTCCGGTTCCGGAACATTGCTAACCACCCCCTTTAATCTGCGTTCAGGATTTGCCGGTTTCAACTCGAATTGTTCACTCACTGGGAATGGTGTGATGGAATATTCGCTCGATCAAGGAACGACATGGATGACTCTCAATGATGGGACTCAATGGCTTAATTCTCCCCACTTTACTGTTCAATTCCGAGCCAAATCAACTGGCGGAAGTTGGACACTCGATACATTCGAAGTGGAAATGATTCGAACCAGTGTGGCAGATGGACTCCGTATCGATGTTGGCATGGACGGTGTCAGTGATTGGTCACTCGAAGGAGATGGCATTGGACGGCTGGGGATTCAAGACCAATTGAAAGACGGTTCAATGTGGCAATCACGCGCTTCGACACCTTCGAGTGCTGCAGTGTTTTCTCTTCTTCTTCCAGCAGCGGGGGTGGATGCGTTTGAATTCGGAGTTGCTTCACCTCTTCAACAAATGATCTCACCTTTTGTTACCATGTCAATTAATGGTCAAGATTTCATGTCGTCTTCACTGTCAAATCTTCAAGACCTCCAGGTGATTCCGCTTTCTTCAAGCGAACTTTTATCGATGAACAATGCCTCTCTCAAGCATCTGCTTCAGAGGGTGTTGAAGGTCTTCCCATGGTTGAAGTGACGCTTCAAATTGGTTCATCTTCCACTTCGGCAGAAGTATTACTTGGTGGAATCTTTGCACCTTATGATGCTTCGTTTGGCTTGCAATTCACTTCAACTGATGCAGTGGTTATTGCTCTCAATGCAGCTTTGCAATCCGTAACACCGGTGGGTGGGACAAAGGAAGTTACTCTTCCAATCCGTATGACTTCCTCTGGTGCGGTTCGAATGACCGTTGTTCAGCAAACAACACAAAGTTCGATTGAACCCGTTTCAATCGTGGTCTCCAATGTGACCGATACATTCACTCCTTCTACAGATTGGATTGAAGTCACCAGTACTTTTGATTTCTCAAATTTGGGCGTCACTGATGCCGAAGCATATGTCAAATCAAACAGTTGGTCTGTTGAACTCCACCTTCAAGGCCAAACTACTGAATCTCATACTCGCTGCCAAATGCTTTCACTCCCTCTCTTTGGTTCCGCTGTCAACGGTTGTCTCAATCAAGCCACTCCAATGATTTGGATGAAGAGTGGAGCAAATGGTGAAATACGAATGCTTGGAAGTGGTCCTTTCTTACAAGTTGATCACCGATTCAAATTTACTGAACAATGGGATGATGAAGAATCTCTTTCTGTTTCTGTCAATCTCATCGCTCCATCAGGTCCAATGCTTCCGATAAGTATGAACTTCGGGCTCGGAACCTCCCATGGCGTTGAAAATGATGTGGCGGTTAAGAATTGGGGCATCGTCAATCAAAACCTCGTTCAGTCAATGCTTTCAGCCCCTTATCTTCAACCCGGAGATGCGGTCCAAGTCGAAGTTGAACTTGGATTTGAAAATGTACCTTTCAGTTCATCACCTCGTTCGGGTTCAACTTTAGTTCGATTCTTGGTTGATGGAACTGAAGTACAGTCTTCTTCGATCATTACCAATGGCATCGTATCCTTCCCTTGGACCGTTCCAGTCAATAAAGAGAGTATCACATTGAGTCTCGATGTTTCGCCGTTAAACGGTCAAAGTATCGTCTATGATGTTCCGAGCAGTGTGGTCTTTGGATTTGATACAGTATCTCCAGAATTACTCGAGACAAGTGTTTCTGAATTCGACCATGTTGATGCCAAGCCAATGACGAGCATCGACTTCATTGTCGCCGACAGACCAGTCTTGCCTTCACATGCTAAAGTACATCTCTGGCGTTCCTGGATGGATGATAGTAATCTCGATGGAACCATGCAATCGACCGAAGTTCAGGTCCACGAGTTACAACTTCCGGATGATTTGAGTTCAATCCAAGGTACATATTCCTTGGAATTGGACACTTCAAGTGCTTACAGTGATTCCTTTTTCAGTGGTTGGTTGGAAATTGCTGACCCCGCTGGGAATCTGATGGGATCTGCAGGTACCTTTGAGGAACCATTGTTTAACGTTCAAATCAATAACGACGGCTCACCTCAACTTGGCTCGGCACCTGCAAGTTGGAACATTGGAGACTCAATATGGATTCATCCAGGAGAATCAAATCTGTTGCATCTTCCACTGTGGGACTTGAATGGTATCTCGGACATCTCTTCGATTCAATTGAACTTAGCTGGCAATCAAAATGAACCTGTTCTCATTGAATGGGATGCTGCAACTGAACAGTGTACGAGCTCCAACATATACATCGATATTGAATCGTGTATGTTCATTCCATCTCAGAGTAATCAGTTATTCCCTTCCGAAGGTACACTCGAAGTGAACTTTTCTATAGAATGGGGCTTTGACCCAGATATTAGCCTCACTCGAATTCCAACAGTCTTCGTGCAAGATTTCCTCGGCCAATCAAATACACTTGCAGTCCCTGAACTCGGTTGGAAGTTTTCAGGCGAATTGATGGTCGACCCGCAAACTCTTTCTTATTCCATTCAAGGAAATGTTGTCGATACTCTCGGAACCTGGGTTCAGCCACGTGAAGAGATTGAGGTGGCAGGTGAACTCATCTGGTACCGTTCCTCACGTTCTGTCATTCAACCTCTTGACTTAGAAATCTCACTTGGTAATAATGAAGCACAAGCCGAATCACTGAATGGTACTTTCTTTGGGACAGTAACTGCACCCTTAGCATCGGGTTCCTATGGAATCTACAGTTCGTTAGGTAACCCTCCAAACGGAGCGATTGACCGCACACCGACTGCACCTGCTGCCTGGTTCATTGTAGATGACCAAGTACCCGGAATTGTAGGTGTGGCTTCCCCTCTTGATTCGATTGTCCTTGCTGAATCAACCTGGTCTACGCTTCACCTTGAAGTACTCATTCTTGAAGATGATCGATTGAATGAGGAGACATTACTTCTCCATTGGGCAGTCCACCCCGAGGGTGTTGGCCTTTCAAGTCAATACGTAATCAATGGCAGTCAACCTCTCTCCGTGATTGGAGGTCGTGCCTTTGGTGATGACATTCCATGTGCAGCGGTTTTAGATTTAGATGAGTTGTTGACCCCTTCCATGCGTAATGACGCCCTTGAACTGCGAATTTGGGTTACCGGACAGGACATGGCAGGGCATGAAATAAATCCAGTGTTCAACGATATTGATGCCCCACTCTCCGTTTGGGTTCTGGAACAACGTATTGCGGAATATTCCTTCAGTACACCTGAAATGAAGCCAAGTGACAATATTGCAGCCGGTGACATCATTGCTCTTGGCGTTTCAATTACGAACTCTGGTCTCGCAGATGGCGATGCGCAAATCTTTGTCGAATTAGTGGAAAGTAACGGAGCACGTACTCGAATTGATGCACGAGGCATCCAAATTGAAGCCGGTGGCACCTACATCTATTCGAAAGATTGGATTCCTGATAGAGCAGGAACCATGTGGATTGAGTATCAAATCATTAACGGGCCTCTTGCCCAATCTGAAACTGTTTATGTCGATGAACAACGTTCTGAAGGTCTCTTTTCCGGAATTACCTCAGTCAATCCCGTACTTTTGGTTGTTATCTTCTTGTTGACGGTTTCTTTAGTCGGTTTACTCATCTTTGGATTGCAATCACCACAAGCCAATCAACGGGGTTCAAATCCAGCGTATTCGTCAAAGGCATTGCCATCGATTCCAGCAACACCCGCAAAGCAATCTCCTCAACCGGTAACGGGGCCTTATGGTGCGCCAGAGCAAGTCGCTTCACCAGGTGAAAACCCCTACAAGTGAGTATTTCGTTATCCGAAGGCTTTGAAGCGGTGATGCTAACCGCAGCATGGAGGGAGTAGGAGGGCCGCTGACAGAGTTCGACTCTGAGGAAAGTCCCCTCTCCATAGTGCATACGGCTTACACAAGTAAGAGAACAGAAATGGTCAGGTCAATGCTGCAGAAACGAACGATACAAGGTGTGTACAATGACGTTGAAAAACAGAGATTGCCTTGTGGTCGATGAGACGAGCAACCCCGTAGGAGCAAGTCCAAACAGCCCTGTTGACGCGGCACGTCGAGGGGCAGGTAGGATGCTAAGTTGAATGCGGTCACCGAAAGGTAACAGAAAGGGGCTTACTCCCTACTCCCTCCACTTTTCGAATCTAATCATCAAGGAGTACCGCTTCGAGTGGCTTCATCGAGAGGGTGACGCTAGCGCAATTCCATCGCCATAATCCGCCCATGACTCATCACCTCTGATCTTTGCACGTATGGTATGTTCTGCTGTAATAATCGCAGGAAGTAAGAATGCACTCGTGATGAAAGCACAGAAGATCAAGAGACACATAATCATAAAGAAATTCTCCAGACCAGGGAAGGCAGCAATAAATCCTGCAGCAATGCCACAGACGGTGGTAGCCGTGGTTTCGAAAATAGTCTGACCTGTTTCTTCGATTGCATTTGCAATGCCGGTCGGCGTCTCACCTTCTTCCTGAATACGATGCATGACGTGGATCGAGTCATCCACACCAATTCCGAATACAATTGTTCCAATCATCGCAGTAAAGATGTTGACATTGACATCACCACTTTTCATCAACAATGGTTGCCATAAGATGACGACAGCTACAGGAATCATGGTATAGATTCCAAGCCGTGGCGAGCGGAATACAAAGGATAAGAGGACTGTTAAAACTAGTAAAGTGATGATGGTCGTCGAAGTTTGTGCATCGTGAATTCCGTCGTTAATATCCAGCGATACTGGTAACCCTCCTGTCAATAAGGATGCACGAGTTTTATCGTCCACTGGAGGTTCGTTTTGTAACAGAAGATCAATTTCATCACGTAATTCACCCGCTACATTGAGATTCATGTAAGGCTGAGTCACATAGACAATAGCTTTGGTTTGCTGCTCATTCAG
The DNA here is from genome assembly GCA_905182715.1 of uncultured Candidatus Poseidoniales archaeon. Lineage (GTDB taxonomy): Archaea > Thermoplasmatota > Poseidoniia > Poseidoniales > Poseidoniaceae > MGIIa-L1. The sequence goes on from CAJJCP010000010.1 coordinate 37,973, forward strand.
TAACATCGAACGAACTTCATCAGAAAGCGTATCGAGCGCAGCATTGACCATATCCTTTCTCAAACCTTGACGCCCCTCTGGACCCGTCAATTCCAGACTGAGCCAGACATTACATTCGATGGGATCGTTACTCTCCCAGCATGGCTCATGGAGTAAATCCCAAAGACTTCCTTCATACAAATTCACGCCATCGGCAAGCGAAATTGATACGGGTATCGCTTTCAAAAAGGTGACTGATACTTGTCGTATTGGTTTCATCGACGTTATCGATTTTGTACTCTAAAGCATCGATTGCGTCCAACACAGGGAGGTCTCGAATGGGAAGAGTATTATTCTGTTCAGCTTCGCTTGTGCGTTCTTCAGCATCAAAAATGAAGAGTGAGGTTTGTCCACCACTAAACTCTCTTGAATATTGGGCGAGCGTATTCAATGAAGCAATGCCATCGGGTGCTTCGGAAGAACCGGTAATCGGTTCATTCATTTCATCTAAATTGAGAACACCCCAACTGGTCACGACCATTGCACCGACAAGTATGAACGCAAATCCTCGAACTGGCCAAGTGCCGATGTTCTTCCAAAGTCGAAGGGTTCGTACCGTTTGTTGAAACGGAGCATCCAAGCCAAGGTCGGCACCAGAATAATACTGAATACAAGTGTCGAGAGAATACCAATGCAAAGAGTTACTCCAACCGAACGTATTGGCGCTATCGTGACAATTTGAGGAGCAATCAACACAGAAAATCCAACGATGGTTGTCAATGCTGAAAGGAATACAGCAACACCTGTCGAGCGTGTCATTTCAAGGACACATTCACGATAAAAATCTGGGTCCCACAACTCCGGTACTTCTTCAGGAGCCTTTCCTTGGCGTCGTCGACGTTCATTTTCATCGTGAGCCTTATCGAGTTCTTTTCGCCGAACTTCTTCAATTCGGTTGACCATGTGTAAGGCATAGTCAACACCTAACCCTATGAGAATGGGGAACGTCGCTACAATCATCGGTGTCAAGGTAATGTCCATAAGAACCGATGAACCAAACGTTACTGCAAGTGCCATCACAATCGGTGTGCCAGTAATCACTACAACCTTGAGTGAGCGATGGAGTAAGGTGATTATGAGGATTGTAAAGAGAACTGAGTAAGGAAGGATTTTGAGCAAATCCTCGTAGATCGCATCTGAGATGTCTTCAAGCACTTTCGTCAACCCTGTAACGGTCATTTCAGTATTTTGCAGGTCACTCGGACGGTCATCAATCACATCTTGAAAATGTTTGTGCAGATCGCTGAAATCTACGAAATCGGCTTCGGTTGGGTCATGATGCATCCCGATTACAATAGCCGCAGTATCCCATATCCCGTCACCATCGATGTCATTGGTTTTGTTTCCATCACCATCGCTGTCGACATTGAGGTCCATATCATTGGTATCTTTGAACAGAGCATCGAATCCTCCTTCCGACTCCTCAATTATACGGTCAATTGTCTCCTGATTTGGAATCGCATATGCACCTCCACCTGGAATAAGTTCACAATCAAAATCGAGAGGAATTCGCGTGTTGATACCATTTGCACACATGGAATTGTTAAATCGGCCGTCTGCAGAATTAATTTCCTTGATGACTTGGGCAGGTGATATAATCCAGAGAACTCCATCATCACGCCCTTGGTCATCTTTGCTGTAATCGATTCCTCGACCTGTATCGCCGGCTCCATTTATATTTTCATCATCACCTTCGACCCAACTCATTTCGCGTAGATAAGCCTCATCGGTAATATTCACCGTACTCGTTGTATCGAAGGCATTGGGCGTTTGAACATAGATGATGGCAATGTCCGTCGACCATTCCGTTCGGACTTCTTTCAATAATTCAGTTGAAGGGGCCCCGTCAGGAAGGAATATTTCGACATCGTCATCAATTTGTTCTTGAAACGTAAGTCCCTGTTGCGCAAAAAAGGCTGCCACAATGACCAGTAGTATGACGACAGTAGCGGGAGAAGCAAGAATACTACTGTATGCACTGTCGACACGGCGCATGGTCGCCACACTCGCTTGATGGCGGTACAAGGAAAGTTTCTCGAGGAGATTATCGCCTCCACTTCCCTTCTCCATGTTGATGCGATAGAGAGGCGGGTATTGAATGATACTCCATGAATCGGGAGTAGAGGTGCAAAAATAACTGTTTCAGTCAAGTCCGAATTCACGAACAAGTAAGTGGCGCAAAAAGCCACGAGCACTTTGAAGAACCAAGCCAGTGGCCATAAGCGAGAGTCCTAACACACCAACCCAAATGGCAGAAAGTCCCGGGCCAACAAAACTGTCGATGTGACCGGTCACGCCTTGCGCAGTATTCATTCCCATTGCAGCACCTGTCGCTAAGAGTCCTGCCCCAGGGACGCCAAGCACAAGAAGGGGTTTCTTTTGTGAAAGAGAAAGCATGGCCCAAGTAAGTACGGTGAATCCATGAGATACTGCAGTGAAATTCGACCCTTTCGGAACATCATAGCGTATCATGGTCGGGACTTCAATAATTTCGAGTTGTTTTTCACGTGCATCTTCGAGCATTTCCAAGGAAAGTTCCATTCCTTCAGAATCGAATCGGAGACGATCGAGGGCAGTACGGGAAAATGCTCTGAATCCTGATTGAGTATCTTTGATGCCAAGGTCGCTTGAAAGATTACTTGCAGCGGTGATCACCTTGATTCCGAGACGGCGGTATGCCGGCATATCGGTTCCGCCCCCTCCTTCAACAAATCGTGAACCAATGGCAAAGTCTGCTTTTCCAGAAAGAATAGGTTTCAAGAGTTTAGGGATGTCTTCTGAACGGTGCTGGCCATCACTGTCAAGGACAACCAGTGCATCGACATTGAGTTCCTTTGCCTTGATGAATAACGTCTTGAGCGCTCCACCATAGCCACGATTAACTCGGTGGCGAATGACGGTAGCTCCGCATGCTTCGGCGATACGAGCACTTGAATCTGAAGAACCATCATCGATGCAAATCACGGCATCAACGTGGCGTAAAGCCGTTGTAACAACGGTGCCAATGGTCTCTTCTTCATTGTACATAGGCATGCCAGCAACAATGAATTGTTTCACCGTATCGGCATGTTGTTCCATGATTCCACCCATCACTTCGCGGTTTCCGTTCTATTTAGTAATATAGTAAATCGAACATATTTTGTGGGCTTTGTAAGTTAAGGCCCACTCAAGGGTCGAAACCCAAGAGTGAGCGGCATCGAATTCACATGGAATTCGTAGAAGCATCAAGAAAAGTAATCCTTAATCTTGAAGTTGTGAAACAGTTGTGACTGCACGTTCACCATTGAGTACTTTCTCAAGGGCGTTTAGTGACATCACCAAGGGGACATAGGATTGTCCATCGCTTGTGACATAGGTCGAACAGTCAGAAAAGGCAGCAGTGTTGATCGAGATTTTTATTGCTCCACCAGCATTGCTTTTTCGGACATAACCAACCAGCAGGTTCGTTGTTTCATCTTGGGTTATAGGCATCGTATTTTCATTCTTTTTTGGCATGTTTTTCAACTCCATCGCTCGGATTGCTCCTTAGCGACAACCATTGAGTATTCCGTTAACGGTTATCAAAGGCATCATGACATTAACTCGACTTGTTGAGTCTTGTTATCATCAAGATTACCAAAGACTCATACATGGGTGTTTCTTGTTTCAACCATGCGAGCATTGGTCACTGGTGGTGCTGGATTCATCGGGTCTCATTTGATTGACCGATTGGTTGCCCGTGGCGATACGGTCGTGGCATTGGATAATCTCTCCAGCGGTAAACTCGAATTTATTCAATCGCATCTCGATGCTGGTACCGTCACACACGTCCAAGGAGATATCACGGATTTCGATGCAGTACTCGGGGCAATGAAGGACATCGATTGCGTCTTCCATCTTGCCGCAAACCCAGATATTCGCCTCGGCACCCGTATCACTGATACCGATTTGAAACAAGGTACTCTTGCGACCTACAACATTGTTGAAGCCATGCGTCGCTGCGAGGTAAAGAAAATTGCTTTTGCTTCATCATCTGTCGTATACGGGGAAGATGCTCCACTTCCAACACCTGAAAATCACGGACCGTGTATGCCCATCTCACTGTATGGTGCGAGTAAACAAGCTGGCGAGGGATTGATCAGTAGTTGGGTTGGGACCTTTGGATTGCAAGCATGGATTTTCAGGTTTGCAAATATCATCGGTACTCGAGGAACACATGGTGTCATTTTTGATTTCATTCACAAACTCAAGGCTGACCCTTCTCGTCTCGAAGTACTCGGGAATGGTTTGCAAGAAAAGTCATACATGGAAGTCGAAGATTGTGTCAATGGTATTCTGCATGTGATGCAACAGACAGACGAACCGCTTAATTTGTTCAACCTTGGTTCACATGACACTGCATCGGTACGTAGAATCGCTGAAATTGTCGTTGAAGAGACGGGATGCCATGATGCTGCAATCGAATATACTGGTGGAGACCGGGGTTGGGCAGGTGATATCCCAAGAGCAATGCTGGGGATTGATAAGATGATGTCAACAGGCTATGATGTCCGGTTTAACAGCGAGGCTGCTATCCGTCACACGGCCAAAGCACTTATTCAAGAAATTGGAATCAATAAGGAGATGAACATATGAAGTATACTTACGACGATGAAGCAGATGTACGGACAACCGCATTGATTCGAGTTATGGCGCTCTTTTTTGTTGGCATCATGATTATTGCTGCTACAACCAGTCCGATTGCTACAGGTACCAAAGAAGGAGAGCGTGCCCCTGCGCTTGAAGGTAAATTTTACAACGGCAGTGGCTGGTCTGATTTCAATTTAGAATCCTATTGGGATGCTGGATGGCAAGAAGGTGACATCAGTGGTCAATGGGTCGTTATTGAATTCATGGATACCGACTGTCCTTACTGCGTACAATCTGCTGAAGACATGGGAATCAACGCTAACGACTTCAGTGGCAATAACCCTCAATGGGACGGAGCGATTGTCAACTTTATTGCCAGCGCGACTGAACTTGACATTGGTGGCCATGATTCGAGCCGAATGAAATAGTTGCCTTCCGTGACAAAATTGCAAACTCTGGTGAAGATTGTGCAAGTTCGGATTGCGGTTCAAGACCTGGTGCTGCTCACACTTTCCCGTATGTCGATGACCTCGACCAAGATAACATGAAGAAATGGAAAGTCAGTGGAACTCCAAGCTATTACCTTATCCAACCCGATGGTATCATCGCATGGAGTTCTGCAGCAAATCAAGGTGAAGAATTACGAGATGCCATCATCACACTCGTCCCACGGGAGAGTGCTTGAATGGATGCGAATGTTCAATTGATGCTGTACGTGATTCCTGTACTTGTTGGGCTCTTCATGATCCTACCAGTCGGTCGAACTCTTTTTGCTTCACTCTCGGAGACTATGCCCTTTTTGGGAACTGAGCGTGGAAGAGTCTTCTCCGGGCTCATTCTTACCTGTCTTGCAGGTATGGCGGTCTCATTCCAAACTCTTTGGATTTCTTCGAAAATAAGTGAAGGTGGAAACTTTTGTGCTTCGAATTCAATACTTTCATGCGATGATGTCATCGGGAACGTTGAATACAATACTGACCCATTCTTTGGAATCCCATGGGGTGGGATTGGTGCGGCGGTCTTCTGTATTCTCTTGTACCTGGTATATTCTACTTCAAAGGAACCAAATGCAGATTGGGCTTCTTCCTATCTTAAATTCGGAACCTACATCACTTTTGCAGGTTTCTTTGTTATCGCACTGTTGGTCTTTTACGAATTCCAAATGGAAAAAATATGCCAATATTGTACCACGGCACACGTTGCCAATATCGCAGCATTCATTGGTTTCTTCCGACTGATGCGGATGAACCAATCCAAAGATTGGAACACCGTCTAGGTGAGGTGAATTTATGAATCGAGAGGCGACTTTTTGGAGCATAGTCATCGCATTAGCATTAGCAGCGATTGTTGTTCTTTACGCTCAACACGCTGGATTGTTTGATCAAGATATGGCTTCAACCGTGTCAACTGATGAAGCAAAGGACACAAATGAAAATCTGGCATCAACAGCAGATTCGCCAGACCCTTTGTCGTTCGATTGTGTTGAACACAGTGGGTTAGCACGCCACGACCACATCACTCTCCAAGTTTTCATTGATGGAAGTCCGTATACCGTTGAATCTGCAATTGGAATTCAAACAGATGCCTGCAATGGCAATGAGAATTACATGCACACGATACACACACACGATGATACAGGACGCCTTCATATTGAACTCAATGACCCAGGTAATATCTCATTAGGTGTCTTTTTCGACATTTGGGGCCATCATTTCAATGAAACAGGAATCTTTGATTATCGAGTCAATGCAACTCATGAAATGGTCATGCACGTCCATGCTTCCGGGGAAAGCGCAACTGCGGATAACCGTGTGACTTCTTTCGATGATTACCTTCTCCAGAACGGTGAAGTGATTGAAATCCACTACCGTACGAAATCCAACTAAGGTGTGAAGCATCCTTCAAAAGTCACTGCGTCTGAAGTGTCCTTGATTTCTTCCATTCGTTGGACAGTGACATCAATCCGTTCATTTTCAGCATAGTTTTTCCTGAGTTCAAGCAACAACCTTCTTTGAACATCTGCGAGATCTTCGCCATACATGATGTTCAGGTGCTGATTTGTTACTTCATTTACCACTACGGTATATTCGACAACCCACTCTTTGAGAGGTTGCGTGCCATCTTTGGTTACGTCTTCCCATGTTTCTGCCATTATACTTACTTTGTCGGAGAAGGTTATTAAATCTGTGTAGTAATGCATCGAGCCCTTACCAGTTTACGGTACTCAAATACGTCAATCGGGCATATTCCGGTCGCATCGGCGCGTTTCTAGTTCTTACGCGGCCATATTGCAATGAGTCCTGCGCCAGCTGCGATGATCAGTATCATGCTGGCAAGTGACCACGATTCTGGAATGTCACGAGAACGGTATGCGAATTCAACAGCACCATAGGTTCCAAGCGATGCCTCTGAATTTACAATTGCATCTTCAGTGTTTTCATGAATCAAAATGATACTGAATTCGTCCATGTCTTCAAACGTAATTTCAAAATCAATGTTGCATCCTTTATCGACACCCACGCCCAAGAGACCGATTTGAGTGGTAACAGTCGAGGTGTTGATGTCACATTCTGCCGTTGCCACCACGACACGGTCACGGGTTGATTCACCCGCATTCACAACACCAGCCTGGACAATCTTCTCGTGTTCAAGAACAAGGAAAGTCAATTGCGTGTTCTCGAGTTCGGCACTCATGTTCGCAATAGAAAGTACGCGTGCCGTGATTCCTTCCGCAGTTCGTAGAACTTCAAACTGCAAAAGAGTCGAGTCTTGGCGGGTTAATTCGAGGTCAAGTATGTCCCGTTGAACATCACTCCATGCCTCCGTGCCCGATCGTGGGTTCTTACCCTCGACAAAGAAGGTTGGCGAAGGAATTGCATTTCCATGATGAAGGCCAAGTCGATTGATACGATGTTGAGCTGCAGGTGGCTGAAAAGCATCTTCACCATCAGAGGGGTGATAGGCAACCATGGCAATACGTGACCCGTGTGAATCGGCCACTCCCTTCAGGTACGGGTCTATTTGTGCACATGTTGGACACCATGTGGTTGTTACTTCTTCAACAAGAAGACTCCGTCCCATTGACTCCGTTGCTATTGGGTTGACCAATGTATTTGACGGGTCGATAACTTGAGCTTGTACGAAAGCACTACAGGATACCATAAGCAGGAGAGAAAGCAGGCATGAAACAACAAAAAGCGGCGGTTTCAACTCAAATCGCCTCCCATCATGCTCCGCCGAGGATACCGACACCCTTCATCCCTTTGATTCGGAGTTGAATTAAAGCGAGGTTTCATCAACAGGTGCGTGGCGAAGGGGAGTTAGGAGGAATGAGTTTGGCTGATCACTGGATTGAAAATCACAAGCGTGATTCTTGGCGTAGGCAAGCCAAGGCCAGCGGCTACAGGTCCCGTTCCGCCTTCAAATTAAAGCAAATCCAAGAGCGCTTTAATTTGATTAGCAAAGGTGATGTCATTCTCGATGTAGGCTGCCACCCAGGGGGTTGGGCTCAAGTTGCAACCGAATTGGTTGGTACAGATGGCTGGGTCATTGGAGTCGATTTAGAAGCCTGTCAACGCGTTGAGGGTGCAGTTCTTATGGTCGGAGATATCACTGAGCCCCACGTTCAACAGCGTGTTCTTCTAGAATTAAATGACCGTCCTTTGAATTCAATCATTTCGGACATCTCTCCAAACATCACCGGCAAATGGGATATGGACCAAGCAATTGCCATGAACTTGGTTTCACTTGTCTTTGATTTCTCACTCCCGCTGTTAACCAAAGGTGGTTCTTTCGTTACCAAATTGTTTCAGGGTGTTGGTGTTGAGGAATTAATCGAAGTCATCAGACCGTTTTTTTACGACGTCCGTCGCTATTCACCTCACGCCTCTCGGAATTCATCATCTGAAGTCTACCTTATCTGCATAAACTTCATGCCTTGGAAATTCCGAAAAGTTTCTGTTCTGAAAAAGTATGAAGCAGCATTGAACCTCAAGCTCAGTGGAGATGACATTGCTGAAGCCCCAGACATCATCACATCTTCGTTCTCCATGCGGAAAAAGAAAGGCGAATAGATTGATGAGCATTGAGGTGAATCTCACCTCATGGTACAACACCGCACAACACTGAGCAAGAGTAAGAAAGCCACGAGCCGCCGTCAAAAAATCACTGACTTACAAGTGGACCAGCCGGTTCTCCGTCTTGAAGTCGTTTTACTCCGAATCTATCCACGACGTATGGTCTATTCAGAACATTATGTTGGCCCAGTCGCTGCGGCATGTGGTCGCGATGAAACTGGCATCGTTGGAATTGTTTTGTGGGGCGACCAGATTCAGCGCGTGCAAGTGGGCGATATTCTTGTCCTCGAATCCGGCTGGTGCAGGGAACGAAATGGGGAACTGGTCGTGAGTACTGGTCGTCATGGACGATTGAGTGTACTCGGCCGATAGAACTCATCGGACCGTCATTGGCCGAGACTTCAGATTACATTTCATTGCCAAAGTGAGGTGGTTCAGCACGCAACCATAAAGAAGGGGAGGGTGTGGGGCATTTGTTACTGAGGACCTATTATGACTGAAAGAGCAGCAAACTGCACCTCGTCCGGAGTTCCACTTGTGGAAACTGGATCAACTTCATTCCCATGCCCTGGATGCGATACACCGATTGGACGTAGTCCTCGTTGCCGCAATCAAGGTGTCCTTTACATCTGCCCGACCTGCCAGTACCAGGGGCCCTGAGGTGATTCTATGGGTATGGTAGCAATGACATACAAACTCAATCCTGATTCGGATGCCGAGAACGTTGATGCTGATGCAATCGCAACTGCAGTTCAAGGTCTCAGTGACGATATTTACAACATTCAATCCGTGGAAGTCAAGCCTTTGGCTTTCGGACTCAAGTTTGTTCAGATTCACGTGGTCATGAATGATGGCGAAGGTCTTGCAGATGCTTTGGAAGGAAAAATTTCCGATATTCCAGGCGTCGGTGAAATCGAAGTTCTTTCAATGGGCCTTCTTTGAGTTTCACTCAAATCAATTCCAGTGAGTTTTGTCTCACATTGTTGAAGTGATTGTTTTTCTTCACATCACAGAATGAATTTCTTGATACAATGCGTACCATCTCCAACTGATGCACTGGAGTGTTCACAATTGATGCAAAGGGCATCGCATGAATTCTCTCAACAGTGTTGTGGCGTAACTTCCTGAGGAAAGGGTGAATCTGAATCGAATGCAGGCCCCATCCGGATGCCAGCGGCTGTTGTTAACAGGTCCTGCCTTCCATCGCTCTCCCATAGAGTCATCATTGGCAATTGGAACACTGTCAACACTCATTTCCTTGAAGCTCGTTACGAGTGATCGTCGAGTGCCTCGTGTCGAGAGCCGAGGGATTGCCTCCACTTCCCAGGTTACATCTGTTAAGCCCATTTGTTCAATGATTTCTTTTTCGATGTCGCCGGTTAAACCATCACAGGTTTGGATTTCACTTCCCGGCAGTGGCCCTGTTGGAGCAAGACGGCCAAGTTGACAGTTTCGAATGATACGTGGTAGTGTTCGTTCTTCGACCAAAACACAACTTGGAGCGTCCAATTGACCTTTTTCATCAATGCGTCCGACAAAATCGCCCGCTGCTGGAGAACTGATTGGGTGATTGGCTGCGAGCCGTGCATGGAGTGATTTGTTGAACACGACCGACTGTAATGCATGGACGGTCATCAACTGTAAATTGCCAGGTAGTTTGCGAAACGCTCCGATGTAATCCTCGGGCCGGTGAAGTAGATGCTCAACCATTTTCCGTTCAAACCCGAGCCACTTCGGTGCCAATTCAAGCCCTTCTTCGGAGGGTCCATTGTCGCGAACATGCTTTCGGAAGGCGGCTACATCAGCATTCTCTGACTCGCCAGCCATGGAAATGTAGGTGAGTGCTGCTTGTTTCCAGTCTCCTGCTATCACATGCTTTCCAACTTCAGCAGTGACTGGACGTCCCGCTCCAAACCGTTGCGGTCCGATCCAATTTGGAAACGTATCTTCGCCTAATTTTGACGCCATTTCCTTTTGAATCGTTTCGACTTCTTTCAGTGCATCTTCGACAGCCATTGGGGTGCCGTCTTCATTGGCACAGCCTCGAATGACAATGGTAAACCGATTGCCACGGTGGTTGCCGAATCCTATCTTTTGATGTGTCCTGCCAAGAACTTCGATGTTGACATCTGGAATTTCAACTTCCGCTACCTTGGCCTGCGGAGCATCAATGACAAACAGTTGTTGTGTCACCGCTCGCTTGTCCTTCGTTCCAGCAAAAAAGATACGATTGCGAGGGATGGACAGTGCTTTGGCCAATGTGTTACAGAATCTGTTGGTTTCCCAGTTCGTGAGCATGATGCGAGCAACGGTAAAGCGACCACGGTTTTCAAGATGAACAGGAGTCGAAATCTCTTCAACCCGAAAATCGGCAACTCGTGCTTTCAAAACTCCGCCAATACCGAGGGTGTCTGTAGCATAGCCGTCAAGTCCAATGGATTCTGCGAGAGAATCCGTCCATGTGGTCATCGGAACACCCCATTCAGAGGCTGATGCTAGCGAATTCACTTGCGAGTCCAGAAACAATTTCTTTCAAGACCTTGTCGGAAGTGTTTTTTCCAGCGATACGGATATAGAATTCAGGGTCGTCGAGTTCAGGATGACCTGGGAAATAGTTTGCATATTCGACCTTGCTGCTCACGTTAAGACGTTCTCGGAGCATCTGCAAAGCTGTATGGCTTTCACCAATGACACGCAGGCGAAGTTCTTTCTTTTCATTCAGGAGGACTTTAACTGGCATTGCAATCGTTCTTGCGAACTACCACTTTGGTTTGAACCTTCTCCCTGCATTCTCCCTGAAAAGTGATTGAATCTCACGATGAACAAATCTCAAATTTCTCAGAAAGGCACATCTTCGAGAGATTCGACCCCCCTCTCTTTTTTAGTGCCATTACTTCGCAAGAGCAATGGATACTGAGTCGTTGGAAGAACGAATGGCCGGTTGGGCTCCATCGTTCAAACGTATGGCACCTGTTCTTCTCGTCGTTGTCTTTCTGTTTACTGTGGCACTGAGCGTGCATCTGGTCATCTCTCCTCCAACTTTCAATACCGACCTCGCCGATTTTGCACCCGACTCTGAATCGAGTGATGCTCACGATCGTATTCATGAATACTTTCCAAATGAAGCAAGGCCACTCTTTGTCCATGTTTCTGCGAAAGACGGTTCAAACATACTTTCTATAGAAAATCTCCAAACGATGAACGACCATCTTTCACACATGGAGAATGAATCATCTAAGCGCCAAGATGCTGTTGCTGTTTGGACCACGACACCTGGAATCGTTCAATTAGCTCTCGATGAAGAAGCAAATGGTACTTCGTTGCATTCGATACAATCATGGGGCGAAATTCTCGACCTCCTTTTTGAGGAGGATACTGTTTGTTCACTCACAGCCGACGACCAACTTCTTTCGGCAGCCCGTTATGCTTCATCTGCCCTACTCCATAGCGATTTGAATGTTGATTCAAGTTGTGAATATCTCAAGAATGGAACCGGTGCTGCTGCCCCTACTGCATCTTCGACCCTCTGGGTGCTTGAAATCGATCCTGACCTCGATGTCGAAAAGAGAAAAGTGATTCAAGACCAATTCCGAATGGAATTCGCCCAACTTTCAGAATCTTCAGATTTGAATTACGGTGTGGCATCTCTTGACCTTATTTCTTATGACATCGACCAAGGTACTTTTGATAATCTCGCCTTGTTAGTTGTCCTCGCTTTATTGGTTGTCATTATACTTCTGTCCATTGCCTTCAGATCGATGAACGATGTCGCTTTCCCGTTGATTGGACTCTCTGTTGCTTTGATTTGGACGTACGGGGTTTTGAATCTCCTCGATATCCGGTTTACTGCTCTTGAAGTGGCAGTTGCGCCATTGGTACTCGGGCTTGGTATTGATTATGCAATTCATTTACAACGAGCATTCTCTGCTATTCGTAAAGAACAAGAGGACTCTTCAGAAGCTTGGCTACGGGCTTGCGCTCGACTTTCAATACCACTCTCTTTGGCAGTTGTAACAACGGTGGCAGCATTTTTGGCGAATGTGATCTCACCTTTGCCACCATTGGCAACATTTGGTTACGCTCTTGCATTTGGTGTTCTATGCGCTTTTGTTTCATCGACTGCTGTGGTCGGCGCACTCCATGTTGTCCGCAACAAGGCTGTGAATGTTCAACAGAGCCAAGCCATCACCATGCCACGTCTTGTTGGAGGTATCGTAGCGGTTCAACAAAAGCAGCAAGTCATGGTCATACTGGTGACCATTCTGATTTCTGGAATCTCTATTTTCGGAGCAGCATCGCTTGAAACTGATTTTGACCTCGCAGACTTTGTCGACCCGGATATGGAAATTATGCAAGTCCGAGAAGATATGGAAACAAGTTACGACAGTGCAGGTTGGAAATTAATTTACATTCTGTTTGAACCCCTTGATGGTTCATCAAGTATTCCAGGGGACGGGCTGATGCTCGATGAACTGAGGGGGCTACACAAAGACTTCGAAGCGAACCATGACGTTGTCGGGACTGACAATTCACCACCTTCTCCTTCCTATGAAGGCCCCTATGTCGTTTTACGAGATGCCATCTTACGGGACACTTCTTTTGGTGAAACGAATAATCTCGAAGTCTATGCAGGTGATGTCTATGTCATCAACACTTCAATTGAACTCAATTTGGCCTCAGCCTTTTCGCAACTTGCAACGAACCAAACTGTTGCTGATGCATTGACGGGTGAGACTTGGGCGCAACGTATTGAACATACGGTTCACTTAACCGATGATGAAATCACGTATTTCAGAACCGAAGTTCGTGTTGAGGCATCGACCTCTGCAGAGTCTCAACTTGTCATTAGCAAAATCGAAGAACAACTCGGTAGCACTTCGGAACAAGGTACGCTTCGGTACAACCTTGACGGTCATGCAAACTTGTATGTGACAGGAGACCTTGTCATTTTGCAAACTGTACTCGACGGTTTGAATACCTCTCAAATCAAATCCACCGTCATTTCACTCTTCGTGTCCATGGTCGTCCTGTTGGTCTTGACACGGCGTATGGTTCCAGCGTTAGCAGTACTCCTACCGGTCGCATTGGCGTCACTTTGGGTCGCAGGTTCAATGTTTATACTCGGTTTGAAATGGAATGTTTTGACCGTGATGGTAACTGCGTTAACCATCGGTATAGGCATCGATTATTCGATTCATATGTGGCGGCGGATTGAAGTTGAACTGGCTCGAAGAGATTCCCATTGGGAGGCTTTGCGTGCTGCCCTGTCAACCACTGGTGTCGCCTTGATTATGAGTGCACTTACCACTGCTTTCGGTTTCCTAGTACTGATGTTTTCACCTATGCCAGTCATCCAAGATTTCGGATTAATTACTGCCGTGACCGTCTTCTTCTCGCTCTTGCTCGCCTTACTTCTTTTGCCGGTATTGATCGAACTTTCTGCACGTAACAGTGAAGAAGTTCTCGAGAAAGACGATGGCACTGTTATCGAGGGATAATCACCGAGTCGCTAATGCGTCAGTGATTTCCTTCATTGAAAGGTTCTGTTCTCTGGCAACTAATGCAAGGCACATCCACGTACTGACATATCCCAATGCTTGTTGTTTGCGCTTTGCTCTGCGTTCGACTTCATCAAGCGAGATTTCAGACGACTTCGAGATGAATTTGGCCAATCTCTGAGTGAGTTTTGCTCGAGGGTCGAGGGAATCTGAAACGTGAAGTGAGGCATTACTCGTGATGGGTGTTGTTGCTTTAGGAGCGGGTTGAGATTCCTTTGTGTTCGAATGAGGTTGTTGTTGTTCGGGATGAACGGGGTGAAGCAATCGAGATGGCCGGGGAAACCAACCGAGGGGTGATTGAACACCGGAGAGTGAAACGGTTGGAGTAAGCGAACCTTCCTCGCCAGTAAGCCAACCTTTGCCAATTAAGGCTTGAACCACTTTCTCTGCTTCACCTGGAGAAACCCATTCCATGTCAAACGAAATTATTCGTTCAATATCTAATGCTCCAAGTGTTTCTCCGTCTCGAAAGCAGATGGCAAGAACGCGCCGAATATCTTCGATATCCTCACTCGCCATAGAGTAAACAATCAGTCCTTCTTGAAGAAGTTAGGCATTGACCCTATTCCATCCGAGTGAAGGATTGGTCGGAGTTTTGTTTCCATGAACCGCAGTGAGTTCCAGAGTAGAAAGTTTGACTTCCCTCATATCGATACTCTCCGCCTCCTGGGAGTTGGGAGTAGTCGGATACCGAACTCCCTACTTCAGGCATCGATGCAGTCACTTTGACTTCAGGTGCAGGTGCATCCACTTGTGCCTTCGGAGGTGGGCCTTTGAGGTTCGAAGGAGCCTTCTTGGTTCCGTCCGCTCGTGAAGGTGGACCAGTAATCGGAGTTACAGGGTGTGAATCAGCAGAGAGGCCTTCCTGTTCGCCCCTTTTGCGCAGTAAGATGAAAACGATTCCTATCAATACCAATACTCCTCCGCCTGCAGAAATCACAACGAGGGAGCTTGACATGGCATCACTTTGTTGGGAATAGTTTTGTAACCATTTATTGTTCATTTCATCCAGTTCCCAAATGCTTTGTTCAGCATCGACTTCAATGAGAAGTGTCCAGTCGCCATCAGGAACGGTGATCGCTGCACGTATATTGACTGCAGCATTTCCTGCAATTGATGATATCAATTCTCGTCCCACTACAGAGGTGATTTCATTTTGAACAATACTGATTGTAACATTGAACGGTACATCAATTTGTTCTCCAGCACTGAAGATCTGCATTTCCATGCGTAATGTTGAACCTTGACTCGTGTCTCCTTCAAAATCTACGGAACGGATTTCTAAGTCTGGACCAATGTCACTCAGAGATGAAATCAACCAAGGATTGTTAGCAGAATTACCACTCGATGAAGTAAGTTCCCAGCCAGCATCATCACTGCCACTTGCCCAGCAGGCGATGTTTGATTGAGTCGAGAGTGTCGAAGGGTTTCCTTGTTCTGCGAAATTATAGATGAAACTGAACATTGTTTTCCCATCAAAAACGGTCGAAGATTCGCGACTAAGCGTGAGAACTGGCCACTCGAAGTTCAGTGATTGAATTTGACAATTTAGGGTGAGGTTCTCTGTCCAAGAATTTGCCTCAGCAATATTTACACCGATTTCGACGTTATCTAAATGGTATCTCGATATCCCACTTGTTAAAGTTGAAGGTAACAGAACTGGAGCATTCCCGTCTAATCTCATATTCGGTAATTCAGTCGAATACAGATTTTCAGAATCATAAGGGTCCCAGATCTCCAATACGGTTTGATGCCAAAGCCCAGAACCCATTGGGGTTTGAATTTGGGCAGAGAGTTGACCATCAATCACTTCGGCAGAAAAACTATTGGAAAAGAAATCATTCTGAATCTTTCCTCTCCAAAATACGGATACATATCCGTTGTAGGGTGTGTTGCTGATCAAATGATGAATCGTGGCATTCAATTGCACATATTCTCCTGAAATTATGCTCCAACCGGTTGTAAGTTCGCCTTTGACTGGCCCATCAATGTCTTGAAGGGGTTCGACGAGTATGGACATCTGTCGTTCTAAGACCCATTGCCCTTCTAAAACATGTACACTTGTCCCATCATAATCATCAATTTGAACTTCAAGATGGCCGATATCAATGTTCGAGTTGACAAAAGTCCAATCGACCTTACCAATGAAATGAATCACTAAACTCTCATTCTCAGTGGTTGCAAAGCATGAATTCTCAACTTGAATACGAGCATCCATCTCTTCACATGTATCCAAGTTGGTATTGTATCGCATCCCAAGTGTTTCATCGTTGCCAAGTTCAATTCGAACTTGGGCGATGTCAGAGAGGGAATTGCTGTCACTTACGATGACCTTCCATCCGACTTGACCGGTTGGTTCGAGCCGCTGAGCCCCACTTTCAGATGTTTCAAACAAAGGCTCAATCAAAGAAATATTTGCCTTCACGGGAGTTCGGCTCATCCAAGAGAGTAAACCATTGGTGGGGTAGATTTCTGCATTTCGAATGTTTTTACCGGCTAAGTTGGCCCCTTCGAGTGTGACGTGGACCATTTGGTGGTCCGCGTTCGCTGTGTCGTTCACCGTCAAATTTAGCAGCCAAGAATCACCTGCTTGGGTAAATGTCAGAGGTGCTTGAACCGATTCATCGACTGAATATTGCCCATCGGCATCACTGTCATGAAGCGCTTCAATCCAAACAAAAGCTTGTACAGTAGCATCGTTAAATCCGCCAACATCATAGAATTCAAATTCAACATTCCGTGCAGCCATTTCATTGAGATAAGCCCCAGTGCTTGGCGATGTTGAAGTTTGAAGTGGAGCGTCCACATTCAGTATGAATTCCTTCGATGAAGGATTCACATTGAGGGTGAAGTCGTCCTGCGTGCGTGCTTCAAGCCATATTCGAGCATCACCTGAACTGGAGTTTGGAAGGGTGTATGACATGACCGTTTCTTGCCCGGTTTGTAGCGTAAACCATTCACCCGTAGAATTGAACCATCCAAAGTTTGAGTGTTCTACATCGACATGTAACCTTCCTTCGATTACGCCATAAAGCAGTCGAGTCGCTGTGGAATTGAAACTATGATCGATGGTCACCTCGAATTGGACTCCATCGGGAAAACTTCTCCTGTCGAAACATCTGGCTCCCCTTGACTCGAAAAAGAAGATGAATACTCGATGACATGCACATCAAGAATATTTTCATGTTGATGGTATCTGGACTTCTATATTTGGTTTCATGAAGGCCATGGTTTGAATTTCAAGTGCAAGGTAATCACTTGGTAGTCCTTCTGCAATGGCAATACTCCATTTCATTTCATCCCCGTCTGGTGTTGTTGAAACTGTGCGACGACCGTCAACCTCGCTCTGTTTCAATATCCCATCGGAATCGTCGATGACTAAATGCTTCGGTTCCAGCATCCCATGTAATGCGTGCGGCATTGCTGTTCGCTTAGGTTGAGTCCGTCACTGTTCGTTGAATGCAACAGCAGGGAATAACGTTGAGTTCGCTCCGTAGGAGGAATGGAAACGTCGTCAGTTCGATCGGCGCTGCATTCGGATGGAGCGAAGACTGGGATGCTGTCCAAGAAGCGTTGATTCTTCGGAGTATATTTTGACATCGTCCAGGTTTGGTATCTTCCAATTATTGAGTTCATCGGTACTGAGCTTGACTCGGTATTGGAAGAAGGAGTTGTTCTTGCCCGACGAGCATCAATGAATGGTTTCCCACTTGGAAGTATTCTGAATTGTTTTCCGGGCCCCATGGGGAGCCAGTCGGAAGTACTCCAGTAAACTCGAATCATCGCCATATCTTGTATTGCAATTCCAGCGATGTATCGGCAGCAGCAGTTCCAG